>NZ_JAVRBU020000030.1:0-65723 GCF_034531135.2 Nostoc sp. CmiVER01
GAGATGATGTTGTTTCCGTAGATCAAAGAACCTGCTACTGGTTCACGGATGCCATCGATGTCTACTGGAGGTGCGGCGATGAAGGCGATTACGAAGCAAGCGGTGGCGGCTAGCAGGGTGGGGATCATTACTACGCCGAACCAACCGATGTAAATACGGTTGTTGGTGCTGGTGATCCACTCGCAAAACCGATCCCATACGTTGGCGCTTTCGCGACGTTGTAAGGTTGTTGTCATTGTTTTATGAATGCGATTATTTGTGAATGAATTAGGTAGCTTTGACTACCTGTTACATATCTTAAAGAATTTATTGCGTTTTGTAAAGTACTTTGAGAAAAAATTTTCTCTTAGGATTTACGCACCCAAAATGGAAAATCCCCAACTCACTGAAAAAAGTGAGGTTCTGCGTAATCAACAGTAGCGATAAGAGCAATATCTACGACGGCTACCCTAAGCAGTTTTCTCATCTAGGTGCTTTGTCCCCAAAACTCCCATACTTCCTCTTGGCATTAAACCCTGGCGATCAATAAAAGAAATCTATTACCGATTAGGTATTAACGATTCTTCACGAATAGTTGATGGTAGGGGCGGGCGCAAGCAAAGATAAACAAGCGGGCCTAATAGCGGGACTAAGGCTGCTGTCCAAAACACCTGGGGATTATTCCAGTGGCGACGAGTGATATCATCGCCAAGGATTGTGGGGAATAGAAGACAAAAAAGGCAAAATGCCAAACTCATGCCATTAAGAAAGCGATCGCCTTCAAACTGCTGCACAAAATCTCCCCAGTCACCTAATATAAAGGCATAGGCAAGTAAGCCAGCAGTGCTTAAACTCAAAACAATCCCAAAAAAACGAGAATCTAGCAGCCGTAAAAAAGCATCCTTTTGCCCAGAAAATTCTTGATTTGATTCACGCAAAGCCAAATATGGTAACAGACCAAGCACTCCTGATGCTACTGATGCCAAGGCAAAAGGCCAAAAAGAAATCCTTTGCATTCTGCCATCAATGAACAACAAACCACTGTAAATTAATAGCCAGATGCCCACTAGAGAAAACAAGGAAAGGATAATTGGATTTATCGCAAGCCACTGAAGAGTAAATATATTTTTCAACAGAGTTAGGGTTTCCTGTAAATGCAGGGGCGGGGCTAACAGTAAAATATAAGCAATAAATCCAACCCATAGTAACCACAATGCAACTTTTCTATTCATCATCTTTAGATGGTGTGCATTTAACATAATTACTAATTTATAATTGGTATTTTTTGCCTCTAAATCCTCCTTTTTGTAGAACGCTGCCTTGAGTTTGCTTAAAAATAGTGGTAAATCTATACATGATTTTTGTTTCAGTTGAGGATTTAGACCCTAACTGAAACTGTTTTGAAATTATGAATTAAAAATTGCTTTAATTTACAGATGGCTGCTGACTGGGTATCGCCTCTACACCCACTTCTGGTAGAGGTGGACGCACACACAAATAAATCAATGGCCCAAATAGCGGTATCAACGCTATTAACCAAAACATCTGTGGATTTTTCCAACCACGACGCGCCATATCATCCCCTAGCAAAGCTGGAAATAATAGGCAAAGTAGACAGAAATCTAAACTCATCACATTGATGAAGCGGTTAGTTTGCCACTGTTGCACAAAATTACTCCAATCTCCTCCTGTTAAACCATAAACAACAAGAAGAACCGTGGCTACCGTCAAGACAACCCCAGTCACACGAGAATCTAGCAGCTTCAGCAAGGCATTCTTTTTACCAACAAACTTATTATTTGGTTCTTTAAGGGCTAAATAGGGTAATAAGGCAAATGCCCCGACTCCGAAAGAGGCAGTAGCAAATGGCCAAGCAAATATTTTTTGTCCTCTACCATCAATAAATACTACTGCGCTGTAGATCATAGGCCAGATGCCCATGAGGTTGAATAGTGCTATGACTAATGGGTTAATGCCTTGCCATTGGCCAGTAGAAAGATTTTTAATTAACTCGAATGTACCAGGTTGCTCAGGCGGAGCGAGGAAAAAAGCATAGGTAGTGAATCCCAACCACAGCAGGCCAAAGGCAATTTTTCTAACCATGAAAGAGTTAAAAGGTATTAATTATTGATTTTGCCACTATAAATTCGGCTGATCTACCTGCTATGGTATTGTTCTTTTGTCTAAACCCGTAGCAGGTTGTCTCTATTAAGGATTGAAATAACTGAAAGCTTCTGAGAGGTAATCAGCAGCAGATGCTACTACTGCGATCGCACTTTCATAATCTAGACGCGTTGGGCCTAAAACTCCCACACTTCCGACTGGTATTGAACCTCGGCGATAGGTAGAAGAAATCAAGGTGCAGGTGCGTATCGGTTCTAGAAGATTTTCTGCACCGATGCGAACCGTTACCTTTGACTTAGCCACATCCTCAAGCTCTGGTTCCTCAAATATTAATCGCCATAGTTGATCTTGTTCTTCTTCCAGCAGATGGATAATTGTTTGTACCTGCTGTAACTGGGAAAATTCTGGCTGGCGCAAAACTTCTGACACACCCCGAACCATAATTTGGGTTGCAGTCGGCGCATGAGTGCGACGAGTCAATTCCGCAACTGAATTTTTCAAAAATTCCCCATAGCGTTGGAATTCCTGATCTAGTTCGCTCCAGTTGAGGTTGGCTAATTCCAACAGACTTCGGCCTCGCAGGTGGGTATTCAAAAAGTTAGAAACAATTTGTAACTCGCGATCAATTACCTCTGAATCTCGTTGTGTTTCTTCTGATATTGGTGGCAAATCCATCAACTTGGAATGTGTCTCATAATTATCAGTAACTACAATTAACATGATCCGCCCTGCTTCAATTTGCACTAATTGCAGATGTCGCAATAATGCTGTTGTAGTTTGCGGCATAGTAATCAAGCTAATGCAACCACTTAAGGTGGCTAAAATTTGTGCGGCTCCTTGCAGTAGGGTTTCTAAACTCCACTCTTCCCACTGGAGGCGCTTTTGTAATGCTACCTCTACTTCTCGTCCTAAACTTTCTGACGGTGTAATTAGCTGGTCAACATAAATGCGATAACCTGAATCTGAAGGTACACGTCCAGCAGAGGCGTGTGGTTGGTAGAGTAACCCGGATTTTTCTAAAACGCCCATCACATTGCGAATTGTGGCTGAACTTACACCCAGGTTGTACTCCTCGACCAAAGCTTTTGAACCAACAGGCTCTGCTGTAGCAATGTAATGACGTACCGTTGCCCAAAGTATATGCTGTTGTCGATTTGTTAACTGGACTTCCATAGGGTATGTTTTGCTAGAGGCAAATTTTAATCGAAAAATTTTTTGGTTTGATTGAAAAAAAAGAATATTAATAATTTATTAAGATAACAAATTATACAATTATATTGCGATTGTTAATCTTAAGGTTCATGTACACCATTCTTTTAATGGATCTTTGTAGCAAAAGCTGAGAGTTTGAATTTACAACATCCTTTTCTGGCTTATTTTTGCATAATTCTACACTTAGAAAAGTATTATTGTATACGTATTTTTGCGGCGATCGCAGCTAAGATTGGGGTCGAAAAGTTTCGTAAATATTTAGCCAGTGGAGAAAGTTATAAGCTTTCCTGGCAAGCCCCTAAGTTTATTTACTGCTATTTTTAGCATAGCAAAAGCTAGATGGAAGTTATTTATTCTTCCATCTAAGTAATGCACCTAGACATAAGCTAATACTGGGGAATTGAATGGTCTACTAAAACGGAATAAGCATCAATACCACCCGATATATTTTGCACATTTGTAAAACCTTGAGCAATTAACCACTGGCACATCTGAGCAGAGCGGATACCGTGGTGGCATAGTACAAGGGTTTCAGCTTGAGGATTGAAGAGGGTAGGGACTTGATCTCCCCATTCGGGAAATTGACTTAAGGGTAGGTTGACAAAGCCCTCAATGCTAGCAATTTCTAATTCTTGTGGTTCGCGTACATCTACTAGCTGAATACTTGTATCACCAGAAGAAAGACGTTGTGCCAGTTCTTGTACACTAATCTGGTTCATGGGTTGACTAAAAGAATTCCCTATAAATAGTCGTAATCCTATTTATGGTGACAGAAAATCTCTGCCTTTGCATGAGTATCCATTCTCAAGAAGGCTGATAGATTCTGGTAGGCTTTCTGCTTAAATGGCTGTAAACCGTCTTTTTAAAGGTTTAATGTGAATAGGCAACGCTCATTTATTGGTTTTATCGTAGCTGGTGCGATCGCACTGCTAGTAATTGCGATCGCTGGCTTTTACTGGTTTTCCGCCAAAAATCCGGCTAACCTCACTGCTTCTACCTCTGGGCCTAATGCAGCCATCTTTGTGTCGAAACTTTCCCCAGCAATGGTTTCATTACTGGTGAATCCTGACCGTTTGCAGGCATTAGAGGGTGAAGGAGAACTATCTAAACTTAAAACCAGTTTATTCGCCAAGAGTGGCATAGATTACAAAGAAGACGTTCAACCTTGGTTAGGGGATGAAATTACCCTAGCTGTCACCACTTTAGATATTGATCGCGATCGAGAAAACGGACAGCAGCCAGGGTATTTGCTGGCACTAGCAACCAAGCAACCACAGAAAAGCCGCGAGTTTGTCGAATTGTTGTTTTCCAAACGGGCGTTAGGTGGGGCAAACTTAGCTGTTGAACAATACAAAGGTGTAAAGCTGATTTCTGACAATTCTCAACCAGAGCAGGACTTGCTTGCAGGTGCTGTTGTTGGTGAAGGCTTTGTGTTGTTTGCCAACGATCCGAAAGTGTTGCGAGATGCCATTAATAATGTCCAAGCGCCCGATCTGAATTTGACTAGCTCCCCCGAATACCAAAAAGCAACAAAACAATTTTCTAAAGGGGGTTTAGCTGTAGCTTTCTTAAATCTTCCCATCGTGGCAAAATGGCAAGGTTTAGAATTTCCAGAACAAACATATAACAGCGAAATTATTTCCTTGGCGTTAAATCCCAAAGGTTTGCTTGCAGAAACCAGCTTTTTAACTTCATCAGAAATTGTTTCCCCATCTTCACCACTATCTAAACCTGTGGGAGCATTGCAGTATGTTCCAGCGTCCGCAGGTTTGGCAATTTCTGGCTCAAATTTAAATAATTTGGGTAACAGTGATTTAGCCAAACTTTGGAGACAAGCAACAGCTACTATATATGGTTCTGAGGAAGATGTAGTTTCTCGGTTCGCAAAACCTTTGGCGGATGTTCAAAAACGCTGGGGTATAAACTTACCAGAGGATATTTTTAGCTGGGTACAAGGAGAATATGCGATCGCATTGTTACCTGGGAAAGAGCAAACAATCCCTCATTGGATTTTTGCGGTGGAAAAATCCGAGAGTGTGGATAAAGGTGTTGCTCGATTAGATGCGATCGCTTCATCCAATGGACTCAGTATTAATCTCTTAACTCTGTCCAAGCAAAAAATCTCTGCTTGGACAGAGTTAACTACAGCTACAAAAAAAAGTGATGTTAAAGAGGGAACATCCTTCAGTATTGAAACAAAAGTGCGAGGATTGCATACAACTTTAGGAAATTACGAAATTTTCACCTCTGATCTAGAAACGATGGATGAAATTCTCACAGCCAAGGATAATTCCTTAATTCACAATCCCAATTTCAAAGATAGTATTGCTGCGATTCCATTACCAAATCAAGGCTATATATATCTTGACTGGACAAAGAGCCATAATTTGTTAGAGCGTCAAGTACCGATTCTTAAACTAGTAGAAGTTTTAGGGAAACCGTTTTTTGATAATCTGCGATCGCTCACAGTTAGCAGTTATGGAACTGACACAGGAGCGCTCAAAGGTGGCGTTTTCTTCCAACTCAATAACTCATGAGATTTTCATAAAAGTTCAAAGTGCAGAAGGTCAGATAATTTTTAACCTTCTGCATTTTCTTATCCCATGATATTTACGGAGATTTTATGTACTATTTATTATTTGTATTTTATAAACATCCCAATTTAAAAGGTAGTATTGGTGAGATTCCGTTACAAAATCAATACTGTATATATCTTAACTAGACAAAAAGCCAGAATTTGTTAGAACGTCAAGTACCGATTCTCAAACTAGTAGAAGTTTTAGGGAAACCGTTTTTTGATAATCTATGCTCGTTTATATGAAGAAACAGCCTAGCAATTAGCTGTCTGCTTGAAAAACACTCAATTGTGGCACATTTTAATGTGGCACAACCAACTGAAATTTCCCTGTAATTTTTTCATTAGAATATGTATATATCATTACTAATTTAAGAGCCTGTTGGAGGGCTACTATGAAATACTGTCGCCCCCGACTTAACTTTAGCGGCGGCTGGTTGTTGGCTATAATTTCCGCCATCACAGCTACGCCTGTAATAGCACAGACAGCGAATTTTGGTACTTTTACCCTGTCAACAAACTCTAATCCAGTACCAGAAACAGTGCAGGGGTTTACAGGTGGTTCTTACTCATTGTCTGCCATAAGTAACCGCGATCGCGATCAAAAACCATGTATTGGTTTTGCTGATCCTAATCCAGATCATATTATGGTTTTGGAAAAAGACTTTCCCCAGATGACAATACAAGTCGATAGCAACGGCAATGACACCACTTTATTGATTAAAGGGCCAGACCAGACTACAATTCGGTGCGGCGATGACACTGGTAAAAGTAAAGATGCTAGCGTTAGCGATCGCAACTGGAAAAGAGGCACGTATCGGATTTGGGTGGGTACATTTAATCCTGGAGCCAAGCGCGATTACACCCTGAAAGTAGAGCAGTAGTGAAGTGAGGAGTGGGGATGAGGGAGCAGGGGAGGCAGGGGGAGAAATAAGCAATGCCCAATGCCCAATTCCCAATTCCCAATTTTGAGGTGTAACGTCTGAGAGGATAATATGGGAGAGTAGCTTGTTGTGCTTTCCGAGGGTGCTATCTCGTGCTATCTATACTGCGTGCTGACTTTCGTATCATATTTGAACGTGACCCAGCTGCTCGTAACTGGTTGGAAGTTTTATTTTGTTACCCTGGTTTGCAAGCCCTGCTATTCCATAGGCTGGCTCACTGGTTGTACACTGTTGGTCTTCCCTTTTTTCCTCGCTTGATTTCTCACCTGGCTCGGTTTTTGACTGGAATTGAAATCCACCCTGGTGCAACAATTGGAAAAAGTGTGTTTATTGACCACGGGATGGGTGTAGTAATTGGTGAAACTGCGATCGTGGGAGACTATGCCCTAATTTATCAAGGTGTCACCCTTGGGGGTACTGGTAAAGAATGTGGTAAGCGCCATCCAACTGTAGGTGAAAATGTCGTAGTTGGGGCTGGAGCTAAGGTACTGGGCAATATCCAAATTGGTAATAATGTCCGTATTGGCGCTGGGTCTGTTGTTCTAAGGGATGTCCCTTCAGACTGTACTGTGGTAGGTGTGCCTGGGCGCATTATGTATCGTTCTGGAGTTCGGGTTGCACCTCTTGAACACAATAACTTACCAGATTCAGAAGCCCAAGTAATTCGTGCTTTAGTTGACAGAATTGAGGCGTTGGAAGAACAAATACAAACTCTTCAGCGCAGCAATTCTTCAGAAAATACTCCTGTTTTAGTGGGTTGTTTAGCCACCAAAGAGGATGAGCTAACCCACGATACTCGCTGGTGTAACCTCAAAGATAAGACTATCCAGCAATTTCTAGATGGTGCTGGCATTTAGGGAATGGGGAATGGGGAATAAGAAATGGGGCATTGCTTATTTCTTCCCCTGCTTCCCCTGCCTCTCCTACTCCCTACTCCCTACTCCCCTTTCAAAAAATTAAGGATTAATTTCTTCACAAAACCATTCCTGATTTTCATCGCGGCGATAAAACTTTCTATTTTGCGGTTCGCCGCGTAATTCTAAGTGGTCTACCTGGAGTGGGTCGAGTAGCAGTAGGCAAAAATTAGGCAATGGCTGCACGAGGTCGGGTGCTGGTGGTGCAAAAGCTTCTGGGTTTTCAACTCTGGATTTACCAGGATGCGGCCAAGCAAACTGTAAACGTGCAGCATCACTCAATTCTTGCCAAATGGAAATGCGGGCTAGCTTTAAATCCTGATGAGAATCATCACCGCTTACCAGGGTCAAACAGCCAGTGATGCGGAATTGTTCGCGTGTATTGGGGAAGTACCAGCAAACTTCTGCCCAAGGTTGTTGCTGTATTTGGTCGGCTTTAGCGCTACGAGTATCGGTAATAAATTTTAGCTGGTTTGTATCTTCTAGAAAGCCACGAAAGACTAGGGTACGATTAGCAGGACGACCGTTCGGCTGCACGGTTGCTAGTTGCAGGTAACGGGCATAAATAAGGCTGCGGTTGCGATGGAGTGCATGAGCGATCGCGCTTCGCCAAGGAGCAAGAGTCATTATAAAATTTCGTACTTAAGTATTAGGTATACTACTGTTAACAAAACAAAAACACAAACTTTCTATTTATATTTATATATAATAAATGGTTACAATTCCAATAATAGATTTAACTGCCTTTAGCAATGGCAACATAACAACTCGGCAAAATATCATCAAACAAATCTATCAAGCTTGCCATGAAATTGGCTTCATGTACTTGCATAATTCAGGAATATCAAAAGACTTAATAAAGCAAGTATTCAGTTACAGTAAATATTTTTTTAATTTATCCTTAGAAGTTAAGCAAAAGCAAGCTTGGAGTAATGAGTTTAATAATACAGGATATGTTGGTCTTGAGAGAGAACGTCTTGACCCCAACAAACCAGGCGACTTGAAAGAGGCATTTAATGTAAACAAACAAGCGGCTATGGAGATAGATGCTTCTATTCTTGGCTTTTATGATAGTTGCACAGAACTTGCTAACACAGTGTTACAAGCTTATGCTTTGGCGTTGGAATTGCCAGAAGATTTTTTTATCACAAGACACAATCAACAAAATCATACCTTGCGATCGCTCCACTATCCCCCATTGCAGACACCACCCAAACCCGGACAGGTGCGTGCTGGTGAGCATTCCGATTATGGCAGTATTACTTTACTTTTCCAAGATGACGTTGGCGGGTTGGAAGTACAAACAGCATCTAAAGAATGGATTGCTGCACCTGCGATTTCTGATACTGTGGTAGTTAATACTGGCGATTTAATGCAACGGTGGACAAATGATATATTTTGCTCAACCAAGCATCGAGTGATGATTCCCAGCGATAACAAGGTAAACCAGTCGCGTTATTCTATAGCTTTTTTCTGTCATCCTAATGATGAGACAGAAATAGTTTGTCTAGAAAGTTGCCAGAAAGAACAATCGCCTATTTATCCGCCTATCCTTGCGGGAGAATATCTTTTACAACGTTTACAAGCAACTTATGGTAATTCGTAATGACGCTCTCTACAAGACGCTAAAAGCGTAGCTTGCAACTCTTACAGAGTACGCGGACTCGCTAACGTAACGTGAGTTCGATGAACCTCTCCCCAACCCATCTCCGACACGGCTACGGTGTACACACAAGTCGAATCAATACTGCGTAGGTTTTGCTCAAAAGCTGTCAAACTCACGTTAACGTAATCGCCTACGCACGTTACCATATCGCTTATCTTAGGACAAGTTAAAATGAGCCGCTAGGAACAGATAAGTTTGGTTTAACGCGTTTAACAAAGTCTAGCGGCATCACTCCTAACCATTTCTCTCGAATTATACCGTCCTCTAACAATACAGCAGTTGGAAAAGCATTGGTTAAGCGTGCCACGACAGTAGGATTCATTGCCACTACCGGAAAGTTAATATTATTAGATTGAACAAATTCTTGAACTTGTTCTGATGTTTGGGGAACTCCTGCCACTACATCAGGTAAATCAGTTCTTTGGTGAACCACTTTTAGCACTTTCAACCAGTTTTTGCACGTTGGACAACCAGGCATTAAAAACACAACCAGTTTTTCTCCGGTTGTTAAGCTTTTGGGATATTCCTTTAGCCATTGAGGTTGCCAACGACGATTAACCTGAAGCGGCTCTAAATTTAGGATAGGTTTTTTCTGCTTCCAGAAATATATATATGAAACAGCAGTTAATAGACAACTTGTTGTTAAAGAAATTAATAATGCCGTTACTTGTTGTGAAACAGTTAAAATATTGGCAACTGGATAAAACCAAGCCAACCCCATCAAAGTAATGTAGAGAGCATTGAGGAGTAAACTTTGTTTAGGACTGATGTCAATTAGACCGTTATAGCAACCACAATCATCTGTGCGTTTGGTCGAAGTACTCCAATAAGTTAAGCTTGATAGGAGTAATAATAAAACAATTGTACCGAGAAATAGCCATTGGGGAAACAGACGCAAAATCAAGGCTATTCCAAGGATGCACTCTAGAATTGTAAAAGCGATCGCTGCACCTATATTCACTTTTGGCGGAAATAACTGCAAATGACTGATGTGAATAATAAATCTTGTAGGTGCGAGTGCTTTGACAACACCAGTCACCAGAAATACACTGCCAACCACTAAAGAACTTATAACAGAAAGTGAATACATAATGCTGGCGATCGCTATTTAATCGTAATAGTCAATAGAGCGTAAATCGTTACGAATTTACACGCGCAAATCATTACGCATTTACACAAGTATTCCCAAAAGCTGGGTTAAGTAAGCCAATTACTCGGCTCCCTTAACTAAAGCTTCTAACGATTTCAACAACGCTTTACCCACTTCTGTTTGTGGATTCAATTTTTCTAATTGTGATTCCAAATCCACTATTTTTGCTCCGCCAACTATAGCTAATAAATCAGCATCATCTAGTTCTTCAAACAATTCCAAATCCTGTTGAATGAGTGTAGGCGTTTGTTTTGTTACTTGTTTCTTTGTGGAGAATATTTTTAACATGATGGTTTGACTCTTTTTGTTGTTTTCAAACTGTGTGATTGAGTGTGCTATGGCTGTCTTACATGAATTATCAAAAAATTGAATACATCATGCTAGCGATCGCTATTTCAGCGTAATAGCCAATAGAGTGCAAATGGTTACTTTATTTACAAGTATTGCCGAAAGCTGGGTTAAGTAGAGCAATTACATTGACACTATCAACACAAACGTTAACGGGTACATGAACAGGTACTTGAACAAGGTTTCCCGAAAGAACTCCAGGACTACCAATAGCAGCACCATCTGCACTTGAATCTCCGCCAACTATAGCTAATAAATCAGCATCATCTAGTTCTGTAAACAATTCACTATCTTCTTGAGTGTGTGTAGGTGCTTGTTTTGTTGCTTGTTTCTTTGTTGAAAATATTTTTAACATCTGGTTTCACTCTTTTTGTTATTTTCAAACTGTGTGATTGAATGTGCTATGGCTCTCTTACATGAATTATCAAAAAATTGAATACATCATGCTAGCGATCGCTATTTATTTGAAATGGCTACTTTGCCTGTGTATTTGCTGGTTACTTTTTATATCTATGTAGTTTACAACATAAAAACATGATTATCAGTAGCTTATGTAAAACATCCTACTTTTCCCACTTTTCTTACTTTGTCTTATTTATAAACTTTAAATAACTAGTACCGCAAAGCGGAAGTCAAAAGTCAAAAGTATTATGGAATCAGCTTTTTAGGAATTTTAAATGGTTGCTCTATTTCCGCCGTGGCGTACTAGTATAATCTCGCACAAAAATTTGTTATAGCCGTAGTCACATCTGTTTCGCGCACTCTGGATCAAATTCTGCCTTCCCTGGATCAAATTCCGCTTTCACGTTTGAGTGTTTCGCGCACTCTGGATCAAATTCCGCTTTTACGTTTGAGTGTTTCGCGCACTCTGGATCAAATTCCGCTTTCCCTGGATCAAATTCCGCCTTCACGTTTGAGTATTTCGCGCACTCTGGATCAAATTCCGCTCTGACGTTATCAGAAGTAGCTGGAAATTACTTAAATTTTAGGTTTTTAAATAAAAACCAATAATTTTACGTATGACAACTTTTGAAACAATTGTCCATTATAGAGTTATGGTAAATTTAAAAAATAAGTAACAATTATGGCAAGACCAAAACGTAATTCACGTATTCTTGGCAAAGCTGAAACACGTCTAGCAAGCGTTAAATCTATCAATTCAAGTCTAGATGTCGGAGAAGGATTGTCAGTCAAAGATTATACTGGAAAAATCGAAACCCTGCGACAATCTCTAGAAGCATACAATACTACCCTCTCTACTATTGATGTCTTGCTAACCCAGATCCTTGAAAATGAGCAAGATTTAGCAGATTATTCTGAGCAAATTTTGCGTGGTATTGCTTATAAATTTGGTAAGAATAGCTATGAGTATCAGATGGCTGGAGGTATTCGTAAAAGCGATCGCAAGCCTAATGTGCGTAAAAGCGTGGTTTCTGCTCTCGGTGAACCTGCACCTACTGTTTCGTAAATCGAATAGAAAAGAGACGTTGCAGTGCAACGTCTCTACATTTAGGTTATTAGATAAGAATCTGGCGGATTAAAATGCTCATTACCCAATCTGGGTTCTCGGTAGGTACTAGTGGACTCCAGTCCCCAACGCTGGCATAACCAATTACTTGTAAATAGTGGATGGTGCTGGTAACGGTTTTGGCAGAACCAATCAATGTATGTTTAATCGGTTCTCGCCGGGGTAATGTTTGTCTGGTTGGTTGGTGGCTGGTGGATGTATCTAAATTTTCCCCAGACAAAAACTGTTTTAACTTGGACTGGGCAGATTCTGGTAATTGTGACATGATGATATTCATACTCCGATATTGGGGTTTATATAAAGGCGATCGCTGTCTTCTTTGCGGGATTTGGCGATCGTCTTTATCGATTTTGGGGTTTAAATAGGGGCGATCGCTGTCTTCTTTGCGGGATTTAGCGTTGGCGTAGCCCGTCGTAGACATCGCCTCGATCATACTTTGATAATAATGTATAGTTTTATACTTATCAAGCAGTAGTTGGAAAATTTTTATTAATAATTCTCAAGTTTTAACGGAAATAAATTATGCATAATTTTAGTAATATTAGTTACTAAAATATCTATATAACTGAGTACAAATTATTGTTTCAGCGATTGACAAATAAAAAAACATACAATTTTTCTTGTGGGGTGGACATCTTGTCCGCCCCAAGCCTTGGGGGGGCGAGACGCCCACTCTACAAGATTGGATAATTTATTTCTTGGTAATCTCTCTTTGAGACGCTTTGCGAACGTAGCGCTAGCGAGTCCGCGAACGTCATTATCAATTACTAATTACCTTAACCAATGAAAAAAAGGATGCAAGCCCCTGAATTTATTTATGGAAAAGAAAAAATGCAAAGCAACATTAATTCAAGCCCCAGGATTTATCCGTGGGGTCTTCAATTTTGAATTTTGAATTTTGAATTTTGAATTCCCCGCAAGGGTTGACCTATTTATAATTTGCAAAATATGAAAACCTACGACTGGATTGTTGTTGGTGGTGGAATTACTGGCGCTGCACTCTCCTACGAACTAGCGAAGAAAAGTTTTGCTGTACTTTTGCTAGAACAAGATGTTACACCACAAAATGCAACTCGTTATAGTTATGGTGGACTTGCTTATTGGTCAGGTACTACACCACTCACTCGGCAATTGTGCGAAGAAGCGATCGCGCGTTACCATATCCTATCTCAAGAGTTAGACGCTGATATCCAGTTTCGGGAACTAGATTTATTACTTACTATTTCTGCCCATAGCGACTCAGAAGCAACGGCTGCATCATATAATCATTTTGCCATTCCACCCCGTTTATTGAGTGTTCAAGAAGCTTGTGAGTTGGAACCACTGCTAAATAGAGAGGCGATATCTGGTGCTTTAACTGTCAAACACGGTCATATCCACCCAGAAAAAACAGCACAAGCATATATGCAAGCTTTTGAGCGGGCTGGGGGTGAAATGCAGATTACCCAAGTATTGCAAATATTGCAAGATGGTGTAAAAACAACTACTGGAACTTTCCACAGTATTAACGTTGTCATCTGTGCAGGTGGACTCAGCCGCCAACTACTAAAATCTGCTGGTATTCCCGTCAAGCTGTATTTTACCCACGCAGAAATTATTAAAACCCCACCTGTTGATGTGCAGTTACGCACCTTAGTTATGCCAGCTAATCTGCAACGATTTCAACTAGAAGCCCAATCTACTCAAGTTGATGAATTGTGGAATCAACCAGGTAATGAGCCAGTACCACCAATTTTAGATGCGGGTGCGATTCAGTTTCAAGATGGTAGCCTTCGCATTGGTCAAATTAGCCGTGTTCTCACAGATCCTCAAGCTCAGGTAAACTCAGATGTAAGCGAAAAATGGTTGCGAAAAGGTGCTGGTCAAATTTTACCAGCATTAGAGCATTTACCAGGAACTTGGCATCATTGTTTGGTGGCATTTAGTAGCAATCAACTTCCCTTAATTGGTGCTATCCCAGAATTGGAAGGCGTTCATGTTTTCTCTGGATTTAGTAATCCGCTAGTACTTATACCACCTTTGGCAAAGCGCTTTGCTAATTTTGCAACTGGCCAGGAAGATGAAATTATTACAAAAATATTAATCTAAGAGCTGATTCGTAAATAAAATCTTAATGATACCCAATTTATTGCTGGGTATGACTTTCAGGCGAGGGAACGTGGAACTTTGATTGCTCCACGCCCGGAGATCGGCTAATAGTTAGTGAAGTGATGCTTCTGATTTTCTTAAGATCGTCACCAGCGTCACGTCCCGAGAAGCTCGGGTACAAAAATGTCCTCGCAAGTGAGCCGCCGCTTTGACAAGCCCTGCTCAAAATGATATCGCAGGAAAGTGTCAACAGCCTTGCGGTTCGCCTCCAGACCGTAGGGCCACCAGTCGTCACCCAGCAGGGTGCGATCCTCGTCTACAAGTTTGCTGAACCAAGGCATCATGGTTGCCATGTTGTTGAAAATCATGCCCTTTTTATACTGCTCCCGGACAGCATCTTTGGCATCGCAGAAGCCTTTGTAAACTGCCTTCACAATTTCGGGCCGCTCCAAAGCCAGTTCCTTGCGAACGACGACCACGTGCATGATTGGAAAAATACCCGTGCGCTGGTAATAGGCACGCTCGATCGCCTCATAGTCTTCAAACAGATGGGCGACCTTCGGCGACTTTTCCAGCACGCACTTGGGTACATCCGCAGCAATCAGCGCATCAATTTCTCCCTGTTTGAGCATTTCTCCTAAATCCGTTTCTTCGGGAGCCTGTTCAACTTCAACGTTCGCAGGATGCGGGTGCGGAATGAAGTCAATCGGCTTCAAGGGCCAGTCAAGCGTGCCAACGATCCAACGGCACTGGTCGGGCGTTACGCCATAGTCGTCCGACAATATCCCCTTGGGCCACACACCCGCGTCGTGACCGTAGACCGCAAACTCACCGATGGTTTTGCCCACAAGATCGTTCGGTGTTTTGATGCCGCTCGCCTTGTTGATGTAAATCGCCGAGTGCCGGAAACAGCGATTCGGGAATACAGGAATGGCGATGAAAGGCGGTTCTTCAAAATCCATCGTGCGTAAAAAATACGTCATTCCAAGTTCCGACACGTCAAAGGCATGCTTTCGGATCATGCCTTCAAAAACTTCGGTGACGATGGGGTTGCTGTGAAAGGTGGCATCGACTCCATCAATTTTGACAGTGCCATCCGCCAAAATGCGAGTCCGGTCGTATTCCCCGAAGGCAATTTCAAGTTTCGTATTATTCATGCTATTGTTTTGTCTCGAACAATTCTGTTTAAGTGTGGTGCGTTTGCCCTGGGCCGCAGCCGCCTGTCACGCTTCATTCAGAAATTGGCACAGTCCCTGTGTTGTGGAAAGCGGTAATCTGCCAGGTGTTCTCCTTGCGGGTTGTTACGGCTGTCCAGACACCTGTATTTTCTATTCGATGTACTTCATCAGGATTCTTCTGTCCAGTAGTTTCCCAAGTGGTATGTGCGACTGCCATATCCGGGGTGAAGAATTTAATTTGGGTGTCAGTAATAGTCATCTGGTTATCGCTTAAGAACGACGCCAGCGCCTGCGCGTGTGCTTGTTTCGTCTCGATCCGCCCTTTATACCAACGACCCATGACATCCACGAAATCGATATCCTCGGCAAACAACGTCACCAAGTGCTCCGCATCTTTAGCGTTCCACGCCTCGGCAAATGTTGTCATCACTGCTTTGATTGCCGCTTCATCCTTTGCACTGGTTTCTGTTGTAAACATAATGATTGTTCTCACTAATGATTTGTAACGAACACGCTGCTGGCCCAAAAAGAGAGTGTAGCCAAAGAGTTCTTAGCTATTTGCGATCGTCACGGCTTGATGGAGGTATTCGTTACTGTCAAGCTGGGCAAGCATGAAGGCAGCCAAGTCGGCACGGGTAATTTTATGGGCCTTCTCGCCCGTTTCGGCATCGAAGACTCGAACGTTCCCCTTGGCGGGGTCGTCGTTGAGGAGGGCTGGGCGAAGAATCACCCACTCCAGACCGCTCGACTCGACAGCAGACTCCATTGCCGCTTTGTCCTTATCTGCGCCACGCAAAAAGGTCGAAATCAGTAAACGCTCATACAGAGTGGCATTCGCCTCACTATCCCCTTCGCCAATCATTGAAGTTACCACCAGACGGCGCACACCGTTTCGCTGCATGGAAGCAATGATTGTCTTGGCGGCACTCGATTCAAGCGTAGTTGCCTTGTAAGGCGTTTTGCCGCCAATCGTGTCAATAACAGCGTCTTGACCGAGGACTGCTGCATCCATTGCGTCATTGTCGGTGGCGTCACCTTCAATGACGCGAACATCCGAGACTTCGTATTCGTCAGCTTTGTGAACGAAGGCCGTGACCTGATGACCAGCGGCCACAGCCTGTTCGACTACAGCTCTACCGGTCTTGCCGGCGGCTCCTATGACTAAGACTTTCATGTTTTAACTATCCTATGTAACGCTGTACTTGACATCTTTTAGTATGATTAATCAACTTGTATAGATAAAGGTGGTTTTTATGAATTGATTGTTTGTAATATTGGACAATAGCAGAGTGCAGATACTCTCATCGCAGTGAGTGCAGGTTATGGACGATTTGAATGCTGTTTTAGTATTTCTCAAAGTCGCACAACTGGGAGGATTTGTCGCAGCAGCACGATCGCTGGACTTGCCTAAATCTACCGTCAGTGTGAAGGTCAATGAGCTAGAGCAACGGCTAAAAGTCCGATTATTTCATCGCACCACGCGACGGGTTTCTCTAACTGAAGAAGGACGGCTGTATTACGAAAACTGTTTACCCATTCTTGATGCGTTACATGACGGTAATGATGCGATCGCGAGCCTCCAGGAGCATCCGCAAGGTATTATGCGAGTGACAGCCACCGTCTTGTTTGTGCAGTCTTTTCTCGCACCAAATTTGCCAGAGTTTCTGCTGACCTACCCCAATATTCAAGTGATTCTCCATGCAACGACTGAATACAAAGATATTGTGAAAGAAGGATACGATCTAGCGATTCGGATTGGGGAATTGCACGATTCATCCCTGATCGTGCGGCGGATTAGCACAGATCGCATGAAACTCTTTGCCAGCGCGACCTATCTCAAAACCGCTGGCGAACCAAAAGCGATCGCTGATTTGACCGGTCATGCGTTGCTTTGTATGGCTCATCGTCAGAACAATGTGACCTGGACATTGCACAATGAACAGCAGGAAACAATAACGCTCTCCTTTCGTCCACGACTACTCAGCAATGACGTTGCCCCCATTTATCAAGCGATCGTTGCTGGAGTAGGAATTGGGCTGCTGCCGGAATTTCTGTTTCAGCAGAAGTTACAGGGTGGGGATATAGTAAACGTCTTGCCTCAATGGTCACTGGCTCCAGTCCCAATTAATGCACTTTATCCTAGCCGAAAATATATTCCCACAAAAGTCAAGGTCTTTCTAGAGTTCCTTGAGCAAAAGATGCGCTAAAGGACTTCCAGAAAATAAACTATACAGAATTCAAATGATCATCATTTTTAGGAATTAGTTGAGAATAATTATAATTTGGCTATTGAAAAAAAATTTTTAGAGACGAATGGCACGTTTGTAAAGCTATCCCTCTTCTAAGAATAGAGATATATGGTGCAATGATTTTAATTCAATCTTAAACTTGGTTAATTGACAATAGTCCAGCTTGTCTGTCTAAATAAATAACTAGAGTTCGCCTAATTTTCAGTAAAGGAACAGCAGCAATGTCTTCCATTGAGGACAACAAAATCATTGCTCAACGATGGATGGAACTTATTAGCGAGCATAAAATCGAAGAAATTTGCGAGATAACCGCCCCGAATTGGAAAATCCACGGTAGTTTACCAGGACTTCCCCTTGGCCCTGAAGGGGTACGCAAACTCTTTGGTTCATTTGGCCCTATCCAGCAGAAATGGACAATTGAAGACGTAATCGCTGAAGGTGACAAAGTTGTTGTGCGTGCGACTAATACCTGCATCCAAGAGAGTTTTTTTGGCATACCTAGTCGCGGCCGTCAGCAGATATTCACTGTTACATTCATTCATTATATTGCCGACGGCAAAATCGTCGAAACCTGGCGAAACGCTGACGACCTTGGACGAATTCTTCAGCTTGGCGCACGGATTGAACCAGGAATATCTGAGTAATAGCAGTAGTTGATTAAAACTATTGTTGTGTTAACTAGCTATTTGTTCAGCACAGATCAGAATTTTGAAAAAAGATAAATAAAATAAATTCCTAGTTTGTAGTGAGCGATTTATCGCTCAGAGCAAGGATTATTGGGACTAAAGTCCTTACTACAAACTTGAAATTTATTTAGGGAACTCCAAAAAATAAATTATCCAATTTGTCTACTCAACTAGACTTCTTTCTTCCTTGTCTTCCTTGTCCCTCTGCTATGGAATATTTTTTTACTTGGAAGTCCCTTATGCCTAGATACTTAGCAGTTTTTAACTGTCTAGAATCAAAGACGTTTGTGAAAGAGAAAGCTTTTGTTCTTCCATAACGTGTTGCATAGATATGAGAATCTTTATAAAGTTAACAAAGCTTAATCTGAAAAAGTTTATTTTTTATTACAAAAACAAAGATTTTTGTATAAGACGTCACTTTTTACTAGTAAACTATCGCACTATTATCACACTTTAAAGTTTGATATTGTCAGCTTTCTATTAAGTTAGCTGATTCATCTACAGGAAAATTCATACAAAGATGAGAAGACAATTTAACCGACGCAAGTTTTTAATCTACGGTTCTTTAACTTTTGGAAGCAGCTTTTTTCTGAAGGCTTGCGCGAATAATTCCCCAACTGCTACAGAGAGTCCAGCCGCACCTCCTACTGCATCTCCAGCTGCTGCTACTGCTGGTGGCACAATCAAAATAGGTATTTTGCACTCCCTTAGTGGCACAATGGCTATTAGTGAAAAAAGCGTTGTCGATGCGGAAAAATTAGCAATCAAAGAAATTAACGCTGCTGGTGGTGTCTTAGGTAAACAAATCGAAGCAGTCACCGAAGATGGTGCTTCTAACTGGGATACTTTTAGAGAAAAGGCAACTAAGCTAATCGATCAAGATAAAGTCGCTGTAGTTTTTGGTTGTTGGACATCTGCTAGCCGCAAGAATGTTAAGCCAGTATTCGAGAGCAAAAATCACATGCTCTGGTATCCTGTGCAATATGAAGGTCAAGAGTGTTCTAAAAATATTTTTTACACTGGTGCTGCTCCAAATCAACAAATTGAACCATCAGTTGATTGGCTGTTAAAAAATAAAGGAAAAGAATTCTTCTTAGTTGGCTCTGACTACGTTTTTCCCCGTACTGCTAATACAATTATTAAAGCTCAATTAGAAGCTTTGGGCGGAAAAACAGTTGGTGAAGATTATTTACCTCTTGGCAATACAGAAGTTACACCAATTATCACTAAAATTAAGCAAGCTTTGCCTAATGGAGGTGTAATTTACAATACTCTGAATGGTGATAGCAATGTTGCTTTCTTCAAACAATTGAAAGGTGCGGGATTGACACCAGAAAAATATCCTTCCATGTCTGTCAGTATTGCTGAAGAAGAAGTTAAAGCAATTGGTGTAGAGTATCTCAAAGGTCACTATGCAGCTTGGAACTATTTTCAAACAGTAGACACACCTGCTAACAAAAAGTTTGTTGCAGCTTTTAAGAAAGAATACGGTGAAAATCGGGTGGTAAATGACCCAATGGAAGCAGCATACATCGCTATTTATTTGTGGAAGCAAGCAGTAGAAAAAGCTGGTACTACAGACATAGCGAAAGTGAGTGCTGCGGCCTATGGTCAAACTATAGATGCACCTGAAGGTAAAGTGACAATGGACGCCAATCATCACATATCCAAAGTTGTGCGGATTGGTCAAGTAAGACAAGATGGTTTGTTTGATATTGTTTATGCTACTCCGACAGCAGTTGAGCCAGTTCCTTGGAATCAATTTGTAAAAGAGACTAAGGGATTTGCTTGTGATTGGAGTGACCCGGCTAAGGGTGGTAAGTACAAGAAAGTTTAATTTCTTAGTCATTGGTCATTGGTCATTAGTCATTAGTCATTAGTGAATAACAGATGATACATGACTAATGAAAATATGTAGGAGAAATAAGTGTTAGCAGGATTTTTAGAAGCTGTATTTAATGGTATTAGTATTGGCGCTGTATTATTAATTGCTGCATTGGGACTAGCCATTATATTTGGATTGATGGGCGTTATCAATATGGCACATGGTGAATTGATGATGTTCGGCGCTTATACAACATTTGTTGTGCAAAATGCATGTAAACAGTTAGGCGGAGTATGGTTTGAAGTCTATATATTTTTGGCTTTGATTATCGCTTTTATTTTCACGGGTACTGTGGGATTAATTTTAGAGAAAGGCGTGATTCGTTATCTCTATGGAAGACCATTAGAAACTCTATTGGCAACTTGGGGAGTGAGTTTAATTTTTCAGCAGTTTGTTCGCAGTGTAAATTGGGTATTGATAATTGCTATAGGCTTATTTTCTTTGTTATTTTTTGGAGGTTTATGGATTTTAAATTCTCGCACTGATTTGGGAAGAGTTCGTAACTGGATTGTGGCGGTAATATTTTTATTATCGCTGGGGGTGACAATAGCAACAGGCAATTTATTGAGTCAAACTTATCAGTTAGCAGTGACTCAACCTTGGTTTGGCGCTCAAAATGTGGATGTGACTGCGCCTACTTGGTTGCAGGGAGGGATGTCTTTAGGTGGTGTGCAGTTACCCTTTGCTAGGTTATTTATTATCGGTTTAACAATAATCTGTGTGGCGGGAATTTATCTATTCTTGCAACGTTCTACCTGGGGTTTAAAAATTCGGGCTGTGACGCAAAACCGCAGTATGAGTGCTTGTTTGGGTATCCCAACTCAAAAGGTTGATGCAATTACTTTTGCACTAGGTTCTGGTTTAGCTGGTGTGGCTGGATGTGCAATTAGTTTGCTTGGTTCTGTAGGGCCAAATACGGGACAAAACTATATTATTGATACTTTTATGGTGGTTGTAGTTGGGGGTGTGGGAAATTTAGCCGGGACGATTGTGGCGGCGTTGGGTATTGGTACGGCTAATTTTTTAATTGGTTCTGGGACTCTGGCTTTGTTGTTGAGTCCTGTTAAGCCTTTGGCTGATTTGTTTAGCTTTTTTGCGACGACGAGTATGGCTAAGGTGATGGTGTTTGCACTGATTATTGTGTTTTTACAGTGGAAGCCTGGGGGGATTTTTCCGCAGAAGGGACGTACTGTTGATGTTTAAAACGAACCGCCAAGACGCCAAGGACGCCAAGATGAGAAAGAAGAGAGGAGGATTATTAATTGAGGTGGGGGTAGTGGTTACGATCGCACTTTTCCTCATTATTATTGTGCCATTGTTGCTGACGGAGTTTCGTCTAAATTTGTTGGGACGATTTTTGTCGCTGGCGATTGTGGCTTTGGGTATCGATTTGATTTGGGGGTATACTGGTTTATTGAGTTTGGGACATGGTATTTTTTTTGGTTTGGGTGGATATGCGATCGCAATGTACCTAAAGCTGCAAGTCCCTACTGGTGAATTGCCTGATTTCATGAGTCTTTATGGGGTTACGGAACTTCCCGCTTTTTGGAAACCTTTTTATTCTTTTCCTTTGACAGTAGCTTTTGTGGTAATAATTCCAGGGTTGTTGGCGGGATTGTTGGGATATTTGGTTTTCCGAAATCGCCTCAAGGGAGTTTATTTTTCTATCTTGACTCAAGCCGGAACTATTGTATTTTTCAACTTCTTTAACGGTCAACAACAATTTTTCAACGGTACAAATGGACTGATAGATTTTACAACTTTGTTTGGGGCAACGGTCAGTGATGCGAAAACGCAGTTTGTTTTCTACATGCTGACGGTGCTGTTTCTTGCAGCCACCTACGGAGTTTGTCGCTGGTTGACAATTGGACGCTTTGGCAGATTGTTGATAGCTATCCGTGATGATGAAAGTCGGGTAAGATTTTCTGGCTATGACCCTACAGATTTTAAGGTATTGGTGTTTGCAGTTTCAGGTGCGATCGCAGGCATAGCAGGAGCATTTTACACCATTCAGAGTGGTTCTATATCACCTAGAGCAATGGATATTGCCTTTTCGATTGAAATGGTGATTTGGGTAGCTGTAGGCGGACGCGCTACTTTAGTTGGCGCGATTGTTGGAACTTTGTTAGTAAATTATGCCCGGACTTTTTTAAGTGAACAATTTGCAGAAATCTGGCTATTTTTTCAAGGCGCACTATTTTTGATAGTTGTTACAGTGCTTCCTGACGGTATAGTGGGATGGTTGCGTAGTCAGAATATTTCTCTTTTCCACCGCCGTCAACAAATTGCTACATATCCCACCTTGGAAGAAGACCCCGAAGTGCAACATGAACGCGAAAATATTGGAAACTGAAAACGTAACTGTTAGTTTTGACGGTTTTAAGGCGCTAAATCAGCTTAACTTTAGTATGGATGTGGGCGAATTACGAGTAGTAATTGGCCCCAATGGTGCAGGAAAGACAACATTTCTGGATGTGATTACGGGGAAAGTGCAACCAACCATTGGGCGAGTTATGTTCAAAGGTAAAAATCTACGTTCTTTACCTGAATATAAAATTGCCCGATTGGGAATTGGGCGCAAGTTTCAAACACCCCGAATTTACTTAAATTTAACGCCCCGCGAAAATCTAGAAATTACCAGTAACAAAAATAAAAATGTCTTTTCTACTTTGTTTGGACATTCTAATACTGCTGAAAAGAATAGTATTAAAGGATTATTAGAAACCATCGGTTTAACTCCTAAAGCTGACATCAGAGCAGGTTTACTTTCCCACGGCGAAAAGCAGCGTTTAGAAATTGGGATGTTAGTAGCACAGTCTCCAGACTTATTACTTGTTGATGAACCCGTTGCTGGTTTAACAGATGAAGAAACTTACAATATTGGCGAATTACTTTTAGCACTAGCACAAAGTCATTCCATTTTAGTAATTGAACACGATATGGAATTTGTGCGTCAAATTGCCAAGAAAGTAACAGTCTTACATGAAGGTTCGGTGCTGTGCGAAGGAAATTTTGAGGAAGTTCAAAATGATTCTCGTGTAATTGAGGTTTATTTGGGAAAACAGGAAGAATGAAACAATTCGCAATACGCATTTTTATACCCGCTCAACAACTTCATCTTTTTCCCAAATAACAGATTCTTCCATTGTCCCAAGCTCCACGAAAGCTTTGGCAGCTTTAAGGGTTGTATTCAGGTCAACGCAGGACGAAGCTGGATAAACACCTTCTTGCCCCCCAACTATCACGAATTCATCTATATCTGATTTAGATGGGTCAACAAGATAGTGAAAACTCTCATTATCAAATGTCAAATAGACTACATATTTTCCTAAGCCACCACCTACAGCCATGTGAGTTTCGCTATCTGTTTCTAAGGTTACAAGTGTTTTGTGATGCCCGTCTAACTCTCTAATAGCTGATTCTATTTCTTTCCAACTATGCGCTTGCTCTACACAACCCTTGTTCTGATTTCCAATCCAATCTTCAACTGAAAATTTTGTTATGAACATAATTAACCTCACTTCAATGTAATTGTCTGACGACCGCTAGGGCTAATAACTTCTATTTCTTCTAAACCAAGCTGTCTAGCCATTCCTTTCACACCTCCGTTCTGACCACATGCTCTGCAAAGATCCCGATCGACTATTAAACGCGCTCGGTCTCCTCTTAATCCTGCATCAAAGGCTTGTTGGAAAGCATCAGCTTCAGCGTGTGTGCGACTAATTGGATTTACTTTAAGTGTAATCTTTCTGCGATTGGGATTGCTGCCAGCACTGATACCAAAAAATACGCTACTACCTATCTCTAACTTTGCGATTGTAGCGCGATCGTCCTCACTACCTGCTGGAGTCAGACCAAGTTGTTGCCTATACTCTGCTAATTCTTCAAAAATAAGCTTATATTTAAGCTGTTGCATCTCCAATGCTGGAGCTAAAGTGTTTATATCTGGATCTTTTACTACCTCTTCTGAGCCAACAGGACAGCTATAAACTACATAAGTCCATATTCCTGGATTACCGGCTTCAGCACTTTCACCCTCATAAAAAGTAACCGTTCCATCTTCTTCGCACTCATAATAACCTGAGTAAACATCTTCCCAATCGCAATCTGAGTTTTCTAGCACCCATCGAATTTTAGCTAATACACCAGCAATATGATGAGGTTCAGTTTCTCTCTGGACTAAACGTTCTCCTTCCCACTCATAGTTATGTAACTTAAGAGGCATTGCAACAAAGCTTTTAAACTGAATTAGGTTCCATAAACTGGAACCTAAATAATAGCCTAATGCCTAATGTCCACCAAGTAATCTCAAAATTACTGTAAATTAGTGAATTAGTTCTTATTTAGGAAAACAGGAAGATTAAAAAATGCCATAACTTCTCTTCTCTACGAGAGGCTGCGCCAATGAGACGCTCTTGCTAGCTTGCTTCCCGGTAGGGGTACGTTAAGCTGCGCGATTGCATTTTCTATTTCCCTAGTAATTCTGGTCGGTTTGCGCTCTTAAACACCTGCTCTACTGTTAGCATCCAATCAACAATTACCACTGATTCTATGCAAGCCGCACCTGTAAATATCCTATCCTCATACTGTCCCTCTACCCACTGGCAAATTGTAATTTGTTGCATCTGTGGGTCAACAATCCAATACTCTAATATTTCCCTAGCAGCATACTCCGTCCGCTTGTACCGATAATCACGAACACTGTTTGCTGTCCCCGGTGAAACAATTTCAATCACTAGCGCAGGCGGTGGCATATCACGGGTGAGGGTAGCACGAGTAGCACCGATAAGCGCAGCATAAGATTCTTCTGTGTGAACCATTAAGTCAGGTAAACGACATCTCGCCCGTCGCCCCGCCACCTCAATTTCTGTATCCTTATGAGCAACTAAATAAAATGCGAAATGTTTTAGGAGTTCAACGAATAGAAATCTTGCCAGATTGCTATTTTCCTGACTTTCTGGTGGCATCTCGACTAGTTCTCCATCCACCAACTCATAGCGCGTGTCTGTACCATCGTCATAGGCAAGATACTCCTCAAAGGTCAGCAGTTTTTGGTTTTTCGCCGTTTGGGTCATTTGCTTTGCCTAGCATCTGTATGTTATGAAGTATGAGCTATATATTCCAGTTAGCCAAACAACCAGTAGTTACACACGCACCTATTTTAGTATAATCATATACATTTATTTTGTTAAGTGTAACAATGCAATATATTCTCTTCGATACATGTATTTGGTTAAATTTAGCTCAAAAACCAGAATCACGTCCTCTGTTGAAGAGTATTCTATCTGGTCTTAACCAAAATAAATTAAAAATACTGCTTTCTAATGTAACTGTTGAAGAGTACAGTCGTCACAAAGATACTATTGTTAGCAAATACACAAGCTCGTTAAAAAGTCACCTAAATAATGCTAAAAAGATTCAAGATTATCTTGATGGTTCGGAGCGTTCAACTTTTCTGCTTCTTCTAGATAAAGCTAATGAGAATATAAAATCAGATGGCAAAGAAGGTGTAAATGCGTTAAGCATAATCGAAAGTACTTTTGACCACAAAAACACTATAAAATTGTCTAGTTCTACTGAAATATTAGCAAATGCTGCTCAAATTGCTCTTGAAAAAAAAGCTCCTTGCCATAAAGGCAAAAACTCAGTTGCAGATACTGTAATCTATCTTCAATTCGAGAATTGGGTTAAAGAAACTGAATCAATTGAGAATAAAGATTATTTCCATTTTGTAACAGACAACCACACAGATTTTTCAAGTAAGGACAATCGCAAGCCTCATGAAAATCTCATCATTTTTGCCAAAAATAATGTCTATTACCACATAGATCCTTATAAAGCATTAGAGAAAATAGAACTTGAAGATATTCCTCCAGATGAATTTGATCTTTTTGAAAGCCGTTTACGAATGATCCGATATGCTTCATCGCCTTGCACTAGTGCAGAAGGACATATTTTCAATGACAACGAAGGGCGATGGTTTCATTCTCAGTTTGGTGGCGGTCTTTCTTGGCATTTAGTTTGTGCAAGATGTGGAGCATTGCTAGACACAGGGGATTTCTTTGATTAATTGAAATCTTTTTAACATTGCCTTCCAGCAGCCTAACAACGCGCATACACCCGCACCCGACCGATATTTGTGAAGAAAAAAGCTATAATTGCCCTAGCTTTAGTTGAAATCGTTTATTCCTATGAGCCAACTGCTAACACTGGAATTAAGTGATGATGTCTATGCAGCTTTGCAGCAGCAAGCCGATGCTGTTGGGCTTTCGGTAGCAGAATTGATTGTTACATCTCTTGATGGGCAGCATCGTCTTCTGACTGCTGCAAAGCTACAACCAGAAGTTCAGCCAGAAGAAGCACATCAACGTTTACTTAGTTATGCAGGTGCAATTAGCTTGGGTTATGCCACAGGTATAGATAACGAAAGCATTGATGCTGACTTGGCAAAAGCTTACACCAATGACTTTTAAGCATTGGAATGTAGATTATGCTGCTTGATACGTCAGGATTGCTCTGCTTTCTCCATAAAGATGAGCCACAACATCAAAGGGCAGTTGAACTGATTGCTACTACAAGCAGAATTCGGCTTACGCACAACTATGTTCTAGCAGAATTAGTGGCTCTAGCATTGGTTCGAGGCTTTTCCCGTTCAATTGTATTGTCATACAGCCTTGAACTGATCAACAATTCAAACGTTCAAATTATATGGGTTGATGAGCCGCTACATCGAGAAGCAATAGATTTATTGTTAGCAAGACAGGATAAAACCTATTCATTATGTGATGCTGTAAGCTTTGTGTTGATGCGTAGGCAAGGAATTATAGAGGCATTAACAACTGATAAACACTTTGAGCAAGAAGGTTTTACTCGTTTGTTGGGGCAATAGGCTAACACTGCGTTGCACCTCTGTGTGAAATTTTCATCTCTATATCTTCTATAGCAATTTCTAGTGTCTGGCGATCAAATGGAAAATTTTGGAGATCCCAATTGTGATAAAAAGCTTGCTTCAGCCAGAGGTAGAAACACTTTTGAGATTTTAGATTGTTCAATCCAAAATCTCAAATCCCAAATCCAAAATGGTATTACCTCATTTTCTATGCAGTTTTAGCATTTTTATCTGATGCTTGTTCAGCAATATTTTTTAAGCGGCTCGCTCTCATTTTGCGGAGGCGATCGCTATTGCGAACTCCACCCGCCATTTCATATTCAGCGCTGTCTTTGCCATACTTGATAGCAAATTTCTGATCGTAAAATTTTTAGCTGATATCAGTAATATTTCGGTATATAATTAGACGAAGGCAAGAGGCAAAAGGTAGAAAATACGAGAGTAGTCGCTACAGACTTGAGAGTAGTCGCTACAGACTTGAGAGTAGTCGCTACAGACTTGGGAGTAGTCGCTACAGACTTGAGAGTAGCCACTACAGACTTGGGAGTAGTCGCTACAGACTTGGGAATAGTCACTACAGACTTGGGAATAGTCACTACAGACTTGGGAGTAGCCGCTACAGACTTGGGAGTAGTGGCTTCAGTATTCTAATAAAGCTTACTGGTATATCTCTTATCTTGTGGCACAATCCAGGGGCAGCGATGGTAAAGTCAAATATATGTGGAGGTGGTAACTATGACTCAAACCCTACCCAAGTTAGTAACCTTTGAACAATTTATCGAGTGGTATCCCTCAAACGGGGCGCGATATGAACTACATAAAGGAGTCATTGTAGAAATGCCACCCCCAACTGGTGAACACGAAAATGTTGTTGGATTTTTGGCGGCACAAATAACCTTCCAGTTCTTGCAAATGGGACTTCCGTTTCGCATCCCCAAAACTGCCTTTGTCAAAATTCAGAGCAACAACTCAACCTATTCTCCTGACATTTTGCTATTAAATCATGACAATCTCGTGAATGAACCTCTGTGGAGAAAGCAATCGACTGTTATTCAAGCTGCATCTATCCCACTAGCTGTTGAAGTTGTGAGTCAGTGCGTTGCGCGGGTTCCCCGCGTTGAAGCAACTGACGAACCCGTAAGGGTTAGTACTAACTGGCGAGACGACTACTATGACAAGTTCAGAGATTACGAAGAGATGGGGATTCCTGAGTATTGGATTGTAGATTATGCTGCGATCGGTGGCAAAAGATTTACTGGTAATCCTAAACAAAAAACTATTACAATTTGCGAATTAGTTGATGGAGATTATCAAATTACTGTGTTTAGGGGAAATAATTTTATTGTATCGCCTTTATTTCCCCAACTCAACTTTACAGCACAACAAATTTTTGATTCTGCTTTATAAGTTTCGGTTTGAACGTCTCGCGGCAGTCCCTACCCTCTTTACTCATTGAGATTTTTTTAATACAAACTGAATTTTATAATGCTAAAAATCTCTAACCTTGATGTTTATTACGGCGAAAGCCATATTCTTCGCAATGTAGATTTAAGTGTACCATCGGGGCAAATGGTATGCCTGATTGGACGCAATGGTGTAGGAAAATCCACATTACTAAAAACAATTATGGGTTTACTCAAACCCCGCAGTGGTACTATTAACTTAGCTGGAGAATTAATCAACTCAAAATCTCCAGACCAAAGGGCAAAGTTGGGAATTGGTTATGTTCCCCAAGGACGAGAGATTATCCCCCGGTTGACAGTCAAAGAAAATCTGCTGCTGGGGTTGGAAGCTAGACGTAAACCAGTAAAAAAAACAGAAATTCCAGAAGAAGTTTTTAGCTTATTTCCGGTGTTAAAAACCATGCTTTCGCGGATGGGTGGTGATTTGAGTGGTGGACAGCAGCAACAATTAGCGATCGCTCGTGCTTTAATGGGAGAACCTCAATTACTCGTCTTGGATGAACCCACCGAAGGTATTCAACCCTCCATCATCCTAGAAATTGAAGCCGCAGTCCGTCGCATCGTCGAAACTACAGGCATTTCTGTTTTATTGGTAGAGCAACATTTACACTTTGTCCGTCAGGCTGATTACTATTACGCTATGCAAAAAGGTGGTATTGTCGCCTCCGGTTCCACAGCCGAACTCAGCCAAGATGTGATTCAACGCTTTTTAGCTGTTTAATTTTTGATACTTCTATATCAATTGTATCGGTAGCAATCAAGTCTGCGGCTTCTTGTAAAAGCTCATGTTGTTCCTTTTGAATTGCTTCTAAGCGACTAGAAATTTCTGCTAATCGTTGTTGTTTATTTGGTTGAAAATTCTCAGGTGGCAAAACTGGCAGGTTATCAATTGTTTCAGTAGCTGTGATTCGTTGAACTGCAAAACTGCCAACTTTAGTTAAGGATAGAAAACTAACTTTGATTAAAGCCTGAAGTAATTTTATTGGAACTTGGAGTATTGACCAACTAGCTGTTTCAATCAAGCGGATGATTGCTTTGATGATGCTCCAAATTAAAGCAAGTGCAAACAACAAAATCACTATACTAATAATTGGGTGATTAGTAGCACAACCTAGTATTTGAACTAATCTAAAAAATATTGGATGTTGTATCAGCCAATCACTTACAGAAGATGCGATCGCATCTTTAACTGCGCCTGATGTTGTACTCTTAAATTTATCGGCAGTTTGCCAAGTTTGTTCTAAACTTGTCGTAACTGTATCAATTGCTTTATCAGTTGTTGTAGTTGCTGTTGCCTTCAAAGAGTTCCCAACTTGTTGTGCTGAGTTACTTAGAGAGTTAACATTTTCACCGACAAAATCTTTCACGTTTTGCAAGCGTTGCAAAACTCCGTTAGATAAATGTATGTCTATTTGGGATGCCATAAAATATTTCACTGAGGTTGAAATCTAATCCGCAACCCATCTTTAGGGTGATTATTGGGAACCACAACTACCTCTAAGCGTTGGTTGGGTAATATCTCTCAATGATAACTACGTAGAAAATGAGCAGCAACAATAGACCTCTTGCAAAAGTCCCTAACACCTCACCCCCAATGCCTAAGAGCTTTTCGGGAGGGGAGCGTTTGCTTTACTCAAATGCGGGGTGGGGTTCTTTATTCTTGATTTATGCAAGAGGTCTAATCTTCATAACCTAACCTCATTAAATCGAAAATCCGGGAAAAATTATGGCAAATATGATTGGAACCAATGGGAATGATACCCTACTGGGTAGTATAGACAACGATACCTTGAGTGGTGGTGCAGGGAATAATATTCTCATTGGTGGCTATGGCAATGATATCTTGAATGTTGAATTTTCAACAGGCGATAACACCCTCAATGGTGGCGTTGGTAACGATAGCTTAAGTGCTAGAGGTTCATCAGGTAATAACCTGCTCTTTGGAGCTGATGGCAATGATTCTCTTAACATCTCTGGCTACCAAGACAGCAATAGCGAAGAATACATTGACTCTCGTTCAACAGGCAATAACACTCTCAATGGTGGCGCTGGTGACGATACATTGAGTGCTAGCGGTTCAAAAGGCAATAACTTGCTCTCTGGAGGCGATGGCAATGATTCTCTTGATATTTCTGGCAATGAGGGATCAAGCAACGACGGTTTAAGCTATTATTCCTCCATCTACTCTGGTTCTTTAGGCAATAATACCCTCAAAGGAGGCGCTGGTGACGATAGATTGAATGCTAGCGGTTCAACAGGCGATAACCTGCTCTCTGGAGGTGATGGCAATGATACTCTCTCCATCTCTGGCGACTACAGTTCCTCCCATCGTGACTTTGACGACTCTCGTTCAACAGGCAATAACACCCTCAATGGAGGCGCTGGTGACGATAGATTGGGTGCTAGCGGATCAAAAGGCGATAACCTCCTCTCTGGTGGCGATGGCAATGATTTTCTTGATATCTCTGGCCGCTACATAACAACAGGCTACTTCGACGACTTTGACTCTCGTTCAACAGGCAATAACACCCTCAATGGAGGCGCTGGTGACGATACATTGAGTGCTGGCGGTTCAACAGGCGATAACCTCCTCTCTGGTGGCGCGGGAAATGATAAATTTGTTTACAACTTGGGCGATAACAACGGGAGCAACGGCACTGATATTATCAATGATTTCGGTAGCAACAACAATGCAAGCACCGACACTGATATTATCACTGATTTCGGTGGCGTGGGTAAAGGCTCAAATCCCTCAGCAGATGTGATTGCCTCCTTAGACACCTTGCAATTTATAGGTAGTGACTTTACTGCTGAAAATCTACAATTAACTCCTCATGGTAACAACTTAGAAATCACCTTTGAAGATGTCCCTATTAGCAAAGTCATTCTGCAAAACTTCCTCTTAGAAAACCTGGATAATCTGCCAGCAACTTCTTCACTACCAGCTATTGGTAATATCTTGTTTGATGGACAAACCAGCATCACTGACAGTTTTGATGTGTTTGATGCTAATTCCACTCAAACTAGCCCTTTCAAGAAGAACAGTGTTACCTTCCTGAATGATCTAGACAATAAAATTACGGGTTTTGACAATTCCAATGATGTCATTAATGGTCAGGGGGGTGACGACATCATCGACGGATTGAGTGGTAATGATATACTTAGAGGTGGTACTGGTGACGATATTCTCATTGGCTGTGAGGGAAATGATACTCTCATTGACCGTGCAGGAAATAATACCCTCAAAGGAGGTTCTGGTAACGATAGCTTGAATGCTAGCGGTTCAACAGGCGATAACTTGCTGTATGGTGGTGATGGCAATGATTATCTTGACCTTTATGGCAGCTATTACAACGTTCCTAACTACTCCTTCAACTCTCGCTCAACAGGCAATAACACCCTAGAAGGAGGTGCTGGTAACGATAGCTTGAATGCTAGCGGTTCAACAGGCGATAACCTGCTGTATGGTGGTGATGGCAATGATTATCTTGATATCTCTAGCAAATACAAATATTATGGCAACGACATCGACTCTCGCTCAAGAGGCAATAACACCCTAGAAGGTGGCGCTGGTAACGATATCTTGAGTGCTAAATTTTTAAGAGGCAATAACACCCTAGAAGGTGGCGTTGGCAATGATTCCTTTTACGTAACGGCCATATCTTCATATAGTACCCTCTCTGATTTAGTGACTCAAACTGTAGATGGAGGTAAAGGTGAGGATTTGTTGAGAGTCGATTACGCTTACTATGCTACAGGCGGGATCACAACGACATTCAATGCCACTACTAACATTGGAGCAATTACAGCTGGCATTTATCGGGTTAGTTATAAAAATATCGAACAATTAGATATTAATGGTACAAAATACGATGATTTAATTGTAGGGAGCAATGGCAACGATACCCTCTCTGGGGGTGGTAGTGGCAATGATACCCTCTCTGGGGGTGCTGGCAATGATACTCTAATTGGAGGAGCTGGTACTGATACCTTTGCGTTCGATAATTACAATCAAGGAATTGATACTATTTATGGTTTTAACGCCACTAATGAACTGATTCAAGTATCAGCTTCTTATTTTGATGGCGGGTTATCAATAGGTTCACTTAAGACAAGTGAGTTTACCATCGGAACATCTGCCACCACTAGCGAAGAGCGATTTATCTACAACAGCGCTACAGGTGGACTGTTCTTTGACCTTGATGGCAATGCGGCTGGGTTTACTCAGGTACAATTTGCTGTCTTTACTAGTGGATTGTCACTAACCGAAAAGAATTTTGTGGTTGTTTAATTTGAATTAGCGGTCTACTATCACTAAGCAATACGGGTTGTGAAGTACTATTTTTAATATCTCGCAAACAATAGTGCTGAATGTAAGTAGGGCTTGCTGATTCCATATATGAAAATGATTTTGCATAATACCAAAATCCATGTAGAGACGTAGCACTGCTACGTCTCTACATCTAGATTCATACTTCAATTCAGCAACGCCTGTCTGTGTCGTTGAAGGAGAAGATGGTTAACCCAAGGCAGACTTTAACTCACTTTCGGCTTGTTGCAACGCTTCTGGTAATTTACTCGCATCGCGTCCGCCTGCTTGGGCTAAGTTCGGTCTTCCACCGCCACCGCCACCGCAGATTTTAGCGATCGCACCTACAAATTTACCAGCTTGCAAACCTTTTTTGTTCACTTCAGAACTAAAAGCCGCAACTATACTAACTTTCCCTTCTTCAGGAACAGAACCCAGCACCACTGCACCGTTACCGATTTTTTGCAGTAAGCGTTCGGCTGCGGTTTTCAATGATTCTGGATCAACATCTTCTAATTGGGCGACAATAACTTTAGAATCGCCTACAGTTTGGGCTGTTTGCAGCAAGCTGTCAGATTTTGCGATCGCTAACTGTACCTTCAAGCTTTCCAATTCCTTTTGGGTATTTCTCAGTTCGCTTTGCAGACTTGTGATTCTGTCTGCTACTTCTTCGGGTTTAACTTTAAAGCGATCGCTCAAATCTTTAACTACTTTATCTCGCAGATTGAGATAATCCAGTATTGCTGGCCCCGAAACAGCTTCAATCCGCCGCACCCCAGAAGCCACACCAGCTTCAGAAATAATCTTGAACACGCCAATTTCAGCCGTATTACTCACATGAGTCCCGCCGCATAGTTCCATTGATACGTTGGGGAAGTCAATCACGCGCACTTCCTCGCCGTATTTTTCGCCAAACATGGCAACAGCACCCCTAGCTTTCGCCTCTGCTAAAGGTAATACTTCCACTTTTGCAGCATGTGCTTGGGCAATCCAAGTATTCACCTGTTCTTCAATTTGTTGCACTTCCTCTGCTGTCAACGCGCGGGGACAGTTGAAGTCAAAGCGCAACCTATCAAAGGAAACCAGGGAACCTGCTTGAGATATGCTATCATCAACAATTTTTTTCAAAGCTGCTTGCAACAGGTGCGTTGCGGTATGGTTAGCTTGGGCGCGACGGCGACAAGCCGGATCAATTTGAGCTGTAACATTATCGCCTACGCGCAGTGTACCGCGTTCGATGCGTCCGAAGTGAACAAAGAAATCAGATTCTTTCTTCACATCTTCCACCCGAACTACAATACCATCACCAGATATATAACCGCGATCGCCAATTTGTCCCCCAGATTCACCATAAAATGGCGTTTTGTCAAGGACAATTTGCACCTGTGTCCCCGCTTCTGCTTCCTCTTGGGCAACACCTTCTACCAAAATCGCTTCGACTTTTGCCGTCGCCGCCGATTGGGTATAGCCTAAAAACTCGGTGACTTGGATGTGTTCTGCTAATTTGTCGAGGGAACCTTGCACAGTTAAGTCGATGGTTTCGTGTGCCGCTTTGGCGCGTTCCACCTGCTTTTGCATTTCGGCATCAAATCCCGCTTCATCGACTGTAAGATTATTTTCTTCGGCAACTTCTTGAGTAAGTTCGAGAGGGAATCCGTAGGTATCATAAAGAGTAAATGCGCTTTCACCGCTAATTTGAGTTTCCCCTCGCTGTTTCACCTCTTGGATGATTTCTTCTAGGAGTTTTTCACCTCTATCCAAAGTTCTGAGGAAATTCGATTCTTCTCGTTGCAATTCAGCTTTAATTGCTGCTTCCCGTTGGCGCACATTAGGGTAAGCTGATTCAGAAAGAGCGATCGCACTTTCGGCAACTTGAGTAGTAAATTCTCCAGAAATCCCAATTAATCGCCCATGACGCACCACCCGCCGAATTAACCGCCGCAGCACATAACCCCGTCCCACATTGGAAGCGCGAATTTCATCAGCGATCATGTGCATAACAGAACGAACGTGATCGCCAATCACTTTTAGAGAAACTTTGGTTTTTTCATCACTTTTGTGGTAATCAATGCCAGCAATTTCGGCTGCTGTTTGAATAATTGGAAAAATCAGGTCAGTTTCGTAGTTATTGGGCACTTTTTGGAGGATTTGCGCTATTCTCTCCAAACCCATGCCGGTGTCGATGTTCTTATTTTGCAGTGGCGTTAAATTCCCGGAGGCATCCCGGTTATATTGCATGAAGACGAGGTTGTAAAACTCGATAAACCGAGAATCGTCTTCTAAATCTATATTTTCGTCACCGCGTTCTGGGTGGAAGTCGTAATAAATTTCTGAACAAGGGCCACAAGGGCCAGTCGGCCCAGATACCCAAAAGTTATCATCTTCGCCCAAGCGTTTAATTCTCGCTATCGGCACACCGATCTGGTCGCGCCAAATTCCAAAGGCTTCATCATCATCTTTAAAAACGCTGACGACGAGATTTTGCGGCGAAATGCCAAAGACTTGTGTGGAGATTTCCCAACCCCAAGCGATCGCTTGTTCTTTAAAATAATCACCAAAGCTGAAATTGCCCAGCATCTCAAAAAACGTCTGATGCCGTTTGGTGCGTCCGACATTTTCGATATCGTTGGTGCGGATACACTTTTGCGAAGTCGTAGCCCGCTTAAATTCTGGTGTGCGCTGCCCCAAGAATATCGGCTTAAATGGTAGCATCCCCGCGATCGTCAGCAGCACGGTTGGATCTTCTGGCACGAGGGAGGCACTTGGGAGAATTTGGTGATTCCGTTGGGCAAAGAAGTTGAGAAATATGTTGCGAATTTCGTTACCGCTTAAGTACTGAGGATTTGAAGACATAGGTATTTTTAACTTTAGACTTTAGACTTGGGCGTAGCGGCAGTAGATAGGTGTATTTTCATAAATAGCTTTATATATTCTTGCATTTTGTTTCATATTACTGCCAGCGAATTATGCCAATCCATGACATGCATACAGTGGCTATGATGTTGTTCAATCACTACTGTACTTTACTTGGGCAGGATGTGCTTAAGCGTAGCCCATCGTAAACATCGTATTTTTATCTTTAAGATTAATCCTTAAGAAATACTTTAAAACCCCATACTAAGGTAGCAAATGGCACTAAAACTAAAAGTATCAAATATTGCTTGTAAGCGATGTGCAGAAATAATTACTCAATCTATCCATCTTATGGAACTTGAAGCCAAGGTGAATATGGATGTTAATGCTGAAACTGTCACAGTGGAATCCGCAGCTTCTGAAGAGTCAATCAAATAGGTAATTGTTGCTGCTGGTTATGCTGTTGAGGGTTATTAATTAGGTTCTAACTTTTCACAGCAGTTGAGATTTTCATATCTTAGGGTACGTTAACAAAATTTTTTATATTTTTCCGCCCGTAGATAGGGTAGGAATGAAATAATTGACCTACATTCGGGGCAGGTTTTAACATAAAGTCTTTTATTTAGCTTTCTTTTCTAGATTTATGAGGTTGTGATAAACAAAAAAAGATGTGAATTAAGTAAATAAATGAACACTGCAAAAGTCTAGACAGAAACCTTTTGTTTTTTCTACTAACATATTGTGGAACTTCACTTCAATTCAGTAATTACGCAAAATAATGGAAAAATGTAGACATAGAGCTGCTTGCCGTAGGATAGCGCAAAGGACACAAAGGAATAAGAGTTTCAGAGAGTTATTGCGTAAGCTCTAAAATTTCCATCTGTATTTGTAGGTTAGGTTAGTGCATTATAGTTTTTTCTTTAAAGGAATAAATTTACTTGCTTAATGTGATCTTTTTAACAAAGTATGTTTTTGGCAATCTTATCAATGAAATAATACTTAAGAGACTACATAAAGAGGTTTTTTATCCTTCAAAAAGATTCAGTATTTTTACTGTTTTAAAAGCCTTCTGTAAAGAAGACATTAGTTATCAGAAGAGTAGGTTTTAGAAACTGTAGTAAAGATAAAATCTGAAAAAGAGATGAAAGTTGGAAAAATATTGTAGATTCGGTGTCAGAAAAGCAATATATCAGCAACTAGAACTCACCGAATAAATCATATTTGGTACTAGCCAATAAGAACAGCAAGTTTTAGTAAATTAATTTCTCAAAAAGTTAAATAGGATGAAAAAAGAAAGCAATGAATATGTCTATTCTGATCTTTGGAAAAAATAACTTTATCGCTACACTTCCAGATCAGATCCGTTATGCGACTGCTTTTAGTGTAGAAGTTATAGACAATCTTAATCAAGCAGTGTCGCACATGCACATTCAAATTACGCCACCCGATATCATACTTGTGCAGGCTAGTCTGGATGGCAGTATAGAACTTTGCAGTTGGTTGAAAGACCAGACGAAACTATCCTCAATATATTGTATTCTCTTCGAGGATCGTCCCCAGCAGCTTATTGATAGAAATAAGGGTTGGCACAGGGAATTAGAGATGACTGCTGCGGCACTAAACCAAGGAGCCGATGCTTATATTTGGCATCTTCTTGATGAAAAAATAGACCATAGCTTGGCAGAATTGACCGCCAATCATGAACTAATACTTGCTCAATTAACTGTTGGCTTGCGGAAAGCACAAAAATACCGGGATTTGATTCGGACAAATGATATGTTATCAACGATCGCCTTAGCCGATTCGTTGACAGAATTAAATAATCGTCGTGCTTTAGAATGGGACTTACCCAGGCAAATAAAAAAAGCTAGAAGTCAAAAGACTTCTATGAGTTTGATTATTCTAGATGTAGATCATTTTAAAAAAGTTAACGATACTCACGGGCATTTAGTAGGCGATCGCATTTTGCAGCTACTATGTAACCGTCTGCGACACAATCTGCGCTGTCAAGACACAGCATTTCGCTATGGTGGCGAAGAATTTGTGATTCTTTTGGCTAACACTAACGATGAAGAAGCACTAGTTGTCGCCCGTCGTCTTAATCGGGTAGTTTCCGAGGAACCATTTTCAATCAGCAATAAACTGACAATTAATGTCACCATTAGTCTAGGTACAGCCTATCTGCAAGCTAAGGATGACGATCAAGGAATAAGTCTGTTGCATCGTGCCGATCAATGCTTGCTACAAGCTAAAACTACTGGACGTAATCGGGTTATTGCCTCAAACTATTTATCTCATGTCCCACATTTAAAAGTTGTTTCTTCTTAAAAGTGGACATTGGGAAGGTTATTTAATTTTTAATTTTTAATTGTCTCCCCACTTACTCTCAACTGAGCATGACAATCTTCTACCGAAGTGTGTTGTCTCATGGCATTAACTAAAGTCTCATAATTAGACCAATTTTCTTGCAGTAGGGTTTTTGCTTGCAGGGTGTGAAACCGCAATTTCTGCTGATAAACTGATTCAGAAAATCCCAAAATTGTCAAGACTCCTATCAGCTTACTTTTATCATCGCCTCCACCCTCAGCATTATTAAAAACTAGGGTTTCAGCAGCAATACCCGCCATCCAAACAGTGCAGTAGCGGTCTAGCATTTGGGCACTGATTTTACCCACTTCCAGTTGAGATGCTAATTCGCCATCATCAAAGCTAACACCGCCTTGTCCAGGTTGCCCCTGTTTCCAAGCTTCCCATGCGCTGAGGGTGTAGCCGTTAACGGGAATACCTAACAGGTAAGCAACCAAAAAATGCCCTGCTTCGTGGTGGACGATGCGATCGCGATGTTCACTTGAAAAACCAGCAATCCAATCTAAAAAGATAGTACCACCCTTGCCTTGCAAGCTAAAGCTGTCAAAAGTGGCTATTCCCAAAATAGCGAAGGTAGCAAGCGCCGGTACTGCGGGCGATAAATTCAAGAATGGCCCCAGCAGTACCGATAAGGTCATCAGAAAGATAGATATTGCAACTAAATTTAGACTAGTCTGGCTCATTGAGAGTTTTTTAAGAATCTGCTTAATCTTTCTTCATTATCATGTGATACACAGCTTTTGTATCAAGGTGATTGTAGCGATCGCTCTTTCTACCTTTGTAATTCAAGCACAGTCCATTAATTCCATCCTGTTCATAGGCTTGTTGAGAGGTTGTTATCGAGCCTAAAGACACGTCTAAAATAGCTTGGATTTCTTCGTACAAGTGATCAAGGCATAACCAAAACTTACTTTGAGTACTTTAACTCATTGACAAAATACACTTTATTTTAAACTATCAAGGATGCGCTTGTAGAGACGTTGTATTGCAACATCTCTACACATCAGTAAATATCACAAATAACCTTAACTAAGCGGTAAAAAAATAAGAGTTTCTGAGAGTTATTGCCTAATTCATGGCTTAGTTAAGGAAATTTAACGTAATTTCATTCAACTACTGTTACCGAAGCCCCTTCATTTGCTGGAGGTACACCGGGTAATTCAAGACAGTATCCAGCACCATATACTGTCTTTATATAGCGGGGGTGGCGGGGATCTGGTTCTAGCTTGGTTCTCAAGTGGCGAATATGCACTCGAATCGTTTCTATGTCATCATCAGGATCGTAGCCCCAAACTTCTCTGAGGATTTCGCTGGGGGAAACCGTTTGACCGTGACGTTGCAATAAGCAGTGAAGTAACTCAAATTCCAAGTGAGTCAATTTCACCGTCTCATTGAACCATATTGCCTCAAATCTTTCGGGAACTAAGGTGAGTGAGCCATAGTTGAGAATTTCACTATGCTTGGCGGCTTGGGGAATGCGGTCAGTCCGCCGCAAAAGTGCCCGCACCCGCGCTAGCAGTTCTTCAACTTCAAAAGGCTTGGTGAGGTAGTCATCTGCGCCAGCATTAAAGCCTTCCACCTTGTCCTGAGTTTGGCTCAAAGCCGTCAACATTAACACAGGAATCTCAGACGTGCGATCGTCGCGGCGTAGGCGTTGGCAAACGGTAAACCCATCTACTCTGGGCAACATTAAATCGAGCATGATCAAGTCTGGTTGCAGCTGGAGAGCCAGTGCTTGACCTTTGATGCCGTCTTCAGCTTGACTAACATCGTAGCCAGCCATTTCCAAGTTGACGGCAACTAGTTCTGAAATCGCTGGGTCATCGTCTATGACAAGAATCCTCGGCATTCTTTAAAATTATTACTACTTATTAAGGATAATTAACAACCTTTGATAGATACAAAGATTTTTGAAACGATTCTAAAAAAGTTTTTAAATCTTACATAAATATTAAGATTAAATGACTGTGAAATCAAGACTCAATTACACGAAATCTTATATTCTATGATGTGTTATACTCCGCCCTACAATCCGTCTTGGTTTTTACAAAACGGTCTAATAATGACTGTATACACTGCTTTGTGGGGAAAACGTCACTGGCAAAGTACTACTTTATTACCAGAACCGTCTTATCACGAGAAAATCTTTGTTGGTGGCCAAGGTGTGCCAATTTTTGGCTTAGTTGCCATCCCGGAAAATGCTCATAGCACGATTATCGGTACTTATGGCATTACTGGAGAGTTAGAGACGGAATGGTATCTGAGGGTGCTAGGACGTAAAGCTTACGCTCAAGGCTACGCTGTAGTGTTATTTGATTGGCGGGCCCACGGCAAAACAGCCGAATTGTCCCCAACTCTAACTTCTGATGGTTTGTATGAGGGCGAAGATTTTGTTCGCATCGCTGCTGCTGCTAAGGCAATGGGATGTCCTGGGAAATTTTGGTTTACAGGATATTCTTTAGGAGGACAATTGGCATTATGGGCGGTGAAGGTTGCTAGTGAGGTGATAAGGGAGGATGAAGATTTAGGATTAGAAGATAGCGATATTGGAGGTGGTATGGTGATATGTCCGAGTTTGGATTCGGAGCGATCGCTATCTTATCTAGTTACAAAGCCCTTCGGCAGATATTTGGAAGCGGGAATTGCCCAAAATTTAAAAAAACTGGCATGGCGGATACATGATGCTCATCCTGGAAGCCTTGACTCAGCAGCGATTGAACGGGCGAACAGTATTTGGGGTTTTGATAATGAACTGGTAATTAAGCGGCTAGGTTTTTCTTCTGTAGAGGCATATTACCAAGCTAGTAGTGCTTTACAAATATTGCCGCAAATCTCGAAACCGACTTTGATTCTATATGCTGCTGATGACCCACTTTTTGACCCAAGTATCATACCAGAATTGAAAGAAGCTTGCGATCGCAATCCCGCAATAGATTTATTACTCACTCAGTATGGCGGTCATGTTGGCTATTTGAGCAGCAAAGAATGCCAACGTCAAGTACAAGATTCTGATCCTTGGTGGGCATGGAATCGGGTTTTACAATGGCTGGAAGAAAAGCGAATCGGGTAATAGACAAGAAAATATTCTAGCAGCTAGGATACTCCACGGATGGAGTCGTATTGTTTGAAAGTCTAAAAAATAGAACAGATTAGCTTGTTTTTACTAATTGTCCTAAATAAACTATTGCAATATAGAGGATGGTATTGACTAAGAAGCTACCACAATATTATTGGTAAACCAGCAATGACAGAAGCAACCCCTGTCCAAAGAGTAAAGCGCTCAACATCTACTTCATCCAAAGCAACGCTCATTTCCTTAATTGATAATAGTAACGCTGCCAGTAGCAGCACAAAGAAGGCAAGGTACCCCAAATTAATAATCATTCATCCTCGCTATGTTATAGAAAAAAGTAGTTATAATAAGTTTTTAACAAGCTTTGGCAAAATGTTTTTGTTCCAGATTTAACATTTTGCTAGAAAAATGATTTACCAGTGAACAAATATCTACTTCAGATAGCCAAATCATGGTTTCATAACCAACTCGACCCATTTCTGGCTCTGGCCCCATAGGCATCTCCACCAAATATTCCCAGCAACGTGACTCAAAGCGGTAATTTTTGATGATGCCTTCCCCACGGATAAACCTTACTCTTTGACCTTTACAAAGCTTAGGTACTGGTAAAACACTTGCAGACATTTCTCGTAATTCCTTGGAGTAATACTGTGATAGCTAATGTTGTAGCTAAAAGAAAATTTCTTATTCTCTGTCAAGGGTTTTAATGCATTCTCTTTCAGGAGATTTAACCTTGAGTTAAAGATAGTACACCTACAGTAATAAACAGGCCACGTATATGTAGGGCAATAAATTAAAATATTAGTCAGTAAAAGTAATCACAGCTACTTTAACTCAGTATTAAGTAGTGATGTTTACAGCTATACTTAATATCTAATAACTCTTTTGGTAGACTTTATAAAAACAGGCGCAGTTGTATAAACAGTGAAAGTGATTACCCGTCTTAGGCGTGTGAAGCATTGCGTTTTATATTTGTTTTTTAAGTATTTTTTGACTATTAATTGCGGCTATAAGTTGAGAGATGATTGTTCTTAATAGAACTATTTACAACACATTTTTGTACAAATATATCTTTAAGCGGATTTAAATTTTGCCGAAATATGAGTACTTTCTGTTTTGCAAATTTATTAAAGTTTGATGAAAAGATTTAAGATAACAAGGACGTGATAGTCGAGCGCAGTTAACTGCAACGCTGCAAAATCATAGCTTAAAAAGCTGTGACACTGCGTTGAATCGGCGAAGCGATAAGCCTGACGGCATGGCTACGCTTACCGCGTTGGTCTGGCGCATTGTATAGTAGCGCTAAAGCGTCAAACTAGATCCATTGATAATCGTCGTAATTAAACAAAGTACTAGAGTACAACTCCCTTGATTTTTTGACTCAATGACCGCTTCTAATGATATTTGGCTAACTGCACCGACAGATTTAACTTTGCAACTGGATGAGATTCATGTCTGGCGTATAGACCTTGAGCAACCAGAAGCACAGCTGCAAAATTTAGCAGCGACTCTTTCCAGTGACGAAATGGCTCGTGCTGAACGGTTCTATTTTCAGGAACATCGGCAGCGTTTCATTGCTGGTCGTGGTATTCTCCGAACTATATTAGGTCGCTATTTGGATATCCAGCCCCGACAAGTACAGTTTAATTATCAACAGCGTGGCAAACCAGTATTAGCAGATACATTTGCCGATAGTGGACTGGCGTTTAACTTGTCTCATTCCCAAGGGTTGGGTTTGTGTGCGGTGAATTGTACTAGAGAAATTGGTGTAGACCTAGAATATATTCGCCCGATGTCTGATCTAGAAGCCCTTGCCAAACGGTTCTTTTTACCGAGAGAATATGAGATGTTGCGATCGCTATCTCAAAACCAACAGCAAGAGGTATTTTTCCGTTACTGGACTTGTAAGGAAGCTTATTTAAAAGCAACTGGAGACGGACTATCCCAGTTAGAGCAAATTGAAGTATCCTTAACTCCCACAGAATCAGCCAAGTTACGGATAACTGAAGACTGGAGTCTTTTTGAACTAGTACCTGCTAACAATTATGTGGCTGCTGTTGCAGTAGCGAATTTTGGCTGGAATTTAAAATGCTGGCAATATTGATGTTGATTAAGCTCCTCTGGTGGTGAAACAAGAGACATTTTGCAGACAAATGACCAATGACAAATGACAACCTGCTTACTTATCTTCCTGCATATTTCGCACAATTTTTGTTACCAGTTTTCTAGGTACAAATCTGACGCTTTTTGCAAGTAGTTTATTCATAAACCCAGGAATTGCAATAGTTTTGCCCTTCATTAAGGCGCGAAAACCAATTTCGGCTACTGTTTGTGCATCCATCATCCTCTTACCCTTGAGCAACTTAGAGTCAGCCATTCCGGTTCTTTCATGAAAGGCGGATGCGGTTGAGCCTGGGCAAAGAACTGTTACAGTGACACCTGTACCTTCTAATTCATTAGCGATCGCTTCAGAAAAAGATAAGATATAAGCTTTAGTAGCAAAATAAACAGCCATCAAAGGCCCTGGTTGAAAAGCAGCAGCTGAGGCAACATTTAGTATTTTACCTTCACCTTGCTTTACCATGTGCTTCACAAATAGCTTGGTTAAATGGGTAAGGCACACCAAATTTACCTGTAACATTTCCAATTCAGTAGCCAGGTCTGTTTGGTGAAATAATCCATAGATACCAAATCCAGCATTATTGACTAGCACATCAATATAAATATCGGCGAGTTGCAATTCCGTGAAGATTTCTTCAGGAGCTGTTGATATAGATAAATCCTTGACAATAGTTTTGGCAAAATTTCCGAATTCTTCTTGGAAATTAGCTGCAATTTCTACAAGCTTTAACCCGTTTCTGTCTACTAAGACCAGATTGTAATCATGAGCAGCAAAAATACATGCTAATTCGTAGCCAATACCATTGGCTGCTCCAGTAATAAGAGCAGTTTTTTTGCTCTGAGTTTTATGTGTTGTGTTCATGAAAGAATATTGGTGAATTCAACTTGATGAAGCTGCGTTGCATTTACAGTGGTTCTCGTTCTACAATTAAGTACGCGTAATATCTCAACCAACAAGAAATGTCTTGAGTTATTACCTTTTCAAATGCTTGTGTGATGGGTTGGATAGATGTAGCAATCCAAACGTAAATTTAGGACTTATACATCGAATAAGTAGAGCATTAAAAAAGTTCGGTTATTTCAAACTGCTAGCGCTGGCTTTTGATTAATCACAGCAGTCAGCAGGAAAAATCAAACTTTTATGCCCAACACTAACCATTCTATCCTCAATTACTTCTGTCAAAGGGTGAATCCTAAAAATTTACATGATTGAGCATAAAAAAACAGGGCAATTCTATTGCCGCTGTTAGTGTATGAGTTGTTGCTGGCATCTGAAATATTGGCTATTCAGTAGTACTGAGTTTTAAAAAACATGGACTAAATAAAATTATTTTGTAGGGGAGCCAGTGCGTTGCGGAGGTTCCCTCCGTTGTAGCAACTGGCGTTGTTTACAGCTTCCGTAACGCATCGTCCCGGATATTTTTGAGACGGTGCATTACGCTCATAACACATCCTACGCAATTTGCGAATTACTAAGCGATATTTAAAAAACCGGTTTGAATCAAGTAGGCGGTGTAAGTCATAAACAATTGAGAATCAATTGGTGGACAACTAATAGAACTACCTGCTAGTGCATGAAGAGTATCTTGGCAGCTAATGTGTGGTCTTCTAGCTTGTAAGTACAAATCAGGAATAGTCAGTTGTTCATCAGACCAGCGTTCTAGTAAAAAGGGTCGCAGAGTGTACAAAGGATTGTCAGCAGAAGTCACATTATTGATTAACTCTGATTGCCATTTTTCGTAAGGAATCATCTCAACTGAATAACCAAATGAGCGTATCCACTCAACTAGCATTTTCAAAGCGGCGGGTTGGGGATGTTGTAAATTAAAAGCCTTACCTATGGATTCTTTTTGGCGTGATAGATAAACAATGGCTTTACTTACATAGTCTACAGGAGACATATCCAACATATAATCTACATCAGGGAAATATCCCATTTGTAGACAGCCCTTGGTCATCAGGTTAATAAAGTCATGTGTGTTACAAATGCCTGTTTTGCTATCACCAGAAATCAATGGTGGTCTGTGGATAGTTACAGGCAGGCCGCGGTCACGAGCAATTTTGACTAACTTTTCAGCTACCCATTTAGTTTGTGAGTAACCAAGATAAATACCTTGCCAATGATTGAATTCATCTTGTTCTTTTACAACCTTGCCAGCATAAGCGGTCGATTCAAAAACAGCAACACTAGAAACGTAATGTACAGGCTTAACTTTAATTTGGCAAGCCAGCCTCAAAACTTCTTGAGTGCCTAAAACATTGGCTGCTTTCAATGCTGAGTAGGGAAAAACATAATTCAATAAAGCACCACTATGATAAATAGTATCAATATTGGTAGCTAAAATTTGAAACTGTTCCGAACCAACACCTAACAATGGTAAAGATAAATCGCCGACAATCGGAATAATTCTGGAATTAAATTCTTCATGCCAAATTGCATACTGTTGCAGATTATTTTGGAGTTTGCTTTTGCCTTCTTCGGCATTAGCAGCACGCACTAAGCAATAAATATCCGCATTGGTTTCCTGTAGCAATTCCCGGATAAGGAAAGCTCCTAAAAAGCCAGTTCCTCCAGTTAAAAAGATATTCTTGGGTTCACCCACAAGGACATTAGATGCAGCACCAGGATTAATAGTAGGGTCAAGAACAGCCTCAGCACCTAAATCTAGAACAGAGGGTGCAGCGTTGGCATTAGAGGATGCTACCTTTGTATCTTGAGCTGGTGAACCTTCTTGTACTTCTTCAGCTAAACGCTGTGAAAGAGCTTCAATATTTGGGTAATGCCACAAGAGCAATGGAGATGGTTGAAATCCGAGCAATTTTTCTAAGTTGCTTACTAGAATCATTGCTTGGGCTGAATCCAACCCATAGTTTTCTAAATGTTCTTTTACATCTATTTCATTAGTTGCAACTCCTAGCAACTTAGCTAAGTTAGATACCAAAAATATTTGAATATCGTCTGCGGTGAAAGACTGTTTTATAGTCATTTTTAAATCTCCAACAATGATGTAGAACGAACAGGGTGATACTGACTGTAATAATTGGAAGCTTGCAGCCCTTGAATTTTCAAATTTTGGACACGATACAAAAAGGCTGCACCAGTCATAATTTGATTAGCTACATCAACTACCCGACGATTATTTGGTTCAGATAGATAAGAACCACGTACCCAGTCATTGAAACCGCCCATTGCCGGGCCACACCAAATTTGATAATCGACTTCTCTACCTTTTTCACCAGAACTAGACCAGCGAGAAGATAATCCTAGATACCAACGGAAAATCAACGCCATTTTCAGTTTAGGATTATTAACTGCTTTTCCAAGTTTCTCAGGATTCTTTTGGGACAGATAAGCCGCAGTTCCTTCCCATACTTCAGCAATAGTTTTGCGAAAAACTTGTTTTTCTAATTTCTCTCTTTCTGCCAAAGGAATCTCTTCAATGGAATCATAAGCGCGATAGAGTTCAAATAATTTTTGCGCTCGCATGGGGAACATTGTACCCCGTTTGAGAACTTGCAATTTGACTCCCATTTCAAACATATCTGCTGCTGGGGCCATAATCATATCAGCCATTTCTGCTTGGGCTAGTAATTTTTTGGTATGTTCACAAGCCCCAGATTCAACGCATGATTGATTAATGGAACCAGTCATTATATAAGCAGCACCCATCATAAAGGCTGCTAATGCTGATTGTGGTGTCCCAATTCCCCCTGCTACACCAATTCTAATAGGTGTTTGATAATGATATTGTGCTTGAATTTCATCTCGTAAGGCAATAATAGAAGGTAACACACAAACCAGGGGACGATTATCTGTATGGCCTCCAGAATCAGCCTCGACGGTAATATCATCAGCCATTGGAACTTTGGCTGCAAGGGTTGCTTGTAACTCAGTAATTAACCCTTGTTCAAGAAGTTCTTTGATTATTCTGGCCGGTGCTGGTTGCAGAAATTTAGTCGCGACTTCTCGGCGAGAAATTTTGGCAATGATTTTATTTTTGATTTCAATTTGATTGGCGTTATTTAATGCCAATCCAGCAAGACGGTAATAAACAATGTTGGGGGTTAAGTCCAGAAATGCAGAGGCTTCTACTGTTCTTACTTGATATTTGAGGTATAAATCCACAGCCCGGCGTTCAATCGCTGGTTCATTGGGACTGTGAATTAAATTAAATGCATAAGGCCCTTGAGGTAAGGCTTGTTGAATGCGATTTATGGCTGCTTCCAAGCGTTCTGGAGTTAAACCACCTGCACCAAAGGAACTCAAAATTTGCTCTTTTCCGAGTGCAATGACCATTTCTTCGGAAGCAATTCCGCCAGCCATTGCGCCGGTAACGTAGGCATATTTCACTCCATGAGAGGAGAGAAAATTGGGATCTCCAAATTGTTGAATGCGGATTGGTGCTGCAAATGTTAGCAGTTCTACTTGTGCTGTTGTGCCATTATCACCAGGGGATAAATAACCCTCATTAGTGACACCGATTTTTCCAGCAACTTTTACGATGTAGCAGGGTTTATTTAATACCATCAATTTATCTTTGATGGTTTGTTTCTCAAAAGATACAGTTTCTAAAGAACCTTTCCAAACTTGGTTTTTGTTATAAGACCAGGTGGAGAAGTTAAGGCCATTATCGTGTTTACTTAGTACCGTATCTACGGTTGTCACGGTAGTTATCCCTCGGATTACAAGCAATGGATGATAAAAGTGAAGGATGTAGACTTTTTATATAGCAATCCTATTTTCTTGGCGCTCTTGGCGTCTTGGCGGTTCGTCAATTTTCAAAATTTAGATAGGATTGCTATAGAAGTCTAGATTTTCATATCAATTCTCTCCGAAGATGCACGTAATAATTTTTAAACGAACCGCCAAGACGCCAAGGACGCCAAGGAAGAGATGAGTTAAGAATCAGTCGGTGCAAGTTGAAAGAGAATTGGTATGAAATATTAAGATTCGTCGTTAAGCAAGTTTTGGGCGCAAGCTAGTTGCAATTGAATGATTTCGCTCATTTGCTGACTGTAATCTTGTCTAGCTTGTAAGAAGGCTGTGTGTGCTTTAGTTATCTTTGAATTATTAGCATTGAGCTTTTGATACTGGGTCTTATTTAAATCGAACATGCTGATGATGCTACTAATTTTTTGAGTTCTGACGGGTGGGGAGGAAAGAGAAATTGGCTGTCTAATTGCGCTTGACTCAGAAGATTGTAATTGTTCTTTCGGTTCAAAAACGTTATCAATGATATTTTTCGGTTTTACTTCTTCTGACAGAGGCAAGATGTTAGAGGAATGACTTTCTTCTTGGGTTATATGGTTGGAAGTGTTAAGAAAATCTGTGATTTCAGATTGTTGGACATTAGGTATATCTGGATGCTGTATTTTGAAGCGTTCGCACTTAATATCCTCAACCAAATTTTCAACAAGTTTACGATTTTCTTCGCTCAAAATTGTAGCAGCGATCGCTTTCCCACCTAAGGTAACTGTTCTCAATGTTGCTTTACTTGAATTAGCACTTTCTTGGGCTTTGCTATACAACGGTGATAAATCTACGTTCACCTGATGACTGAGTAGTTTTGCTAAGGCTTTGACCATCGAAGCATGGTCATCCATCCCTCTACGATTTAGAGAGACTGTAATGTGTTCTTTATTGCCGAGAATTTTATCAATCCATCGTGAACAAACACTACCTGCGCCTGCTTCTAGAAATATTTTCACACCATCATCGTGGACACGATTTACCAATCGGGGAAAATCAAGCTCTTGGCACAATCCTTTAGCGATGTTATGCGCGATCGCATCTCTTTCGAGTGCAACTGGTTGATAATCGGCGGCAGAATAAAATACAATCCCAGGAAGATTTTGTGATGGTAAGCTGTTTACCTTCTTGATTTCCTCGAACTGCGATCGCATCGCCTCACAATGTATCACATGGTCGAAGGGAGCGGGAAAAGAATTACAACCTAAAGTTGCAATCACTCGCTTGCAGGCTGCATCGTCACCAGCAATTAATACTTCTTCTGGTGTGTTGATTTGAGTTAAGTAGACGTGATTTTCATGTTTCAGGCATTCTCTAACTTGAGATGGAGTAGCCATGAGAACATAAGTATTCCAAAAATTGTTGTTTGGTGAATCTGTTAATCCCCAATATTCACGCACAGCATTTTTCGGCCCAGATAGCTTATCACCAAATAAAGGTGATGAGTTTAAAGTGTTACTTCCACCTTCAAAATCACTCCAAACCCCTTGGGCAACCATCATGCTAGTTTCACCCAAGCTATACCCAAAAACGCATTGCGGCTTGACTTGAAAATCATCTCGAAAAATTGCTGTCATGTATCTAGCAAAAGCGATTTCACTTTCAAACATTGCTAGTGAATCATCTAACAATTGCTTTTCGAGAGTTTCTAATTGCCTGGTTGTCAATTTAGGCAAGCTTCTGGGATAAACCAATTTTTCAACATCGGCAGCTCGATTGTAGAGATTGTTACTTTTTAAATCCTCAAAGACTTTCGGAAATAACCGGAAGACGGTACGACCAATGCCGATATAAGAATTAACTGCTGCGGGATAAACATAAGCAACTGCTCCAGTTTTACCCAATGGTTTTGCTGTGAAATAACTTCCTATTGGTGTTTGCCAATCTGTGCCATTTTCAAAGGCGTTATTTACACCTTTGCGGGCAGATTCAATTTCTTTGAGTAGTTCTTTTGTGTTACGTCCTGCGATTGATAAGACGTATTTTGGAGCAGATTGCTGTTGAAAGGTAGTGAATGTTTGGCTGGCGGTAGCTGATAAAGAAGAACTAGCTTCGATGGATTTTTGGAGATGGTTTAAGATATCGGGTATAGTGGAGCGATCGCTAACTGCGATCGGAAACAGATGAAAAGGCATTTGTTGCAAATATCTGTTGTCGCGCTCCTCTTGGCTGGGTTCCTCCGATAAGATTAAATGGGCGTAACTGCCATCTATACCCATGCTATTAATTGCTGCTATTCTGCGTGTGCCGCCTTTATCGACAAACCAAGGTCTTGATTCCATTGCCACATAGAAAGGGCTACCTTCCCATACTTGCGGTGTTTTGACACCAGACCATTTGGGGGTAGCGGGAATGTACCTGTAATAAAGACAGAGAGCAGTTTTGATTAAGCTAGCAATTCCCGATGCTGTATAGGTGTGGCCAATATTGGCTTTAACGCTGCCCAATGCACAGTGCAAACCATTGCCCACTTTCGGATAAGCTTGCAGTAAACCTGTGATTTCGGCTTCATCCTCCTGGGGAACACCGCTACCGAAGACTTCCACATAGTTAACCTCTGTGGGTTGAATCTCAGCCATCTGGAAGGCTTGTTTGCAGACATCACTGATAGCTGAAGCATCAGGTTTTACCAAAGCATCACTCAAAGTAGAATTACCTTGTGCAAAACTCATAGCATCAATTACTGCATAGATGCGTTCATTATCTTCCTTAGCAGCTTTGTAACGCTTGAGGACAACTGCACCAGCACCTTCACCAACCGTCCAGCCATTAGCTTGCTGGTCATAACCCAAGGTATTGACACCCGTATTAATCGGTGCAAATTGGCTGCGGAACAAGACATTTTCTACACCACCGGCTAAATCTACCGCACCCACAACCACTGCATCAACTTCTCCCGTAGCGAGTAGCATTTGGGCAACTTCCAACGCTTTGAGGGCAGAATTTTCGCCAGCACTGACGGTGAATGCAGGGCCAGTGAAGTTCCACAAAGCCGAAATCCGACTCGCCATGATGTTGGCAATGTGACTGACATATTCGCCGATTTCTACTGGCTGGTGAATGCTATCTTTGACAATGGTTTCCAGTTGGGAAAGCTGTTGGGCAGGTAGAGAAATTCCTTGGTTGAGTAAGCCGTCTTTAACTTGCCAAGATAGATTCCATCTTTGCTGTAGCTGATGCACAGAGAATTCTGTCTCGGCGGCGACAATCACAGCCACATTGCCACCCTCCTGTAGTTTCGCATCTTTCACGGCGCGATCGCTAACCTTCAGGAGTAACAATTGCTGCGGATTTAACTTGTCTATTTCGTTCGGTGGGATTTTACACGATAAAGTATCGATTTCAAAATCTTTGATGTATGCCCCTACTGGCGCTTTCCCATCGGTTAAACCGTATTCTTTCAGGACATTTTCTTGATTTTCTATCCCATGCCATCTTTGAGGCGGTAGGGAAGTAAAATGCTGTGTTCCATCATAAATACTGCGTTCAAAAGCATCTAAACCATTACAGTTACCAAAAAAGGCATCCATGCCAACAATGGCAACTTTGGTAGGTGGAACAGGTGGAGTTGATTCAACTGATTCTGTTGTATTTCCTTGTTCTAAAATCAGATGAGAATTAGTGCCGCCAAAACCAAAAGCACTGATAGCTGCCCGTTTGATTGGTGCGTTATTATTAGGCCATGCCGTAGCTGTTCTAACAATTTTGTCGGCGGAAATTGTACCATTTTCTGATGTTAAAGGTTCCGAAACATTCATGGTTGCTGGAATTACACCATGAGACATACTCAAAATCACCTTAGTCAAGCCAACCATCCCAGCAGCAGTTAGCAAGTGACCAGTATTTGCCTTAGCAGAACCTACCAGAGGTGCAGCTTGATTTTGACCAAAGAATGTTTCGATGGAATTGAATTCGGTTGTATCTCCTAGTAATGTGCCGGTGGCGTGACACTCTAGATAATCGATGGTTTTGGGGCTAACTTTTGCCTCGTTATAGGCTCGTTCAAAAGCTAGGACTTGTCCTTTAGGATTTGGACTGAGTAAATGTTTACCTTTGCCATCATTTGAGAGTCCATTACCGCAGATAGTAGCGAGAATATTGTCGCCATCCCTAACGGCATTAGAATATCTTTTCAGCATCACCATCCCAACACCATCGGCGGGGATTAGCCCTCTAGAGGATTTATCTAAGGGGCGGCTAATGCCGTTTTCTGCATACCCTTGAACACCGGAAAATAACATCCGCACAAACAGGGAATCTGCACAACTGATGGCTCCAGCTAACATGACATCAGCTTTGTGTGACCATAAGTAATGAGATGCTAATTTAATCGCATAAAATGATGATGAGCAAGCAGCATCCAGACATAAATTAATCTGGGATAGCGATAGAGCTTGAGCTACGATAGATGCTGGTAAACCAGATATCATCGCATTGTATAAAGATGCTTTAGTTGCACTTGGTACAGCTAAATTGAAGTCTTCATACTGCAAAAGTTCTCTAACGGCAGGATTAATAGCTTGCTGGTAAATTGGAGAGAATAATTGATTAGATAATTTTGTTGGGAATGATAAATTACCTAAAATTACGCCGCATTTTGCCAGGACATTTTGATTACCCCAATAACCACTTTGTTCAATTGCTTGTTTAGCGGCATACAATGACCATTTAAAGGTGTTATCTAAGCTATCAACAAATTCTGATGGTAGATTGTATTCAGATGGATTAAACTGGAAGTTGTGGATGTACCCACCTTTGAGGGAATAAGTTTTGTCTGGTGTGCCTTTAACTGGATTGTGAAATATTGTCGGCTCTACTCCGATTTCTTCGACGGTTGCAGAGGATGTCGAATCTTTTTGAGCAATAATGTTTTGCCAGTATTCTTCAGGATTCTTCGCATCGGGGAATAGGCATGATAATGCGATGATGGCTATTTTTTCCACGATTTATATTCTCCGAGTTTGGGTATTTAGCAAGAGATAATTAAAAGGCAGGATTTACGCTGTTCCCCAAACTTTGAAGTGGCAAGTTATAGCAATCCTATCTGAGTTGTGATAAATACTCTTTTTAACGAACCGCAAAGAACGCAAAGGGCGCGTTCGCGCAGCGTCTCGTAGAGAAGAAAAGTAAGAATTTTACAGAGATTTTAGGATTGCTATATGGATGTTGACTGGTAAGAAGATTATTAGCTTCTGAGCATTTTCATTGACCAAATAATGGCGTGGGCGCCGAGCATTCGTGAATAGATTTTACCTTGGCGATCGTGTATGATGAAGTTTGCGATCGCACTACTTGGTGTCTTAGCTAATACTTCACAAGAAACGTAAAATGTTTCGTTATGTGGTATCATCGCAAATTGTTCAAACTTTTCTACTTTTCCAGGTAAACAACCTTCTTCATGAAAGTGTTGTGTCCAAACCCATAAGGCGTGCATACTCAAGTCAGTTGTATAAGGATTGACCCATTGCACCGGGAATTGTCCTTGTTGCTGTGGTGTGAGTTCTGGCCACAGACATTCTGTAGTAATTTTTTCAGAGCTGATATTTAAGACTCTTTTGATTTCTTGAAAAGCTGGGCCATGAAATAATGTAGCCCCACCATTTTGATAAAAATCTTTTCCTGTAGCGGTGATAATATTATCTTCTTCGAGATTGAGAGATTCATAAGTGGGTATATCTGGGATTTCTCGCTGGAGATTGAGTTGAGCGCTAAAATGAAAATGAATTCTACCATGTGGGTTTTTACTCGAAATTTTGGCTTTAAGTTCGATTCTTTCAAGATTAACTTTAGAAATTTCTTCTATTTCTAAAATATGTTCCTTTGCTAATGTTTCATTGAAAGTAATCCCCTTCAAAACCTTGAAATCTTGGTAATTAAACAGCCGATAACCAGGATATAATTGTTCAGAAGCATTGATAATCCATGTCATTGCACAAGTTGCTGGTAAAACTGGAGAGCCAGCAATAGTATGATCGTGTAAAAATGGATTAGCCTCCAATGTCATTTGGCGACGAATACGATGGGTTCGTAGTTCTGAATCTAACTCCGCCGCCAGTGGAACGAGTGGGCTACCAATAACAACTTGTGAGGTTGCATGGTTGGTATTATCCATTTCCTTAACGAGCATTTGTGCCCCAACTGCAATCGGAATTATATCAATTTTTCGCTCTTGAAAAATCTTCTTTAATTCTGCTGTCACCATCCCACTGTCCCAAGCGCCCCAGTTGATAGCGACGACATGACATGAAGGATAACTTTGCTTAAATATATGGGCTGATTTGTTCAAAATTTCATTTGCGATCGCATAATCAGATTGTCCAGGATTTCCGTAAAAGCCTGTTACTGAAGAAAACAAAACTAAATGCTGAAGTTGATTAGGGTTAACGCAAGTTAGCAGGTTTTCTAAACCTTGAACTTTGGCAGTGTAAACTTTTTCAAAATCCTCTTCTGTTTTCTTTTCTATTAACTTATCAGCTAAGTTTCCCGCGCCGTGAATGATTCCGGTAATTGGGCCAAGATGTTGTACAGCAGTGGCAAGTTTTTCTTGTAAAGCTTGTGTATCTGTGACATCGACGCTGATATATTCTGCTTTAGCTCCGGTTTTTTCAATTGCTGCTAGAGTCTTTTTAATTTCACGGCTAGAGGTAATTTTGTTATATATTTTTTGTACATTCATGGGTGTGGGCTTCTCTCCTTGAGAAAGAAGATTTTCCATGATGCATTTTTTCAATGCGGATTCATCGGCATTTTGAGCGTAATCTGGCTCGGTTTCTAATAGTTCGGAGCGACCGAGGAGGATGAATTTGCAGGGTTGCTGTTGGGCTAATTTGATAGTACACTCAGCCGTAATCCCTTTTGCACCGCCGCTCACGACAAAGACAGATGATGGACTAAGCTGGGCTGTTTGTGTCATAAATCCTCGTGAATACCTGTATAAATTGGGTTTTTTGATGTGTAACTTATTTTTGAAACCCCCGCTTCCATTCCTCTCCCGCACAGGGCTACGGTGTACATGCAAGTCTGAAGTAGCTGATTAACCGGGGTTTTACCCCACCCTAACCCTCCCCTTATAAAGGGGAGGGAACTAGATTTCCTGTTTCCCCCCTTTATAAGGGGGTATTAAGGGGGGTAATTCGACTTGTGTGTACACCGAGGCTTTGATTCTTATTCCCCAAGGCTAGTAGGGAAGGGGTTGGGGGTTAGGTTTGAGAGAAAGTAATCTACTTTTTAATCGGCGATAATGGTGACTCGTCCCTGTGAACCATACCCAACTTCACTGATATAAAGATTAGGGTCGTGAAGCTCGGCTATGATGTTTTTTACTGACTGTTTAGCATCAAGTCTGGGGCTTAAATCGATCGCACGAGTAAACACCTTTGGCCATTCCCATCTCAAAGTTTTGGTTAATCCGAACAAACCAGCACCGATCGCACCGAAGTTGACTTTGTACTCTAACCCGAAGGCTCCATCCAGGTGAGCTACTGTGCAGAAACAACTACGTCCATGTTTTGCGGCTTCGTTTAGAGAAGGTTTCAGGTGTTTCGCCATCAAAAATACGTGCTTGACGATCGCCTTTTCTGATTCGTTATAAGAAATACTTCCGGTGTGATTTCCTACAAACATTGGATGTAAGTGGATGAAGGCCCCAATCGTTCCGCAGTGAGATGCGATCGCTTGCAATTGTTGTTGAAGATGTTCTTCACTCAAATTTGCTAAGGTGACGCGGGTTACTCCTGTGGGTAAGGGTGCTTGTTGGGCGATGAGCGATTGGGGGAAGCTGATAACTACTACTTTCCAGCCTTTCTCGATTAGGGATTCAGTTAATTTATAGGTGGTGAGGGAACCATCATCGGTGATTAAACCGATGTGTCCCTCTGGTAACGTGAAATCCAAATAATCGGGCTGTGCGAGACTTCTGAGTTTGACCGGATGGCGCTGGATATTATGCTCTAATTCATGTTCTAATTGGGGTGGCTGCTGTTGGACAAACTCAGGCTCAGACTTTTTTTTTTCACCTCCAGCCAACTGCTGTAGGTAATCGACTATTTGACCGATGGTGCGGAGATCGCCGAGTTCTTCGATATTCGGTTTGGGTAAGTTGGGGTACATTTCTTGCATCGCCCCTAAGATTTCCACCCGTTTGATGGAATCAATTCCTAAGTCGGCTTCCATGTCCATTTCCAGTTCCAGCATCTCCACTGGATAGCCGGTTTTATCGCTGGTGATGGCTAACAGAGTTTCACCTAAGTTTGCAAATTCATCACCCTCCGGGTTCGCCAGTTCAACGCCAGTCGCCTGCGACGGGAAACCCGTCTTCAGCGCTAGCTCCTCTTTGTTGGAGTAACTTGTAGCGGGTTCTGGTTCTGGAGTGAATGCGACAACTACGCTTGGTTCAGGTGCAACGACTACCTCAACTACTGGTGCAGCCTCTACTGCAATATCAGTTGCTTTTTGTACTTCGTGAATTGCAATTTCTACAGAAACACTTTTGGAAGCGTGGGATTGCAGATACTCAACAACTTGACCGATGGTGCGTTTTTCTGACAGTTCTTCTAAATTGGGCTTGGGTAGGTTGGGGTACATTTCTTGTAGCGCTCCCAAGATTTCCACCCGTTTGATGGAGTCAATTCCTAAATCAGCCTCCATATCCATGTCCATTTCCAGCATTTCGACTGGGTAGCCCGTTTTGTCGCTGGTGATGGCTAACAGGTTTTTATCCAAGTCAACAATATCGATGGTTGCGCCAGATACAGGTGCAGCAGTTGTGGGTGCTGGTGGGGTGAATGCAACAACTTCCTCGACTGGAGGTGCGCTAATTTTGACTACAACCTCTGCTTGGGGTTCTACTACTGGGACAGGTGGCTCTACTGTCTCGACAGTGGCGAAATGCGGAGTTGGTAGAGATGCGACTGATCGCGTCTTTATTGGCTCTACAGCAGGCGGCAGAGGTTCTTGAGTAACATTTAAGCCATTTTTAGCTACAGGCTCAGTTACAGGCAAAGGCTGGCTTTCTACTATCTTGGTAGTAGCAGGTACTGGTGCATCACTAACAGTTGTTTCTGTTGTGAAGGGAGTGAAATTGCTTATCTCTGTTAATTGGGTTGCTCCCTCACCAGAGATGATTTGAGAATACTCTTGCTGGATGAGTTGGAAAAAGCTCTTAGTATATTCCAACTGCTCTTGAAGATATTGCTCATGGATGCGTAGAGTTTCACCTTGTTGGGAGTGAAACTGCATCATACTACGCTCTAAGCTTTCCATGACAACTAGCTTCATTTTGGCAGTTTCGGCTGTTGATTTACTTTCACTCAACAAGGAATTCTGCTGCTGCATCAGTTGGAAAAACGCTTTAGCGTATTCCATTTGATGGTTGAGATAAGTACCGTGAACTTGTAAATTCTCGGCTTGATTTTCCTGGAACTGTGTCAGGAGATATTCTAAACTTGCTAAAAGTTGTTCGTAATTTGTAAGTTTTTCTGGTGTTGGTTGCATCTTAGATTCCTGGGCTGGTTGTGACAGGGTCACAGGATTCATTTGTTGCTCTGGTTGGGTGATGATATTAGAACTCACACCGTTCATTGTTGCGGTGGATTTTTTATGTCCGTTAGTCTCAATTACAGCCAGAGGTGGAGTTACACCTGGGCTACTAAATAAAGGAGCCGCATCAGAATATTCGGGGGTGGGTAATGTGACTTTATGCCCATCCTGCAAAGCTAGAGCGAAGGCATTTTTCGTTTTTTCGGATCTGTAGTTTATCCCGTTTAAACGGACATTTAATGTCTTCTTCGTCTCAATTGGGGGTATAGTTTGGGGAAGTTGGTAAGGATCGAGATTATTCAAAGCCATACCTATCACCCGCAACTGCACAACTGCTTCTCGCAAAGAGCGATCGCTATTCTTTTGAACGCTGGGGTTCAAAGATACGGTGATATGAGGGCGATCGCCAAGGATATCTTTGACTAAGTTAGTAAGAATTCTTCTCGGCCCAAATTCCACAAAGCAAGTACCACCTGCCGCATAGATATTTTCAATTTCCTGCTTAAACAGCACTGAGTTGGAAAGGTGCGTTTCCAGAATCTTTTGAATACCTTGGGGTTCTTTGGGATACTGCTTACTGGTAACGTTGCTGTAAACAGGGATTTTAGGACTTTGGAACTTGACGGACTTGGTAGCGATCGCAAAGGATTTCTGAGCAAAGGCAATTAGCGGTGTATGGAACGCTGCTGACACAGGTAACAATACAGCTGTATATCCTTTCTCGTGTAAAGCCTCTTTGATTCTCGCTATTTCTGCGGTCGGCCCAGCCAAGACAAATTGAGTGGGAGAATTTTGATTAGCGATCGCAACTTGGGGAAAATGTCTCAGCACTGCTTCCACTTTGCTGATATCTTCTTTGACAGCCAACATACTTCCCGCATCATGATCTGGATCTTCGGGTGCAGCCATTGCTTGACCCCTAGCTTTCACTAAGAATAAGTAATCTTCTGTACTCAAAACCCCCGCAGCCCATAGCGCTGTTAGTTCACCAAAGCTATGACCGGCCACAAAATCTGACTTAAATCCAGCTTGTTGCAGTATGCTGTACATCCCTGCACTCAACACCCCGATGGCTGGTTGAGCATATTCTGTGCGTTGCAAGGCAGCAATTTGGACATTCTTTTCTGCCTCTCCAAACACAGGATGAGGAAAAACGATTTCTGACAACGGTTGCAAATTATCTTTGAGCAACAGGCTATCCATATAACCATGCAGACGGCGCATTAAAGGAAAATTCATCACCAGTTCGCGTCCCATCTCCAAGTATTGCGAACCTTGACCAGAAAATAGAGAGACAACTTTTCCGCCCAACTCCATACCAGAGGAACGGTAATAAATCCCTTGGGGATGCTCCCAAGATGCTGCTGTTCCTTTGTGTTTCAGCCACTCAATGCTAGTTTGCAGCAACTTACAAGCTTCTTCCAGATTCTCAGCTACAAACCCAAATCTGGCAGCAGAAAAGGGAATTTGTTGTGATTTGCACTCATTGACTAATTGTGCGTAATGTGTGGGTGCTTCAGGTGAACGCAACTTACCTAAAATATCTTCCGACTTGCTCAACAATTGGTCTACTGTAGGAGCAAACAACAGCACTTCACTAGCATCACTGTGTAAGCGGTAAGCCTGGTTTTGGTCAGCTTCATATTCTTCCAAAACAACGTGATAGTTGGTGCCGCCAAAGCCAAAGGAACTGACACCTGCACGTCTTGGTGCTTCCCCTTCTGGACGAATCCAAGGTCTAGTTTCAGTATTCAAATAAAAGGATGAATTTTTAATGTTGAGTTTGGGGTTTGGCTCGGTAATGTTAATTGTGGGCGGCAATACTTTGTGATGTAAAGCCAAAGCAGTTTTAATCAAACTTGCCGCACCCGCAGCCGCTTTTGTGTGTCCAATTTGTGATTTTACACTACCCAAAGCGATATGCTGCTTTTTATCATCATGTACATCAAAGTAGTCTTTTAAAGAACCGAATTCTGTCGGATCTCCAGCCATTGTACCAGTGCCATGTGCTTCCATCAAACCAACAGTAGCGGGAGAGAAACCGGCATCTTCATAAGCACGTTCTAAGGCTTTAATTTGACCTTCTTTGCGGGGAGCATAAATGCTCTTATAACGTCCATCGCTGGAAGTACCAATACCTTTAATTACGGCATATATTTTATCGTTGTCCCGTTCAGCATCTTCTAACCGTTTGAGAACAATCATCCCGATACCTTCACCCAGCATCATCCCATCGGATTTAGCATCGAAAGGTTTGACATTTTCACTGGGAGAAACAGCCGGCGTTTTGCTGAACGAGATGTAAGCCATGATGGTGTTGTCGGTATCAACGCCACCAGTCAGCATCATGTCAGAACGATGCTCAACTAGTTCGCTAATTGCCATCTTTAAAGCGCCAAAGGAACTAGCGCAAGCGGCATCAACTACGCAATTCATTCCGCCAAAATTTAGGCGATTGGCAATTCTACCCGCGACTACGTTAGCTAACATTCCAGGGAAAGCGTTCTCATCCCACTTCACATAAGCGCTTCTGATTTTATCAACGATTTTTTGAGTATCTTCATCAGATAAACCACTACTTTTGAGTGCTTTTTCCCAAATTGGATATTCCAACCTAGCTGAAAGTGGCATTCCTAATTGCTTGGCCATCGCCACGCCTAAGATTACCCCAACCATCTCGCGGTTAAACTCACGTTTTTCACCATAACCTGCATCTTCCATTGCCTCTTTCGCAACCACTAAACTTAATAGTTGCGATACATCTGTGACTTCTAAAATGCTGGGTGGTATGCCGAATTCCATCGGGTTAAAATCTACTTCTGGAAGAAATCCACCTCTTTTACAATAGGTTTTATCTTCAGTAGTTCTGGGATTCGGATCGTAATAATCTTCAACACTCCAGTGAGTAGCAGGAACATCAGTAATACAGTCAATTTTGTTTACTATATTTTGCCAGTATTCCCGCAAATTTCTGGCTTGAGGTAATAGAGAAGCCATGCCAACAATGGCGATAGGATTGTGTTGTAATTGTCTGTTAATTTTGTTAATTGACACTGATTTATCTGATTTATCTGACTTCATGTTTTTTTCCTCTATAGACCTCATCACAGCCTTCTCACAATTATTGATAAGGCTTTCTAACTCCGCTAAGGCAGTATCAATCGAATAAGCAGACATAGGGCATAGTTAGTACTGTGGATTGTGTAGCTACAGTAATTCTGTTGCCTACTAATTAATGAAAAACTCTGGTTTTGTAAGCAGTTAGCTATCTTATTTTTGCTAAATGCTTGTCTTGAAATCGACACCACACGATACATACTGCCGGGGTAAAGCCTTATGTTTCCAGGCGACTTTGGCACACTGCGTAGGCGTAGCCCGTCGTAGACATCGCAAAAAAATGTTATCCAACGCTAGACTCTTGATATTGTGGCAATAGGTTGATGACGTTGTTAAAACTGGTAAAATAGTCTTGGAGTGTAATACCTGCTTGACCAGTGAATTCAATGCATTTGTAATAGTAGAGATTTTGAGCAATGCTATCCCACTGGAACGATGACAACTGAGGAGTAGCTAAAGGAACAGAAACGCTTTTCTCACCCGAAACTTTTTGATTCTCTAGCCCAACCACAGCAACATAGCTGTTATTAATGACAACGTTCTGTATCTCGATCAATGTCATAGACAGTTTCAACGTCCAGGATAATATATTTTATGGGATTTGACCCAGGAAAGTTGACAAGTTCGTTACAGAAAAGACACCACCTTTTATCCGAGTTTATGCAAGTTTAGAAGTAATTAAACGATCATAATGTGATGGATAAACAGTTAATTTTAGTTATTTTTAATTTTTAAATTCTAATTAAATAACTAGTTTGTCTAACTGCTTTTAAGCATTGAATTAATAAAAACAATAACACACTTTACATAAACTAAATCATTCCTTTAAAGTTATTTTATAAATAAACTTCCATTCTTGCTGGTGTAACTTTTGAATAGAATTCAGCATAAAAGTATAATTTATGACTATATATATCTGTGAGATATTTTGTTATCTACGGGTTAGCCAAAAATTTGTACTGAATTAACTTAACAATGCAAATCTGTTGTCTAGTAAATAACAATTCTATGAATACATAGATAAATTGAATAACCATAAGTATGTTTTTTCAGAGAAACATCATAATTTAGTCAAAGTTTCGGGTTATTTTTCAATATAAGTCAAGTTAAGACGCAAAGCGGTTATTTATAAAGCAAATGTTAATTTTTAGTATGTTACTTGATAAACATTCTTTGTGGAGCTGCGCCAAATCTCTTTATTTCTTGGCGTACTTGGTGTACTTGGCGGTTCGTTATTGCACTATAGGTGCATATTCATACAGAATTGGTATAACGCACCAAATGTATTGCTTCACGCCTTTAATTACTATGAACAAAGCTGATAAGAATGTCTAATACTACACAACCCTGCTGATAATAATCTGTTAATAATATCAAATCTGCTTAATAACAAACTATCTTTTGGTATTCAATTAGCAAACGAGCGATTAGTAATGAGTAAATTTCTTCAGTCTCTAATCTGACTGTGATGAAATATTTTAGTGAGAGAATCAAGACTTATGCAAAGCTAATCAGTTGACAAAATCCAATTTTTATGGCATTGTTAATAACAAGTTTATCCGAATTTTGAGATCATTTTTATTAGCGCTTCATTGTTCTTGAAAGTTAAGTTTTCTGGTTAGCCCTATTGTATTTTACGCTACGGGATTAGATGTCAAATTAGGATATAACTTAGGAAGCTTTGAAGTAACACCACCATTAATTTTCACGCCACAATAGTGAGTTTGGGCGGCAAAAGCGTACAACAATTCATATAAAACCAATTTAGACCCATCCACTTTATTAAGGTAGAAACCTTAGAGGAAAAGCCCTCTTGGTAATTTGCGGATGAGTCTATATCTAAGCGATTAAATATAACCAGGCTATCCCCTAGAAAACAGAATTGGAATGAAAAGATGGCAGTAAATAAAGAAAGCCGATTATTCACAAAACCCGTAGGGCGATCGCAAGTAATTTTAGCAGCTTCTCTCACCTTAGCGGCGGGATTAATAGCTTTTTATAGTTTGATACCTTTTTGGTCTAAATCTAAAGTTGTCACACCAGCAACAAATCCTCCAAAAGCAGTCACTCCTGTGAAACTTGCTGTGACAGCCTTGGGACGTTTAGAACCAGAAGGCGAAGTTACTACTTTGACTGCTCCCACTTCCAATAATGGCGTGCGAGTAGACAGACTGTTGGTAAAAGAAGGCGATACGGTTAAAACAGGGCAAGTACTGGCCTATCTAGAAAATTATGGTCGTTCTAGAACCGCATTGCAACAAGCTTTAGACCAACTGCAAGTTGCCAAAGCTAAACTAGCGCAGGTGAAATCTGGAGCAAAAACCGGAGATATTAATGCTCAAAAGGCCGCGATCGCCCGTTTAGAGCCACAATATAAAGGAGACGTTGCTACCCAACAGGCGACAATCGACCGTATCCAGGCGGAAGTAGACAATGCTCAAGCTGAAAATAATCGCTATCAGCAATTATATAAACAAGGTGCGATCGCGGCTTCTGTAGCAGATAGCAAAGCTTTGCAACTAAAGACTACACAACAGCAGTTAGCAGAAGCCCAAGCCACTCTCAAGCGGACTCAAGACACATACCAAGAACAACGCAAGCAAGCACAAGCGCAACTCACCAGTATTAGTGAAGTGCGTAGTGTAGATGTTCAGGTAGCACAAACCGAAGTCAACAGTGCAACAACTTCCGTTCAACAAGCAAAAGCCGACTTGGATTTAAGTTATATCAAAGCTCCCATAAATGGCAAAATTTTGAAAATTCACGCCAAAACCGGAGAAGTCATCAGCGCCAGCCGAGGATTTGCTGAGATAGGTAAGACATCTCAAATGTATGTGATTGCAGAGGTGTATCAAACCGATGTTCAAAAAGTGCGTGTAGGACAAAAAGCCACAATTACCAGCACTGCATTTACTGGAACAATAAAAGGAACTGTAAAAGAGATTGGTTGGCAAGTTGACAAGCAAAACATCTTCAGCCTAAACCCTGGCTCAGATACAGACCGCAGAATAATTGAAGTGAAAATTTCCATCGATAGTCCCGCAGATAGTGAAAAGGTTGCTCGTTTAACCAACTTACAGGTGGATGTTGCCATTCATATTTAGTTATTAGGTATGGAGCAAAACAGTTGCGAGTTTCGTTAGCGGATAGCTATAGTTGCCCGTTCCAAGTTGTGAGTAAAGGGGCACAGGCTAAACTCTAGCTATTTGCTAACAACACTCATTATTTAGCACTCTTAAGGGGCATTGGTCATTCACAAATTACAAATAAATCCATGATTTTCAAAATTCCTTTAGGATGGCTACAGCTAGCCCAACAAAAAATTCGTTTACTAGTAGCTGTAGCTGGGATTGGTTTTATTGTGCTGTTAATGTTTGTGCAACTTGGTTTTCAAGATGCTCTCTATTCAAGTGCGACCGCAGTACATCAGAATCTCAAAGGAGATTTATTTTTAGTTAGTTCTCAATATAAATCTTTGACCTCAAATCAAAGCTTTTCACGGACTCGTTTGTATCAATCTCTGGCGTTTGATGGCGTAGAGTCAGTTAGCCCTATGTATTTGCAATTTGCCAAATTAAAAAATCCGGCAACTGGCGAGAAATATTCAATATACGTCATTGGTTTCGATCCGGGTAGACCTGTGATGAACATTGCAGAAGTCGAGAAAAATTTAGATAAACTGAAAATTCCCGATGTCGTGCTTTTTGATCGGAGTTCTCGCCCAGAGTTTGGCCCAATAGCTAAAAAATTTGATGCGGGAGATACTGCACAGACAATTGAAATATTTCCCTTCAATTCATTAATTGGTTATAGAGTTAGAATTGGTGGCTTATTCAGCTTAGGGCCTTCCTTTGGGGTAGACGGAAACTTGCTTGTCAGTGACTCAACTTTTCTTAGGATAAATCCCAATACCCGTCCGGCAGATATGATCGATATCGGTTTGATTTCCCTCAAACCTGGTACTAATGCAGAAATAGTACTGAAAAATCTGCAAGCAACTTTGCCTAATGATGTCCAAGTTTTTACACGCCAAGGCTTTATTGATTTTGAGAAAAAATATTGGGCTGTCAGAACACCCATTGGTTTTATTCTTAACTTGATGTTGACAATGGCTGCGGTTGTTGGTGTAGTTATTGTTTATCAAATTCTTTACAGCAATATTGCTACACAATTTGTTGCTTACGCCACTTTAAAAGCCATAGGTTATGCCAATAAATATTTATTAAATGTGGTATTTCAGCAAGCTTTGATTTTGGCAATTTTAGGTTATATCCCAGGATTTATCACTTCTGTTTTGTTATATGACTTTGCAGCAGAAGCAACTAAACTACCAATCTTTATGACCATTAATAATGCACTCATTGTCTTAACCTCAACGGTTTTAATGTGCATAGCATCTGGAGCGCTTGCTATCAATAAACTTCGCTCCGCAGATCCGGGAGATATTTTCTAGCTATTCTTAACAGCAAACTAATCAAATTATTTTGCGTTGATATAGTGTCATAAGTAAGGATAGATGCAAACTCTCCACAGAAAAATTGCTCTTTATACCCATTGTAGGTTTTAAGTTAAAAGTTTTTACCAAAGTTCCAATTCGGTAAAACTTTGAAACTTTCTATCTAATAAATCAAATTCACCTATTTAACCTGAGTTCGGGATAAGGAAAGGGACAGGTAGTAAGCTGAAAATAACGTCAAATCCAGCACCTGTCCTATGTT
>NZ_JAVRBU020000031.1:0-64993 GCF_034531135.2 Nostoc sp. CmiVER01
ATCAATTTAAACCCTGTTATGTTTCTAGATGATTTCACTTATTTACTACTTACTTATCCCGGAAAGTGACAGAAGAGAGATAATCGATGCATCGATGACACGCAATCCTATTCTCCTTAGTTGAGCGATCGTTTTCATAGTTTGTTCCTCTAGTTCTTTTAGGTCGCAAAAGTGCTGATAATTCATTTGTCTGCAAAACAAAAGTCAGGAGCTTGTCTCTTTAATTACGAATTAGTAATTATTTGGTTAAACTTCTGCTTCGCTCGATAAAACTTTTGTCGCTTCAAAAACTGTATGGGGACTTTTGAAGGTTAGCCGTGCTTCTGGTTTCTGGAGTGCCACCATAGTTTTCACATGTTCGCATTCGTCATCACGGATGTTCGCGAACACATCGTATAAATTATCTACTCTAGGATGACGAAACTTACCCTTTAGTGTAGTCTGGACTTCCTCAAACATATAGAGATCGCCATCACGGTAGTAGTCGATCGCGACTTGGGGAGGTGTTTGAGTTTTCAGTTCCTGTTCATGAAGTTTTAAGTAGGTGTCATAAGTGTGGTAAGCATGATTTTCGATGAGTTCCATCAGGTAGTAGGCATAAGAGGGAAACAATATATAAAGTGGTACGACCACCCAGTAGTAAACCACAGCAACGTGTTGAGCGATAAAGCGATCAATCCAATAGCGATGTCTGACGACAAGCCGCTACGCGTCTACGTCCCCCAACGATTCCATAATCAATAGATGATGTAATTCGTTCTAAATTTCAGCAAAGTGAACTTTCAATAAGTCAGCCCTGCGCCAAAAACCAGCGTCTCGTAAAGATGCAGTACCGATAGATAGGAAAAGTAAGGAACGCGGGCGATGGTTTCCAGTGCATAAAACCGAGGGTAGGAACGATTTCCGTAAACGACATCGACAACGAATACGAAAAAACTGACGATCGCTCGAATCAAAACTTTCACAGTGTATTCCTCCAAAATTAAAACGTATTACAGGAACTTTAGGTTTCGACTTCTCAGAGAAATTTTGAACGAGTCAACTACTGTTATGGCTTGCTCCTACACCCTCACACTCCACACCCCACCCCTTCATAGCAAGAATTTCATCTTTACAAAGCCTGCCTATTCTTAATGAACTACCTGAACTTGATGAGTAACTGGAGCATGAACAATATGCACATTGATTCACAATTCTGAATTCTGAGTTCTGAATTCTTCCTCAAAGTTTGCAGTTGCCATCAAGAGGGTAGGCTGTTTCTCGTAATTCTCGTAATTCTCGTACTTCTCGTTGTAAAAAGAAGTTGAGGAAGGTACGGATTCCAGTAATCGCTGCAAGTTTGGCCACTGCATCCCACGAGGGGGAAATAGCTGTACCGACGATATCGGCAGCTAATAGAAATTCCAGCGCTAAGGCTAACACCACTCCAAATTCTAAACGGATTGTTTCTTGGAGAACCTGATCGCGTCTCCAAAAACGTAAGATTTTTTGGAGTGTGAGAATAATAGCGATCGCAACTGTTAAAATTGCAATGCCTTCCAGAAACACTTTCAAAAACATCGCAAATTCTTGCAATAATCCTTCTGCCAAAAGCGTCAACCCAGAGGTGTGTTCTGCACCAGAGTCTAAGGTAGTAGCTAGACAATTAGTATAAGCCGACACCCATCTAGGCTCGTTTTTTCGAGTGTGAGTGATGCTGGAAATGAGGGAGTTTGACATTTTTGAAAATACTGGGGTAATCAAAAGCGTGATAGAGCTTCCCCGTCAGAACATCTCGTTTGCCTAGCGCGATTAGCCGAAATGCCCCCACCGCGAGCGCGGCACCCATTAGCGGAGCAATCCCATAAATCCACTGATGATGCCAATTTCCTGTTATCAGTGCCGGAGCGAAACTCCGCGCCGGATTGAGACTTGTTCCCGAAATTGGAGCTTCTTGCCACACCATCCCGGCAATTAACAGCCAAATGACCAAAGGTGTCCAGCGCATCAGCCGATGATGACTGACAAAGATAAAAATCGTCAACACCAACACAAACGTAATTGTGACTTCTGATAAAAATACAATCCACAGTGGATAATTCAATCCAGGTAACGTCATGCCGTTACTAACGCTTCTGGCATAATCTCCCCATAGAGTCACGAGCAGGAACACAGCAGCGATCGCTCCTAGAAATTGTCCAATCATAAAGCCAACAAAATCTTGGAAGTGCATTTTGCCATGTATCCAAAATGCGAGTGAGACAGAAGGATTGATGTGAGAACCACTCAGTTTACCGATTGGAGAAACAGCTACAATCGCTCCACTTCCAGCAAAAATGAGTCCCGTAATTAACCGCCGAATGCTTGAATCAGGCACAAGCTTTTCCATTGGCAAACCGTGTCCAAAGTTAAAGACGATCGCACTCAAGCCGATGAAAATATTGAAAGTGGCTCCCAGGAATTCTGCAAAGTATTCGCGCCAATGCCACTGATTCAGAACGTTACTGTGCATATTTCGTAAATTTTGTCAACGATTTTGTTTTCTAAAATGAAGAAGATTCAGAAGCCAGAATTCAGCAATCTTAAGCGTGGGGGATTCAGACCCGTTACTAATTGAAGACCACCAAATTAAAAATTTGATGTGGTGTTTCACCGTTTATTCATCCACTTTTCGGGTGACGCTCCTAACGTCGCTAACGCTGCGCTAACAGCAGTCGCTCATGGGAGAAACCCCCAAGACCGCGCTGCTTCACCAGTTGCACAGAATTAATACTGAATTCTGACTCCTGAATTCTGTTTCGATAAAGCGATCGCCAAGGTGAGCGAGTTATATCATGTCCGCCTAAATAGTTATAATTCCCGCATTTATGCAAAACTAGGAAAACTTCTTTCCCCCTGCTCCCTGCCCCCCTGCGGTCTTAATGATAAGTCTTTCACCGAACACGATATTACTGGGCAATTGCTGTCTGTGGTTGCTTTGAAACGCGAAGAGCTGCTTTAATTAAGTCGGCTGCTTTTTCACCGATCATAATGGCGGGCGCGTTCGTATGTCCTGTGTTGAGAGTTGGCATAATCGATGCATCGACGACACGCAACCCTTCAATTCCATGTACCCGTAGTTCGGGGTCTACAACCGCCATTGGGTCAGTACCCATTTTGCAGGTGCCGATCGGATGAAACACCGTACCGCAATTTTCTCGAACGTAGGCTTCAATGGCTGTATCGTCAGTCACATCTGCGCCAGGAGCAACCTCCCGACCTCGAAATTCATCAAAAGCACTAGTTTGAAACAATTGGCGCATTAGTTTAATCCCAGCAACAAACTTTTGCACATCGGATTGACTTTGCAGATAATTCAGTCGAATCACGGGGGCATCGTTGGGATCAGATGAACGCAAACTGACACTGCCAATGTTTTGGGGATGAACCAAAGCGATTAAACCCGTAAAGCCCACACCAGAGTTGGGATAGCCAGGCGGTGCCCACATAATCGGGCCAAAGATTAACTCTAAATCTGGTGCAATCCCCTGATTAATTTCGCTATGCACAAACAATCCAGCTTCAGCACAGCCATTGCTGGTAATTGCCGTATGTAAATCCTGATTTGCCTCGTAGGGCACTGGAATGAGAATGTGGTCTTGTAGGTTCTGACCCACACCCGGCAAATCAGCGACAACCGGAATGCCCATTGCTTGTAATTGTGCTTTATCTCCAATGCCGGAAAGCATCAGCAGCCTGGGCGAGTCGAACGAACCCGCACTTAAAATCACTTCCTGGTTGACTCTAACCTGATGAAACATACCCTCATGCAGATATTCCACACCAACGGCGCGAGTACCCTCAAACAACAAACGTGTTACTAACGCACTTGTTTGCACCGTTAAGTTCGGGCGATCGAGAATCGGCACTAAGAATGCAGCCGCAGCACTGTGTCGTTTGCCATCTTTGACGGTCAACTGGATAGGGCCTGCTCCTTCCTGCTGCTTGCCGTTGAAATCAGGGTTGTAGTCATATCCCAGTGCGATGGCTGCGTCTACAAAGCGTTGAGAGATGGGCGCAGGAGAAGCAACATCAGTGACGCTCAACTCCCCATCCACTCCGTGATATGCATCAGATCCGCGTTGCTGGTGTTCGGATTTCTTGAAATAAGGCAAGACATCCTGATAACTCCACCCAGGATTTCCGAGTTCCTGCCAGCGATCGTAATCGGCAGCATTGCCCCGAATATACACTAGGAAATTAATCGAACTGCTGCCACCCAGAACTTTACCACGCGGACAAAAGATTCTGCGATCGCCCAGATACGGTTCTGGCTCAGAGAAGTAGCCCCAGTCTACTTCAGTACCAGGTAGGGTTGTGCAGTCTAACGGGATGTGAATCTCTGGTTTCGTATCAGGATTACCCGCTTCAAGTAATAACACTGTTGTTTCACCATCTTCTGTCAGACGATTAGCAACCACGCAACCTGCCGAACCCGCACCAATCACAATGTAGTCATATTGAGTCATGATTCTTTTTCCTAGTTTATTGTCTGTCATAGATTTTTGGAATACATCAAATCTGTGCTATGCCACCATCTGCCAGAATCCCTTTTGACTGTCGAATCGATTTCAATCCTTGCTCACACAACCAACAGCCCAACCCATCTATCACTAAGCTAAGAATGGCGGTAACGAAAAAGAGCAAACCCCAGCCTGACCAAGAAACTTGAGAAATATGAGCGGGACTCATGGCAATCAAATGAATGTAGGTTGAAACCAAGATTGAACCTATCAATGCGTTGAGCAAAAACCAGATTTTAATGCGGTAGAACCGCGTCCAAAGTAAAATAGCCGCAATGATAGGAGCCAGAAAAATGACAAGCACTACAAACGAACTTTGAAGCAAAGAAAGAGGAGCTGGAATTTTAATATGGGCTAAACCATGCAATCCATTTATAATCTCGTGTATCACCACGATCGCAATTCCATATTGAGCAATTTTCATGGGTTATCTCCTGATTAGAGCTTTCAGCAACACCATCGAACTACAGCAGAGTGCCACCTGCGATTGTGGCAATCTCCGTGGCTAATTTGCGGCAGCATTCGCTAAACGCAGCAAGACTCCATCGATCGCAGTTGCAACCGTACTTAGTTTTGCGTTTTTGTACTGCGCCATTACGGGTGAGAGGCGATCATAGGAAATCTTAGTCACACCCTGGCTGTCCTCAAAAACGTAGATTTTTGTTGGTAGGTAAAGTCCTACTTCCGGCCCACCAGCTTCAAGAAGTTTTCGCGCCGTCAAAGGATTGCCGATGATGAAACAATTTGCTTTCATCTTGATCGGCACACGGGACATCACCTTTCCCCAATTCAAAAATCCGACTTCAATTAAGTGACTTCTACCTGCCAACGGCTCAACTTCAGCAGCGTACTCATCGAAGGTCTTACTGGCTGAGAGCAACCGCATTAAATCCTCTGTACTGGTTTTGCCGAGTTCGGCTTGTAGGTCTTCAACGGTCTTTTCAAATGGTTTGGTCGAGGTGACGACTACATGAATGTTGGAAAAATTCTGTTCTTGTGGGTTGGACTGAGTGTTGAACACTGCAATTCCCTTCTGGGGAACTGCTTGAGCGAAAATAGGTGTGCAGAGTGAGGTTGCAAGAAGTGCTGCGGCAAAGAGCTTTGGCAATGGCAAAGAGATAGTTTTCATGGTCTGTCTCCTCTTGTAAGGGCGTGACTAACTAGACAGATTCAAAAATCGACTGAGCGTACCTGGAACGTCGATACAGAACCGAATTTCTTCTGTGAGATACCCAAGTTTTGTTGCATAGCCTCACCAGAAACCCAGTTTCTCGAAATACTGTACCGACGCTCTCAGAATTTGATTGGACTGTACCCAAGAGTAGTTGATGTAAGTAGTAGACGAGAACGGTTATTGAGGATCGTCTAAAACTGAACTGTATGCTTGTGGTTCTTCGATACGGTGTTGTGCGTACTTCCGTCGAGCCTTAACGATTTCCTGATACACCTTCTTGCGAGCTAAGTTGACGCTACCCAGAGGTTCGTGTTCGAGCAGGGTGTGCCAAGCCATGAATGATAATCCTTCATCCAACCGCTTCCGTTCCTCGAAGTCAAATTTCTGAGCGGGAATTTTGATGGTCGCCAGTTTGATATACGGTGAGTCTTCCTCTTTCCACTCCTGCATCGGATTCTCAATCGGCGTTTTCTCATCGTTGACATAAAGCTGCACTAGAAAGTCAAAGGTGGCATCCTTACCCTCTTGTGTCAGGTATTTGACGACTGCCTCACGCAAATAAGTATCTGAAGTGGGGGTTGCACCTGGTGTATCTTGCTGATGAGGCTTGACAGAAAACTTGATCGCCTGTGAGCCAAGCCGAAAGGGAGTCGCACTCCAGTATTGGATTAGCAACGGATTTGCCACTTGTTTGCTGGTAATCTCTTTGAGAATTTCAAATGTGGGAGCAAGCGATCGCAATTCTTCTTCATTTGCCTGACCGACGCTTGCTTTAGTCAGGTTGGCAAACCCTTGAGCATCGCGGACAAAGAACACCGGATGATTAATCAGCAAAAAGTCTTGGGTTTCCTGCTCATCATCCAGCACTTTTTCACCCTCTACCTGTAGAAGTTTGATAGCGAGTGCCCGAACATCGGGTACAAGATCCGATGTTAGCTGACCGCGTTTGTGTGCTGGGGAAGCATTGGAGGGTCTAACCCAAATCGGGTAAGTCTTGGGCTGGGCAAAGACACCCACCTTCAACGATTCAGGAATATTGTCCTCAACTTTGAACTCTCCCCAAACCAAGCCGTGTCCTTTAGGATGGTCTTTTCGCAGGTCTGGGCCTTTCTCGGCTTGAACTTTGAGATCGATGTCCACGATGGTATCGGTAGCTGCTTCTTGGGCAACAGTGTCCAGGATGGTATCAGTAGCCGTTTCTTGGGTAGCAGTGGATAGATTAGATTGGCTCATGGTTCTTTATCCTTATTGATTGTGAGTGTTTCAAGACTGAGAAAATGAGGATTACCAAACAAGGTAAAAGTTAAAAGGCAAAAGAAAGAAAAAAATGCAAAGTGTTGCGATTTATGGGAATGATGATAGTTACTAACTCATAAGACCTCCTCTGGTTGCTGGATTGTTTTCAATGCCCGTATACCAATCCAACATCCCAATGCATCTACTATTAATATGAGGATGGCTGTGATTTGGAAAAGCATACCCCAACCTTGCCAAGAAACTTGAGAAAGATGATCGGGGCTAATTACGATCAAATGATTGTAAATTCCAAAAAGGAGCGATCCTGCTATTGAAAAGAGCAATAGCCAGCTACCAAGGCGGTAGAACTGTGTCCAAAGTAAAAAGGCTGCAATGATGGGAGTCAGAAAAATTACAATAACCACGAACGAACTTTGAAGCAGAGATAAGCCAACAGGGATTTCGATATGTGCTAAACCATGCATTCCGTTAGCACTCGCATGGACGATCGCGATCGCTGTTCCATATTGAGCAATCTTCATTTTTATTCCTCCTGAGTAGAAAACTTCAACAGACATCATTCATTGATGGCAGTGCGATCGCAGATCGCAAATATGCAATACCGCTCGACTTAACTGAATTTACGGCGACCGAAAATTATTGATAAGTTTGTTAGATTAATTTGTTTTGCTGTAAGTTACCTTGCACTGACCACGGGTGCATCAACCATCCATTCTAACGATCGCGGCTGAAAATTTAATTCGCGTTTTGCCTTGGCATTCGATGCGCCTCGCATCTGAGTACCGTAGTAAACGGCATCCGCACCACCGATTTGCAGAGCATCTGCAACCGATATCTGCGGCGGCGATGGAGCATTAAGCCAACGAGCAAAGGCAGGGAGCCACTCGCGCACCTCTAAAGGGCGATCGTCCGCAATCAGGTAAATACCAGGATTGCCTCGCTCTGCTGCTGCAACTGTAGCGATCGCCGCATCTTCAACGTGTAACCACGACCATACACCTTCGCCATTGCCGACGATCGGGAATTGTTGCTGCCGTACTTGTTGAGCAACGTCGCCATCGGCAGCAAACCAAGTGCCAGGCCCGTAGAAGAAGCCATAACGCAAGGCAATTCCTTCTAGATTGGGCGTTTCGAGTAAGCGACGTTCGATTTCAGTCACCGTGCGAGCATCTGCTGCAACTGCGGGTGAAGCATCCAAAGATAGTGGTGTTTCTTCATCTGCCAATCCAGTTCCGGGAACTCCCCAGAATGCGATCGACTGCCTTAAATAACGACGCACACCTGCCGCTTGCGCTGCTGCCAGCACATTAGCACCCCCTTCTTGACGAAGACGCTGGTTGAGTGGTGCTGCTGCATTCATTGACTCGCCAGTGTAAGTTTTGGGTAAAGCAGTGAGTTGTTCGATAACCACTTCCGGTTGAGCGTGGATGACAGCAGCAATGAGCGCTTCTGCATCGAATACATCTGCGATCGCCAATTCCACACCTTGTTCGGCTAAAGTTTGTGCTTTTTCTGGAGAACGGGTCAACGCAACTACATCATGTCCTTGCCTCAACAATTGCGCGATTAGCGGACGACCGATCGCTCCCGTTGCCCCAGCAACAAAAATTTTCATTTGTGACCTCCTGTTGAATGGCATACTTTTGCGTCCTTTAGACACTATATGATTTGTTGTTCAAGCAAATCTTCGTTGATTTACAATGCTTCATTCGTCCAGTTATTGCTCAGTAATTGAAATCTAATATTTCAAGTTTCCATCTTCATTGCGGATTCCTCGAATCTTTATTTTGCTAAAGATTGCCTCTGCTCTATTAATTTTGGCGCAGGTAGCAGATAACTCGTCAACTATAACTATCGCACTATAGCAGCTATCTTGGAAAGAAGCAGGAGAATTTCCACCATCATCTACCAATAATCCATTTCGATTGTTTATTCCTCTTAACACAACAGTAGTTCTCTTGTCGCTACCATTTATTTTCCTACAAGTAGCACTAAGTACATTTGAGTGAAGACTAATATCTCTGCAACTATATTGGAAAGTACTAGGGGAAAGAGCAAAAGCAGGACTTGCTACTGTTGCTGTTAGTATCAAACCGACAACAGTACTAATACGAAAGTAAAACTGTTTCAGATTGGTTGTAGTTACTTTCATCTTGTTCACCTTGATGATGTGAAACTTGAGTTCTATAAATCTATGGGTGTAAGCGAATCTGTATTATGCAGTTCGTGAAAAAAATATTTCCGCTCCTACCTCAAAACCTGTAACTTTGTACTTCATATACAAGAAAACTGCTGTATTTGCAATTGCTGAGTCATTTCCTGTAATCTTCTTAAAGTATTTATATGTGGAGACTGCACTCAAGATTTTTGTTCAAGCATAGCTAGAGGCAAGGCAGCAAGATGAGCCAGTGGTATCTCAATCTGTGGGTAATGGTAGGCAGTACTTTGTGGGTACTGGGTTGTATTCAACCGATCGCAGCTCAAGTGATTCCCGATAGTACGCTACCTGGGGAGGAGCGATCGCAAGTTTCTGGCAATCCCAATTTCCAGATTAACGGCGGAGCAAGGCGGGGTGGCAATTTGTTCCACAGTTTCCAATCGTTTTCTGTACCGACGGGAGGCTCTGCTTACTTCAATAATGCCGCAGATGTGCAGAACATTTTCAGCCGTGTCACAGGTGGGTCAATCTCCAACATTGATGGCGTAATCCGGGCAAATGGAACGGCGAATCTATTTTTGCTCAATCCCAATGGCATTGTCTTTAGTGCAGGTGCTTCACTTGATATAGCGGGTTCTTTTGTTGCCAGTACCGCAAGTAGCTTGAAATTTGCTAATGGCTTTGAGTTCAGTGCTACAAATCCTCAGTCTGCACCCCTGCTAAGTATTAATGTACCAACAGGTTTGCAATACGGAGTAAATCCAGGAGCGATTCAGGTTAAGGGCGATGGTCAAGGACAATTGATAGATAATACATTTGGGCTGCGAGTACAATCGAATCAAACTTTAGCGCTAGTAGGTGGTGATGTCAGCTTAGAAGGAGCAACACTCTTGACTGGTGGAGGACGGATAGAACTGGGCAGTGTTGCAGGAGAAGGGTTAGTAAATCTCACCTTTGACAATAAAAGTTTTTTCTTAGGTTATGATGCCGTGCCAAACTTCGGCAACATTCAACTATCCCAGCAGGCAACAGTTGATGCCAGTGGTGCGGAGGGTGGTAATATACAAGTGCAGGGTAAGCGTATCACTATTACCGACGGTTCCCAGATAGCGACAAATACTCTGGGAGTGGGGCAAGGTGGAAATTTAGTAGTTCATGCTACTGATGTGCTAGAGGTAATTGGTACCTCTAACGATGGTCAGTATCCGAGCAGTTTGTTAGTTCAAGCTGAAGGTACAGGAAATGCGGGAGAGTTGCGGATTGATACCCAGAAATTGCTGATTCAAGATGGGGCACAGGTTAACGCTAGCACTTATGGAGAGGGCAAGGGTGGGAATTTATTTGTCACTGCCGACTCTGTGCAACTGATTAGTAACTCCAACGATGGTCAGTATCTGAGCAATTTGTCAGTTCAAACTGAAGGTACAGGAAATGCGGGAGAGTTGCGGATTAGTACCCAGAAATTGCTGATTCAAGATGGATCATTTATTAGCGCTGGCACTAATGCAGCAGGCAAGGGTGGGAATTTGTTTGTCACTGCCGACTCTGTGCAAGTGATTGGTAGCACCAAGGATGGTCAGTATCTGAGCAATTTGTCCGCAGAAGCTCAAGGTACAGGAAATGCTGGAGAATTGCACATTGATACCTCTAAATTATTGATTCAAGATGGGGCCTTTATTAGTGCTGGCACTTTTGGAGCGGGTAACGGTGGGAATTTGTTTGTCACTGCCGACTCTGTGCAGGTGATTGGTAGTACCAAGCTCGATCAGTATCCGAGCGATTTGTCAGTTCAAACCCAAGGCACAGGAAATGCGGGAGAGTTGCACATTGATACCCCTCAATTGCTAATTCAAGATGGCGCACAGGTTAGTGCTAGTACTTTTGGAGCGGGCAAGGGTGGGAATTTGTTTGTCACTGCCGACTCTGTACAAGTGATTGGTAGCACCAAGGATGACCTGTATCCGAGCAGTTTGTCGGCTGAAGCTTACGATACAGGAAATGCTGGAGAGTTGCACATTGATACCCGTCAATTGCTCATTCATGGCGCACAGGTTAGCGCTGGCACTAGAGGAGGGGGCAAGGGTGGAAATTTGTTTGTCACTGCTGACTCTGTGCAAGTGATTGGTAGCTCTAAAAATGGTCAGTATCCGAGCAATTTGTCAGTTCAAACTAAAGGTACAGGGAATGCGGGAGAGTTGCACATTGATACCCCTCAATTGCTGATTCAAGATGGGGCACAGGTTACTGCTAGTACTTTTGGAGCGGGCAATGGTGGGAATTTGTTTGTCACTGCTGACTCTGTGCAAGTAATTGGTAGCTCTAGGAATGGTCTGTATCCGAGCAATTTGACAGTTCAAGCTAACGATACAGGGAATGCTGGAGAGTTGCACATTGATACACCTCAATTGCTGATTCAAGATGGGGGACTTGTTAGCGCTGGTACTACAGGAGCGGGCAATGGTGGGAATTTATTTGTCACTGCCGACTCTGTGCAAGTGATTGGTAGCTCTAACGAAGGTCAGCATCCAAGCAATTTGTCAGTTCAAGCTAAAGGTACGGGAACTGCTGGCTCATTGTTTGTGGAAGCTAACTTTATCGGTTTGGACAACAATGCAGAAATCACTGCTGACACTACAGGAGGCGGTGGTAATATTTTCCTACGTACACCCTTGTTATTGTTACGCGATCGCAGTTCTATTACTACCAACGCTACTGGCGCAAATATTCCCGGAGGTAATATCACTATCGATGCAGCAAATGGTTTTATTATTGCTGTTCCTCAAGAGAATAGTGATATTAGTGCCAATTCTTTAGACTTTCGTGGTGGTCGAGTTGCAATCAACGCTCAAAGCATTTTTGGGATGCAGTATCGCAGTAATATACAAACTCCACAAAGTGATATCACTGCAACAGGGGCAAGTCCACAGTTCAATGGTTCAGTGCAAATTAATACACCAGATGTAGATCCCAGTTCAGGATTAGTACAATTGCCAGCCGATTTTGTAGACCGCTCTGGTTTGATTGCTCAAGGTTGTCCTGCAAATAAAGGCAATTCATTTACCATTACCGGACGCGGCGGTTTGCCACCTCTACCAACCCAAGCGCTTCGCACTAATCAAACTGCAACTGTTGATTGGGTGACATTGAATCCTCAAGAACAAAAAAGCACAAATGTCACAGAAAATTCACATTTAGGCAGGGGTCTGTGGCACAAAAACCGTAAATTAGAAGTTCAACAAATCAGCACCCCGATTGTGGAAGCTACTGGTTGGGTAATAAATAAGTCTGGCGCAGTGGAGTTAACAACACGGACAAATGCTTTAAATTCTGCGATCGCCTCCGGCGGAACTTCTCTTCGAGACGCTACGCTAACGTCCATCGCAGCTTGCCCATCCCCAGCCGCCGCTATTCAAAAATAATTTGTAATTCGTTTAGCCAACTTTCAAGTTGTAAATGCAAGCGATAACTAAAAACTTCCTTTTTGGGATCTATACGGGACAGTAGTATAAAAGCACGATTATAAGCAGTTAGCGCACAATTCCAATTACCCCAAAGATGATAAGTTCTACCACATTCAGCCCAAATATAAGCTTCTAGTTGACCAAAAAGCAATGCTATCTCAAAGTTCTCAATTGCCTCTTTGTATTGCCCTAAATCACGTAAAGTAATGCCTCGATTAATCCTAGCTCGAACATAGGTAGGATTTAAATCAATTGCCCGATCGTAGTCGGCGATCGCTGCTGCTAAGTCTCCACAAACAACATAGTAATTTGCTCGATTGTTATAAGCACCTACTAATTTAGGATTAAGCTTTAAAGCAGTATTATAGTCACAAAATGCTTTTTGCTTCTCGCCACTCCTAAAATAGATTGACCCTCGGTTGTTGTAATCAATAGCATTATTAGAATCGCGGTCAATTAGTTTGTTAAACAATGCGATCGCTTCACGATATTGTCCTTGTTGGGCCAATTTCAAAGCATTAAAGCGAAAATAATTCTTATCAAAAACTAATTCGCTGCTTTTTTTCATATCATGCTCAAGAGGATTAATTGTAGTAAAGGCTACAAATTCAGGAGAATGATTTTGTTGGATTGTAGAAGCTAGAGTTGGCATATATTTATCTTGATGATGTGAAACTTTACTTCTATATAGCTATGGGTGGAAGGGAATCAATATTATGCAGCTAGTGCTAAAAAATAAAATAACTTGATTTGAGAAGATTTGTAAAATTAACAGTCGTGTTTGGTTAATACCAAATCAAAGTATGATGAACATTAAAGTTTTAAACGCAAAGGAGTGCTGAGGTTCACGCAAAGGGACGCGGAGGTTTATCTTGATTTACAAAATACGCTTTTATTTTAAGAAGTGGTTAAGAATAATTACAATAGCTGTTTTGACTACTTTTTTAAGCATTTGGGGAGTTTCATTTCCTGCTTTTTCCCAGTTTACTCAGACGCAACCAAATGCTCAATTGCTGGTTGAACAAGGTCGAAAACTCTATGAAACCGGACAGTTATCTGAAGCAGTAACAGTTTTACAACAAGCAACAGATGCTTTTAATCTGCAAAAAGACGAACTAGGAAAGGCAATGGCGTTAAGCAATCTTTCGTTAGTCTTTAAGCAAATTGGACAGTGGAAAAAAGCAGAAGCTGCAATTACACAAAGTCTCAACCTTTTAAAAAATTCACAACTCAAAACTCAGAACTTTGCAATAATCTTGGCACAAACTCTTGATATTCAAGGAAATCTGCAATTAGAACTAGGTAGAACCGAACAAGCTTTAGATTCATGGAAGCAATCTGCTGATACCTATGCTCAAGCAGGTGATGAAGTTGGTATCATCCGGAGTTTGATTAACCAAAGTATGGCAGAGCAAGCATTAGGGCTTTACCATCAAGCTCGCACCACTTTAGAAGAGTTACAACCCCGTCTTGAACAACAACCAGATTCGCTTGTTAAAGCTACTGCTTTACGTAGCTTTGGTGATGTTCTGCAATTGGTCGGAGATTTAGAATTATCCTTCAAAGTTTTACAACAAAGCCAAGACATCGCCAAAAAATTACAATCTCCTTCAGAAATTAGTGCTACTCTACTGAGTTTAGGTAATACCGCCCTAGCTTTAGGTAACAGACAATTCTCGCCGCAAAATAGTACGGGTTTTGAAAACTATACTCCGTTGCATTGTATTAACAGACCTGTCTCTACAGAATCCGTCAAATTTTACCAACAAGCAACGCAATTCTACGAAGAGACTGTCACCACAGCAACCTCACCACTTTTGCAAATCCAAGCCCAACTTAATCATTTAAGTGTATTGTTGAATCTTCAGCAATGGTCACAAGCTAAAAAATTATCTTCCGAAATCCAGGTAAAGCTGACTAAAATCATCCCAAGCTACACAGCAAATTATGCCCAAATTCATTTTGCTCAGAACTTAGTATGCTTAAAACAAGCTACCAACGCAGATATTCCTTCATGGAAAGAAATTGCTGAAATTTTAGCGAAATCTATAGAGCAAGCTCAAAGCATGGATGATGAACGTTCAGTTGCTTATGCTTTAGGCGCATTGGGTGGATTATATTTAGAAAACCAAGACTTAGTTAATGCTCAAAAACTCAGCGAGCAAGCTTTAACACTAGCCCAAGCAATAAAAGCTGGGGATATAGCTTATTTGTGGCAATGGCAACTAGGATACATACTGAGAATAAAAGGAGATATGACTGGTGCGATCGCATCTTACACTGAAGCAGTAAATACTCTTAAATATCTCCGCAATGACTTAATTACTCTCAATCCAGACATCCAATTTTCCTTTCGGGATAATATTGAACCAGTTTACCGACAATTAGTAGATTTGCTTTTGCAACCTGCATCTACAGTAAGCACAAAAAAAAGCATTAGTCAAAAGAATTTAAAGCAAGCTCGTGGCATACTTGAAACATTGCAACTAGCTGAACTAGAAAACTTCTTCCGAGAAGCTTGTTTAAAAGCCGCACCCGAACAAATTGATGAAGTGGTTGATAAAACTGATGCCACAGCAGCAGTGATTTATCCCATTATTTTAGCAGACCATTTAGATGTTATTCTCAAGTTACCAAATCAAGCTGAATTAGCTCATTATACACTTAAGAAAAAACCAACAGAAATTAAAAGTATTTTAGAAAATTTACAACTATATTTAAGACAACCAGACAGAGTAAACGATGTTAATAAATTGTCTCAACAGGTTTATAGTTGGCTAATTCAACCGTTAGAATCGGAATTAGCAAGAAATAATATAAAAACGCTAGTATTTGTACTAGATGGGGAATTACGAAATATTCCAATGGCAGTTTTGTACGATCGAAAACATCAACAATATTTAATTCAAAAATATGCTATATCCTTAGCTCCCGGTTTACAATTAATTGAACCAAAATCTTTACAAAAAGTCCAATTGAATGGATTAATTGCTGGAGTAAGTGAGCAACGCCAAATTGAAGGACGTTCATTTAGCCCACTCAAAAATGTAGAAGTTGAGTTAAAACAAATCCGGTCAGCTATACCTAAAAATGTAGAACTATTTAATCAGACCTTTACTAAAATAAACTTAGAGAATCAAGTTAAAAAAATACCATATACAGTAGTTCATATAGCAACTCATGGCGAGTTTAGTTCTAATCCAGATAAAACATTTATCTTAACTTGGGAGCAGCTCTTAAAAGTTAAGGATTTTGATAATTTAATTCGACTCAGTGGACAAAGAGAATCTAACGCTATTGAATTACTCGTCCTCAGTGCTTGTGAAACCGCTCAAGGAGACAATCGAGCTACTTTAGGACTTGCTGGCATAGCAGTACGTGCAGGCGCTCGTAGTACGCTGGCAACTTTGTGGACGGTAAACGATGAGTCTACTGCTGAATTTATGAGTCAGTTTTATCAAGAGTTAGAAAATAACAAAGTAACTAAAGCTGAAGCTCTCCGTCGCGCTCAACTTAAGCTGTTGACTGATTACGAAATTCCCTATTTTTGGGCACCATATATTTTAGTGGGAAATTGGCTTTAAAATAATTCGTAATTCGTAATTCGTAATTCGTAATTATTTGATCCTAACTTCTTTTACTGTTTAATTTTGACTTCTCCTACAAGAGGTTTTTGCGCTAAATTCTCTAGATCAACACTTTGTAGTAGGTTAGCCCATTCATTATTTAGAGTGGCATTTTTTGGTTCAGCAAGGCGGAGTTTTGCTAACTCTGTTAGGGCTGAATACCAAATACCATTTTGAGTATATAGCTGAATGCGATCGCCTACTGTCGTAGCCGTTTTTAACTGCCTTTCCAAGTCAGATGTTAAAGCTATACGTTGCACCAATCCGCGTACAAATACTGGATCAAATTGTTGTTGAGTACAATAAAGTTTAAAGTACCATTGGTATGTTTTATTAACTTCCAATGGTACGGAAGATGGTAAACTAAAGCTGACAATACCAGGTATCTTAGGAAGTGTAAAAAAAGTCCGGTAGATATCGTTGTTTGCTTCATCTTGCAAAACAAACTCTCCACTAGATACATCATCATTAAGTTGATAGGGTACAAACACCCAAAAAGTGGGATTCTCTTCAACAACTAAGCCGACTTTTTTTTCAGGTATCAAAGCTGTAAGCGGTACTTCTACAGATGGGCAGTTACCACGGCTTCCTGCTCCTCCTCTTTGAGAAGGTCTACCTCTGCTTGAACCATCTTGTGGTGATTGATTACCACTGCTAGCTGGCTGCTGAGACTTTGCTATCAATATTAAAGGATAACTGGTACAGCTAAACAGTGCCAAAAGTAAAACGATAATAAATTTACTTTGAAAGAGAGCCAATATTTTTTGTATATTTTTCAAGTTTATAATCATATACAAATTACTCTATATTCTCAAATTATTCGCATTAAATTTTCATAAATACAAGTATTATAGCAATCCTATTTGATATAAGAAAATCGTCAGTCTCAGATCAGCGTTTACTGGATAAGAATGATAATCGTTGTGAGGGGAGATTGTTGCCCCTTGAATGCGATCGCCTTCACCTATCTTACTTGATAGCTACGACCTTGGCAGAATATCAATTTATGCACTTTTCTTTTGAAAAGTGCATAAACCGATCTATGTAACACCCATTAGAAGTATAGAGGGATAATAAACAAAGTTAAACTTCTGCTCAAGCAGTCAACTGTAACAGTTTAACTTGATATCAGATTGATTTTACATTTAAATACCATTTTAAGGATGAAAAGACAATAGACCTAAAGAGTAATTTTGGATATTATTAAAAATCTTTTTAACTGATTTATGTAAAATGCAGTAAAAATCATGAAAAAACGTGAAGGTATCATACAACAATTTTCAACATTCCTCAGCTTGAGAAATGAGAGTAAAACTTTCAATTTTATGTGGAAAGCTGATGTAGTCCTAGAACGTCATATAAGTTCTCTAGTGCAGTCAGAACCAGATGAGAAAAAAGAATATTGGGCGCGTTATTTTCTAAAAACTCTCAAAGAAATATCACAGGAAGAGTTAATCAAAGTTTGCTTAGAAGTTGAGGAAAAAGAAAGAATCGATGTTTCTAAAGCATCTTCCGAAAAACTCTCAAAGTCTTCTTTAAAAGCAGAGCAACATTTGTGTGCATACTTACAGGAAACTTGTCTTTGGGCAGCTAGAAAAAGCTATCAAAGATTTAAATTCATACAGCATAAATATTCATTAGAAGAATACTTTCAAATAGCTAATTCAGGTATCTATCCTCCAGCTAAACTTCTTAAAAATTTTAATTTAAATTATGCTCAAACCAATATAGAAGGTTATGCTAAAACGGCTGTCATCCGTTTTATTAGCAATACAATTTATCAAAAAGACTTAGAGGGCAAAAGAGAAAAATTTTCTAACTACGGTCTTTTAAAAGATTTGACAAAAAAAGAGATACAAGAAGCTTTAACTATCAAAGGAATAAATCAAAATCGTGTTAATTTATACTGTTTAGCTTGGCAATGTTTAGACGAGATATATAAACCGAACCAAAAGCAAGGAAACCGTAGTTTAGAAACACCTAGTACAGAATGTTTTCAGAAAATTGCATCATTATATAATGAACGGTGCAATCAACTAGGATATTTAGAAGCACCAGTTTCAAAGGATAGAATTCAAGAAATATTAGAAATTTGTATCCAAGCAGCTCGTGATTACCGAACAAAGCATTTTCTACCTTTAGAAGACTACAACAACTTAACTGATAGCCAAAATACTGCTTTAGATAATCTTGTTCAAGAAGAAGAATGGCAGCAAGTAAGCTCACTTGTTTCAAATTTATTTTCAGCTATCCCAGAGACTGGTCAAATAATGTTAAGACTCTGGCTAGGATTAAACTTAACTCAAACTGAGATGGCAATAGTTTTGCAAAATAAATATTCTGAACTACAGAAACAATATCAAGTAGCTCGACAATTAGCAAGATATAACAAAGTACTCTTAAAAGACTTTATTAATGAGGCTAAGAAAATTTATCCTGAAATTTGCTTAAATGACGACAAAGATATCGAAATAATTAAAACATCCTTAGATGAATGCTTACAATCACACTGTCAGCAATTATCTAAAAATGTTTTAAATAAAATTACTCAAAAATTGCAGTCTGAAGGTCAAATAAGTAGTCTGAAATATACATTAAAAGAAGCTTTTATAACTCAAATAGAAATAGATATGAGTTTACCTACAGACTCTTTGGCAACAGTTAGTAATAAACTAGCTGATTTTGTAGAGGAATGGCTAAAAGACAATTTTCTTAATTAAATAACAGGAATTACTAATTATGACAATTACCTTAGATGATTTAACTCTAATCTATCCCGAACATTTATGTTTAGATATATCAAACCAAGAGCGAGAAATTGCATGGAAGCAAACTAGGCAAGAGCTTTACTCTAACACATCTGCTCGCCGAAATGCCTACCTAAATCATTTATGTTTAAATACTTTTTTAACTTGGTTGCAAGAAGACTCAGACTTACAAGTAACACCCAAGTTATGCTTTAAAAAAGCTGAACTACCAAGTATTTGGGAAGTAGTAAATGGCTCAGGGTTAACACTAAACGAGACTCGATTAGTGTTAATTCCTAGCGATAAAAGCTACCTGAGTGAGTTTCGCATTCCTCAAGAATGGATTGATATTCCCAGTTGGGCCGCCCATTATTATATAGGGGTGCAGTTAGATTTAGAGGAGTGTTGGCTGCGGATATATGGTTATGCTAACTATCAACAAATCCGGGAGCAAGCTACTTATGATGTAATGGATCGAACTTATTGTTTAGATGCAGAAGATTTGATTGCAGATTTAAATGTAATGTGGGTAGCACAAGAACTTTGTCCTCACAAGACACTAGAGGTTAAATCCTTACCAACTTTGTCAAAACTACAAGTAGAGCAATTATTAGAACAATTAAATAAGTGGACTTTTTGTTCACCCAGACTCAATGTTCCCTTTGATATGTGGGGAGCATTGCTGGCGGTGGACAAATTTCGGCAGCATCTTTATCAGCGACGGTTGGAAAAACAAAAAAATAATTTAGCTGAAGCCAGTTATGTGGTTAGCAACTTGAGTTTATGGTTTCAAAATATTTTTAGTGCTGGTTGGCAAAATTTGGATACTTTGTTGACAACACAACAAAATACTTTAGCCGTTCAATTTAGAAGCGATTTTGATTTGAATGAGGGATATGTCAGACGTGCCAAGCTAATTGATTTAGGGATGCAACTTGGAGGTAGTGCAGTTGTTTTATTAATTGGTCTTAAAACAGAGGTCGATGGTAAAATTGGGCTACGCGTACAGTTGCATCCAGCAAATGGAGAAACTTACTTAATACCCAATCTCAAACTAACTTTGCTCTCACAAACAGGGACAATTCTTCAGGAAGTCTCTTCTAGAAGTGACGATCATTATATTCAACTCAAAAAATTTAAATCTTCCCCTGGAATTCGCTTTAGTATACAAGTTGCTCTCGATGATGTCAGTATAAAGGAAGATTTTGTACTGGAAGCAGTTGATGACTAATAGCCATGACTAAATTAGTCGTGTTGAACTTAGGAAAGGGTAACTTGCAGCAGGGATTTGCTACTGTTACTGCTCAGTTGTACAACTATAGCAATCCTATACCGATACAATTTACAGGCAGCTTGCCAGCCGCACCAGAACTTATAGAACTCTATAAACGTTGGCAGTTGCTATATTTGTTGCTGCATGAAGCTCTTTTTCCTGGTCAACGTTGGCAGAGAAATATGGCAAACGATACAGGTATTGAAATTGATACAGAAGATATAACTAATATTTCTTCTGTGGAGTTTAGTAATTTATGTAACAAGTTACAAAATAAAATTAATATTTGGCTAAAATCTGACCTATTTCGCAATATTGACCAGAAATTACGCACGAAGTTAGATCCGTATGAAGAAATTCGGGTAATTCTGGAAACGGAAGATAACCAAGTTCGTCGGCTACCCTGGCATTTATGGGATTTTTTTGAGGATTATCAAAAGGCAGTATTTGGTCTAAGCGCTCCTGAAGTAGATGAAGTGAAACCATTACACAAATCTCCTAGAGACAAAGTGAGAATATTAGCTATTCTTGGAAATAGTGAAGGAATTGATATTCAACAAGACCGGGCAATACTTGAACAACTACCAGGAACGCAGACTGTTTTTTTGGTCGAGCCACAACGCTTGGAGTTAGATCGGTGGCTGTGGGATAAACAGGGTTGGGATATTCTTTTTTTTGCGGGACATGGTTCGAGTCAAGCTGATTATGAAACAGGTGAAATTTATATAAATCAAACTGAGAGCTTAACGATCGCTCAGTTAAAAAATGGTCTGAAAGCAGCGATCGCCAGAGGTTTACAACTGGCGATTTTTAACTGCTGTGATGGACTAGGATTAGTGCGAGAATTGGCATCGCTGTACATTCCCCAAATGATTGTGATGCGGGAGGTAGTACCAGATCAGGTTGCTCAAGAATTTTTGAAGCACTTTCTAGAAGCTTTTGCCAATGGAGAATCTTGCCATTTGGCGATGCGGGAAGCTACAGAAAGGTTGCAGGGTTTAGAAAGCAGCTTTCCCTGTGCTAGTTGGTTGCCAGTGATTTGTCAAAATCCCACGGCGATGTCGCTGGTGTTGAATAAAGTCGGCTCTAGAACTATTAGCTTGCACGCTCGACGTAATATTATTAGGACAATTTTCCAAGTTAGTATCATCACCACTACTTTGATAATGGGGATGCGCTCCTTTGGGATGTTGCAGTCATGGGAACTGACAGCTTTTGATGCAATGATGCGATCGCGGCCTGATGAAGGACAAGATAAACGCATTTTAATAGTTACCGTCACTGAAGCTGATGTGCGATCGCAACCTGCTAACCAAAGAGGTGGAGCTTCATTATCAGACCGCGCACTAGCTCAAGTTGTAGAAAAATTAGAGCAGTTTCAACCGCGAGTTATTGGCTTAGATATCTATCGAGAGAATAGTGTAGGAGCAGAATATCCGAAATTATCTCAACTAATGCAAAAGAGCGATCGCTTTTTTGCTATGTGCAAAGTTAGTGAGGAAAACAAAAACAGTGGTGTTTCACCACCACCTGAAGTTCCCAAGCAAAACTTAGGTTTTAGTGACGTTATACCCGATCCCGATGGCATTGTCCGCCGTCAAATACTAGCTATGGCTCCTGCATCCCCCTGCAACGTTGATAAATCTTTTAGCTTTCAATTAGCAAACCGTTATTTGTTTACTGAGGGTATTGAGCCTAAACTCACAGCAGAAAAAAACTGGCAGTTTAATAATGTTATCTTTAAAAACTTGGAGGAAAATAGCGGTGGCTATCATGGAATCGATAGCTTAGGTCATCAAGTACTGCTTAATTATCGCTCTTCCCATCAAGTTGCTACACAAGTAACTCTAAAAGACGTTTTGAACAATAAACTCACTTCTGATTTAGTGAAGAATCGGATCGTCCTCATTGGTACAACTGCTGAAAGTTTTCATGATTATTGGTCTACACCCTATAGTGCCGGTCAGTGGCCATACGAGCAAATGCCAGGGGTCATGCTCCAAGCACACATGATAAGTCAGATTCTTAGTGCCGTTTTAGATCATCGTCCATTGTTGTGGATGTTACCGAAGTGGGGTGAATTCATCTGGGTATGGGCTTGGTCGTTGGTTGGGAGTATAATTGTTTGGCAATTTCGGTCATGGTTAAGATTGGGACTGGCAGGAGTCACAACTGTTTGCGTTTTATACGGTGTGTCCTTTGGTTTGTTACTCCAAGGAGCCTGGATACCGCTATTGCCCTCAATTTTAGTTTTGATAGTTTGTGGAGCTAGCGTCAAAATTTATACACTTTTTCCAAGTGATAAATGATAACTCGAAGGTATTCAGGGGAAAACTTTGCCAACCAGTCAAGCAAGTCTCTGGTAAATAGCTTCGTGTTGAAATCATTCAGGACTTACGCAACTGTCACAATTGCCGACGCGGCGCAGCCACGCCGATGTTCATATGTAGAACTTACTGAAGCAGATAATACAAGCCATCAGTTTCATTAAACTCCCAAGCTAAACCGCTGGGGTTGATTTTGCTAGGGTACAAGGTTAGGTAAAATAATACTATCAGCGATACCCATAAATGAATTTACTTGCTCTGTACCATCAAGGAAGAATTGGTCAGGGGAGCAAAGCATAACAAAGTTCTAAATGGTGCCGAAAGTAATACCCTGTTGTTTGAGCCACTGACGGTATGCAATAGAATAGCGATCGCTCGGTAAATGTACTTCTGCTTGCAAATTTAAAGGTAAGCGTCGGGGTTGCTGGGAATTGACAATGGCAATATCTTGACTCGCAACAAGATTTTGAATATTTAGATAGACTTCAACTGGAATTTCACGGGCGCTGTTTACCATTAACCAATATTGGGCCACGCACTCATCTTCATCGACTGGCGTAATTGTATAGAAGACATTTAGACGATGCTCTCCAGGTCCGAGTTTAAAGTATGCCACTAGCGGACGGAAGATACGATAATGGTAAGTGTTGAAAATCATTGGCGCTTCTTTTGGATTAGCCGAACTAAAATCTAGTTCCCACAAACCACATTTGAAACTAATCTGATCTGGAATAGACTCTAATTCATAATGCGTCAACTCAGGACGACTAGCGTGGGCGAATAATCCCGAATGCATAATTGGGAAGTGTGCAGGATCGATAAAATTTTCCAGCGCCCGCAGAGGGCTAGAGTGATAGTAGTAGGGGCCACAGAAAATTTTGCGATAAACCGGATCGTCCCATTCAGAAAATGGAGCTATATCTTGTTTTGGTGTTCCTAAACAGACCCAGAGCAAATCGTAACGCTCAAGAAGTTGGTAAGTTTTAACACAAGCTCGTGCGGGAGGCGATTGGTCTGGATTAGCTGGAGCTAGTATACATTTACCTTCGCTGTTAAAGGCTAAACCGTGGTACGAACAAACAAGGGTCTGTTTATTGACATATCCCAAAGAAAGACGAGCGCCACGATGAGGGCAAAGGTCTTGCCAAGCTAGAACTTTGTCACCATTATGCCAGAGTACTAAATCTGAGCCTAATAAACGCTTGTGCAGAACTGTTCCAGGTTGGAGGTCTTGCGAGCGGGCTATTACATGCCAATCATTCAGCAAAATCTGGTCTTGCACCATGAGTATCGACACCCTTGAGGTCAAATACCTATATCTTAATCAGAGTGAACATGAAACTTGAACTTGATTTTGGCAGCGATCTGGTACGCTAGGCGCTTGCTTTTCGCTACCATCAACTACAGAAATCATCCACCCGGATATCTCGCCAAATATCGGAAATCTGCCAGCCGGAATTGCCTATAGATTGTACTGGAGGATTGTCAAGGAATGGAATATAGTCAGGAACTCTAGGTTCAGGAGTGATTACTGGTTCTTCCTCAACCTCAACTACAGGAGCAGTAGAATTGTCAGTATTAGCTTGAAGAAGTTGGTCTTGTGCCTCCTCGATTAGCTTCATCTGTCTCAGGGTAAGGTTGTCGGATTTTTTGATTATCTTCTTGGTATCTGTATCATTATAAGTTTTCATTGGCTGTTTCCTCGAAGGCATTGGTTTAAAATTTGTCTGAGTAAACTTGGGAGAAGTCAGGTATAAATAATTTGTACAGAATTAACACTCTACTGCAAAACTATGGAAAATACGAGTCCCTAATTGTAAGAATTTATTGATTGGACATAAATCTCTTTTTCGGACAGATGCCTTAAGCAATCGCAGTAGGATCATTGTCAAAAACTACCTCTCAAGCAAAGATGTTCAATCTAATTGATGGCTTTTGGATTGCTCGATTGATTTATCTTGCTGCAAAGTTAGGGATTGCTAATGTGTTTGACAATCAGCCACAGACGAGCGCTCAACTTGCAGCCGCAACGAACACCGAATCGCGATCGCTCTATCGACTCATGCGTGCCGGGAGCGAGTGTCGGCATCTTTACTGAAGTGTCCAATCAATGTGGGAGCAAGTTGGTTGTAGCCTACATTGTTGACAAAGACTTAAGCAATATCATCTTATTAGGACAATAGTTTCGGCGGTACAATTATTATGAAAGTTGCTGAAGCAATTAGCGTTTGACTTTGGCAAGAGACATTAATCAACGATGCTAGTATCGAACTGGCTAAATCTAGTTACGCTCAATTGTCGTCTGAACCATATCAACTGTCTGCTGAAAGTGTCAAGAAGGTTCTCAACGCGGATTTATCACAAAGAGATAAAAAAGGGGGGGGGGAACTGCAAAAATGTATACATAACAAGCATTTTAGTAGCTATAAAGCATGACTTAAAATTAACAGATCGTAAAAGATTTAAGTAAATTATGAAATACTCATTATTCAACTCCAATATTCCACAACAGGCTCGTCAAAAAATCCAAGAAATCCAAAATATCTTTTTTCTCTATTTATTACAAATGTCAGCAAAGATGAGCTTAAAAAGTTTACAGAAAATCAAACAGTTATGCCAACAACACTTTGCCTGTGAAAAAGATGTGCTACTGGCGGCTGAACGTTTGAATCGTAATCTGCCTTTACATCAGCTTGTTGACATCAAAGTGCTTGAAGTTGTGCAACACCAAAAGCGTGGTCGTCCTCGCAAGGATGCTCAACTGGCGAAGCATTATCTACTGTGTGCAACAATTACATCCAAACAAACTGCCATTGATATTGAAGTTCAAAATCTGGATTCTACCGTGCAATATAAAACCGCCCTAGACGAAAGCTGGAGCAGTTTTTGATATAGCAATACTAAATCATTCGTGAGAAATAAAATCGCTGAAATGCCTATAAATACGTAGTTTTTGTCTACGTATTTTCTCACGTTTCAATTCAGATTACTATAGAAGTAAATTGTATAGGAGACAATTAATGTTGTCCCCGGTTTATCCATAGTAGATAGCGTTATATGAAAAAATTAAACATTTCTATTGCACACTTATGGCGTAGGGTAACATTAACGAGTTTGGTGGCTGTGTCTGGATTACTGGGTGTGATTAATTCCGCTCCAGAAGCGTCAGCTGGTCTTTGCCAAAGTATTTCTATCCCTGCATATTTTTATCCAGGAACTTATTGGCAAAAGGCAACAGAGGCAGCGCCGAGAGTTGGTGTGATGATTATGAATCCTAACAGTGGCCCTGGCAGTGCAAAAAATACCGACTACGTTACAACTGTGAAGAATGCACAAGCAGCAGGCATTAAAGTTATTGGTTATGTACCTACAACTTATGGAACCCGTAGTGCAACGGCTGTCAAAACAGAAATAGATCAATATAAAATTTGGTATGCGGTAGATGGCATCTTTTTGGATGAAGTAGCTACTAGTATCAATAATCTTACCTACTACACAAATATCACCAATTACATTCGTAATACAAAAGGTACTTTAGTGATGTTAAACCCTGGCACTATTCCAGCAGAGGATTATATAAAACTGGCGGACATTACCGTAGTGTTTGAAGATACTTATAGTAATTACCAAAACTGGCAAGCACCAGCTTGGCTATTTAATTATCCTGCGAATAAATTTGCACATCTTATACATACTACATCTGGCACAACTGGGATGAATAATGCGATTGAATTAGCTGTCAAACGAAATGCAGGCACTATTTATGTAACTAATGATGTTTTGCCGAATCCTTGGGATACTCTTCCTACATATTGGACTAATGAATTAACTGCTATGAAAACGAAATGTAGCACCCAAGTAACTGCTGCGCTACGTTGATCAAAACGCCAAAATTGATTGCTAGGTTCGGACTGGGTAAGGAAAAAAGTTTCGCCTTCCCCCCACCCAGCCTCATCCGCACGGAAATACACCCACTGACCGTCGCTTCTCGAAATTCAAAATTCAAAATTATTTAATTAATTTTTCAATTTTGAATTCTCTGAATTTTGAACTTAAAATTGAATTGGAGCAATAGTTACAAGCCCACGCTAGTTTGCTCAAGTCGGGGAACCCGCCCATGCAACTGGCTCCTTAATTTATTAATGGAGACATAAAAAAGCACAGCATTATTATTTCAAGCCACCGCATTTATACGTAGGGTTTGATAATTTTGAATTTTGAATTTTGAATTGTTTTGACTTACTGATTCTCCAACGGTACGACCCCAAACAAAATTTTGTGAACCGCAGATAGGACATGGCGTTTCTTGTAGACTACTGTTTTTGTGATTCGGTTGGTTGTTCATGAGGTTTCCCCCATAAATTCTGAGTGCAATCTTCAGCAGCTATTGGGGCAAAGTGCGATCGTGATCGCTTGAGCCTGAAATATGCCGAAGAACGGGAGCATCCAGTTTTGGAAGATTTACCATTTATGGGAAAATGTAAAGGGAAATAACCCTGTGCGATCGCGCTCCTATGAACCAAGAGAAACAAGAACGGATCAAAGCCTGCTTACAAGAATTGTCAACACTGCTGTATGAAGAAGCAGATAAAAGTAAGCTGACAGACCTTGAAGGCATAGAAAAAACAGTTCGCAGTCAAGTATTAGAACTAGTCAGCCCAGAAATAAGTTAATCATAAATTTAATTGTATATTGATTTGTGTAATTAATTTTGTTTAATTACTTATTGTGTTCTTCCCATACTACACTCATGAATCAGTATTTCTGCAAAAATGGGATGCTCCCGGATATTCTGTCACTACTAGAGACGGCTTGACGAACCGCTATGACAAAAACCCAAGTGTATTGAAATGGTTGAGAGTTTAGCCGTTAGACAATTTTGGATTTGGCGTCACCGTGGTCGAGTAGCAGGATTATACCCGGGAGCAACGCGATTTTCTGAAGTCGAACAAAAACTAGCGACAATGCGCCACTCAAAGGTCAGGCGATGCCTGCGGCGGGCTACGCCTACGTTAAAATATAGATTTAGGTAAAATGTATAAAATGTTCAGGCACTGTTGGGATGAAGAAAAGAATTAAAAATAGAATTACAAAAATTGTCCCAACTGCCAGCTATCTATGGTTATGAAAACCAATTTATTCTCCTCAAACATCTGCCAATAGTCTTGCTTTTCTAAGAAGAAATTGGAGAACAGTCTCTTCACGAGAAATGATATCTACCTTACCTTGCATTCCTAATTTAATCATACATTGGTTTTTGCCCTGACCGAAGACCAAACTTTCTGGTGCGATCGCCACTTTGTAGAAATCTCTCTGTTGATTGGAAGTCAGCAAGAGATTGTTTAGACTAGTTCCAGCAGATTTGATGGTATTTTGGGAAATTTTACTGACGACCCCTTTAAGAGTACCATAATCTGGATAGGGACAGGCAGAAACCTGCATTTGTACTGACTGGCCGGTCTTTAAATTACCAATGTCTGAAGGGGAGATGGCAGCCTCTATTGTCAAAGAGACATCATTCGGAACTATTTGAGCGATTTCTTGCCCTGAATTTACAGTTTGACCGGGATTTCGCAGATTTAGTTGAGCAATAATCCCGTCTGCCGTAGCAGCGATCTTAGTTTTACTGAGGTCGATTTCAACTTGTTGGAGTTGGCGGTTATCCCGTTCTAGCTGCTGCTGCAAAGCAATGCGTCGCTGGATTAGAGCTTCTTTTTCCCGCTTTAAAGAAGCGCTGGTCGCTTCGCCTGTTGCTTTTTCCTGTCCCACACTCTCAGAAGCGATCGCTATTTTTGCCCCAGTTGGATTGACGGCAGCTTTAGCGCGTTCCAGTCGAGCGACAGTAGCCTGAACCGCTTGTTGCCGCAGTTCTATCGTTTGTTTTTGGGCTTCAATAGTAGCTTTTTGTACCTCAACAGTTTGTTCTTGCTGGTTGACTGTATCCTGAGACTCATCTAATTGATCTTGAGACAGCGCACCCGCTTGAGCAACGCGCTGATAGCGATCACGCCGCTTGCTGGCTGCTTCTAAAGCAGATTGGACTGCTCTTAAATTTGCTTCAGCTGCTTTCAACTCTGCCTTAGCTCTTTGCCATTCATTTCGGGCCGAATTTAAATTTGCCTGGGCTTCTCGAACTTCAGCCAGGGTCGTAATTTGCCTATCTCGATAATCTCGCTTTCGGTGGCTCAATTCCGCTTTAGCCGAGGCTACACTCCGCTTGGAACGGTCAGTTTCGGCGAAAATCTGAGTATCGAGGGCTTGAATTTGGGCATTAATCTGAGTCAATTGTAAGTTTGCTTGCTGGATCTGATTTTGCATTTGACTTTTTTGGGTTTGCAAGTGGGAATCATCAAGAATCGCCAGGACATCTCCCGTTTTAACAATTTGATTCTCTTGCGCCCAGATGTATTTCACCGAGCCTTCTGTCGCCACTTGAACCAAACGTAATTCACCCGTAGGACGGATAGTTGCCTGTGCTTTAATAGTCACGTTGTACTTTGTTAATGTAGCTAGAACAATGGCTATTCCCACCGTAGTCACGGCAAACAGTCCTGCTAGTGTTGTCCAACGACTAATCGATGGCAAAAATTCGCTTTCTCTGACTCGTGGTAAAACAGCAAAAGAAGGAAACGCACCGAGACTGGGAGAGTTAAAATCGGTGCTTTCTGTTTGTTTTCCTTGTTCTACTGTCTTCTGTTTTTTTAATTGGTTATTTAAACTAGTCATCTCACTGCTGACTGCTACAGTTTTTAGGGAATCAAGAAATTTAGGTGTTCTCCCGTTTGTTGACATAACGCCTCTACTGACCCTTGTAGTTTTAAGCGACCGCGATCAAGCATGACAATCCAATCCGCCCGAGCAATAACACGCGGACGGTGGCTAATTAAAATTGTGGTTTTTCCCTGCCGATGGTCTAGTAAATTCTCCAGCACTTGGGACTCACTCACCGGATCAAGGGCACCTGTAGACTCATCTAAAATCAGGATGGGAGGGTCGTTGACGATTGCTCTGGCAAGTGCTAAACGCTGCCTTTGCCCGCCGGATAGATTAGCCCCAAATTCTCCTAAAACAGTTTGATATTTTTCTGGCAGTTGACTGATAAATTCGTCTGCTTCCACAATTTGGCAAGCTTGGACAATTTGGTCAAGGGTCAGATAAGGAGAACCCAAACGGAAATTGTTTACAATCGAGCGACCCCAAAAGTGAGCGTCTTGAGGAACTAGTATTACTTGCTGCCGCAAGCAGTCTAAAGAAAGGTCTTGCTGGTTATGGATTCCGTAACGAACATTGCCCGATTGAGGAGTATACAAGCTAGCCATCAATTTGACTAAGGTACTTTTGCCACAACCCGATTTTCCAATCAGTGCAATCACCTTTCCTCCGGGAAGGGTAACAGAAAAGTCTTGTAACAAGTCGAGTCGCCCCGGATGGTGAAAGGTCAAATTGGTGCAAACAATACCAGCATCGATGGGAATATGAACAAAAGATTGGCGAGACTCCTCTGGAATTTCGGGTTCGGCGGTAATGACTTCAGCGAGTCGTTGCGTCGCTGTTTGAGTTCGGGTAAATTGATCGACAAAACTGACAGCCGTATTGACAAATAAAGTTAGGTTGCCATTCATACTATTAAAAGCCAACAGCATCCCGATGGTTAATTCCTGACCGATAACGAGGGTGCTGCCAAACCAAAGCAAGATAATATTACCTGTATTAGCTACTAAATTAGCAAAAGTATTATTAACGATTAAAATTTGCACAGTGCTTAAGGTAACGGTAGTCAGACGACTAAAGCGGCCTTGAAATTCTTCCCAAAATTGAGAGGCCGCATTGGTCGTTTTTAGAGTCAAGGCACCTTTGAAGGTTTCAACTAGAACCCCTTGATTGTCTGCTGCTAAGGTAAAAACATTACGAACTTTTTTCTGAAGTTTAGACAAATAAATAACAGTGGGCAGCGTCATCAGTAGAGCCAGGAAAGCCGCCATCGCCGTGAGTTTAATACTATAAAAAAGCATAAAGCTTACTGAAATGACCGCCACAAAAAATTGACTGGGCAGCGTCACTAAAACTTGAGCAACTAATTGATTTATTTGTTGAATATCTTCTAACCGACTGGCAATTTCACCACTGCGCCGAGTTTCGTAGTAATTGAGAGGTAAACGTAGAATTTGACGAATGAAATCAAAGTTTAGCCCTAATTGGATGCGTTGGCCTAGATGAGCGATCAAAACCGATTGGACAAAGCGTAGAGTGCTGCTCACCAGGTTCATCGCAATCACAGCAATGACAATCCGCGTTAGCAATTGAGTGTCTTGCCGCACCAATACGTCATCGGTGAGGATTTGGATTAAAAAGGGAGTGGCTAAAGAAAGTACGCCGAGAATGAGGTTAAGCAGGAGTGCTTGATTGAGAATTTCTTTATGAGACCAGGCACGTTGGAGAAATAAAGACAATCCCTTAATTTCGTCTTTCTGGTCTTCCTGTGCTAAAAACCGCACTGGATCGGGATTGAGTAAGAGCATCACCCAATCCGTCCAAGATTCAATTAATTTAGTTTTCTCATAATATTGAATACCTGAAATCGCCGGATCGGCTACAACATATTTATTGCCTTTTTTCCCATATAAAACGACCCAGTGTTCACCTCTCCAGTGAATAATAGCGGGTAAAGGTGCTTTATCTATCTTCTCTAAAATGACTGGCGAAGCAGTAACAGAACGGGCATTAAATCCTAAAGATTCTGCACCACGTTTTAACCCTAAAAGGGTAGTGCCTTGCTGTCTGGTTCCAGCAATATCACGAACGTAGCTAATCGTAAAATTTCGTCCTTGATATTTAGCGATCAAAGCTATACAAGCAGCACCGCAATCTTCTTGAGAATGTTGAAGCACGTTAGGATATTTCATCGACAAAACTCAACCTCGATAACTAGCTAAATGCTGTTTTAAAGCGGGAATAACTTGCTGAAAAACGCTTTCCCAATCTCCATATTGACGTTGGCGGAACAGTCGCATCGTCGGATACCAAGGGCTGTCTTCCCGCTCTTGCAGCCAACGCCAATCAGCATCGAAGGCCAATAAAGTCCAAATAGGTGAACCCATTGCTCCTGCTAAATGAGCAACGGCTGTATCTACCGAAATAACTAAATCTAGCTGAGAAATCAATGCAGCAGTATCAGCAAAATCTTTAATTTGAGGCGTTAAATCATACAGCCGACTCTCATGTTTGAATTCATGAATTTCACTGGACAACTTTCCAACTTGAAGACTATATAAACTGATATACGGAATGGAAAGTAAATTGATAAAATAGGAAAGCGGGCAATCTTTTTCACATAAACTACCAGAACGTTCGTACTCACCTGTTTTCCAGACAATACCAATTTTTAGCCGAGTATCTGAAGCCGCTTGTAGGAGTGATTGTATATTCCAAGCTGTCCATTCTTCGGGTTTACAAGGAAATATATAAGGAACGTTAACTGGTATAGTTGATACAGTTGTTCCGAACAAATAAGGTAAGCTCAACAACGAAGCATTCACTTCAAAATTTGCTGAGGTAATTTCTCTGTCTACTAATTGAGTAATTCCAGAAACATTACTAAATAATCGAAGCAAGGGTTTGGCACAAGCGAAAATCACATTTCCACCTCTTTGAGCGACTAGAGGTGCATAACGAATTAACTGAATTGCACGGCTCAACCTAGAACCAATGTGAAGCACAATCTCTTTTCCATTTAGGTCAGAGCCATCCCACATTGTATCCTTCAAAAAATGATAATTTATAATATCGGGTAACTTTAATCTGTACTCAAAATCAGGTAGTCCATTTTCATAATCGCCTTTTTTTAAAAGGTTTATGCCACGCTCGCATCTAAGCTTAGGATTATCTGGTTCAATTTTTAGTCCTTTAGTTAAGTAATTAATAGCTTCATCTAGATTTTTTTGTGCAGTAAAACAGGTAGCTAAACCAAAATAAATATTACAATTGTTAGCTAAAAGTAAAGCTTTTTGATAGTAGCTAATTGCTTCATCGAAATTCGCTTGTTGCTGATAAATATTTCCTAAACCAGTATAACATATAGCATCATTGGATGTTATACTAATAACTTTTTTATATTCAACAATAGCTTCTTGTAAATTATTTGTTCTATGAGCTAACATTGCTTTTAGTTTTAATGCCTCAATATAATGAGGATTTTTAAGCAATATTAGTTCTAATATCTCTCTTACTTTCTCTAAATTTCCTACTCTATATTCATGAATCGCTTTACTAAAATGTTCAGGTATTTCAAAATCCTTATTTGCTAATTCTTGGGAATTATAATTCATAAATACTCTTCCTTAATAGTTAGCTACACTATTTTTAAAAGGATTAAATATATAACGCTTGCTAGGATTACGATCACCAAAAATATTGAACATTAAAGTTGGTTTTGGGTTATCTAGATTTGGTTCATTTTCAGCATAAATAGATTTAATATTGTGGATTGCATCTGAAGTAAACCCAATAATATCTCCAGGTTCTAAAATTTGCTTACTAATTGGTTTTACAACGGCATAATCGGGTTGCAAGCCATCATCAAAACGAGTCCAAAAGTAATTGAGTTCGCGTCCTGTAGTTTCATCTCCTAAAAAAGCAACAATACTCCAACTACTATGACTATGAACGCCTGAGTTCTGAGGCAACCAAGAAAATACATGAACTTCAAAAGGAGAGTTAGGATCGCGATATAAAGGTTTTGTTGCAGAACGTGTTTCTGGATCGGGAGGAGGACAAGTATCAATCACCCAGTCTGCTTGAGATAAAAAACGTCTGGTTAAAATGGTGGCAATCCTGATTCTCTCTAGATCGTCCGAGGTCAATTCTACTAAAGTATCTAAATCGTTTAAAAATCTACAAAAATAATAAGGATGACGCAGAGGAAAGTTATCTAGACTATTAATAACATCGTTTTTGTAAAATGCAATTATAGAAAAGTTCAGATGTTTTATTTGAATTAATTAAAGCCTATTTATCAAGAAAATATGTTCTACCAGAAATCTAAACAATACATAATTTCTTGAATACTGTATGCAAATTCAAGCAGTGCGAATTAATTCAAATTTATAAGTTTAAAAAAGTAAATAAAGGTGAACAGATTGTTTTATTTTACAAATTTAAAATTTCTTGCAGATAATAAATAACCTTATTAGGGAGAAGAGAAACCGTGCAGGGATGATTTTCAACTAAACAAAACTTATTCTTAAAACGTTGCTCTTGACAAACAGTACACTTAAAATCTATAAGGGCTAATTTGACATGAGGCTGTAGAGGAATCCAAAGTCTTGTTGGACTTGCTCCGTCACCATCTAAATCATTTCTCAAAATTGCTACTGTCGGACAGCCAACTGCCGCAGCAATATGAAGCGTTCCCGTATCAACAGTAAGGCAAGCTCTTGCACTAGATAAAGCACCAGCTAGCTCAGTCAGCGAAGTTTTGCCTAGATTTAAAAACGCCGAAACCCTTGCTATTAAAGGATTTTTATACTTTAGATGCGTTTGCTCTGTCCTGGATTGTTTGCAACAGTACTACTCGTAATCTCTCAATCAGTTGCGAAACTCTTCTTTCTATGTCTTTTGATGGCTCGGCTTTCTGCTCGTTGGTGAGGTATTGAAGTAGCTCTATTAAAAGCTCTTCAACCAGTGGGGTATGTAAAAATGATCGCCAAATCTTGCTATTTTGTCTCTGAATCAGATTATTATCGACAATTTCTAGGTTTTTGAGTTGCTTTTGACTGTTGAGGCTTGCTTGCAAGCAAACTCGTCGTTCTAAAGCAGATCGAAAATTTATCTTGCTGACTTCTTCTCCTAAAACTTCTGATAGTAGCTTCCATAACTTAGGCCCGACATCTTGCTTCAGATAACTAGGGGTATAGCGATAGTTGGAGGCTTTTGCCATCTCATCATAGGTCTGATCTTTCCACGCTCCCCACAAAATAAATTTTTCGACATCCTTTAAACGTCTTTGGTTTTTGGTAAAGACATCTGTATCTAAAATTTGAAAGACTTCTTCAAAAGATATTATCAACTTAATTTACCTCGCATACCATCAAGAACTATTCTCTTAGAAAAATTCTCAGACGACCCCGCTACCGAAATCGTCGTAGTGCTGGTCAACCAAAATATCTTATGACCCTACTTATTTATTCAGTTTTTTGGTGAGTTTTTCGCAAAGCTTTGGTTTTGTTACAAAAGTTTAAAGTGCTTGAATGTAAAAGTGGGAGGGGTAGCGTGAGTAGTAGTTCGAGAACTTTATCAGGGCAAACGCATCTAAATATTGACGAGCCTGAATCAGAGTAGAATTTAGCAAAACCCTAATCAAACAAGCAAATATTTACTAAGTATTTTAGCGTTAGCTTAAAATAGTACATCCAAACTTGAGTTTTATATTTTATATAAATGTATTAAATCAAATAGAAGAAGTCAGCATAGACTTATGGACATCCTATAAAAGTTTAATCCAAGAAATGCTACCGAATGCTCAAGTGATAGCAGATAGATTCTATGTCATGAAACAAATAAATCAGGAGTTAGACGCCAGAAGAAAACAGGAAAAAAGAATAGCTAATCAAATTAAAAACCGCCAAGAAAGAGAAAAGAAAATAGCTGGTTTAACTTACAGTAAATACCCTTTGTTAAAGAAAAAAGAAAGCTTTAATAGAATTACGCGATCGCAGATTGTACCGCTCCACGCACAAAACCTGGAGGAATCGGTGCAGAAGTTTTTGGAGATGCTCGGCAAGCTGAATCGTGCTTATTTGACCGATTTGGAAGGAAAAGTGCTGAGTCTTTTAGAGTTGGAAATTAGATAGAAGGAAAGCTAGGGATAAGGCAGGGCGATTAAGTCATCGTCAATGAAGTTTGCTGTTCAAGCCGAGTTTGTAAATCTACAATCAGGTTTTCTCCACCGCGTCGAGCTTCCCATACACCAGAATACTGCAAACCTATATTCCACTTTCCTTGCATATAATCTTCATTTTCTGAAACTATGCCTGTATATCTAACTGGTACAGGTGAAGTAATTAAATAACGTTTAGTAAAACTGACAGTCTGCCCAATTACCTCGCCATTGACCTGAGCTTCTCCTAAATAGTTGTCATCCAAAATGGAACCATTGAAAGTATTTCCACTCTGAACAAAGGTTGCTTCAAAGCGACTAGGAATCTCATCTTGCCAGTAAGTTCCTAACCAGTTACCGCTAAGGTCTGCCATATTGTTTCCTAGTAAAGATGTCTATGCGCTCACCCGAATTGAAGTAATTGACGCAGCAGATAGTTTACTCGCTATTGTTAAGCTGAAACTGTCAACCACCTAATTGTATCCTGTTAAAATCCAGGCATTGCGACGTAAAGAGGAAGCTGCTTGATGCGAGTAACCCAAGCGCTCACTTGCGGATATGCCTCAAGAGCAATTTGGGCATCACTGGCAAGTTCGATATAGGGATAGCAGGCAACATCTGCGATCGTTGGGTGATTTGTCTCTAGCCAGTCTCGATTCAGAAGATGCTTATCTATCACCTCAAGCGTATATCTTGCCTTTTGCTGTGCGCCTTCTAAATCGATAGGTGTACCTAATAGAAAAAACCGTCGAGCCGCAGATAGACTATTCTGAATTTCATTGGCAGCAGTAGACAACCATTGCAAAACTTTACCCATTGCTTCCGGCTCTGAGGGCAACCAAGATTCTCCGCCATACTGACGAGCTAAGTACACTAAAATAGCTTGCGAGTCACGCAGAACTAGCTCGCCATCAATAAAAACTGGAACTTGCCCAAAAGGGTTAAGTTTTAAAAACTCTGTTGACTTCTGTTCCCCCACTATAAGATCAACCCGGATAATTTCATGTTCTAGCCCCAGCAGGGATAACAAGAGTACAACCTTGTAACAATTTCCTGATAGCTCGTGAGCGTATAATTGCATTTTTGAGAAATTCACTCCTGGAAAGGGAATATAATCTGCATACAAGAAAAACGATTTTACCCAGTGCAATGCTTGCAATAGTTTAACAAAACCGAGGGATGCCCCAACGCCATCATAGAGATTGGGGTGGAAATTTATTTCCAAAGTACACTCAGATCATGCTACAGCTTTATCTTCAAACACTGTCAGTAGACCGAAAAGTTCTGCGATGCCTTCGGCGGGCGTAGCCATCGCTAAAGAATAGTAGTCTCTGATACCGTTTTTGGGGAGAATGTAGAAAAGCTGATTTTTGGGACAGATTATAACTAAAACTTATAATCTGTCCCAAAAATCAACCAAAATCAGCCAGATGGTAAACAAACTTCGCAGGCTACCCCATAGTTGCGGTCTACGGTTTGACGTAGAAATTCAAGCATCTGTTTGAGGGTAAATAGATAAGAAAAAACTTGCTTAGAGCTTCTTTTTAAACGGCTAAGATAATGCCATACTAGATAAATCCAAATATTAATAATTAAAAACGCCAAAGCTACAAATAAAAGCCGAATAATGGGATTTTTAATAGTAGTTTTAATCCGGCACTGATTTTTCATTCGATAGCTACTCTCAATCCCAAAGCGAAGACGATAGTCATCATGTATTGAATGTAATGACAGCTTAACTTTATAAACAGGGTAAATAAAAAATTCTCGCCCGTGTGCGCGTCTTTTACCATTTTTATATGTACAAACTATCCACACATGAAAAGTGACTGAGCCATATTTATCGCTGTTTAAAGTGTAAGTTGTTTTATAACTGCGCCGACCTCTAATTAGTTTTCTAGTACCTCCTTGTTTGCCTCGAATAATAACTGGCATTTCAAAGGGAATATCCAAAGCTTGTAACCATCTAATCACTGGCACACAGAAGAATTCCCGGTCTAAATACAATCTTTCAATTTGAAGATTCAAAGGCTCAATCAGAGCTAAAAGATAAGTAATAATTGCTACTAAAGTATTTTGTTGTTGAACAGCTTTAATAGCTAAGGTAACTCGTTTATTCTTTTTAATTACATAGACAGTAGCGTAGGCATAAAAAGAATCCAAATCATTAGTTTTATTTATGTAATATTCGTCAACGCTTTTTCCAAAAACTGTATTATAAAGCACAGCTTTTCAGCCAACAATCAGGTTCCCAGGTATTCATCACACAGCGATCGCAAAACTTTTCGGTCTAATTCTCGAATTGCTCCCATGACATTAACCGGAGGCGGAGCGTCTCCGGCTCCGCACGACCACAACGCCGTTGTCCTGGAACATTCTTGCGTTTTCCTTTTTTACCCCAACCCTTACGACGAATCACACGTAAACTGAACCCGCTCTCATCCCAAAACCATACCTGTAAACGCTCTGGTTGTTCTCTTGCGATTGTTAAATATTGAGTTAGCTTCTTTTGAAAATTGGCTCTTTCAATTGGATTTTGTTTATCTTCTAAACCATATTTATACCAGATATAACTATACTTTTTTCGCTTTAATATCCTTCTCACCTGAGAGCTACTTAAATCAATTCCTGTTTTCTCGGTTAAATATGTGGCTAATCTTTCTGCCGTCCATCTGCCGAAGTCGTAGCCTAAATCTGTTGGTTCTTGGTCAACAGTTTTTAATAATAGTTCAATATATTCAGGAGTCGCTTTTCGGTAATGTTCATACTCTCTTTTATTATGTAGAGTTTCTAGATCATCTGGATCGCCGTGCATACACCAATATGCTACTGTTCTGTGCGAACAGCATAAAAATTTAGCAATTTCGTATTGCGGTTTTCCATCATTCTGTAGGAGAATAATGAGAATTCTTTCCCTGACGTGTGGTTGGTCGCTATCTTTTAGAGCTTGCTGTAGCTTGCTGATTTGTTCTGGTGTTAAAAAGTTCTTGGCTGGCGGCGGCATAGTTGCTTTTCAACGGTTTTCTCTTTTTATTATGCAACTTAAGTGTCGATTAGCTTATTAGCTGTGAATGGGGTTGGCTTGAGTGCTTTTGCATTTTACCAGCACGATCAATACTTACAAGCGCAAATTAACGAACGTCAAAACACAATTCAACATACTTTTACTATAATCCATAATGGTCCTTTGCAAACTCTCGCCTATGGATTAAAGCACATGCGTGCTCAAGACATCCCCTACGAACAACTGGTTGGGCAATTTGAAAAGCTTACAGCATTTACGGCTGTTATGAGGTACAGTAGCAGCAACTGGCAAACCAGTTTCTTAAATGTTGAGGATTTATTAAATCGAGTGCAACTGAGATTAGTTTGTCAACCATTTCTGTTGTAGTTGGAGTGAAACTACGTAAAAAAGATTTAAGTTGTGACCACCATAATTCAATGGGATTAAAATCGGGAGAGTATGAGGATAAACAAAGAACTTTTGCACCGACAGCTTCAATCATTGGCACAATTAAATCTAGTTTATGTGCGGATAAATTATCCATTACTACCACTGCTTCTGACCATAAATTTGGCACTAAAAACTTTTCAACAAACAATTCAAATGCGATGCCGTCTATTGAGTTATTCATTGTCATTAACGCAACTACTTTTTTAATACTAATTGCTCCAATTACTGTAACTTTTGATCCTCTATAAAATGGATTCAGAGAATAGGCTCTTGTTCCCATTTGTGAACGGGCATGAGTCCTCGTTAACCCAAGTAGAATACCAGTTTTGTCCAAAAATACTAAATTTTCTGGTTCTATATGTTTGACCTTTTCCCAATAATCTCTTCTTTTATTTAGGACTCGCTCTGTGCCTACTTGGGTACTCCGAAGAGTTTTTTTTTCCGATTCAATCCTAATTTCTGTAACGCACGACACATTGCACTTCGACCTACCCAATTACCAGTCTTGTCTGCGAATAATTCACACAACTCTATCAATGTTGCATCGGGATGTAATTCAACTAATTCTCTTAACTCTATGTCAGCATTTGTTAGATGACTAAATTGTGGCTTTCCTCGCGGCTTTGGTTGTAAATTTCCTTCAACTTTTTGTTGTTTTACAAGCTTTTGCACTAAACTCTTTGAGACGGAAAATATGTTAGCTACTTTCCTGATTGAGATGTTTTTTTGAAGATGTGCTGCAATTATTTTCTCTCGAAGCTCGACAGAGTATGACTTCATTTAAAGGTATTTATATTTTAATTTAGTGTACCTCATAACAAGCGCAAGTGCTGTAATCAAGAAATTCGAGAAATTGGCGAATTTCTCAAACTCGAAGCCTTAACGAAGGAAGAGAGTTTGCGTTTAGGTAGCGGATTAATACTCGAATTGAACCGACCACTTCACGATTTATTATATGAAGTTTATTCAAGTACGTTAGAACGTCAAGAATTTGAACATTTTAAAACATTAAAAGTCAAAGTTCGTAATTTTGACCCAATTGATGATAAGTATTTAACTAGGGAATATAAACGGGAAATATGTCTATTTTTGGAAGTGACCTACTTTCAGCAGGGTTTACGCACTTGGTTTGAGACTAATGATTCCTGTGAACTGGAGCTAAAATCCACAAACAAGGATTTGGATTGATGACAAACAATCTGTTGCTCTGGTCAAATAATTTGTTGTTCTACAACAAAACAGACTTTTTGTGACTAAATAATACCAATCAATTTGAATTTTCTTTTCGACTTCATACTATTAAAGTCTTTTTCGGACTGTGTTTTTCTTATTAAAAGCTTAATTTAGATTCAGGTGTAGAGCGACGAATTATTTGACCGCAGCGACAAATTATAAGTCAAGTTCTTCATGACTGTAAGCTTTACTGTCAGGGCATCTAATTTTTAAGCTCTACACTAGCAGTTTTAAAGAAACCCACAACTAAGAAACCGGGGTATATCACCGTGACTGATAAGTTCTCTCGCAGTCAAATTCTTAAGGCAAGTGGTGCATTCATTGCTGGAGCCGCCGCCGCCAAGGGTCTTCCCCTTGTTGTTGGTAATGAGCCAGCACAAGCACAGACAATTGGAACATTCGCTGAGGTTCGTGTAGCTTCAAGTAATAATCCTCAAGTTACTATCGTACAGACTAATAATAACGATTTCGCCCGATTGCGGTTCTCGACGTTTGGTAAATCCGCTTGGGATATCGCTACTGGTGGTTCCAACAACGTGATGAATTTCTTTAACCCAGCAGTCAGGGGTAATGTGATGACCTTGACTACAACTGGCAATCTCTCAATCACTGGTGTATTCGCCCAGGGGTCATCCAGAGAATTGAAGGAAAATATTACTGAACTTTCCAGTAAAGAAGCACTTGAGACACTAGCTAACCTAAGCCCTGTCAAGTTCAAGTACAAAGCTGACACAGAAAAAGTACAACATGTTGGCTTTATCGCTGAAGATGTTCCAGAGCTTGTAGCAACCCCTGATAGAAAAAGACTTAGTTCTATGGATATTGTAGGGGTACTAACCAAAGTTGTTCAAGAACAGCAGCAGACAATTTTGGCATTGGCACAGAAAGTAAAAGCTTTGGAGAAACACTAGTATTTTCATACTTTTCTTAAAACTGAACTACTAGTAGCTCATTATTCACTTAGAAATCCAGAATTAGGAGGATCATCATGGCAGTAATTTGGACCCCAGACCCAGGACCAACCAATAGAGCAGATATAGGTACTAGTGATGCCGCTTCTGATAACTTTAATGGTTTCGGTGGAAATGACACCCTTAATGGTGGCGCTGGTGATGACACCTTACGAGGTGGCACTGGCAATGATCTCTTACAAGGTGGCGATGGTATCGACTTTCTATCCGGTGGGAGCGGAAACGATACCATAATTGGAGATCGTGGCAACGATACTTTCACTGGCGGAGCAGGCAACGACCGACTCATCTGGAACAATGGTGACGGTAGCGACAGAATCAGTGGTAATGCTGGTGATGACGTGGTTGAGGTCAACGGTGCCGCAACTGCGGGAGATACCTTCCGCCTAGAACAAGATGCCCAAGGAAGAGCAATCTTTGATCGGCTCAACCTAGTTCCTTTCACCCTGACTGTAGATAGTGCAGAGAGGTTTGAAATCAATGGTGGCGGAGGCGATGACATTCTTGATGTTAACGACCTAGCGGGAACTAGCGTCGGTGCAGTCAGCTTTACAGGCGGTGCTGGCAATGACTCTCTTGATGGTAGTGGCACATCAACACCCTTAACTGCCTCTGGTGGAATTGGTAATGACACCCTAATTGGTGGAACTGGAAATGACACCTTAATTGGTGACGCTGATAATGACTTGCTACGAGGTGGCGATGGTATCGACTTTCTATCCGGTGGGAGCGGAAACGATACCATAATTGGAGATCGTGGCAACGATACTTTCACTGGCGGAGCAGGCAACGACCGACTCATCTGGAACAACGGTGACGGTAGCGACAGAATCAGTGGTAATGCTGGTGATGACGTGGTTGAGGTCAACGGTGCCGCAACTGCTGGAGATACCTTCCGCCTAGAACAAGATGCCCAAGGAAGAGCAATCTTTGATCGGCTCAACCTAGTTCCTTTCACCCTGACTGTAGATAGTGCAGAGAGGTTTGGAATCAATGGTGGCGGAGGCGATGACATTCTTGATGTTAACGACCTAGCGGGAACTAGCGTCGGTGCAGTCAGCTTTACAGGCGGTGCTGGAAATGACTCTCTTGATGGTAGTGGCACAACTACATCATTAAGCGGCTTTGGCGGTAACGGCAGTGACAGCCTCTATGGTGGGGCTGGCAATGACGTCCTTAATGGTGATGCTGGTAGTGATGTCTTAAGGGGTGGCGCTGGTAATGATATCCTAACAGGCGGTAGTGGTAGCGATCGCTTCGTATTCAACTCAGGCGCTCAATATAGTGCTGGTGGTTTAGGCGTAGATGAAATTACTGACTTCAGCCGCAATTTTGACAGAATTGTTCTGTCTCGGACAAGTTTCGTCGGACTCAACAATCTGTCCGATATTAGGATAGTAGCTACTGATGCAGCTGCTGCAACTAGCTCTGGAATCATTACTTACAGCTTTGGAACTGGCAATTTGTACTTCAACCAAAACTTGACATCGCCAGGCTTTGGCACAGGTAGTCTGTTTGCTAACATTGATAACGATAACAATGCATCCACAACACCACCTGTATTAAGAGCTATAAACTTTGAGATCGTTGCTTAATCAAACAGAATCTAAGATATGTCTGCAAGTTTGTAGCTAGATTCCAATAATTGCAATCATCAGCATTGCTAATTAGGGGTCTTGAATCCTCTTTGTACATTATGTGCAAGGAGGATTACAATTTAAACTTCAAAAATCTGCATTGCCGATAAAGCTTTGACTTCTGCATCAGTTAGCCCAATTGAAATTGTTACCTTAGCCATACTTTTAAAGCCTGTAAATATTATGTACATCGCTAGTAGTTCGCCAAGGGAACTTAGCAGGGTAAAGGTTTTAAATCCCTTACCCTTTTCCCTTTTTCCTTTCCCCAGCTCTCACCCAGCATTTTTGGGTTGGCAGAGTACTAGTTCTGGGTTATACCCTTTGCATACAGTTTCTTTGACAGTACTTTTATTACTTACCACGAATTCTGTATAAACAACTTATCAATCTGATATCCGTAGATGAACATGGTCAATCAGGCGACCTCGATGAAATTCCATAGTGTTATCTTGCCTCTAAAAATGAGTCATTCTCTGGTCAACCATTGTTCTGGTTGAGTTGCTGCTCAAGCTGCTCATCCCAGAAGGCGGCTTCTATTTTGTGTCCATCTGGATCGCGCACAAAGCAGCCGTAATACGGCTCACTATAATCGGGTCTGCCACCGGGGGCACCATCGTCTTTACCTCCTGCCGCTAATGCTGCCTCATAGAAGGCGTAGACTGCTTCTTTTGTAGGAGCAATAAAACCAATGTGAGTTCCATTGCCAACCGTTGCAGGTTGCCCGTCGAAGGGAGTTCCCACCCAAAATTCGGGATACTGTTTGCCATAGGCGATCGCCCCCGGATGCTCCATAAATCGCTTACAGCCCAATGTTGGCAACACAGCATCATAGAAGGCGATCGCTCGTTCAAAATCATTAGTACCAATCGAAACATGCGAGAGAATGCTGGGATTGTTATCCATGTCGAAATCCTCTATCAGTTGAGGTGGATGTGGATGTGCCAGAGAGCCGATCGGTGATTTGCTGCACCCTAACACAACTTGATGAAACGATTGGATTATAACAGTACTAAAGTACTAAGCCGACTTGTCTTCTTTTGCCTTTTGTTAAGTTACAAGTTCACCCTGTTAGAAGATTTTTCATTTTTTTTCAACGGCATCATGGATGCCTGGCGCTTTAAACTGTTGTAAACCCTTAGCCGGACTGAATGTTAGGTTGAACTTCGCGCAACCGACGTTCCAGGAAACGACGCTCACTGTCATTTGTCACTAATTCTAGTGCCCGTGTATAGCTCTGGGTCGTTTCCTCTAATGCTCCAACACGCCGGAATAAATCTGCACGGGTGGCATGAAAGAGATGATAGCTGTCCAGTTCTGGAGCAAGGCGATCAATCAGTCCAAATGCGGCTTGAGGACTGTCTGCCATTGCGATCGCCACTGCTCGGTTCAAGGCCACAATGGGTGAGGGCTGCAAGCGTTCCAACATCTCATAGAGCCGCACGATCTGCGCCCAGTCTGTTTCTTCGGCGCGGGTTTCCTGACAATGGAGGGCGGCGATCGCCGCTTGCAGAGCATACACTCTGGTTCCAAAGAGCAACGCTTCCTCTACCAGAGGTAACACCTCAGCAATCTGTAGATGTGCCAGCGCCGGGTGACAGCAGGTAAAGATTAATCGCAGGCGATCGTCTCCAATTTCATCACTGTCATAGGTTGCAATACTGCTCGGGTTTTGGATTTTTAACTCGGAGTTGGGTTTGGGGAAAAGGTTAAAGGTTTTTTCTTTCCCCTTTTCCCCAAAACCCGACAAGTATTGTCATAGGTTGGTTCTTCAGTGGATGGAATTAAGCCAGATGCCGCATACCACTCCAGTTTTTCGGTCAGTTTTGTACGTCGTCGGAGGCGATCGATCGCCTTGTACCCGGCAGTTCGGATAATCCAAGCACGGGGACGATCAGGAATACCGTCGCTTTCCCACTGATTCACTGCCTCTGTAAATGCTGCCTGTGCAGCTTCTTCAGCTACATCAAAATCTCCGACCAGCCGAATCAGATAGCGACAATGCGCCCCCATTCAGTTCGATAAAGGGCAGCAATTGCTTGAGCCACATCTGTTTTTGGGATTGAAGCCATACCTTTGACAAAAAGACTTGAAGAAGAATTCAGAAGTCAGAATTCAGGAGTCAGAATCAAGACGCTCGCGGACTCGCTTTGCGCGTCGCTATCCGCCAGCCGTACAGAATTCATGCTGAATTCTGACTCCTGACTCCTGAATTCTGTTCGATAAAGTTCAATTGTACTAAACAAAATTTTTGCACTCAGGTGTCGATTTGGACAATTCCCGTTCGACTTAATCACAAAGGAGGCAACCCAATGAAATATTTGCTGCTGATTTATATGGACGAAAACGCCATGAGCGACACCGAGCGGGAGCATTGCTATGGGGAATCTGCCCAACTCGCCCAGCACTTGCATACTCAAGGACAATTTCTGGCGACGGCTCCACTCCATCCTGTTGCAACCGCAACCAGTGTCCAAGTCCGTGATGGCAAATCACTCGTGACCGATGGGCCATTTGCCGAAACCCGCGAACAATTGGGTGGATTCTTCCTCGTTAATGCTCAGGATTTGGATGAAGCCATTGCGATCGCCACCCGCATCCCAGGTGCAAAAGTCGGCACCGTCGAAATCCGTCCTGTCATCGAAGTTGCGGGACTACCAGCACAGCCCTGACCAAGCCCCGTTGGGGCGGGGTATAGGGTGTGGGGTGTGGGGTGTAGTGAATATTTAGCCCCAACAACACTCTTGGTTACAAGCCCCGTATGAGTCAAGACAATAGCATTGGTGGGGGTTCAAGCCCCGACCAATACAGTCTTCCCTACACCCTACAGCCTACACCCCACACCCTTCTTGTTAACCGTCCTTAACCGCTTGAACTCAAAGAGAACCCTCATGCAAAACAATTCCAAAATCACTCCCTGTTTATGGTTTGATGATCAAGCCGAAGCCGCCGCTCAGTTTTATACATCGATTTTTCGCAATTCCAAAATTGTCCACGTCAGTCGATATGGAGACGCTGGACAGGAAATTCACGGAAAACCAGCCGGAGCTGTCATGACTGTCAGCTTTGAACTTGATGGTCAGCCGTTCACAGCACTCAACGGTGGTCCGACCTTCAAATTTAACGAGGCGATTTCCTTCCAAATCTTTTGCGATACTCAGGCAGACGTGGACGATTACTGGCAAAAATTGTCTGTCGGTGGGGATGAAACCGCACAGCAATGCGGCTGGCTCAAAGACAAATACGGTGTCTCCTGGCAAATTATTCCTCGCATTCTGATTGAGTTACTCAACCACTCCGATGCGGCAACCTCTCAAAAAGTGACCACTACCATGCTGCAAATGAAGAAGATCGAGATTGATGAACTCAAACGTGTCGCTGCTGATTAGCGGTTCCTTCGGAGTTGCGCTTTGTGCTAATCAGCACACCCAACCCAATACTTGTCGGGTTTTGGGGAAAAGGGGAAAGAAAAAACCTTTACCCTTTACCCTTTAACCTTTACCCCAAACCCAATGCCGAGTTGAAAATGCACAAAGCGTGCAGTATTGACACTCAACCCCTCGCAATCTAACTCAAAACCATTCAACAGGAGATTTCACAATGAAAGTCATGGTATTTGTCAAAGCAACCCAAGACTCCGAAACTGGGGTCATGCCGAGCGAACAGCTTTTAACTGAAATGGGGCAGTACAACGAAGAATTAGCCAGGGCAGGTATCTTGCTCGCTGCTGAGGGGTTTCATCCTAGCTCGAAAGGGGTGCGAGTTCACTTTTCAGGAACCGATCGCACCGTCACCCAGGGACCTTTCACTCCAGCGCAGGAGCTAGTGGCAGGGTACTGGCTGTGGCAGGTGAACTCAATGGAAGAGGCAGTTGCTTGGGTAAAGCGCTGCCCTAACCCTATGCCAGGAGACTCCGAGATTGAGATTCGTCCCGTATTCGAGGCAGAGGATTTTGGTGAAGTCCTGACACCCGCCTTAAGGGAGCAGGAAGACCGCATTCGTGCTCAACTTGAAACGCAGCAGCAAGAGTAACGTCAGCGAAGAGGACAAGGGGCAGGGGGCGGGGGGCAGGGGGGAGAACCCCATAAATAAATTTAGTTGCTCTGGAACAAGGACGTATTATTTCTCTCTACGAGACGCCAAAGGCGAACGCGCTTCGCGTCGACGCTCGCGGACTCGCTTGCCGCCGGCGCTATCGAAATAAATGTTTTTACTTGGAGTATAAATAAATTTAGGGGCTTGAAACCCTTGTGGCAGTAGAACTCCAGTATCTTTCTCCCTTGCTCCCTGCTCCCCTGCCTCTTTGGTCATCAGCAACCGCACAAATGATGTTCATGTGCGAACGATCCGCTCATCAAAACGCAGAGTCGATTACAAAAGGAGAAATCAATGCAACTCAATTCTTACCTGATGTTCAACGGCAACTGTGAGGCAGCGTTCAAGTTCTATGAACAATGTCTGGGTGGCAAGATGACTATGATGATGACACACAAAGAAGCACCTTCTACCGAAAATGTCTCACCAGAATGGCAGGACAAAATCATGCACGCTTGCCTTGAACTAGATGATCGCCTCCTGATGGGATCTGACTGCCCACCAGGATACTTTGAAACCCCGCAAGGTTTCTACGTACAAATTAGCGTTCCTGAAATCGCTGAGGCAGAACGGCTTTTTCACGCTCTAGCAGAAAACGGCAAGGTGAAGATGGCGATCGCGCAAACGTTCTGGTCATCGCGGTGAAGGCATGTTGACCGATCAGTTTGGAACACTGTGGATGATCAACTGCGAACAAACCATCTGAGCCTATATCAACATCTGTCATTCGTCCAAAGTCCAATTGTAAATAACCTGAGTTCAGGATAAGAAATCCTTAAAAGCCTTGAATTATCGTTGTTCGGTCTAAAGCTCTGTTTTCATCTATTGTCAATAAGACATATTGCTGAGATTAGTTTCATTTGTGAACCTTATTGACAAAATGATTCCACTTTTATCCCTGACTCGTGAGAATCAATTGACGAGGCAAGGCAATGACTATGCCTCGTAAGAGCGATGTCTACACGGGCTGCGCCTACGCTACTTCTTCCATCACCAGTAACCATATCCTGTAACCTGTCAAGCCATTTGCTCAAAGTCGCGGATGCCCCACTCAAAAATAACAATCCGGGCAGTCTATTTTGTCCACTAATCTTCTTGATGCCCACCAATTGAGTAATGATGACTTGCTCAAAGAATATATTGCCTAGCCATCTACTGAAGTACTATCAAGCCATCGCAGTATTTGATGCTAGTTCTGCCGAAATGAGATAATGTAGTAATGTAGATTATTTTTGTAATACGTCAGCGAGGAAGAATGATGACTCAATTACTAGCTGTCCGGGTTGCCTTCAAAAACTCAACCAACTCAAGGCGCAGAGATTTTCGTTAAATCCTCCATTTACAGGAATGATACTCGAATTTACAGACACTAAGCTCGACTTTATCCAAAATTAAGAACTTGGTTCTCTTGATACGGCAAAACCCTAGCTTTTTGGCAAAAACTTTTCTCATGTGACTGATTATCGGTGAAATCGAAAAAGTAGAACTACCATCCGACAAAGCTTTCAGCGTCAGCTTGAGCGTTGCAAAAAAATGGATAAAGTCGAGCTTAAGAGACGCTGGATTGCAACGTTTCAACTGTTGGGTGTGAAATGGGAAATTGCGTATTTCTAGGCATTTACAACTGTGGGAAATACCCGATTCAAGTCTAATAAAACATCTTCAAATCCAGGAATCGCTACTGACTGATGTGGTAAAGATATCTGCTTGCTGAGATAATTAAATTCATCTTGAGCATTTTGATACGGTTGGCTGTAACGCTCAAGTTGGCGAATATTTAAGTTGACAATCCAATAATCAGAAATTCCGGCTTCTGCGTAGATTTCTAACTTTGTTGTTTGGTCGTAATTTAAGGTTGAGTCCGAAATTTCAATCACTAAAAAAATATCTTCAGGATAAGGATGATGTGCGAGATAATCTTCATCTTTACCGCGTGCAATCGCCACATCTGGTTCAGGTTCACTTTGCGAAAGCAAAGTAATCGGATCTTGTCCGCGAATCACGGCGCGATCGCCCAACAACCGATCCAATTGGCGGCATAAGATAGAACCGCAGACTGTATGAGGTGTGCCCTTGGCTACCATCTGAATTAGTTCTCCGCGAATCAACTCGATGTGATCGCTCTCCTTTAGAAATTTCAGTTCAATCAGCCGATGATATTCGTCAATAGTAAATCGTTTTGGTGTGACAACATTCATGGGACATCATCGATTTAACTGTTATGTACTTTCTAGCTTACCATCTGTATCCATTAATTTTTCTTGTCAAACGTGTGAGATGCCTGTATCTGTACAGTGACTTTTTATTTGTCGCTATGCCAAATTAATGTCATTGAGGGTGTGAAGCTTGTACTCTCTAGCGTTAAGCTTAGAAGCAGCACAGGGAACTTACAGGCTGTATCAACACAAATTGTCGCAAGCCTAAAGTAGATAAGGCTTAGCTTGATGACACGAATTTGTCTCAACGCCATTTAATTTGTCACTGTACAAAATTCTACTAAAATATTTTTAAAAAAATTAGTAACTTCAGTAATCTCCACATCCAGAACATAATGATCGATTCCAGAGTAGGTTTTATACACTTCTGGGACAATCCATTTTTTGGCGATCGCTAAATCAAAAATGGGACTATTTTTATCTATTTTAATCCCCTTCTCAAAGTAAGCGTGAACTTGCATTCCTTGTTTATGCGCTTCAACAATCAACCAATTTAACCATTGCTCTTGAAACTGGTTTTAACAACTTTTATAGCCTAGAGTTTGCTGCATAACTTCGCTATTGTACATCGTACAGCCATTCCCCCAAACACCATAAATAATTGTATTAATTCCTTGAGAGTGATAGTAACGAACTCTTTCACTAATTGTTTGCTCATCGGCATTGTTGGTGATTTGGTAGCGAGTTAAATAAATGCCTCTAATTACTTTTTTCTCCCAAAGAGTTGGAGGTAATGATGCTTTTTGATTTTGTATTGTTTTTACCGAAGCTTGGTTATTATTTAAAATGGGATTGGGAATACTTGAGAGAGAAACAGTAGGGGTTGAAGAAGCAGTTGGAGACGGATTCAAAATTGGAATATTTATTTGTTGGTTCTTAGGTAAAAGCTTGCTGATATCTAGATTTTCTTTCTGACTGAACCACCAATAACCACCTCCTAAAATAACTATGATTACAGAGAAAGGAATATTAGCACATCCACATCCAATTGGCTTTTTTTGGCGCGACATAATATGATGATTGCCTGGTAATTCATTATATATAGCAATCTCAAATTAAACCTTAAAGGATGTTTTAAAAGTCCTATTCTTGGTAGTAAAACGTTTTATACCCTCTAAATCCCCCGTTCTTTAAAAGGAATTGTAAGCTTGGATACAAAATTTTTCCAAGAATATATATGAGGATGGAAGCTGGGCTAACCTCCTTTTTTGAGTCTAGTGAGAGTAAAATCACATAAAGTTGCTTGAACAATAGTTCGTGCATTTTGGGAAAAGCTTAAATTTCTTTATTTTCGCCAATAGCCAATTCCTTTTTGCTATGTTTTAACTGTTTCCAAAGCGCCTTAATTTGCTCGTAAGCTTCTTCTGGAGACAGCTTTCCACCTGTTTCTAGGCAAGTAATGTAACTAATTTTTTGGGCAAATTCTTGGAGGTTGGCATTAAAAGCTAAAGTTTCTGGCTGGAAATTACCATAATATCGGCTACGAGGGTAAAGAAAACTATTTTTGTCTTGCGAGTTAGGTTGTGTCATTAGTTTGTTATCTGCAAGTTATTAAAAGTTCTAGATTTGTTATTCTACGTGTAATTACACAGTAGAAAAGCTAAATTCCAGAATGAAGTTAATATTGTAGTTAAAAATATATTTATTTGACTACTGTAAGAAGACAGAAATAACTATCCAGTTGAAAAAGGCACAAAATTTAATGTATAGGTCAATACAATTCAACTAAAATTACTTACTTTTCTTTGCGTCTACCTTAAAAAATTGACTTTGGATAGAAGAAAGGCAGTTCTTGAATATTGATAAAGAGTTTTAGCCTTAATTGTGTCTGGTAAAATATCTGCGATCGCCATTCGCGCACCGTCTTGTAAAAAAGATCCCCCCGCCTGCGGCGACCCTCTTAAAAAGGGGGGATCTTCGAGATATAAGGATGTTAACCGAACCGTATTATCGCGATCGCTATATGTGAAGCTCAAAACACGATAATTGCCCAGATGCTAACTCCCAAACCGATTGCTGCTAGGTGTTGCGGCATGAGCGATCGCACTGGCTGCTTGGCAATCTTTTGCGTTAATAACATAGTCATTAACACTGAAAATATTATCGTTGTACCTTGCAAAAAAGCAATGACAGCCGGATGAGCAACCAATATTGGCAATTGTTCACCACTCAAACCAAGGGTAGCAAAGGTTACGGGTAAAATCCGTCCACCTTCACCTAAACCTAAACGCAGATAGTGAGCCAAGTTTCCCCCTAACACTAATGGTAGGTAGCCATAGGTAAGTTCTACAAATGATCGAGACTTGCGGTTAAAGTTGAACACTTGCAGCAAGCCATAAACCCCAAAGGTAAAAATCGCTGGGATGATTAACACTAGCAGCGATAATCCCAAGTGCTGCCAAAACTGAGTTAAATCCAGTTGTAACCCCAACCAAGATTGCAACTCTGGCAAGCGATGCAGATATATCCCACCCAACAGCAACAACAATAATGCTACTTCATAGGTGCGGGGTACATGAGTTGTCCACAGTTCAATTCCAGGGGGACGCAAGTTAAACTCAACGGAACGATGGGGACAGGCTTTCAGGCAAGTCATGCACAGTACGCAATCTCTGTTATCTTCTAATTGCGCTGGATGGGAATATAAGGGACATCCATTAGTTTCCATCCCTTCGCCCTTTTGTGGCCCACCTTTATAGCACTGATACGTGGTGCAACTGGCAGAACAAATACCTTGCTGGGCGCGGAGTTCCGTCATTGAGAGTTTGGCAAATAAACCATTCATGCCGCCGATGGGACAGAGATAACGACACCAAAATCGCCGCTCAAAAAGAGCAGAGAAGATCATCGCCCCAGCCGTAATTAATAGCAGCAAACAAGCGCTCAGATAAGCGGTATTTTCTAAATGCCAGAGTTCTTCCCATAAGAAAATTAGGGTGAACAAACCAAACATGAACCATCCGCCCCATTTCTCAGCTTCCTCTCTGGGCCAACGCTTAAGTTTTCGAGGCCACAGCCAGAGAGATAACTTTTGGGTAATTTCCCCGTAAATCATGAAGGGACAAACAGAACACCAGATACGCCCCAAAAAGGGAAAGAGAAATAGGAAGAAAGGCCACCACCAAGCCCAAAATAGATTTAATACGAAATTGCGATCGCGGGTTTGCGGCCCAATAAATAAGACTGCAACTATAATTGCAAAAGCCGTTGCAGTAAAACCATAGTTAGTGCGATCGGGCCACCAGGGACTACGCAAAAACCGCCGCAAACGAGGATAGGCATTTAACAGATTCACCCGAAATCGTTTTTTCTTCGTTTCGGCTGGCCAGAAAATTTCTTCTGTTAATTCATTAGCACCCTCTGCTTGCACGATCGCTCTTTCTACCAGATTTTTTAATTCCTTAAGATTGCCAGGAAAATCATAAGACTGGAGGCGACGTAAAGCTTCTGGGGTGATGTGGGGTTTGGGAACGCCTCTAGCTCGAGTGTAAAGGCTAATATAGTATTCAACTTGTGCCTGAATATCAGCTTTCCGCACCCGTAGCGGTGGTACTTTAATAATGTGACCAATACAGCGTTCAATTGTCGGCTGAGTTTTTTCGGAAACAATCAGAATTCTGGCTTTGCTGGGACGAGGTTCAGGTGCTGCTTCTCCTGCACGACTGACGGGGGTATATGTGCCAGTTTTGAGCAACTGCGTCACCGGAGGTAATAATTCTTCAGGTAATTCTTGGATGTTGTTGAGAACTAAAGTACCTTCTCCCAACCATTCCAACAATCCTGGTTTACCGCCAGCGCGACCGAATAAATCTGCACCGCTAGTTTGCAGAATACCGCAATTTACTTTAATAATTGGTTCTCGGCGTTTTGGAGAACCAAAGTGGATGAGGGCTGCTATATTGTCTTTTTCTAACCCTGGTTCTCCAAAAATATCCACTGATTTGCGGTCAGCCGCCGCTTCTCGAATTTGCTCCCGCAGTCTTACTGCATAGCGACTCGTACCAACAATTCCCCGTTGGGCTTTGGTAACTAAATATGGTCGCAAAGCTACGGAGCGTTCTTGTTCATAGCCAAGTGCAGATGTTGCCTGAGCTAATTCTTGAGCCAATTGACGCGAAAAAGCCTGAGCAATTTCAGGGTATTGGGTGGCTAATTCACGGAATTTATCACCAGGCACAACCCACAAATGACAATCTGTCACCGTAGTAATTGTGAATGGAGTTAATTCATCCAACAGCAATTCTTTGAGTTCAATCACTGCTCCAGGGAGGAATCCACAAGCTAAGGCTGGGTTGGTTTGATTGGTGCTATTGCTTTCAAGTTGACCTTCTACAAGAATATAAAGGGCTTCTGGAGGAGTGCCTTCGCTAACTAAGTCAGTTTCGGCACTCACTACTTGTTCTTCAATTACTTGAGCGATCGCATTTAACACCTCAGATGAGAGAATTCCTAAACTCGTCCGTTCTTGTAGCCATGTAATCGTTTCTGGAGATGTCATATTAAGTTCTCCGTGTAAGCTGTTATGTATAACCAGAATTATCCTTGAAAGGGTATTTCAAAATATCTGTATTCATCTGTTGTGTATTAATACACAATGTGCAATGTTTGTCCTTGCTATTAAGCTAAAAACTTTTGCACTACACTCGTATTCAGCGTAAACTAAATTTGATGCAAATTTAATGACGTTTCCATTCCAGATGTATAGGTGACTCCGGAACGGGTATTTTGTTCAATGCAAATTTCATACTCAACAGGTTGCCCTGGTTGAAGCCAAGAATCAAAGCGATCGCCCAAATTGATCTGATAAGCATCGGCCCAGTGAGGATAGGGTCGATATAGAACAAGTGGGTAAGACATCTGGCTCACTTTGGAGTTGTTCTGGGACAAAATAATTGTTAATTTAACTGTTTTTAACTCGCCCAGAAGCTTATCTTTTATAAGAAGAGTAAAATTGCGGGGATCGGGGAAGCGATCAAATCCTTTAAAGACGATATTCCATTAGAAATAGCCAAATATATCGACCAAAAAATGAAGAAACTGCACGAGAATGTTACCTAACGGTAGTGCCAGTTCATCATTGTCCCGGATGCCAGCAGCAGCCAGACGCAGGAAGAAGCCCTCAAGGAAGACCGTCGGCCCCACTGTGACGACCGGCAGCCCCGACCAAGCCAATGTCTGTTCTGCAAGCCAGTGCAGCTTGTGCTGCGGACTTGGGGTGGTCTCGGTGATGCTCATCTACGTCACCGTCATCTGCGACATATTCACGAAGGCCTCAACACCATGATGGCGTGCTACGGCGGCAACGTTGACCGTGGCTTCGAGATAAGCAGGTGAGACAGACGAGAATGTTTGCAGGTTTTGCTAGGGCATACAGGAGCCGTCTGGACGGTTGCCATCAGTCCTCAAGGTAATACCCTGGCAAGTGGCGGTGTTGATCAAACCATTCGACTATGGGATCTGCAAGCGGGGCATAGCGGTTGGGTTCGGTCAGTTATCTTTAGCTGTGATGGTCAAATCTTATTTTGTAGTGATGATCGCACGATCAAGCTTTGGGATGTGCAGACAGGATGCTGTATTAACACCTTGATGGTCAATCGCCTGTATGAAGGGATGAATATTCAAGGGGCAACCGGGTTAATAGTGGCTCAAAGAGCTACCCTGAAAGCTTTAGGCGCAATTGACCATTGAAGCGATGCACATCCAACTTCAGCACCTTCACTGGTAGTCGATTGTGACTAACAACTGTTTTCACCTGTGGATAAATTTTTGTGATACTTGACGATTCTTTTAACTCAGTGATGTGGCTGTTTTAGCTATAATTTGGCTACGTTGCTCTACTAAATTCAAGGAAACTTTCACATCTAGTTCTGACGAATTGGTATTGAAAAATTTTTTGAGAATACGATTTGCCAGCAAAGCCTTGAATTGAGTTTATAAACGCTTTGCTATAAATAACCTCTAAACCAATCTGTTAAACACATTTACATCAACTTACTTATGGCTAATAGCATTGATTTCGCAATAGTTACCTTACCTAATGCTATAAAATTAAAACTTGATTTTTTAGATAATGTAAATTTAGTCTCCTCAATTTCAGAAACTTATTTAGATTTTGACCATAAATTGCATTTAAATTTAGACAAGATTTTTAGCATCCATAGTACAGTTCCATACATAAATGTGGTACTTGATAGAATCATTGTTGAAGTATTTGGGAAACCTGAAATTAGAATATCTTCACCAAAATATATAATTAATAAAATTTCTCCAGAATTTGAAATCAGTTTTAAAGGATTACTAAATAAACAAGAAATTGAGTTACTTTTTGGCAAGCAAACCACATTAAAATATAAATTAAATGAAGATTTAATTTTTAGCAATATAGCGAGTAAATTTCCTATTATTAACGATTTAAAATTAAGCAACCCAGAGCTAATTATCACTGATACTGAACATGATTTCATACATTCAAAATTAGGTTGTATTAAGTTAAGCAAAGGATTCAACTTTATTGGAAATATTGATTTCGACAATCTCCAGACAAATTTCAGCAGTTTTATTCATCGAAGCTTAGGAATTGGGTGCTTAGGAGCGATAATTAACTTTAATCCGGCAGGACAGGTTAGCTTAACAAGTAATATTGCAGGCGATATTCAGCTATTTTCTCAGCAACAATTTCAGGCTACTTTTAATAACTTACTTATAGGATTAAATATTGGTGCTGATTTAGAGCCAAACTTTGGATTAACTGGAAATTTAATTCTTCAAGGCTACGATCCCACCCAAGAAAAAGAACCTAAGTTATTGCTCTCTGGTAGTCTGTCTCTCGAACCCGAATCTTTAACAGCATACTTTTGTCAACAAGGTGAAAAATCTTGGTATAATCCCTATGGATTGGTAGGAACTGAACTTCGCAATATCAGGTTTCAAGGAGGCGGAACGTATTTACCTCCTTACTTTGATAATTTTGGCTTCATTGGTGATTTGAAATGGGATAAAACAGAGCTTGAGGTAGCTTTTCTGATAGACACTAATGATCCTGAAAGATTAGCTTTAATTTTAAATCCCAAGCAAGCGGTTAGCTTAATAGATTTGTGGCAGGGGCCAGTCACTTCCTTTCTTAGCAAACAAGTAGGTTATTCAACCGATTTAGTTAACAAAGCACTAGGTTTTTTAGAAAGCTTAGTAAACTTAAACATCGAATCAATTGATGGGGATGGAGACGGAAAAATTAATCCTTTAATTAAGTATGTTCCTTTTCCGACAAGAATTGCGGCTCAAGCGATATCAGAAGGTTTAGAAATTAATGGCAAACTTAATGCTTGGGGGCATGAGGCAATCCTAATCCTTCAAGGAGATAAAACTTTTAATAATATCTCTGGTTCATTAAAAGTTATGGAAATTGATTTAGAATTTCTGAAAGTTAAGGGAACAGATGACGATAGTTTAGATTTATCTTTAAAGGTAACGCCTAGTGAGCAGTATCTTCAAGGAGATGGTTATCTAGAAATTCTTGACAACGAAATTGCGAATGTTGAATTTAAAATTACTCCTACCAATACTATCTTTAAAAACTTTGACCTGAGTTTAGGCAATCTGTTAAGTATTGATGTTGATGCCCTGAGTATCGATATAAAATCTGGTAGTGGTAGTGGTTTAGGAACAATTTCAGTTTTTGGTAATACCCTAGCAGGCATTATGTTTGATGTTACTCAAAATACTGTCAATCTGAGGGATGTTCGGTTGAATTTAGTAGGTTTCTTAACTTTGACTATTCCGAAGCTCACAGTTAACTTGAAGAATCAAAGCGCAGCAGGAACAGCAAATATTATTGCTTTTAATCAATCTTTGGGTAGCGGCACTTTATCATTTAACGCTCAGAACGTTTCAATTAATAATGTAGCTCTTAATTTAGGCAATGTTATAAAGCTCAATGTTCCTAGTTTTAAACTTGATTTAACTAATAAAAAGGTTTTTGGTTTAGGCGATATTATTCTCTTAGGTAAACAATTCATCGCGTTAGGTATCAGCCTCAACGAGAGCGGATTTCAAGCTACAAGTAATTTCAATTTTGGCGTTTTAGCTTTCAACGGCGCTACAGTCACTCTCAGCAAAGGAACTAATGGTAATATCAATAATTCTGGTAGTATTGCAGGAAGCCTCAAGTTTTTAGGCTACACCTTTGCCAATATCACGGCTAGCGTTAATAGTAGTAAATTAATTGCATCGGGTAGTTTTAATTTTGGTGGTATTTTAATACTTAAAGGAGCAAATAATCGAAGGAATGCAACAATAACGCTTAACAGTCCAAAAAATGGACTGTACAATTGTGTTAGTATTATGGGTAGCTTTTATCTGTTGGGTCAAGAGTTAACATCACTTACTATCCGCCATAATAATAGTACTTTAAAAATTTTAGGTATGCACATTATCAGAAAGCCCAACCATTCAAAAGGATAAATAGGGTAAAAAAAGTTAAATTCAAGTCATAGTTAGCCTTAGTGGCACTAAACTAGTACAGCACGACGTAAATAAGCAGACGATTGAAAAGCCCTGAAGAGCTTATTCCATAACACTATTAACTTTTGATTTTTGACACTTCGACTCCGCTCAGTGTGAACTTTTGACTTCCGCCTTGCGGTACTAGGTTGTTATCTATATTTGTTAAGTTAATATTACAAGAAGTAAAAAAGTATTAATTGATTTTTATACCAGTAATTCTCTGATTATTGTTGCTTATTAAAAATTTTGATTTATCAATTTCAATAACTTCATAATTCTCTGTTATAAATATAGAGTAGATACTAGCTATCATATCTGCTAAATCGACTTTAGATAATATCAGTAATTGCAAATTGAAAAATGATTTAGGAACAGTTTTAACAATTAAACATAATCTTCTATCATTTACGTGCCATACGCCAGTAAATTTATTACCCGTAATAAATTCGCTGGGTTTAGATAAAAGAAACGTTTGAATTCTAGTTTGCTCATAAGTCATATTATTTTTAAATTCAATAGAAATTTTTTCCCAATTTGTATTAAAACGCCATTTTCCAAAAAGTAACATTTCTATTTCTGTATCAGATAGGTTCATATTATTCATTGGCTTTCTCCCTTATTATTAAATAATGTGCAATTTACTCATGGTAAAGTTTCATGACAAGTTTTGGCACGAGTAAAAAATAAGTGCATTTGCCATACTAGCCAAGATCCAACTCGCCAAGCGGCCATTGACAACGGATCTGTAGATGAATATGAAGGTATGTCTAATATCTTTTGGTCATAATGTAACCATTTAACTGGTAGATGTCCCATCGGTGTCGTCGGGGATAATTTAAAAGTTAGTTGGTCGTAATTTAACCAGTTTCCCTCTTTTCGCCAACCCAGGCGATCGCCAAGTTTTTTTTCTGTTTCATAATCTATTTGACCGCCTATTTCGTTCCAAATACTTTGCTGAATACTAAAGCCAAAGTAACCATGACTGTATTGTTGCCAAAGTTGATCGATTTTATGAAAAGCTTCACATGAAAAGTTAATAATATCCTGTTTATAAACTTCATTCCAATCATTCTTGCCCATGACTTGTAGCATTAATTTAGCTGTTTCAATATCAGCTTCTTGCCACTTGTACTGCATAAGAAGGTTTTGCAATTTTCTGTAATCAATATTCCAATTATTTTTAAATTCTGTGGGAAGCTCAATATCAACATCATTATTAGTTTGTTCCGCCAATTCTATTTTATCGATAAAAAGTTGAGGAGAAGGAGAAACAATATCTGTTTCTTCTATCCCTAACACTTTCTTTTGATCAACTAGTTGAGTTGACATATAATTAGATATTAGATAAATCGCTTGATTTAAAGTTATTTCATCTTTATCTAAATCAAAGTTATGAAACTGTAAATCTAATAATTGTGACTGAAAAAAAGCATCTTGCAGTCTATCTTTTTTATCATAACTTGCCACTAATAAATTGAGGATATCATGAGACATAGTACTAGTATCTTGTATCGTTAATAAATTAACTTGAGAATTTAAAGTACTACTTGCTAAATTTTGAATTTCTCCTACAATTGCGTAAAAATCTGCATCTACTTTTACTACATCATCTATTAAAGATTGAAACGGAGTAAAGTAATCTTGTAGAGACTTTTCTAGATTAATTGCTGTTTCAGCTATTTTTGCGATTTCTTGACGAATTTTTGTAGCTTGGACTTGGTATTCATAAATTTCTTGATATACCTCTATATCTTTAAGTATTTTCTGAATAGCTTGCTTTTGATTTTTGGTGTCTTCCGCTAAATTTTTAATTCCTCCACTGAGTAGCTTTACTTTTTCTAAAATTAAAAAATTAGTATTGCTTAACAGCAAAATAGATTTTAAATTTTCTTCTTCTTCCCATTTTAACTTGTCAATAATTTGAGAATTGTTATTATTTTTTATCTCGAGCTTACTTCTTTCTTCATTTACTTTTCTAATTTCATCATATTTTTGGTTGAATAATTTTCTCCAGTTATCTATAAAATTTAATAAAAAAGTTTGATAATTATTTTTATAATTTTCTAAAAAATCCAGAAGTTGAGTATAATCTGAAATTAATAATTTAACCTCTGCTAAAATTTCTCCTTGACTAATTTGTTTTTTCCATTTGATTATTCCCCAAAAATAAGAATAATATTTAGTACCTTCTTTAATTAAACTTTGGCAGGTTCTAATTTTTCTTTGAACTTTTTTTAGTTTGGGATTTTTTAAAGTAGGAAATCTATAATGTGTTTCATAAATCGTAATAAATTCATAAGTAACTAATTGTTTTTGCTTGATAGTTAGCATCACTTATTTTGAAATATACAAATAGTTGCTAAACTCTTACCCATTTCAATATTTCCGGGTTTTTGTTATAGCGGTAGGTTACACCATCCTTAGTAGTCACAGACTTTTGTTGACTAGCCTTGCTTCTGAGCGTAGTAAGAGAATAGTCAGTTAATGTCTGAAGCTCTTTATGAGAAAGTCCTATAATTGTGGCGTTCGCTGTTGATTCTGGTTTCATTTTGAGTTCATTTTCCGGGTAAATATCTATCGTAATTTGCTCTTTTTCAACTGGTTTAATAACAATCCCTTTTTGCAATTGATAATCTTGTACAGAAACAAGTTGCCAATTAGATTCTTGTGAAAGTTCTAACACCCATTGATGATAATTAAATAAGCTTTCTCTATGACCAACACTGATAAAAGTTGTTTTCGTTGATTGTAACTGTTGATATAGATTACCTTCGTTGTTTAAATCTAAAGCACTCGTTGCTTCATCTAAGATAGTGAAACTAGGATGTGTAATTAATAGCCGTGCAAAAGCGAGGCGTTGTTGTTCTCCTAAAGACAATATATTTTCCCAAGGAACTTCTGTATCAAAACCGTCTACACGGGTAAGTAAGTGTTGCAGGTTAACTTGTTGCAAAATATGTTCAAGTTCGCGATCGCTCATTTTCCTATTCGTATGAGGATAGAGCAACTGCTGGCGCAAAGTCCCTAAAATAATATAAGGTCGTTGGGGTAAGAATAATACTTCTTTTAAGGGAGGACGCACTAAACGACCAGTTCCCGCATTCCACAAACCAGCGATCGCTCTCAACAAAGAACTTTTACCCCTACCACTAGGGCCAACAATCAATAACCCTTCGCCTGATCCAACAGCAAATGACAAATTTTCAACAATCACCTGTTCATAATTTGGCGTTTGTAAAGTGACATTCTCAAAAGCTAAACGTTCTTCTTCTAGAATTTGAATAGTACTGACGTTCTCTGGTTGTTTACTAGCAGCTTGTAGAGCATCTGAAAACTCTGCTAAACGCTTTACATAGCCAGAAAATCGTCCTGAAATCCCAAACTCAGCTATTAGTTCTCCTAAAGCATTAGAAAACATAAAGCAAGCAAAACTAGCTTGGTTAATTTGTCCATAATCAATTTGATCTTGAAGAAATAAAGGTGTAAGAATAAACATCGAAAATAGGCTAATGGCAGACTGATATGCTCTGCCAAAAGCGTCTTGTCCCCTCTCTAAATTCAGTCTGCGTTCAGCAGTTTTTAAAACATTATTAAATCGACGCTGAATTATATTTAATTCTTCAGATTCTCCCTGAAAAAAAGCGATTGATTCAGCGTGATTACGAACATGAGTTAAGCAATAGGCAAAATCTGCTTTAAATGCAAGTTCTTCTTGGTTAACTTTATTTATTATTTGATTTAAGTAAACAGCTATGAAATTACCTATAATTGTATAAATAACTAAATAAATTGCGATTTGTGAAGAAACTATCCAGAGAATTATCAAAGCGCTTCCCATCTCTAAAGATTTTTCTAGTAAAGAAGATGAGAATCTCAAACCAATGCTAGTAATGGGTTCTATCTCTTGGGATAAGCGTTGATCTGGATTATCTATATCAGATTTAAAATTTATTTTATAATAAGCTTGATTGCTTAAATATTTTTCTAAAACATGAAGATTTAGCCATTTATACCAGTCAATAATTATTTTTTTTCTAACATATCTCAAAAGAGTGACTAGTAAGACCATCCCGACAATAATGAAGCTGGACAGCCATAAAGTACTATTATATTTATCAAGGTCTCTCTGTTCAATAACGATGTCAATTACATAGCGATTCCAGTAACTATTTGCAGCATTTGCAGCGACAATTACGACTATTAATAACACTAAGATAATGAGCATTACCCATGAGCGAATCACATCTGAAAATACTCTTCCTTCTGCTTTTGTTGGATACCAATAAGGCCCGGCAACTACTTTCACATCCTGCCAAAATTGAATTAAGGCTGAAAAAGGATTTGTTGTATTTTGCTCGCGTACAGATGGAGTTTGCATATTCTAAAAATGTAGCCGTTACTAATTACACTAGGAATTTTGAAATGACCTTTGAGAATTAAGTTAGACTCAAAGGCCATTTTTCCTTTTAGATAAGTTTAAAAGCTTGTATTATAAGCTTTTTGACTTTTGAATGCGTGACCTTTGCCTTGCGGTACTAGGTTAATGGTTCGTCATCAACAATTTCGACTGTTCTTGGAAAAGGGCCTTGGTCAGGCTCAGTAACGACTACTGGGCTGATATGATGTTTCAGTTTGAGTTTTAACTCATCTGAAATAGGCAATTCTTGAATTTCTTTGAGAAGAAATCTGACAGATTCAGTTTTGCTACGTTCTGTATAGACGAGCTTGAGAATGTTTTCAATTCCAAATCCCGCTATATATTCCCCTAGAACGGCTACTAACCCAAGCAAGCCTAAACCTCCTAAGAGACCTAAAGGCCCGCCCAGCGTTGAAAGCATAGCGACAACAGCAGCGACATTACCTCCTGATGCACCCGTTGCGATCACGAAAAGTATGCCAGGAAGGCCTAAACCAGAAATTTTTTTGACGAGTTCATCCATTGTACTTACCTACAATCCTTATAAAGTGAAAACATGACTAATACCAATTCGCAATGGGCTAACGCCCCGCTCCACTAACGCAATTAAAAAACTTAGAGATACTTACCTTTGAGGGTTTATATCTGTTTTATAATTTAAGTGAATTGGTATAAGAGAGTCATGATTAATTTCTTTTGTGAAGAAATTCAAAGTTTGACATCTTGCACCAACTAACTGGTGCAAGATGTCAGAAATCTGATTTAGCTCAACAAAAGACTACACAATTCATCGATTTGTTGACTTTGGTTAGATATTAATCGATGGGCTATAGCTTGTAACTGACGAGTATTTTGGAGTTTGGTATTATCTATTTCTTCTAATTCACTATCTAACAACGTTTGAAAGCGATAATAAAAACTTTGAGCTTCTTTATCAGTAGGTTCAAACAACTGTTCTAATTCTCCAGCTACCACTTCACTACTACCGTCAAACATAATATTTAAAAGTGGTCTTCCCCATTGTAAGAGTCCCCAATTTTTGACTTCTTTATAAGGGTAGACACTCGTCAGCGAACCCGTACCTAAAGAAACTACTAAAATATCTTCTGTTTTGAGAACTTTTTGGGCTTTTCGTTTACTACTAATTTGTGCTTCTAAAATAGCTAAATGGGCTGGATTATTAGCAAATACTCCACCATCGATTAAAGTATAGGCGATGCCGCTATTATGGGGGTTTACAAGCCGATGGGGGGCAAAATAAGTCGGAGTGGCACTAGTTGCTAATGCTGCATCTAGGAGCGTAAAACCGCCACATAACTTCTGAAAATTCTTAGATTCTATTTGCTGCTTTTCTAGTTGGTTTGTAAAAAATATCGGAATTCGCTGCTCGATATCATAACTCGTTACAAAAACTTCTTTGAGATTATTTTCTATAAGGGCGTTATCAAAATATTTTCTGAAAATTTCTTCTTTGCTTTCGGAAGGATATTTTGGCTGGAGAAATATATCCTCTAATGGGCCAAGTATTCTTTCAAACAATGGCTCATAAAATATTTCTACCCCATACTCCAGAAATAGCTGTAAAAGATCCTCAGCAGTGTATTGGGCTACAGGCAAGTTATCAGATACATCGGAACTTAATCGGGGTTTAGTTAGTCCAAGTGCTAAAATTCCGCCACTGGAAGTACCAGTAATTAAATCAAACAAACTAAATATAGGTTTTTGTGTCCGCCTTTCAATTTCTGCTAGGAGTAATGCCGGAATAATGCCCCGAATACCGCCTCCATCAATGGAAAGTATTTTATATTTGGGACGGGCTGTTGTATTCATGGTTTCTGGCGATTCCTCCTGAGTTAATATTTGTGCTTGTTGGATATTGATGGGATCTTCAGTTTGGTCTGTTTTGGTTTCCTCGGCATGTGGTTCGAGGGCGATCGCAGTTGGAATAATCTCGGATTGTTGGCTGTTTATTTCTGTCTGTTGAATTTCCTTTGGTTGGTTTTCGTCGTCGCTTACTAACGATACCGTTGTTGCTAATAAACTTGTAGTTAGTGGTGAGATATTTTCTTCAGGAATAACTGCTGTCTCAGTTTGGATTTCTTCAAGTTGAATATCTTCTTGATTGGATGATTCTGCTGCGAATGGAACTGGATTTGATGATTGTATTGCAAATGGAATTTCTGCTAAAGTCCAAATAGGATTACCACGAAAATTTCCTTGGTAGGACTTTCCAGTTTGATTTTTGACAGTTGTACCTTGCCCTTCGTCTAATTTCCAGTAAGCTACTAATCCTGATTCATCTCCAGCTATTAACCCACAACGATGAATCTGTATTTCTGCTTTAGTACAGGGATAATTCCAAACGCTAATGTTTGCTAATTGTCCTTTGAAGTAGACTTGTTTGTGTAACGTTGCTCCCAGAGTTATAGAACTTGTGGCTTTGTTTAAAGATGAACCTCTGAGAGAATCGTTGTATTCGCGCTCGTCAAGATATACGGTTAGCTGACCACTATTAAAAATAATAGCAAAAAAGTGCCATTGTCCTATAGTTAATTCTCCTTGCCCAAAGGTTTTAATACCCTTGCTAACACTTTCATCAATGTAGACATCTAGGCTTCCCGTTTCACTGATGCCGAATTCAAAATTGTCACTGAATCTCTCTGAAGAACGGGCAAAAAATACATTGCGCGTCCCGTAACTAGTGGCTTTATTTGTTAGTTCATGTGGATTTATCCATCCGGAAACCGTAAAAGCTGAACTTCCTTGAGCAAAAACGCCGCCAATATCGTTTCTACCGAAATCTATATAATCATTTACCCCATCAAATGTTAAAACTGTTTGTGTATTTACTAGGTTGAACACAAGGATTTAATCTCCAAATATCAATAACTCACAATTTTCAATAAAGAACTTAAGATTAATAAATTTAATAATGGAATCTCATTAACACCTTTTGCAATAGAAAAAAACAAAAATATATAAGGATTAATATCCTAATTTTTATTAGTCAGTAATACTTCTGCGATCGCTTGC
>NZ_JAVRBU020000032.1:0-63522 GCF_034531135.2 Nostoc sp. CmiVER01
CCCCTTTATAAGGGGGGATTAAGGGGGGTAAAAATGTGATTAAAAGCACAAGATACCACTTTTCAAACATCCTCTTAGACTCCCTACCAATTAGCCAGTAGTATCATGAATTCTGGGGCTATCTTCTAAAGAAGACTGATTGAGTCCACTTGAGTGGATTTGCGCTATTAGCCAGAGAATTCATTCTCTGGCGGTATAACTTATAGAATTCGAGTGAGAGATTCCCAAATAAGACTTGTAGATTCAGTTAATGTATGCAGTTATCTAGTTAATGAACTGTCCCTCTCAATGATTCAGCATCAACGGGTTTAATGAGGTAAGTCTGCAATAGATGCCCAACAATGGAAGCGATCAAGGGCAATTTTTGGCAGAATTTTACAACTGGTGAGCGATTGCTGTTATTAATCTCTGCTAGTTTAAAATTAAGGTCAGAACACTTTTCTAACCGCCGGAAGAACTCTGGATGATTTGTATTCAAAATCAGGGGAAATGCCCGTGCAGCAGTGTTATTCGTCTCTTGAATGACTCTGGTATTATATTCGCGCGGATCTATCCCAATGGATTGATAAAACGTGGCGCGTTCAAACACTGTCAATGTATGAGTAGCAAAAACACTCAATAAAAAGAAACGCACCCATAATCTAGCTCTCCAATTGTTCCATAGTTGAGGTTGCGATCGCAGCAGTGCTTTAAAGAAATCTCCATGTCGATTTTCATCCTGACACCAACTTTCAAACTTACGGAATAGTGGATAAATTTGATGTTCTGGATGTTTCTCCATGTGCCGATACACCAAGATATAGCGCCAGTAGCCAATTTTCTCAGACAGGTAGACTGTGTAAATAATCCACTCTGGCGGAAAGAAGGTATAAGTGCGATTTTTGGTTAAATAACTTAAGTCGAGGGAAAGATTAAAATCTGCCATTGACTTATTTAAAAATCCTGCATGGCGTGCTTCATCCCGCGCCATAAAATTAAAAGCATCCGCCAAAATCGGATTGCGGTTTTTCAGACGGCGTGATAGCTCTTTAAACAGCAGAAACCCAGAAAACTCTGAGGTACAGGAACGTTCCAAAAAGTCAATAAAAGCAACGCGTGTTTCTCCATCAATGTGATCCCAACACTGCTGAAATTCTTCATCACGGACAAAGTGATGACGGTTATAGTCGGCTCGTAACTCCTCTACAATTGCCAGTAACTCAGCTTCCTGGGACGAAATATCTAATTGCGCCGCAGCTTCAAAGTCAGTAGTATAAAATCGTGGTGTTAATAATGTTTCTTGAACAGGCGCTTTTACACCTGGTTTTAGCAACTCAGGTTGGGGAGCCAGCGCGGTCTTGGGGGTTTCCCCCATGAGCGACTGGCGTTCGGTTTCCAGAGACTTAACCATAAGAATCCTTCGATTATTTCATGCTTTAAAAGTTATCTAAGCATAAATAGTTGTTTGTAGACATCAGTTAAATTATTGAGAGTAAATTGTGAGAAATAAACTTATTACCCGTTGTTTCAGGAGAGTTTAAATGCCTATTGCACAATCAGTTTTGTTACTACTTAACTAGGATGTGTCTAAGGGTGAAAATCAGAAAAATATAAATAAATACTAATATCTTTATCCTTATATATAAATTAATAGTTAAATAATCTTAGAAGAAATAAAAATAGCTGGGATTTACATCGGCAGTGGTACTTGCCAGATAGAGTGATGCAGATCCATCTCTAAACCTAAAATAACAATCTTTTAGCTGGCACTGGCAGGCATCCTAAGTCGGTGAATGCCCAGAAGCCTTGCCTTGAAAGTAAAGGAAGCAACAATGAGTAGTAATCTAGCTATTAAACTGCGCTCTGGAACTCAACAGTCCCACACCTCAGCAGAAAATGTGGGATTTATGAAATGTTTTCTGAAAGGAGTTGTGGATAGAGACTGCTTCGCCAAATTCTTAAGCAACTTGTATTATGTCTACAGCGAACTAGAAGCAGCATTAAAGAGCCATGTAGAGCATCCTGTGATTAGTGCGGTTTACTTCCCCGAACTTAATCGCCAATCTTCGCTCGAAAAAGACATGGTGTTCTATTATGGGGATAATTGGAGAGAGCAAGTTACACCCTCACCGGCTACCCAAAAATACATTAACCGCATTCGGGAAATTTCTATTAGTGAACCAGCCTTATTGTTAGGTCATGCCTATACTCGCTACATGGGCGATCTTTCTGGGGGTCAAATGCTACAAAAAGTTGCTCAGTCAGCCCTGAAGCTTTCTGGCTATGAAGGCACATCCTTTTACAATTTTGAGCAAATTCCTGACAAAAAGGCATTTAAGGATAAGTATCGTCAGGCATTAAATGAATTACCAGTTGATGATATAACAGCAGAACGGATTGTTGCAGAAGCTAATAATGCCTTTGGATTAAATTTACAAATAGCTCAAGAGTTAGAAGGAAGTTTAATTAAAGCACTCGGTCAAGTTATGTTTAATAGCCTAACTAATTAGTCATTTGTCATTTGTCACTCTTTCCCATTCCCCACTCCCTACTCCCTTCATTCATTGGAAAGCAACTCAATGGTTTTTCTATTACCTGGTGTCAAGTTTGATCTGGATTTGATTCAAAAGTACGATACTCGCGCACCTAGATATACCAGTTACCCGCCTGCTACAGAGTTAAGCGAAACATTTACTGAAACTGATTTTAAGGCCGCGATCGCAGCCTCGAATCAACGTAAAACTCCTATGAGTTTGTATTTCCACATCCCCTTTTGCCAAAGTGCTTGCTACTTCTGCGGCTGTAACACGGTAATTTCTAACAACAAGAATATTGCTAAACCTTACGTAGAATCTTTAGCTCAAGACATCAAAAACACCGCAGCTTTAATCGATCGAGACAGAAAAGTGCTGCAAATCCACTGGGGAGGCGGTACTCCTAATTACTTGGATCGTGACCAAATAGAATTTTTATGGAAAAACATCAATCGCCATTTCAACATCGATCCACAAGCAGAAATCTCAATTGAGGTTAATCCTCGCTATATTGATAAAAACTACATTTTCTTTTTAAGAGAAATTGGGTTTAACCGGATTAGTTTTGGCATTCAAGATTTTAATAGCCAAGTTCAAGTAGCTATAAATCGTGTCCAGCCAGAAGAAATGCTATTTGATGTCATGAGTTGGGTTAAAGAAGCTAAGTTTGAAAGTGTGAATGTAGACCTTATTTATGGTTTACCTTATCAAACCCGCGAAACATTTCGGGAAACATTGAAAAAAACTGTTGAGTTAGATCCTGACCGAATTGTTGTCTTTAACTTTGCATATATACCGTGGATCAAACCTACACAAAAAAATATTCCTCAAGAGGCATTACCCGCAGCAGAGGAAAAGTTAAAAATTCTGAAAATGACCATTGAAGAATTGACGAATAACCAATATCTATTTATTGGGATGGATCATTTTGCTAAAACTAATGATGAACTAGCGATCGCTCAACGCAATGGCACTCTCAAACGCAATTTCCAGGGCTACACTACCCACGCTGAGACAGAATTGTTTGGTTTTGGTTCTACATCCATCAGTATGTTAGAAGATGCTTATGCTCAAAACCACAAGGAATTAAAGGATTATTATAACACAATTGCAGCAGGTGCTTTACCTGTTAGCAAAGGTATCAAGCTTACTCAAAATGACATCATCAGACGCGATGTGATTATGAGTATTATGTCTCACTTTCATTTGCATAAGCAAGACATTGAAAATAAATATGATCTCAAATTTGATGAATATTTTTCTGACGAACTAGAGGCGTTAAAACCACTAGAAGCCGATGGTCTAGTTAGTTTATCAAAAAATCAGATCCAGATTACAGATATCGGTAGATTACTAGTCAGAAATATTGCCGTCATCTTTGATACTCATACAAGAACACGAGAGACAAAATTTTCTCGTGCTATTTGATACCATTTATGCTAATGTCCGCTATATATTATCCCCTCAATCTATCTTGACTATCTTGAGAATTACAATTGGGGGGATTTAAATAAGGCGATCGCCATTTTTAAGTGTTGTTATCGTAAAGAATTAATATAAGTTCTGCTAATTCCGAGTTACCAATTATTTTAATTCATCTCCAAAAAGTTAGATTATTTTTTACATCTTCAGGTAGATACAGAAAAATATAATTTTCAATGTCTAGACTGGTGTATTTAATAATTCCTGATTTATCCGATCAATTTTGATTTATGTATAGAATAAAAATGCCAATTTCCATCAGAATCTTGATGTAAAGTTTTTTGTCTAACTTTTGGATTTAGCATTTATCCCATCTGGTAGAAAGAATTATGAATCAGAGTTGATAACTTAGATACAAGTGAGATTGTTGAGGCCGTTATGAGTATTCTTGCTTGGGTAGTTTTAGGACTTTTGGCAGGTGCCATAGCTAAAGCTATTTATCCTGGTTATCAAGGTGGTGGAATTCTCTCCACAATGATTTTGGGTATAATTGGGGCTTTCGTTGGTGGAAGTCTGTTTACCTTACTACGAACAGGAACTCTGCAAATAACTGCGGCTGGCGCTGGTTTAACTATTCCAGGTATTTTAGTAGCTGTGATCGGCGCAATTGTTGCTATTTATCTGTGGGGATTAATCAGAAGAAGCAGCAATGTTTAATGGCTGATTGGCAGTTATCGACACTAACATGACTACCGTATTTTATTGGTCTTCTAGTGAACTAGTTTGAGAAGCTATTAAATCTCAAATTACCTAAATGTTGAAAAATGCTAGAAGACAATAAAATAGTTTGTTAATTCTGTAAAATCATAATTTTTGGAAGTGTAAATCTATGTTTTTTCACAAAAAAGAGCCTATTCATGCAGTTAACGTTACTGAACCAAACCCTCGTTTTGCTCAGTTGCTTTTAGAGCAGTTTGGCGGAGCTACTGGAGAACTTAGTGCAGCACTTCAATATTGGGTTCAATCCTTCCATGTTGAGAATGCTGGAATTAAAGACATGCTTCAAGACATTGCAATAGAAGAATTCAGCCATTTAGAAATGGTTGGTAAACTGATTGAAGCTCATACTAAAAATACGGATCAAACAGAGGCTTATAAGAGTACTCTGTTTGCAGTGCGAGGAATTGGTCCTCATTTTTTAGATAGTCAAGGTAATGCTTGGACTGCAAGTTACTTGAATGAAGGTGGAGATGTAGTCCGTGATTTGAGAGCTAATGTTGCGGCTGAAGCTGGCGCTCGTCAAACTTACGAAGAGTTAATAAAGTTGGCAACTGACAAAGGAACCCAAGAAACTTTAGTTCATCTGTTAACACGAGAAATTTCTCATACCCAGATGTTTATGAAAGCTCTAGATTCGCTAGGTAAGTTGACAGATCCTTTCTTTGGTAATATTAAGCCAGATGAAACTGTTGCTCTTTACTACAACCTATCTACAGACGGTAATGGTCAAGATGAGCGTGGGCCTTGGAATTCTGAGCCAACATTCAAATACATTGCGAATCCGTTAGAAAGTCACTCTTAATTTAATAGATTGCAGTTAGAGCTTCTTAGAAATTCTCAATTATAAGGTGGGCTGTTTGCCCACCTTATTTAGCGATGCCCTAGCAATGGCTAAACTATTTGTCTACGTTAGGGATTCTTGAGGGATAATTTAGCTTTTTCCAACTTAAAAGCAATCTTAAATCATTTGTGAATAACAAAATTCCCGATTTCTTAGAGAAGTCGGGAATCTCAGTCGATAAGTATTTGCTGATATTGATTTGGATGTAACACGCACTTTGGATATATCTCTCTGTGCGATATTAAAATTAGGCTACAGTGAAGAAGTCAGAGCGATCGCCTCTTCAAATCTACCCCGACGTTTCTGAATTCAGAAATTAATTCAACTCAAAATCAAAACTAAGAATCAGGAGATTGATTTGTGATTGTCAACGCTACGCCAAATGGTTGGGAAGTTATTTATCACCGCGCTCATGCTTTATTAGCAGCTCAACTTGCAGGACAATGGCGGCGTAAAGATGCTCCGGTAAGGTTATATGAAACTGTCGCTGCAATTTCCCATCATGATGACCTAGAAAAAGAGTGGCAAGAGGACATTCTTACTGAAGTCGGTGCGCCAAAGGACTTTATGCTCTCTTCAAAGGCCGATGTACGTGCTAGCATCCAGAAATTGGCTGATTTGGCAAATAATGCCCGCTACCGAGGACGGTGGGTGGCTCTACTAATTTCTATGCACATTAGCCGTTTAAATGAGTCAAGCCGGGGTCAGTTTCCAGAACTAGACAAACTTTTAGATGAGCAACTGCAAAACCAGCGACGTTGGCGCAAAGAATTAGGCATCGAAAAGGAAGAAGTTGATGCAGCCTATGCATTCATGCAATGGTGCGATCGCCTATCTCTCATTTTATGTCAGCAAGAACTACCTGATGATGAGCGATTTTTAGAAATTAGCAAGGGCCCTGATGGTCAACGTTATGACATCATGCAGCGTAGCGATAACTTGGTTGTTGTCAAACCTTGGCCCTTTGAGAACGAAAAATTTACAGTCAACATTGAAGCCTGTGACCTCTCCCAAGTAAAATTTGAGAACAGTGCTGAACTAACTCAAGCACTACAAGAAGCTCCTATCAAGGTACTAGAGTGGACATTCGTTAAGAGTTAGATAGTTGTTGCCGTGTCATATTAAAGAGCCAGAGAAGTAACTTTCTGGCTCAAGGCTGGAGACAAAATAATTATCAAATAAAAGGCTTAGGTAATAACCTAAATTCTTCCCAGGTTATGCAGTCCTAAAATAACGCCCACTCCTAAGATATGACCAAAAGCAGTAGTTGCTAAAAGGGCTGGTAAACCAAAACCCCCAAAGAAATTGGCTGAGGGTAGTGCTGGTTCTGCGTTGGGATATTTGATGGTAGATTTACCAAAGGCAATGGCAACGATATTAACGATAATCATAATCAGTGCAACTGTCGGACTCCATTGCAGAGGTGTGGTTGCGGCAGCGAGTAAGGTTGAAGTAAACACCTGATTTGCTCCTGAAATTTATTAATGATTGCAAATATAATCTGAGACTTTCCGAAGCAAATTCCAGAAAGTACCCGATTTTGCATCAATATTTAACACTTATTCTTACTACTTAATACAACGTGAGTTCAAGCAAGAGACAGGCAAAAATGACCCTATCAAAAACTTCTGTGGAATGAAAAGGGCTTGGACTTCCACCTTGTGGTACTACTTTCTCTAACCTAACGCGCCTATATATTGCAGCATTTCCCATGTAAACCGTCATTAGTCATTAGTCAAAAGTCAGTAGATCGAAAACTTTTATAAGTTGACGAAATAATCAGGGTTTCAGCCGACGTTTTGGGGTTGACGATCGCGATCGCTTGCACTGCACTCTTAACCCACCAACAATGCCCGTTCCTTGAAAAGCAGACTCCAACAGGATTCCGGCAGACTATGTTCCTAAACTCAAATGAACGGCTCTTCAGGCTTCTGGAAAACTTTTCGATCTACTGAAAGTGTTTACCGATTGCACTTTGGACAAATGACAACCTCACTAGTGGATGTGCAATGTTTATTTACGTAACAGCTTACAAGAGGCTGTGTATGCCGCCGTTTCTTCTGTGTGTCAAACTCAAGTTAATGCATGTATCTAGGAGATTATATCTCCATAAATAAGACGAAAACTATAATATTTATCTATCAAAAGCATTAAATATTTTTAACTAAAATAGCGATCCAGATTGAAGCAAGAGAGTTGCTGAAGCTAAAAGTACCTATTTATAGGCTTTCCAATAGTTTTACTCTCACAAATTATTTAGAAATTGTATAGAGAAAATATAATTTTCATCTATCAAAAGTATGAAATTCCAAGATAAAAAATTTCTCTATCTAAAGAAATTAAATATTTGTATTTATTCTAATAGTATACTTCTGGCAGAAGATGTAAAAAAATATTAGGCATAGTAAATTAAAATCAATATTAATCAAGGTTCCTAAACAATTTGGGTCAGTGTGCTATACACGAGTTTGGAACAGCTTAAAACTTTGTTAAAATCAGCAACACACAAACTATGAACTCTATCACCGAAAAACGTATCGCCTTGATTTCCGTCCACGGAGACCCGGCGATTGAAATAGGGAAAGAAGAAGCTGGGGGACAAAATGTTTATGTGCGTAACGTGGGTGAAGCACTAGCGCACCTGGGATGGCAAGTTGATATGTTTACTCGCAAAGCGAGTCTGGAGCAAGACTCGATTGTTGAACACAGCGAAAATTGCCGCACTATTCGTTTAAAAGCTGGCCCGCTTGAGTTTGTGCCGCGAGATGAAATTTTTGAATTTCTGCCAGAATTTGTGGATAATTTCCTCAAATTTCAAGTAAAAAATGGCATCAAATACGAGTTAGTTCACACTAACTATTGGCTTTCTAGTTGGGTGGGGATGCAGTTAAATAAAATCCAACATAGTAAACAGGTTCACACCTACCACTCCTTAGGAGCAGTCAAGTATAACACTATAGATAATATTCCTCTGATTGCTAGTGTGCGATTAGCAGTAGAAAAAGAGGTGTTGGAAAAAGCAGAGCGAATTGTAGCGACAAGTCCGCAAGAACAGGAACACATGCGATCGCTAGTTTCCACTAAAGGTAATATCGACATCATTCCCTGCGGTACAGACATTGAGCGCTTTGGCTCGATTGGACGAGAAGCAGCCAGGGCTAAATTGGGAATTGATAAAGAAGCCAAAGTAGTATTATATGTAGGGCGTTTTGATCCACGCAAAGGTATAGAAACCTTGGTACGTGCAGTAAATGAGTCTTCGCTACGTGACTCCGAAAATCTTCAGCTAATTATTGGCGGTGGTAGTACTCCAGGTAACAGCGACGGCATTGAGCGCGATCGCATTGAGCAAATCGTCAACGAATTGGGGATGAGCAACTTTACCACTTTTGCTGGGCGTCTAAGTCAAGATATTTTGCCAACTTATTACGCAGCTGCTGATGTTTGCGTTGTTCCCAGTCACTACGAACCCTTCGGACTCGTAGCGATCGAAGCGATGGCAAGCGGTACACCAGTAATAGCAAGTGATGTCGGCGGACTTCAGTTTACTGTAGTTAATGAAGAAACTGGTTTATTAGCAGCACCACAAGATGTAGATGCCTTTGCATCTGCCATTGACCGAATTCTCCTAGCTCCAGAATGGCGAGACGAATTGGGTAAAGCTGGTAGAAAGCGCGTCGAAACTAAGTTTAGCTGGGATGGTGTAGCATATCAACTGAGTGAACTTTACAGTGAACTGTCGCAGCCACAACTAGTAGTGTCAACAGCAAAAGAACTAGTAGAATCAACAGCCGAATTAGTGCAATCAACAGCAAAAGAACTAGTGGAGTCAACAGTCGAATTAGTGCAGTCAGCAGCAAAACAGCCAGTTTTGGTTGCTAAATAATTCTCTTGGGTAACAGATAATGGTGAATGAGTAACTTGGAAGTAAGCAATAATTTTATTTTCCTAGTCGTCACTCACCATTACTCAATCATTTACAGCGTATTTCAGGTAAATGAAGTACATGCCCAGGGACACAACATGTTGTGTCCCTGCAATTAACCCGCACTTGATTTGAACCGTTAGGTAACGGAAGATCGCTTCTATCTATTTACACTTTCAAAACGCTCATGTCCAATGTGAACCTGCCACTCTACAACTCTAGCAGAGTCCGCTAACATCCCATCCAGCACACGGGGGCTACTGTTGACAATTGCTTGAGCCGCTTCTAAATTCTCCGCCTGAATGACCCACAGCCCTGTTCCATCATGGGGAAAAAACGGCCCACAGCACAGTAGTGTTCCTTTATCATACTGCTCACGAAACCAAGCCAGTTGATTTTGGTCATGTTCTGAGTGAGCGTTTTTATAGTCGTAATACTCTGGAACTGTTGCGACAACAACGGCAAAAAGTTGAGACATATCCTCTTGTTTACTGAGTGATTTGGGATGATGTTCAGATTTTATAAAAGAAAGCGATCGCTCTCCCCATTCTTAGAGTAAAACGGAAAGCGATCGCGCTCAAGCCTAAAAATCAGCAATTTAACCAAGATAAGGATATTGTGGCGGTTTGATTTTCAATAATTCTGTCCAGTATTTTATAGCATTATCTTTGGTGGTTTCGATATCACGCGATTTGTGAACTCTACCTATTTCCATTAGAAAATATGTAAGTTTAAGAGCAGTAAGGAAGTTGATTAATCCCACTGCTTTAAAATGTTGTAAAAATAAATGAAGCAGAATTTGTAGTTTCTGTCTGTGACGAAAATACATCCACCATTTCATTTGATGTATGGCAATGCTGGTTTGATAACCTAATATAGTTTCTACTTGGATTAATTTATTTTTAATTTGATGATAAAATTGTATTTCCTTGTCAAAATCATCTGCTTTCTGTGCATTAGCAGCATCATCAGCTAATTGATAAGCTTCACTAATTAACTTACCTGCCGTTTCTGCCTGCTGTTGAGTATAATCAAGTTTCATATATATAGTAGCTGCTGCTGATGCCAATTCTGTAAACTCCTCAGCATCATGTAACCAATATATTTGTGCTTGTAGTTCCCCTAATGTGGCTGCTAAACTTTCATTCATATTAAATCTAAGTTTTTCTCTAGGACAATCTGGTAGTGATAGACCATAGCAGTATTTTAGGTGTTAAGCGATGGATGCTTACGGCGACAAGCTACCACCCCCAGCAATCCCAATTCTGACCAATCCCCTACATTCTCCCCGTGTAGAGATACCCTATGGATTACAGTACATACATTGAGCTGGATTCGCAAATTCCATACCATTAGGAAATAGTTTTTCTTGATTAAAACCACATTTTTTACATTGATAAATTGCGGCCAGTGGTAAGGTGGTTGGGATCTGACAAAATTCACAGGGTAATCCCTGGATTATTTCAGTTATTTCAAAACCAGGGATATTACAATTTGGGCAACAACTGCTAATTTTATTGAGTAAATTATAAGTAGCTTTTGCAATATTTTTCATCCGAGTGGGATTATACATTGCCCGCATATCTGTCTCAATATTTACCTGCCTATTTGGGGAATTATGTAATGCATAATCAACTGATGTTATCAAATCTATTTCTTTTGTAATACCTTTCGTTATCTCATTACATCTATTGTCTAAATTTTCAAACCAGACAACTAATCCATGTTCTGGAAAACCAACTTTCTTAGCAAAAATATATGCCTCATCTAAATTTGTTATAATTTGATGATTAAAGTTAGTATCTGTAGAAATTTCCTGACCAATAATTTCTAGATTATTGATTTTATCTAAGAAAACAACTATTTCTCTATTACAGTAAATGTAAGGAACTAATGGATGGGGTGTAAAACTACCTTCGCTGGCGATCGCTAAATTTTCTCGTGTTAATTCTAAAGCTTTCTCTGCTTTTAATTTAGCTGCCGCAATTTGTGTTCCCGGACGTTTTACTTCTCTAGTAAATGTGCCAAAAATATCAGTATTAAAATCCTGTGGTACTATAACTTTAATGCCTAACTCTTGTTCTAATAGTGGAGCAATTACCTTTTCTTTTTGGTGCATTGTCGCCAACACAGCCAGACGATCATTAAATAATTGCTGGTCATTCATTCTGAGCTAATCCCTATTAGTTAAGTTTATAGCTTTTCGTAATTCTAGAACGGCTGATTCTTCTGATTTTATCACCGCAAACCAGCTTGAAACCCAAAGTCCCCTCATTAGGGCTTGCTCAATGAAAGTGTAATGTAGTTATGATAAGAGTTTCAAGCCTTTTTTCCAAGAAAAGTGCAATTTGTTATAACATCTAGAGTCTCAAAACCCTTGCACAATCCTTAGTGCTCGCTGGGTAAATTTGGCAACTGAGCTATTACAATTATGGGCTTGCAGTAAGCTCAGAACTTGCACCATTCCCAACAACCGCCTCAGAATGAATTCTGATGCTAATAGCTAAAGTCTTCTTCAGAAGACTCAATAAAGATCAGGGCGTTGCTGATTCTATGTATGAAAATGATTTTGCATAATACCAAAATCGTTGTAGAGACGCAGCAGTGCTACGTCTCTTCAATTCAGCTGAGAGTCTGTCTGAATAATAGATTTCTGTGTTAGCTATCACTAAACCAAGTAACCGCTATGATAGTTGAGGTCTGCTATGCTTTGACCAAACGAAAATAAAAGCATAGCGATCGCTACCATTTGAATGTTAACAACTAATCGCTTTGCAACCAGTTGACTTTACCACTCTCACAGCTGCTTGTAGCGAAATCCGCGCTAACTGGCTACCATCACGCTTAGAACAGGTTTACCAGCGCGATCGCTACACTATTGCGATGGCATTACGCACCCTGAAACAGCGAGATTGGCTACAAATTTCTTGGCATCCCCAAGCTGCACATATTTGTATCGGCGATCCACCACCGCGATCGCCAGATACCTTTACCTTTAGCCAACAACTGATACACCAATTGAATGGTTTAGCACTGGTAGCCATTGAAGCGATCGCCCCTTGGGAACGGGTTATTGATTTGCAATTTGCCCGTCGTCCCGGAGAAACCGCCCTATATCATGTCTATGCAGAAATCATGGGCAAGTATAGCAACGTCATTCTCACCGATGCCAACAATATAATTATCACTGCTGCTCATCAAGTTAGTCAGCAACAATCTAGTGTCCGTCCCATCCAAACCGGACAACCTTATGAAACACCGCCAAAACTGACTGGAACAGTCCCCAGTTTGAGCGAATCACAAGAACGTTGGCAAGAACGCGTAAGTTTAGTACCAGGAGCAATCAAGCGGCAATTGCTCAAAAGTTATAGTGGCTTGAGTGCTGCACTACTAGAATTAATGCTGCTAGAAGCAAATATCGCACCAGAAACATCCACCGATACTCTTAACCCCGACGACTGGCGACGGCTATTTGAACATTGGCAAGAATGGCTGCAAGCTTTGGATTCGGGTAAATTTCAACCTGCTTGGACAAAAGATGGCTACAGCGTCATGGGTTGGGGTGCAGTTGAAAAGGTCAAAAATATCCAGGAGTTACTCAACCGCTATTACAGTAACCAAATTGACCAACAATTATTTTCTCAATTGCGCCACCAGTTGAGTCAAAAATTGAATAATATTCTGGCGAAATTACGCAATAAGGCTCAAACCTTTAAGACGCGCTTGCAGCAATCAGATCAAGCTGATGAGTATCGGCAGAAAGCTGATTTGTTGATGGCTCATTTGCAAAACTGGGAACCGGGGATGAAAGAAATTATCCTTGCTGATTTTGATACAAATTTGCCAGTAGCGATCGCTCTCCAGCCAGATAAAAATGCCGTCCAAAATGCCCAAAGTCTTTACAAACAGCACCAAAAGCTCAAACGCGCTCGTGCTGCCGTCGAACCGCTACTATTAGAAGTGCAGACAGAAATTGACTATTTAGAACAAGTAGAAGCTGCGATCGCTCAGATAGACACCTACCAAACAGCAGAAGATTTGCGAGCTTTAGAAGAAATCCGCGAAGAGTTGATTGGACAAAAGTATTTAGAAGATCCAGAATATCGCAGCCGCAGTGCTAATGAACCCCCCAGCACCAATTTTCATCGTTATGTTACCCCCAACGGCTTTGAAGTATTAATCGGTCGCAACAATCGCCAAAATGACCAATTGACCTTTCGTGTAGCTGGGGATTATGACTTATGGTTCCACGCTCAAGAAATTCCGGGGAGCCATGTGCTATTACGTCTAGAACCCGGTGCTGTTGCAGAAGAAGCTGATTTGCAATTTGTAGCTAATCTTGCCGCCTACTACAGTCGCGCCCGTCAGAGTGAACAAGTGCCAGTAGTTTACACTCAGCTAAAACACGTCTACAAACCCAAAGGAGCAAAACCGGGGATTGCAATTTACAAGCAGGAAAGCATTCTCTGGGGAAAACCACAAATGGTCATTAGTCATTAGTCATTGGGCATGGGAAAGAGGACTTAAGAACAAGGAGAATTGGGGACAAGGGGAAAGACTTGTTGGAAATTCTAAACTTTTGTCCCCTTGTCCCCTTGTCCCCCTCATCTCCCTCTGCCCCCCTGCCTCCCCTGCTCCCCCTGCTTCTCTACTCTTTTTCTACCCTGCGATTTGCTGAATTATCCTGATAGATAGAAGCTTTTAAGCTTTATTTGAATATTTTTTGATGAAGTTTCACGAAAAATCTGTGTTGACTGTTACAATATTGTTAAGAAAAGTTGCCCGTTGCATTTTGGGAACGCGCAATTGGGTTTTAACTCTCTTGAGAAGACAACGCAAAAAAACATTTTATAGACCGGCTGTGGGAGGCTGGTCTTTTTGTTTTTTAATCAGTGCGTTCTGATTTATCCCAACTTTACCTCTATAGATTACAATACGCTTGGGTTAAGCAAAGCGCAACCCAACAAAGCCTTGATAATGTTGGGTTTCGTTCCTCAACCCAATCTACTAGCGTGGCAAGCTTAATTTATTGGGTTGAATAATTCTGTTAATGATTGGATTTTGGTTTTTGTAATTTTTTTAAACCCAACATTTTAAGCATGTCACGCTACTACACTAGTTTTATTTTTTAGCCTTAACCCAAGCGTATTGGTATAAATTAGGCAAAGATGTCCAAAAATAGTCAACATGGCCTAAAATCACCCATCTTTACACCAATAACAAGCGCTGAAATAGAGTTATTTAGATAAACAAGAAACCCCTGAACGCTAAGGCTTTCAGAGGTTTTTATGATTATGCCAGGAACCGGACTTGAACCGGTGACACGAGGATTTTCAGTCCTCTGCTCTACCAACTGAGCTATCCCGGCTGGGGCTTTTATGAGCCACGATTAATAAATGTAGCAAACATCCAACAAAATAGCAAGCCTTTGGAGAAAAAACATTTATGCGGCTTTCAAATTTAGCTTAAACCAGATGAAAACGGCTACAAATAGCAGAAATTGAACAAGAACAATACTTGGCCCAGAAGCAAAGTTAAAAATACCTGACACAATGATGCCAGCAATGCTGCTAATGGAACCAACTATCACCGACATAACCAGAAAGCGGCTAAAGTGATGACTCATCAGTTTGGCGGTAGAGGCGGGAATAACCAAAAAGGCATTCACCAGTAAAACGCCAACAGCTTTAATCGCTACAGCAACAGCGAGTGAAAGCAAGACCACAAACACATAGCGGTACAACTGGACGGGAATACCTTGAACTTGCGCTACATCGGGGTTAAGGGTTAATAAAATTTGCTGCCGCAGGGTTGATAATAAAAATATGCTGCCTCCCACAAGTACTAGCAGCGTCAAAATCAAATCTGTATTATTGATCGCTAGAATATCGCCGAACAGCACAGCCATCAAGTTGCCACGATATCCTTTAATTAGGCTAGTGAGAATCACACCGATCGCTAATGCTCCAGATAGCACTATGCTAAGGACGCTATCACTACCTAAGTCGGTTTTGTCGATGAAGTAGAGGACAATAACCCCAAAAACCAACGTGAAAGGTAACAGCATCCAAGTCGGATTTATTTGTAGCAGCACACCTAACGCTACACCTACTAATGCTGCATGACCAACCGCGTGGCTGAAAAAGGACAACTGGCGCAAGGTAACAAAACTACCCAACATCCCGCCAAGTATTCCCATTAACACAGCACCGACGATCGCACGCTGCATAAAGGGGAATGTTAACAAGCTTACCAAGTCATTGCTACTGGCGATCGCTAGCCTTGCTATCTGATAATCATTAAAGAAATTCATACTTGTGGGTATTAATGTTGATGCTGGTAACGACTAAAACCTGGGCCGTAGGTTGCTAACAGGTTTTGCGGTGAAAGGGCAATTTCTGGCTTACCAGTACAAACAATACTTTGGTTCAGGCAAAGCACGCGATCGCAATGGCGATTTACCATATCAATATCATGAGAAACTTGCAGTACTGTCCAACCCTCCTGACGCTTTAATTCATTTAGCAAAGCATAAAAATCTGCTGAACCTTGCACATCAACGCCAGCAAAGGCTTCATCGAGTACCAAGAGTTTGCGAGGCATTACTAAACAATAAGCCAATAAAACCCGCTTGAGTTGACCACCGCTAAGAGTACCAATAGCTTGATGCTGTAAATGATAAGCATCGGTTCGCCGTAAAGCTTCTTCTACTGCTGCCGATTTTTCTCGGTCTTGTCTCCACAGCCGAGAGAAAAATAAATCCCCTTTTTTCCCTTCCTTGTCCCATCCAAGTCCTACTAACTCGCTGACAGAAATGGGAAAGCTGCGGTCAAAGATGAAATTTTGCGGCATATAGCCCAACAAGTGACGTAAACGCCCCAGCCTTACAATTGGACGACCGAATATTTGAATCGTACCAGCACTTCGAGGTATCAAATCTAAAACCGCTTTTACCAGAGTACTTTTACCAGCACCATTAGGGCCAACGATGGCTGTATCTGTTCCTGGCAATAATTCAAAAGAAACATCTCGAATAGCTAGATAGCTGCCTTGATAGACAGTTAATCCTTCTACTTTTAAAATAGCAATGTCATTAGTCATTGGTCATTAATCATTGGTCATTAGTCATTAGTCATTGGTCATTAGTCTTTTGCAAAGGACAAATGACAAACCTATTTACATGCCGTTTGCAGAGTTTGCAAGTTAGCCTTCATAGCCTTGAAATAATACTGTGGATCTGTTTCGCCAGTTTCTAAAGAATCCAAAGGACGCAAAGTTAATTTTAAATCTTTGGAAAGGCTGGATAAAAGTTTGTTATCTACTCCGGGTTCACTAAATAAAGCTTTAACTTTGTACTTTTTCACTGCATTGACTGCATTTTGCACATCCGTTGGTGAAAGCTGATCTTCGGGAATCTGTACCACAGCAACTTGCTTGAGATTGTAACGTTTAGCTAAATATGGAAACGCATCATGAAAGGTAATAAAGGTACAACTAGGAGTTTTTTGCAAAGTCTGTTGAAATTCGCTGTTTAAACTTTCTAATTCTTTAATATAAGTCGCAGCATTCGCCTCATAAGTTGCTTTGTTCGCTGGGTCAGCAGCAATTAATCCATCTCGAATATTAGTTACCTGCTGTTTTGCCAAAATTGGATCTAACCAAACGTGAGGATTACCTTGGGTATGTTCCTCGTCTTTTTCCTCTTGGGACGTTTTTACAACGGGTGAAATTTCATTTAAGGGTTTAATACCAATACTTGCATCAATTTCGGCTAATTTGCTATTTTGGGCATTTTTAACAGTACTCTCCAGAAATCCCTCCAAACCTAAACCATTTTTTACTAACACATTCGCAGTTGCGATCGCTTTGACATTTTGTGGTGTCGCTTGATATTCATGTACCTCCGTACCAGGTGGCACTAAAATTTCGACATCTGCCACATTCCTAGTTACTGCTTTAGTAAACAAATATATCGGCAAAAATGTTGTCACTACTTTAGTTTTTCCCGATTGCACCTGTGGCGTAGAAGCAGCTTCCTGCGCTTGCGGCGACTGTTCGGAAGTTGTTCCCTGATTCGGATTCGATTGACTACAGCCAGCAGTTATTGACAACATCAGCAAAGCAATTATCGGCAAGATGCCGCTTTTTTGCTTGCTTGTTCTAATTCCTCTACAATTCACAATCACATATTTTCTCCCCAAAACGGATGCTGACTCTGCCTCTGTCAAAATTCCTATTGACAAGTTTATACTATAATAATTCTCATTCTCATTTTAGGTACATAATATTATTTTGGGTTTCCTGTGCAATAAATAACAACAAAACTTTTTCAGACGGTACAACCCTCTGCAATTTAGTTTTCCCTGAATAATTAGAATTTCTTGACTTTTTTGTTAAAAAGGTTGCTTACTTCTGATAAGATTGCTGACAAATATTCTCATAAGATACACGTTTCAAAAACGTGGTTTGGGTGTGAGTTGGATATCAGTGTGAGGAGAGAAATGCAAAAATTCTGGAAATATCTGCTAGTTAGTCCAGCAGTCTGCGGTGTCATGCTATTTTTTGATACTGCTACATTTGCAAATGAAACATCGGGTAAGTCTGAAATCAATCAACCGCAAGTTTTAGCTAATCCAGATATAAGAGTTATAAACATAGCGCCAGATCAGCCAATGGCGCAAGTTACCTCCGTGTCTCAATTTTCTGATGTACAACCCACCGATTGGGCATTCCAAGCATTGCAGTCTTTAGTTGAACGTTATGGTTGTATTGCAGGATATCCAAACAGCACTTATCGCGGTAATCGGGCATTAACGCGGTATGAGTTTGCGGCTGGTTTGAATGCTTGTCTTGATCGGGTTAACGAACTTATTGCTACAGCCACTGGTGATTTAGTTAACAAACAAGATTTAGCCACATTACAAAAGCTGCAAGAAGATTTTGCAGCAGAACTGGCGATACTCCGAGGTCGTGTAGATGCAGTAGAAGCTAAAACTGGTGAATTGGAGGCGAATCAGTTCTCAACCACAACCAAACTGAATGGAGAAGTGGTAATAGCGATCGCGAATGTCATAGATGGAAATACAGTTAATGGTCAAAAAGTAAACCAAAATACTGTTCTTGCAGACCGGGTACGTCTGAACCTTGACACCAGTTTCACTGGCAAAGATTTACTCAGAACACGACTTCAGGCAACAAACCTAGACCCATTTTCTCAGACTGCTACCTTTACACCAGAAGGTGACTTCCGATTTGCTGGTGGTAACAACAGTAATGGAGTTGTGATAGACGCGCTGTTGTATCAGTTCCCTCTTGGTGATAAAACAGGCGTCACCTTAGAAGCAAATGCAGGTGCAATTGATGATTTCACTAATACAGTCAACCCTTACCTAGATGGGGACGGTGGTAGCGGTGCCCTTTCCCATTTTGGCACTCGCAACCCAATTTATTATCTAGTCAATGGGGCTGGTATAGGAATCAAACACGAGTTCAGTGATAACCTCGAACTAAGTTTCGGGTATTTAGCGAATGATTCTGCTAACCCTCAGCTAGGTTCTGGTCTGTTCAACGGTGCTTATGGTGCTATGGGGCAGTTAACTGTTAAGCCTAGTAACCAAATTACTCTTGGTTTGACCTACATTAATGCCTACAAAAATACTTTTTTTGCCAATGGTAGTGGTGGTAGCAATAACGCTAATGATATATTGCAGAATGCTTCCAGTAACTCCTACGGTATAGAAGCATCCTTTCAACCTAGCTCAAAATTTGTGATTAGTGGTTGGGCTGGCTTGACCAAAGCTCGCGTCCTTTCCGTTACTCCTGGCGATGCTGACATCTGGAACTATGCCGTCACACTGGCTTTCCCGGATCTTGGTAAAAAAGGTAATATTGCAGGCATTATTGTGGGTATGGAACCTAAAGTTACCAGTGTAAGCAGTTCTCTCAGCAATGAAGGTATCAACAAAGATCCAGACACTTCATATCACATTGAAGGTTTCTATCAATATAGCCTGAGTGACAATATCAGCATTACCCCAGGAATTATCTGGCTAACAGCGCCAGATCATAACAATCAAAACGATGATATCGTGATTGGTACAGTGAGAACCACATTCACTTTCTAATTTTCAAAATCTTACTTGAAGACGCAAATTTATTCTTTGTATCTTCACTTTTTTGGTTCAAAAATAAAACCCAGCAAAAAATGCTGGGTTTTATATCTTAAAAATACGAAGGAGATTGTTAGTTTTTGGACAAAGTTAATAGATTATTTTAAACTAACCTTGTTTTCCGTTTCACAAATGAACCAGCACTCATAACACCGAACACTAGCAAGCCCAATGTTGCAGTAGGTTCAGGAACACTAGCTAGTCTGTAGCTATGGTTATCAGTTTCAAACGCAAGACCAGTTGATCTTAAAACTACTTTATCAAAAGTCTCTCCTTTATCTGCTAACAAATTAACATAGACATTATTTACACTACCACTCTGTTCACCATTAGCTGGAGCGCCTGGAACATCTGCGCCACTAAATGTTTTTAGTAACTTGCCTCCGCTATAGACATCCACAAAGTTATATGTGTCTATTGACCCCCAGTAGAGACCAAAATAATCAATAGACTTAGCGAAGGTAATAGTTTCATCACCACTTCCTCGAATATTTTGAAGTCCTGAGGGCGCAACCGTTAGGTAGTTACTGGTATCACCAAAGGGGGTAGCATATTGACCATCTACGCTCCCTTTGACAATTCCATTGGTTGCAGAGTAAGTAACAAATCCGTTTGGATCGGTTGCTGTCCCTGAATTGAAGTTGATCGTTGTAGCTCCTTGAATATTAGTGTATTGACCTTCTCCTGCAACAGGTGTAGAACCCCCTTTAATTAGACTAACAGCACCAGCTGGGTTAGCACTCATGAAAACAACTGCTGTTCCAACTAAGGCTAATGATAATTTTTGTAGAGTAAACATTGATTTATTTGCTGAAGTATTTGATGTCCTTAGCTTGGCATGTAATGCTGTGTTTGTGTAGTAGATAGCAATTATTTTTACAAAAAAAAGTTATTTAGCCAATAACTTTAAAAACATCGAAATTCATTCATGTAAAGGCTTTTAAGGCAATTTCCTCGAAAATATTTAAGTGTATTTACTAAGGAAAATGTGCAGATAGTATAATTACTGAGTTTAATATATAAAACTATATTGCCACACTGGCTTTCCTGGTTGCTGGTAACAAAGGTAACATTAGATAGTATCGTGATTAGTAGAGTGAGAACCACATTTACTTTCTAATTTTAAAATCTTGCTTGAAGACATAAAGGACAAATTTGAGTCTTTTCTACGGTTCTAACAAAGAGTAGCGACTTGTTGATACACCAGCCTACTATCGTTAACACGAAATTAAATTATGTTGAGGTGTAGAGTTGGCTGTTGTGCAGTAAATTTTAAAGATGTATGCTCAAATTAACCATTTGTGTCTATATGGACTATTTTTTTAGTTTGTTGTCCAATTCAAAAATCAGGTTTGCACAGCAAATTCTTCTGGTTCTATTCCCAAATTTACCCAGCGAATTGCTTCACGCGCTGAATTCATATTTGGTGGAACCCGTAAGGCGTGAATAAAACTTGTGCTAGAGCAAGTCATTTTTAATAAATAAATTGATTCTTCATCAACATCAGCATCAATTTTTAATAGTGTGTATTCATGCCAAGTATCTAATTCAATAGCTTGCAATTCTTGGCAAATTCTGGTGTAACCGATACCCTGAATTAGTACTCGCCGTAGTTCGGCGTTCTCTTCTGTTAAAAGCCATTGAGATTGCCATTGCTGGGGGTGGACTTTACCGTATTTTTCAGGTAAAGTTACACCGTGATGGGAATACAAACTATATCCATCGGTAAATTCAATGGCGGGTTCGCCTTCAGCGTGGAGGCGATTTTGATTGTCGAAGCGCAGGTGAAGGGGGCGATCGCAGATGATACAAATATCATCATACGCAAACAACCAAGCACATTCTTGAATTAAGGATTGAAATACTTTCCATTCCTGTTGAGGATGAACAATGTTCAAAACAGATATACAGAAATCAAAAAACCCAATCATCGAATTACCGAGCTTTTCAGGTTCAAAGCAGCACTCAATAAGTTGAATTTTAATCCACCATGAATAATAATGTTCTACTAGTTTAGCACTAAATTTGCCCATTAAGTCGCGGAATATTTGATTATTGAAAGGATTGTCTGCCAGATAATCCAAACAGTTGATTAACTGCTTACATAGTTGGTTCCCAAGCTATTGATCAAGTGTTCTCGAAAGTTCTACAAGGAAATGAGTTGAAAATAACGTCGCTAAACTATTTGGTTCATAGTAATTGTCTAGAAAATCAGGAGGCAGTTGTTTTAGCATCCAGTTGCAAGCTGCATAAGGACTATCCTGAAAAAAAATTTTAGGCTGTTCATAGTTAATTGCAACATAGGCGGCTTTTACCGCTTTTGCCGCTTTTTCACGATCAATTCGCTCACTTGAAAGCGCGATCGCCACTTTTCCCGATAAACTGGAATCAAAGCCTCTTGCTCAGGCGTTAACTTCTCAATCAGCTACATATCGCCAACCTTCAGGCTCCTATTCCCGTTGAATTTTCACCATCCAGTCACCTTGGGGAATAGAAATAGCTTTATGCTCCTCATGGGCAAGTAATGCAAACTCTGAAAAGACACGCAAATAGAGTGTGCTATCTTTATCGTATAATTTTGGGTCTTCCTCAGTAATGCGATGCTTATGCCCTGCAACTTCGCCCTCGGTCAAAGTTAAGTGAGGTATTTTTTGTCCTTCAATTTGCTGCACAGGCAGTAAGATTACATCACCTTGACGAATCGGTTTCATGGTTTTGCTTTCCTGGCATGGGTACAAACCCCATTTCGCTTTTGCTCTCAAGTTTGGTTTAATCTTGGCACAAGCTCTTAAAGATTGGGGATTGGTTAGGAGTTATGAGTTATGAGTTATTATTCTCCCCCTGCTCCCCTGCTCCCCTGCTCCCCTGCCCCTCTGCTTCCCCTGCTTCCCCTACTTCCTCATCTCTCACTCCCCATTCCCCAATGATATTTTGAAAACTGTAGTCGCCAATTATGCGTTAGATAAGTTAAAGATTGAAATAGCTGGAAATTCACACCCAGCGTTCTCCTCCTCTACCCTCTGGGACAGACTGGGCCATAAGTTCAGCAGATTTTATCCCAAGCGGGCAGTTTATGTGAGGATTAAATCACTGCCCTAAGCGTGACCTTTTATCTTGACAATTTGCAAAAATTACCTCAATTTGACTGTTTAGCTTAGTAGCTCTTCTTTTTATTGAAATTTCCATGTCAACTCTCGTCATTGTCGAATCTCCAACCAAAGCTCGTACCATTCGCAACTACCTACCAGCAGGCTATCAGGTGGAGGCGTCTATGGGTCATGTGCGTGACCTCCCCCAGTCGGCTAGTGAAATTCCTGCTGCCGTCAAAGGGGAATCATGGGCGCAGCTAGGGGTAAATGTGGACGCCGACTTTGAACCGGTGTATGTTGTCCCGAAAGACAAAAAGAAAATTGTTACCCAGCTCAAAGATGCCCTCAAAGATGTAGATGAACTGATTCTGGCAACGGACGAAGACCGAGAAGGTGAAAGCATTAGTTGGCATTTATACCAATTGCTGAAGCCGAAAGTTCCGACTAAGCGGATGGTGTTTCACGAAATAACCCAAGAGGCGATTAAAAAAGCTCTGAAAAACTGCCGCAATATTGATGAGCAATTGGTTCGCGCTCAAGAAACACGGCGGATCTTAGATCGACTGGTGGGCTATACTCTGTCTCCACTGCTATGGAAAAAAATCGCCTGGGGATTATCTGCTGGGCGAGTGCAATCTGTAGCTGTGCGACTTTTAGTCACTAGGGAACGCCAACGCCGCGCTTTCCGTGAGGGTACATACTGGGATTTGAAAGCTAGTTTGTCAAAGGAAAAAACCCCCTTTGCTGCCCAGTTGGTAACATTGGCAGGAACCAAAATTGCTAACGGCAGTGATTTTGATGCAACAACCGGACAAATTACCGCAGGTCGCAATGTCTTGTTGCTCAACGAAGACCAAGCGGTAGCCCTCAAGGAACGCCTAACAGGGAAAACCTGGAGTGTTACCGAGATGGAGGAACGCCCAGTGACGCGCAAACCGTCACCACCGTTCACCACTTCAACGCTGCAACAAGAATCTAACCGGAAATTGCGCCTCTCAGCTCGTGACACGATGCGGGTTGCCCAGAATTTGTACGAGCAGGGGTATATTACCTATATGCGGACAGATTCGGTGCATTTGTCAGATCAAGCGATCGCAGCTGCTCGGAGTTGTGTAGAAAAGCTTTACGGTCAACAATACCTCAGTCCCCAACCCCGGCAATACACCACCAAATCCAAAGGCGCACAAGAGGCACACGAAGCAATTCGTCCCGCAGGTAGCAGCTTCCGCACGCCTCAAGAAACTGGTTTGGGCGGTCGAGAACTTGCTGTCTACGATTTGATTTGGAAGCGGACTGTCGCCTGTCAAATGGCTGATTCCCGCCAAACTCAAATTACTGTGCAATTGCAAGTTGAGGATGCAGGATTCCGTTCTTCTGGTAAACAGATTGAATTTCCAGGATACTTACGTGCCTACGTCGAAGGTTCAGACGACCCAGAAGCAGCACTAGAAGACCAGGAAGTGATTTTGCCGAATCTGAAAGTAGGAGATCATCCCGATTGTACAGAGCTAGAAGCAGTTGGGCACGAAACCCAACCGCCAGCTAGATACACCGAAGCAACTTTGGTGAAAACCTTAGAAAGCGAAGGTATCGGTCGTCCCAGTACCTACGCCAGCATCATTGGCACAATCATTGACAAAGGTTATGCCCATTTGGTGAGTAACGCTCTCATTCCTACCTTCACCGCTTTCGCCGTCACCGACTTGCTGGAAAAATATTTCCCGGACGTTGTTGATCCCAGTTTTACCTCGAAGATGGAGCAAACTCTGGATGACATTGCCACAGGTGAAGCGAAATGGCTACCCTACTTGCAAAAATTTTATCTAGGAGAGAAAGGGCTAGAAACCCTGGTAAAAGAACAGGAAGGTCAAATTGATGCCACCAAAGCTAGGACTGTTGAACTGGAGAATCTAGATGCGAAAGTCCGCATTGGGAAATATGGCCCCTACATTGAAGTCGAAAACGGTGACGGAGTTATCACCGCTTCAATTCCCAAAGATTTGACACCAGCCGACCTCGACCCCAAACAGGTAGAAGTATTGCTGCGACAAAAAATCACAGGGCCTGACCAGGTAGGCCGGCATCCTGAAACTGGTGAACCGATTTATGTGAAAATTGGTGCTTATGGGCCTTACGTTCAATTGGGTGACAAAACCGACGAAAACCCCAAACCTAAACAAGCCTCCCTACCCAAAGGTGTTACTCCAGAAACCGTTACCCTGGAAATGGCTGTTGGTCTGTTGGCACTACCCCGGACATTGGGAGTTCATCCAGTCACTGGTGGCAAAATCCAAGCAAGTTTGGGGCGCTTTGGCCCTTATGTAGTTCATGACCAAGGTAAGGAAGGCAAAGACTACCGTTCTCTAAAAGCTGCTGATAATGTATTGACAATAAGCTTAGAACGTGCATTGGAATTATTGGCTGAACCAAAAAAAGGACGCAATTCTACAAACAGCAAGTCAAAGGCAGCTTTACGCGAATTGGGTACACATCCAGATGATGGAGAAACAATTAACATCTACGATGGCCCCTATGGCCCTTACATCAAGCATGGCAAAACTAATGTAAGTATCCCAGAAGGTCAAACGGTAGAAAATGTAACGTTGGCTGAGGCGCTGAACTTGTTGTCAGCTAAAGCATCGACAGCGAAATCGACTCGTAAAACGACTAAATCAACGACTTCTAAATCTAAGTCAACTGCTAAGTCAACTGCTAAGTCAACAACCTCTACGAAAAAAAAGGCAACAGAAGGTTAATTGCAACTTAAGAGTCCAAAGTCCGATCCCTAACTCTTGACCCTTGATATCCATCCTTGATAGGATGCAGTTCAGTAGGTGCAAGTGTGATACTCTAAAAAGTAAGGGAAAACACAACGCCAAATTTTAGAAGTGGCTTATGTCCCAAACACGGGATTGTTTATCAGCCCGTTTGGAAGCCAGAGGTGCGAAAATATGCCAATTTCTGCGTACCTGTTAATCAAAAATTGAGGTAGTATCTCAGGAGTCGTCAGTTCATGGACTATATAGAAAAGGTGCTGGAAAAGGTTAAGGAATTAGCACGGAGGCTAATTGAGAGCCTGTTAGGGCCAGAGGCAGAACCGGAACCGGAACTGATTCCGATTCCTGTAAATGATCGCTCGCGTCGTCGCCACTAATCTCAAAGTGCTCAACTCGACGTTGCAACCCTTAAGCATTCTGGCACTGCATGGGCCAAACTTAAATTTGCTAGGACAGCGAGAACCAGGAATTTATGGTGCCTTGACTCTAGCTGAAATTAATCGCCTGTTAGAAGAAGAGGGATTCAAGATACAGGCGAAAGTTTTTTCTGTGCAGTCAAATCATGAAGGAATTTTAGTAGATACTATTCATGCCGCATTAGGGCAACATCACGGGATTTTGATTAATGCAGGGGCATATACACACACAAGTGTGGCGTTACGAGATGCGATCGCGGCTGTTAACTTGCCCACAGTCGAAGTACATCTGAGTAATATTTACCGCAGGGAAGATTTTCGCCATCATTCGTACATCGCCCCAGTAGCGATCGGGCAAATAAGTGGTTTTGGCGGACAAAGTTACTTGTTGGGCTTACAAGCTTTGGTGAATTATTTAAGAGATACGCGATAAATCGCGTATAAGAGTTAGGAGTTAGGAATTGGTAGTTGGTAGTAAAGTTAGGAATTAGCAATATTTCATTAACTCCTCACTTCTAACTACATACTTTATGCGTTACTCTCCTATAAGTCGGTTTAGAGGTACTTTACTCGGAGCATTCCTGGGGGAAAGTTTAGCTATTGGTGATATACAGTCTTGGAGTTACCTAGATTTGGGCAGAATGGCGGTTCTGGGTACTGAGAGTTTGATTGCGTTGGGTAGATTAGATTTAAATGATTGGATAGCGCGTCAGCAACAAGAATCTCTTCATTTAGCAGCAACTGATGACATATCGATCAAAATAATTCTTGCGACACTACCAGTAGCACTTTTTTTTCACGAAAATCCAATTAAGCTCCGGCATAACTTGCTGCATGTCCTAAAAATGTGGGAGGATGACCCAATAATCAGGGATGGAACGCTAGCAGTAGGATATGCGATCGCTCTTGCCTTAACTGAAAAACTTAACCCTCAAACCCTTATCCCACAAACGATTTCTTTTCTCGGACAAACTTCGACATCAATACCAAAAAAATTATTAACAGTTCAGAATTTATTAGAGCAAGGGGCAGGATTGTCAAAGGCGCAAGCTGAGTTTGTTAAAGAAGAACAACTCAGTAACACTATTGCTATGGCGTTCTACTGCTTTTTGAGTACCTTGGAAGACTTTCGGCTGGCAGTTTTGCAGGCTACTCACAATGGCAATTTCATGCAACATGCTACCCCTCTAAATTTACAGGCTACAGGTGCAATTACTGGTGCTTTATCAGGAGCATATAACGGTATAGGCGGAATTCCCATAAATTGGCAAGTCTTGCTCTTGCAGAGGAATTCTCCAACATGGGGATTAACTAGCTTTTCCCAAATGTTAAAATTGGCGGATGCATTTGTGGCGGTGTGGTCGGGAGTGTATGATCTTACCTTAAATCCAAGGGAGTTAACTGAGGAGGGATATGAGGTGGCTTTGCTTTCAGTTTACGCAGCTCCTCGCGTTATTCGATCGCGTTAATCCTATTTTTACCGAACAAAGCAACGGTGCGGGTACTAAACACTGAAGACTACTAAATCTGGCCAATAACTAAAAAACTTATATACTAGAATTTTTCAGCAAACTTTTGGACTGATTCTGTAGGTAGCTATCATGGCAAGCTTTAATTAGGCTTTGCCACCCTAGTTTCAGTAGCCGCAGAGTAAACTTCCCTGATGATTGTCTATTTTGAGCTATCAAAATCAGCAATTGCAGGCAGAAATAATGAAAATAAAGCAATTTTTGCAGTTCTTAACCCAGCAATTGACTAACTGGCGGCGACAGTACAAAGGACTACGCCGTAAGGGAAAGTTAATGAGAAGTCCCAAAAGCAAAACCCATAGAAGGGAACTTCTAAGGACTGTGCTTAAGAATATAATTCTATTTTTATCAAAAACCAACGATAAAAGCGTAGGCGTAGCCAGCCGTAGGTATCGCCGAAAACAAGAAAGAGCGCTTCAGTCAAAGACAAAATCGGTCAAAACTAAGAGTACTATTTATGCAGTTGCTTTAGATTGGGTACATGAACAGTGTTCCTTAGTAATTTTAGCGATCGCTCTAGTGTCCCTGACTGGTGTTATTGGGCATAGACTATACAACCAGACTCAAATTCAAGTAGGGAATCCCGCGCCTCAAACAATTACAGCGCCTTACACAGCTAGCATTGAAGATCAGAAAAAAACAGAATCACAGCGCCAAGCCGTTAGTCAAACATCCTTACAGGTGTTGATGATTAATGCGCGAATGAACGAACAAATCAACGAAAATTTGCAAAAACTTCTGGATGATGGCAACGAAATTCGCACCGTTGCTGGAGCTTTTCCTTTTTTTGATCCTGTAGTTTTGTCCATTTCTACCCAGCGTTACCTCCGCTCTTGTCCTGACTCGGAATGGAAAGCACTGCTAATAGCTGTAGAAAATACTAAAAATCAGCAGAAGAAAGGAACAGGACGAACCGCCGCCTCATCCGCACCTAATCAGCCACTAACGCCACAGAAGACAAAGCCTGTTGATTTTTCTCAAAACACTGATTTTACTCAAGCAGTAGCAGAACTAGAATCTTACCGCGTCACTTCTGAGAAAAACTTGTCTTTAGTGATTTCCCAAATTTCCCAAGCACGGCAAAGATACACCCAAGCCACTACTAAACTTTTACAGTTAGAGACTGTTACTCCAGAACCACTATACGAAGAATCCGTACTTTTGGATTTGTCAGATGAAGAGTGGGAAAAAACACAAATGGGAATCCATCAGAGTGCAGAGCGGATTCTCACCCAAGGCATCCCACAAGGACTGCCAAAAAATATCTTACAGGATGCGGTGAGTTTACAATTGCAGTCCTTTGTACCAGAATCCGCCGAATCTTTGGCAAAGAACCTGTTGTTAGCTGTACTCAAGCCGAATCTGCAAAAAGATGAAGAACAAACTAGAGAAAACGCTCAAAAGGCTGCTGCTGTAGTTCCACCCGTGATGGTGAAGGTACGGGATGGCCAGGTAATTGTCAGAAAAGGAACGCCGATTACTGCATGGAACTTTAAGCTGTTGGAACATTATCACCTGGTTCGCCGGGAGGTAAAATGGCAGGAGTTGGTAAAGTTAGCAGGCGTTATTGCGATCGCCATTGCCATTTTTGTCTGGGTAGAACGGCATGTCAATTATGAATTGCGACAACGTGATCGCTTGTTGGTGTTACTGCTGACTTTGAGTGTGCCAGGGTTGGTAACGATGGGATTGCCTTATACCACTTGGAGTGCCCTTGGTTTATTGTTAGGAAGCTTCTATGGCCCCATTTTGGGGTTGACAGTTGTCGGATTGCTGTTGCCAATATTAGCTATTAGCTTGGATATAAGCAAGGCTGCGCTTTTAGCTGGTGTTGGAGGAGGAATATTAGGTAGTTACATAGCGCAACGATTGCGATCGCGTGAGGAATTAGCATTATTGGGGGTGGCGATCGCTTTAACTCAAGGCGGCATTTATCTGGTTGTTAAAATTTTAATTGGTCAAGCCTTTGGTTCAACTTGGTATCTCGTCCTCCGAGAAGCCGGATTGTTTGCTTTATCCGGTTTAGGCTGGAGTGTTGTAGCTTTAGGCTTAAGTCCTTATTTAGAAAAAGTTTTCGATTTAGTTACCCCAATCCGTTTAGCAGAGTTGGCGAACCCTAACCGCCCTTTATTAAAACGACTTGCTACAGAGACTCCCGGAACTTTTCAACACACGCTGCTTGTAGCTACCCTTGCCGAAGCTGCTGCCAAAGAACTAAGATGCAATGTTGAACTAGTCAGGGCTGGCACACTATATCACGATATTGGCAAAATGCACGATCCCCTTGGATTTATTGAAAATCAAATGGGGGGGCCGAATAAACATGATACAGAGATTAAAGACCCTTGGAAGAGTGCAGAAATTATCAAAAAGCACGTAACTGAAGGGTTAGTGATGGCGCGTAAACACCTTTTACCGACAGCAATTCAAGCTTTTATTCCAGAGCATCAGGGAACGATGCTGATTGCCTATTTCCATCATCAAGCCCAGCAAATGGCTCAAGAAAATCCAAGTTTAACAGTAGACGACGCAGATTTTCGCTACGATGGCCCAATTCCCCAATCACGGGAAACAGGAATTGTTATGTTAGCAGATTCTTGCGAAGCGGCGTTGCGATCGCTTGAAGCATCGGCTAAACCTTTGGCAGAAAAGCGATCGCTTAAAGATGTTTCGACTGAACAAGCTTTAGCAATGCTTAATAATATTCTGCGTGCCAAATGGCAAGATAATCAACTCATAGATTCAGGATTAACACGAGAAGATATGTCAAAAATTGCCCAGATATTTGTAGATGTTTGGCAGCAATTTCATCACAAACGGATTGCTTATCCTAAGTTAAAAGCTAATGGTGCTGTGCGGAATTCGTAGTTAAAAAACTTAGTACAGCTTTGAGTAAAATTGTCAGCGTTTTTAATGCAAGGAGACGCGTTGCCATTGTCAGTCGATGCGTTGCCATTGTCAGTCGATGCGTTGCCACTGTCAGCCGATGCGTTGCCACTGTCAGCCGATGCGTTGCCACTGTCAGCCGATGCGTTGCCATTGTCAACCGATGCGTTGCCATTATCAGATTTAATTCGCTACGAATTAATGAAATGCTCTACTTAGCTTTAATCTAGTTTCTGACTTTTCACGTTATCTGGAAAAACTAACGCGAAACCTAATGCCTCAATTCCCTTCTCTGGTAAGGAAGCTAGGGTGTACACACAAGTCTCTTGACCTGCACCTTTGTTGCATTAATCTTTTTTTGATTTGTGTGTACACCGTAAGGTAAGCAAGGGAGAGAATTCAAAGCCTCTTTTTTGCAAACAGAGAAGTTTTCCAGATCCCGTGAAAAGTCAGAGTCGTTTGGTGTTTAGAACTCAAAGTTTGCTGTTCCAAGCGAACTACCCTTGGATAATAAAATCAGATGCCTTGAGAATTGGCGCACCAGTTAGAGTCACAAATAAACCACCACTACCGAAACCAGCCGTGCTGCCATTTTCGTTGTAGAACAACTGCCCACTCACAGGATCGTAGACAATTTTCGCCGTGCTAGTCCCGGCAGAAGAAGTGATTTCAAAATCACTCTCGTTACTAAAACCTATTCCCGCAACAGAGGTAATTGTATTAAAGGTAGTCTTATTCAGTACAATCTTGTCACTTTGTGTAATGACTGCAAAAAATCCACTGTAAAACCCACTAATACTATCTAGACCAACATCAGTACTGTTAAAAGGAGCATCGGTATTGTAAACAAATCTGTCAACACCCTCACCACCTGTGAGTACGTCATTGCCAGCACCGCCAACCAGAGTATCATCGCCAGCACCACCGATGAGGGTATCATTACCAGTTCCACCCCGTAGCAAATCATTGCCACTATTGCCGTTGATGATGTCATCACCTCCCTGACCATTAATCACATCGCCGGAGTCTTTAAAACCCGTAATGTTATTGTTAAGGTCATTGAGGAATGTAACGGTGTTTGGGTTAAATAAGTCAGTTTGAGTGGAGTTAGCATCGAAGACATCAAAACTGTCAACAATGCCCCTCTGGTTATCAAACAGGATATTGCCAATAGCTGGGCTGGTATCAGATGCTGGTAAATTATTCAGCTTTTCTAACAGGAAGTTTTCTAGAATGATTTTGGTATTGCTTGTATTTTCAAAAGTGAGTTCTAGATTGCTGCCATTTTGAGTTAATAGCAGATTTTTAGCAGTCAATCCTAATCTAGTAAAATCCAAAGTATCAACTTCAGCAATTACCGCCGTTGATGGATTTGAAGTATCAACTTCAGCAATTGGCACCGTTGATGGATTTGAAGTATCAACTTCAGCAGTTGCCGCCGTTGATGGATTTGAATCAATATCTACGCTACCTAAGCTCCCTACGCCGCCAAAGTCGGTTATGGTATCGATGCCATCGCCTCTTGAGAAGATGAATGTGTCTCGACCACCGTTACCAGTGAGCGTGTCGTTACCAGTTTTGCCCTCGATGATGTTGTTGTTGAATGTGCCGATAAGGATATCTGCATCAGGGGTGCCCGTAATCAATTTCTGGACAACACCCAAAGTGGTGGTTGCTACTGCACTAGTGTTACTCACATCTTGACCGTCATCGACGACAAACTCAATTGTGGTGTTAACAGTGGTAGCTGTACTGTTGTAGGTAACGCTACTGAGGACTTGTCGATAATTGGCAATGGTATCCGTACCACTAAGAGTGAGAGTGCCTGTGGTGAGGTTGTAGGTAGAAGTGATGTTGCCGATAGCAGTGGCATTGAGACTTTCGGTTGCGCCATTCAAGAGATTGGTAATGGTGATGGTGGCACCAGCTAGGGTAGTGCCATTGTCGTCGAGGGTGAAGTTGCTATCGATGATGGAGACAGGAGTACCGCTAAAGGTAGTGCTAAAATCAATACCCTGTAAGTTGCCGTTAAGGTCGAGAACAGGGGCGCGGTTGCCAAACACCACATAGCTTTGCCCTGAGCTGATGTCGTTGGGGTCGGCAAAGGGTGCTGCGATAATCAAGTCGTTAATACCGTCGCCGTTGACATCTCCGGCACTGGCAAGAGAGTAGCCTGAACGGTCATCTGAATTGATACCATTGATAGCAAAGCCATTTGTGCCGTTAAGGTTGAAGAGGTTGAGTTGGGCACCAAAACTCTCCCTGCTACCAAAGACCACGTAGCTTTGCCCTGAATTGGTGCCGTTGGGGTCGGCAAAGGGTGCCGCGATAATCAGGTCATCAATGCCGTCGCCGTTGATATCTCCGGCACTGCTGACAAAACTGCTGAAGAAGCCGTCACCTTTATTGAAGCCATTAATAGTGAAACCATTAGTGCCGTTGAGGGTGGAGAGGTTAAATTGGGCAGCAAAACTCCCCTTACTGCCAAACACCACATAGCTTTGCCCTGAATTGTCGCCGTTGCCGTCGGCAAAGGGTGCCTGAATAATCAGGTCGTCAATACCGTCGCCGTTGATATCTCCGGCACTGCTAACGGAGTTGCCTAAATGGTCATCTGGATTGATACCGTTGATGGCAAAGCCATTTGTGCCATTGAGGGTAGAGAGGTCTAATTGGGCATCAAAACCCCCCTTGCTGCCAAACACCACGTAGCTTTGCCCTAAGCTGATGTCGTTGGGGTCGGCAAAGGGTGCCCCGATAATCAGGTCGTCAATGCCGTCGCCGTTGATGTCTCCGGCACTACTAACAGAGGTGCCTAAAGAGTCATCTTCATTGATGCCATTGATGGTGAAACCATTAGTGCCGTTGAGGGTGGAGAGGTCTAATTGGGCAGTAAAACTTTTCTTACTGCCAAACACCACATAGCTTTGCCCTGAAGAGGTACCGTTGGGGGAAGCAAAGGGTGCCCCGATAATCAGGTCGTCAATGCCGTCGCCGTTGATGTCTCCGGCACTGCTAACAGAGTTGCCTAAGGAGTCATATTGATTGATGCCGTTGATGGTAAAACCATTTGTGCCGTTGAGGGTGGAGAGGTTGAATTGAGCATCAAAACCCCCCTTGCTGCCAAACACTACGTAGCTTTGCCCTGAAGTGATGCCGTTGGGTGAGGCACCATCTGCCCCAATAATCACGTCGTCAATGCCGTCGCCGTTGATGTCTCCGGCACTGCTAACAGAGTTGCCTGAATGGTCATCTGGATTGATGCCGTTAACGGCAAAGCCTGACCTGCCGTTGAGGGTGGAGAGGTAAAATTGGGTATCAAAACCCCCCTTGCTGCCAAACATCACGTAGCTTTGCCCTGAAGAGGTGCCGTTAGGGTCGGCAGCATCTGCCCCGATAATCAGGTCGTCAATACCGTCGCCGTTGATGTCTCCGGCACTGCTAATAGAGTCGCCTAAACGGTCATCTGGATTGATGCCGTTGATGGCAAAGCCATTTGTGCCGTTGAGGTTAGATAAGTTGAAAGCTGAATTTGCCATGAGTTCGTCCTTTTGTTTTGAAAACTAAAAGTTTGGTATTTGGAACTTGAAATTTAATGTTCTGTTTTAGAAGTTTGGTGTTCTAAGCGGATTACGCTGATGCGTAGGCATCGCTTCATAGTAGCTGGAGTGAGTTAATGTGATTAGAAGAGCATGGAGAAAAGGAGCAGGGAGCATGGGTATAAGCTCCGTCCTTGATGACGATCTATGCAGAAAGCCCAAACATCGCTGACCTCTGTAACCTTTACATTGCCTACTAGACGGTTTAACTAAGTGCCATTCAAGTCTAGTATGCTTGATGTTTTTGTAAGCGTTGAAGTATAAATTACAAACCCCAATAATTATGAAGGGTGGTGAGTAATGGATCAAGTTGACGGAAACAAACCTTTGCCATGCTTTGCTCTAAAATCTTGATCAAATACCCAAAATTTTCTTGTCAATTGCGTTTTTTGAAAAATTGTCCTTGATTTTAGTTTGGTTCTTGAAAGCAAAGCGCTCAAAGATGTCTCGACCAAACAAGCTTTAGCAATGTTAAATAATATTCTGCGTGCCAAATAGCAAGATAATCAACTGGTAGATTCAGGATTAACACGAGAAGATATATCACAAATTGTTAGATATTTGTGGATGTACACTTTGGCACGCGATGCCTACGGCGGGCTACGCCTACGCAGTTTCTCAATATTTAATCTCTAATTTTCAGTACGTCGCACACCAGCCAAAATAAATTTAACTGCTGCTTGAGTATGCTGCTCAATCATTTCTGAACTCAGCAGTTGCAAATCGGGTCTAGTATGCTTGATGTTTTCGTAAGCATTGAAGTATAAATTACAAACCCCAATAATATGTAGGGTGGTGAGAAATGGATCGATCTGACGGAAACAACCTTCAGCCATCCCCCGCTCTAAAATCTTGATGAGATAGCTAAAATTCTCTTGCCAATTCCCCTGTTTGAAATACTTTCCCTGATTTTGGTTGGCTTCTTGAAACCAAAGCATTCCCCGGTGCGGGTGAGCAGCTTCATAAGCGATCGCTTCTTTGACAAGTACCTTCAACGCCTCCTCTGGTGGGAACTGATCCAAATTTAACTGCTCAAACCCTTCGTGCATCTCCACCGCCGGACGTTGCAGAACAGCTTCATATAGTCCTTCCTTGCTCTGGAAGTAGTAGTAAATCATCGCTTTGGTGACACCTGCACCTGTAGCGATCGCTTCTGTCCGCGCCCCACTAAGTCCATTTCTGGCAAACTCCGCTTCTGCCGCATCGAGAATCTGCTTTTTTGTCGCTTCTGCATCGCGCACCTGACGCGGCTTTTTAGCTGAGAATTTTGACTGCGTTGAACGACCCACGTTGCTCCATCATCATAACGAAAATATATTAACTAAAAAATTGGTTAGCAGTTGACATAGAAGATGAAATTTATTAAATTAATGTTTATTAACTAAAAAATTAGTTAGTTAATTCAACAATGCACTAGCCAAAATTAGCCGAGCCAATGCGCGGTTGTATTAATTCGTCTATTGCAGACAAGACTTTAATTATTCATCCCAATTTGCACTCAAAAGTAAGATGTCAGACAAATGATACACAACTTTTAACTTTCAATATTGTGTGACGTTTTACTAACCCATCTGCTGAACTTTAAATAAACAAATTATTAATATCTTGGAGGCAAAATGGAACTAATTTTACCTGGTGCACCTTGGTTAATCGCGCACAAATCTACATTAGGAGTAAATAAACCCAAAAAAATCGCTTTAAACGGACATGATTATGTTATTTGGCAAAACCAAAAAGGTGAAGTGTTTTCCCTTGATAACATCTGTCCACACATGCAAGCACCATTATCAGATGGCTGGGTTTGTCAAGAGAGAGATACTATTACTTGCCCTTTTCATGCACTAGAATTTGATGGACAAGGTAGACTACAGCAAGGAGATAAAAAAGACACTCAGCCAATTACTAAACCATTAGAGCTAATTATTAGCAATGATTGTATCTGGACGTATGCCGGATTTGAGCCAAGATTGCCCATCCCAGACTTGCATCAAAAAATTGTTGAGAATTACGAGTTTATTGGAGTAACTGGAGATAAAAGTATTCAGGGTGACTTTTTGACTAATCTAATGGTTAACTATGACTATAACCACCAAAATGGGACTCATAAAGAACTATTTAAAATTACATCTTGTAATGTAAGTTCTTTTGAAGAAAAAGGATACTATGCCACAGTCAATCAAGAACTGACAAGAGCCAATAACACGCTAGGAGAAATTTTCAAAAATCCTATTTTGGGAATCTTCCCTAAAACTCTTACTAACAGGCTTGAATACGCATTTCCTTCAACTACAGCTTTTTTTGCGAAAACACCTATTGGTGATATCGCTCAAGTTCATATTCTCTACCCGGAAACAGAGAAAATTACCAAGACGTTTATTTTGATGTATGCCAAAGTCATTAATCCTTTGATGAAATTTCTGTTTAAAAATTCAGTTTTACAAGCAGCAGCCACAGTTATTGAACAGGATACAGGTGCAGTTGAAAGTTTGTATCCTCGGCAAAAACCAAAAATTAGATTGCCAAATGAAGAGATTATGTTCTATGCAGAAAGACTCTACCGCGAGTGGTAATTTAGATTTGCAAAACCTAACTGCGCTTTACAATTAAGTAGATACTGTAGCTGATTACTGCTGGAGGTACTCAAATATGCGACAGCTAAAATCTGCTGAAGAAATGCCTGGTAGCTATGGCTTGCCCATCTTGGGGGAGACTTTGGAAGTATTTCGGGATTCAGAGTTGTATTTGTGGCGACGATTCCAGCAGTATGGTTCAGTTTTTAAGACGAGTGTCATGGGGCGTAAACGTGCTTATTTAATTGGCCCTGATGCTAATCGGCTGGTGCTGGTAGAACAGGCGGAACACATGTCATCGCGGATAGGGTGGTATTTCTTAGAATCAACATTTGGCAACAATATTTTATTACAAGATGGGGAAGAACATCGCCTAACTCGTCGCTTAATGTATCCAGCATTTCACGGAAAAGCGATCGCTACATATTTCGACACCATTCAAAATATTGTGCAAGACTTCCTCAAAGATTGGGGACAGAGAACGATTCCTTTAAATTCTAGTTTCCGCCAGCTTACCCTGATGGTTGCTACTCGCCTGTTTTTGGGAAGTCAAAACAAGAGCGAAGTTGAGCAAACTAGTCGGTGGTTTACACACCTGCTAGATGGCAGTATGACAATATTAAAATTGAATGTCCCTTTTACTTTATATAGTCGCGGTCAAAATGCTAGGGGTAAGTTAGTAGCTTTCTTGCGTCAAGCGATCGCACAGCGTATCGAGCAAGGTAACTTAGAAGAATCAAAAGATGTTTTGGGATTGCTGTTAGCAGCTGTTGATGAAGACGGCAATAAATTGAGCGAAGCACAGATAATCAACGAGGCATTGCTACTGCTATTTGCTGGACACGAGACAACAGCCTCTTTGCTTAGTTGGGTAATATTTGAACTAGGTAATCATCCGGAATGGCGAGAACGACTGCGCCAAGAACAATTAGCTGTTGTGGGGAATAATCCCCTTAATCTGTCCCATCTCAAACAATTTCCAGATTTAACCAACGTCTTAAAAGAAGTAGAACGGCTTTATCCGCCAGTGTATGCCTATAATCGTGGAGTCCTCAAGGATATTGAGTATGCAGGTTCTCGCATTCCTGCTGGTTGGTTTGTGACTATCTCGCCGATGTTAACTCACCGTCTACCAGAACTGTATACCGATCCCGATCGCTTTGACCCCGATCGCTTTGCACCACCCCGTGAAGAAGATAAGAAACATCCTTTAGCACTAATGGGTTTTGGTTATGGTTCGCACCGATGTTTAGGCATGGAATTTGCCCAAATGGAAATGAAAATCGTGCTTTCTACACTGCTTCGCCATTACGACTGGACAGTAAAACCAGATTATTCTGCGATCGCTCCAATTCGTCACCCTTCCAAAGTTAAAGATACTCTAGAAGCATATATTGAGCCTTTGCTGATAAAGCACCCCTTGAAGAGTCAAACATAAATCTTGGATGAAACAAATCGCTTTTCCACATCTAGCATGAAGTCATAGGTATTTAAAAAATCAGACTGCCACTTTTCAAGTTTTTGGCAAATTGATGGTTAACCTACTATGTCAACCCAATGCTACGCTACAGTTAGAAAGCTTGAGAGGCAATTATGACTGCCCTGATTCTGAACCTCAGCCCCACCATTGAATTAACAGATGAACAGTTCTTCCAACTGTGTCAAAATAACCGAGATTTGCGACTTGAGCGCACGGCAGAGGGAGAATTGATTATCATGCCACCAACTGGATGGGGAACTGGAAATCGGAATAGTAAACTGACACAGCGCTTAGGTAATTGGGCTGACGCTGATGGCACAGGTTTGGCTTTTGATTCTTCAACTGGTTTCAAACTTCCCAATGGTGCAAATCGCTCTCCTGATGCATCTTGGGTGAGTCAGGAGCGATTAGAAGCCCTGAATCCAGACCCAGCAAGATTTCTACCACTCGCTCCAGATTTAGCGGTAGAATTACGCTCTGCTTCAGACAGCTTAAAAACTGTGCAACAAAAAATGCAGGAGTACATTGACAACGGTGTGCGTTTAGGATGGTTGATTGATCCGCAAAACCAAAAGGTGGAAATTTATCGTCTAGGACAGGAAGTTGAGGTTTTGCAATCGCCTACTAGCTTATCAGGAGAGGATGTATTGCCTGGGTTTGTGCTGGATTTGACGCAGATTTTGAGTTAAGCGATGTCTCCGACGGGCTACGCCTACGCTCAATTTCACTCATTTCACAATCTGGGCAATTTGCAACTCTAATTTGAGAAAAATTTACAGTCAAAAATACAAAATTAATATTGACTAAATATTAAAAACCCAGTTTGCAACAACCCGATAACAAAACCCAAAACACCACCTAAAGTTACAATCGCTTGTAATTCATTTTTTACAATTCCCTCAATTGCGGCTTCTAAATCAGCCGGTGAAGTTGATTTAACTCGGTCAACTATCACTTGATCTATCGATAAAATTGGAATTACTTGCGCCACAATTACTTCTAAATCTTTTTCCAAATACTTATCTAATATTAAAGCCAATTCTTGACTCATTACTTCTAAAGAAGTATTGACAACAGGTGAAGTACTCAGACGATTCAGCAAAACTACAGCAATATTTTCCCAATCAACAGAATCAGTTAATCCTTGTAAAAAATCACTGCCACTGTTTTGTAAGTAATGGCGGACACTTTCGCGGGTAGTCTTGCGGAGCTGCCTCACCGTCCCAATTGGCAAGTTTTGTAATGATAAATTTTGCAATAATTTCCGAATGCGATCGCGGATTTGCAAATCTTTAGTCAATTCTTGCAAGCGAGCATTAGCAGCCTCTTTTTCATCCAAACAAAAAGTTCGTAGCCGTGTGAGAGTATTACGTAAGCCAAACAAATTTGCTACTACCCAATAAGTCCCACTGGTTTTTTCGCGGAAGCCTTCATCAATAATTTGAATTGTGCGATCGGTCAAAAAATCAACTATCGTCTGTCGCAGCACATCTGGCGGTAAAACTGCTTGCAACAACCAATCAGCAAGCCGCGTAGCTTGTTCTTCACTCAATTGAAATTCCAGCAATATCTGGTCAAAAATTTGATTGATCTGCGCTTCCAAAAAGTCTTCGCGCCGCGCTAAAACCTTGAGTAAGCGTGGCAAAGATTCCCCTATTAAATCCCGCAAAATCCCCGCCACAATTTTGGCACTTTTCTCGTTTTTATCTGTTTTAATTTGTTCAATTGCCAGCCGCAACAACCAGAGAATTGCTCCTTGTACGCGTTCTGTTTGCAACAAACGCCGCGCCAGATTTTGCAATTCTTGTGGTGTCAAAAGTGACCCCATGATTGTCTTAGAAATGTTCAGAGCCAGACGTTCCTGGTTGCGGGGAATCAATCCAGGGGTGAAGGGTACTCTTCGTCCAGCAATGTAAATTGCTCGGTAAGGACGGAACAACATTTTGATGGCTATGTCATTTGTGAAATAGCCGATAATTCCACCCAGTACCGGGGGAGACACATAAAGCCAAAGATGAGACCAGTCCACAGGATTTTGGATTTTGGATTTTGGATTTTGGATTCTAGATTAGAAATTAGGGATTGAGTATTGGTAATTGGTATTTGGTGGTTATTAATTGTTAGTTGCTTTTCCACTAACCACTAAGATTCTCCATTACCAATTATCTATTCCGCAGTCCCCAATCCAAAATTGCAAATCTAAAATCTAAAATTTGCTGACTACCAGCATTCCCATCATACCGTTCACAATGGGGTAGTGTGTGGCAACAGCAAAACCAACTTGACGCGCTAACTCTATTTGCTCTCTGCCGATGGGAAAGCGGTCTAAGCTAGGGCTGATGTAAGCATATTCTTCTTTTAAACCTAAATAACTGGCAACTGGCACTACAAAATTGTCCAGATACAACTGCTGAAAGGCACGTAGCTGAGGATTACTCGGTCGATGAAAGTCTAATATTGCGGCTTTAGCACCTGGCTTCAAAACCCGATATAACTCTTGGAGACTGCGGGAAATATCTTTAACATTTCTTAAACCATAGCCCATTGTTGCGGCATCAAATTGGTTATCCTCAAAGGGTAAATTTAGCACGTCGGCTTCTATCCAGGCGATCGCAGGTTGGGGGTACTGCCAATATGAGCGTTCTTTAGCTTTTTCTAGCAGGTTGGGTGAAAAATCCACTCCGTAAACCTTCCCTGTTGCCCCTACACGCCGTGCCAGACGTAAAGCTAAATCACCACTACCGCAACACAAATCTAATGCTGTATCACCCGATTTAGCTGCACTCCATTTCACTGCCATTTCCTTCCATATTCGATGCTGCCCTAGACTTAACCAATCGTTTAACTGGTCATAAACCGGAGCAATACGGTTAAAAATGGACTGAATTTCGTTAGTCATTGGGTATTAGGTATTGGGCATAGGGCATTGGGCATTAGGCATTAGGCATTGGTTTTTCACTAATGACAAATGACTAATGACAAATGACTAATGACAACTAGTAAGAGCGATCGCTATCAGTTGGGCTGATAAATTAATTAGCATTAATTCATCTTCGCGTAAAGTGCAGGGTTGTTTCCACTGTAGGGATAATACGCCCAAAAGTTGATTACGGTAGCTAATTGGAATAACTAAATGTGCTTGCACACCCGTACTTTTGTAGTGAATAGCATCAACTAATTTAGTGTCTTTAGGTATATTTAAGGAAACTTGCATTTCCCCGGTGGCGATCGCTTCCTTTGTTAGTGGGTCAACAGATAGCCAATTTTCTATTGTACCTGTATCGCTGTAAGTTCCTTGAGTCGCAATCAGAGTATTTCCATCTGTCAGTTGGAGAATACACCCATCTGTTCCAAAAGTATCACTCACGGCCCTAGCAATTGGAGCGAGAGTTTCTTCTAAGCTAGAAACTGCTTGAGTTACCTGTACCAAAACACTCAGCAAGGCTATTTGAGCATGAGAACGGCGTAATTCTTCAGTACGTTGCTTGAGCAAGTCGTAGGTTTCTGCTGCTCTTTGCACCACTGCCTTCAGTTCGCCTGGGTCCCAAGGCTTGGTGATATATTTGTAGACTTGCCCCGCATTAATCGCTTCTACCAAGTCTTCAATATCAGTAAATCCGGTGAGAATTATCCTAACCGTATCGGGAAACTGAGGCACAGTCTTGCTGAGAAACTCAGTTCCTTTCATTTCTGGCATCCGTTGATCGGAGATAATCACCGCTACCTCCCCTTCTGCTGCCAAAACTTCTAGGGCGTTCACCCCACTATCAGCTTTTAAAACATTAAAGTCGCGTCGAAAGGTACGATAAAGCAGATCGAGATTATCTGGCTCATCGTCAACTACTAGGATTTTTAGCTTTTTTGATTGTTGGAGAGTCATCACTTGAGATTGGAGTTTATCAATTTCGAGAGTGGGCTTATCCATAAGATATTTCCTTTAAATATTCACTATCTTGTTATATTCCATACCAAGCTTAGTTGAGAATAGCTAAAAGTTATCAAGGGTTTTTACGGAGTTATTTTGCATGTTTAAATACGATAGCTGTGATGTCACAGAGGAGATTTGCCTGCCCAAATATCTCTAGCAAGAAAAAATTGCACAAGAAGAATTAACTAGATAAGTTTCTACAGATAAACTCAAAGCAGTAGTTATACGCAAAACTTGCACCAATCCCAACAACTGCCTCAGAATTCATTCTGAGGCTATTATTGCATTCTTCTAAAGATGGCTCAAAAAGGATTAGAGTCCACGCTTAGTAGACTTGCGCTAAAAGCCTGTGAAATAAATTTCTTGGCAAGCAAGTGGGCAGGTGCAAGATATAACTATGGGTAGTTCATAGATTAAAATAAGACTTGCTCATGAGGTATTAATTAACCTCTCAAGTTGAAGCTCGCACTCCGATTATGACTGATCTACCACCCAACGCTCAGAATCCCGAAGAAAATGCTACCAACGATGTAGCACAAGAATTACTGCGAAGGCTGAGGCAAAAACAAGGTAACTGGGTGGAATGGGGAGCCGCGATCGCCTCGTTGCTAAAAACCGGTTACAACCCCCAAGACATTTTTGAGGCGACTGGATTTGAGCCGATTCAACAAAATCAGGTGGTTGTTGGTTCTCAAGTTTACAATTCTTTGGAAAAGTTTGGAGTATCGGAAGAAACGCGATCGCACTATGCCACACGCGGTAGTGATGTTTTATATGAACTGCGTTTGCTCACCCAAGAAGAACGCGCCGCCGCCGCCGAACTAATTTTCGTCCACAATGTTGATGCCGATGAGGCACGAGAAATAGCAAAAGCACTTAAAGAGTTCTCTTATTACCGCACTTTGCCAGAAGGGTTTTCTGCCCATCCTGGGGATGCTGTTGCTCATCAAGTTTGGAAACTGGCACGCCAAAATGCAGATTTACAACAGCGATCGCGCCTAATTGCCAAAGGTTTACGCTTTGCTCACACGCCAGCAGCAAGGCAAAAAATCGAACAACTACTGACTGATTTTACTACCGTTCCCCAACGTCCAGCGCCAATTTTACCCTTCTACCGCCTGGAAGTTGAAGAACAATTACCCCGAATCTTGCCTGTGGTAGGTGAGTTGCCATTATCACGGCAAGACTTGCAAGCTGTGCCCATAATGACAGAAATTGAACCATTTCGGATGGTCAAATTTGCTGGAGAGCAAGCTTGGGTGCCGTTACCAGGTTGGCAAGTGTTGTTGGGGGCAGAAGATCCAGTAGTGATTTTAGCGAATAGCGATCGCTTCCCCATCCAAACCCAAAGCCAAATCGGGCCGGTGGTAGTTGTGGTAGATCGTGCCAAACGAGAATGGGATGCCTCCAGCTACTTTGTTGTTGAAAATGGTGGTGAATTAGATTTTCAGTGGTTTGAAACTGAGCCAGAAATTCCCTTATTAGGACAAATTATTATCATTGTGCGTCCTAAGAAAATTCTGGATGAAGAATTAACTAAGGATTCCTGGCAGATTGACGAATAAATTCAATTTTAGACAGGACTAACTGCGTGATGTGATCTATATAATACCGTCTAAATAGCACATAGCAGTCGGGGTATTAGTTCATTTTTCGATTTGACCAATGCTGCCAGTTGCTTTAACTCTTTAAGCAGAGCAAGGCACTGGCTCCTTAATACTTTGTCTAAACTCTTGATTTTTCTCTATAAAACTTAGAAAATTTAAATAAATTTTCAAATAATTTCAAATAGAAGTTACTGGAGCAAGAATCTCAACAAATGTATCATTTTGAGCAAAATGCTTAAGAAATTAAGTATTTTCTTGGTTATTTTATCTTTTACGGTATCTTCTTTTATTAACACAATTATTTAGCAAAAAACAGAATTTATTAGTGAGGGATTCAGAACTTTCACTAATTGGAAATTTAATGGGAAGAAAACAAACCCATAGATTTCTGTTGATATAAATAACGCAAGGATTGTCCAACATCGCTATCAGTCGTTTGTAGCTGAATAAGGAGTTTTCCAAAAATGTCTCTAACTAAACGTTGTTTGGCTGAATTTATTGGTACATTGTGGCTTGTCTTAGGTGGTTGTGGTAGTGCTGTTCTAGCCGCAGCCTACACAGCAGATGCGGCAAAAATTAGCGAAAATACTTCTTTTCCACTAGGTATTGGATTAGTCGGTGTATCTTTGGCATTCGGGCTTACCGTCCTTACAGGGGTTTATGCTTTTGGTCATATTTCTGGTGGCCATTTCAATCCAGCTGTTTCCTTTGGACTGTGGGCAGGTAAACGCTTTCCTGGGTCTGACTTACTACCTTACATCGTCTCTCAAGTAATCGGTGCAGTTGTTGGTGCGGGCATTATCTACCTGATTGCGAGTGGCAAAACTGGATTTACCTTAACTGGCTCTAACCCATTGGCCACTAATGGCTACGGGACTCATTCTCCAGGTAGTTACACACTGTTTGCTTGCTTGATTACTGAAGTTGTGATGACTTTCATGTTTCTATTGATTATTTTGGGTGTAACTGATAGGCGTGCTCCTAAAGGATTTGCACCACTGGCAATTGGTTTTGGACTCACTTTAATTCACCTGATTAGTATTCCTGTAACCAATACCTCGGTTAATCCTGCCCGTAGTACTGGAGTTGCTCTTTTTGCAGGTGTAGAACTTTTTTCTCAAGTTTGGCTGTTCTGGATAGCTCCGATTTTGGGAGCTATTTTAGCAGGATGGTTGTATGTCGCCGTCTTTAGTGAATCAACTGTAAGCGAACGGCAAAACATCGAAGAGCTAGTCTAAAAGTCATTTTCAACTGTACGAGTTGGCGCAATATTTGTGGTTTTACAGCAGCTGATCAAAACCGACAATAGTTGGTGCTTGTTCCAATAATCAATCTTTAGGTGAAGCTGCGTAAGCACAGCCTGCCATAGGCATCGCTTGAGATTTCATTTTTAGACTTCTTAACAATTCCTTGACTGAAGAAATCACGCTTGGTTAATTTTTTCAATCAAGGGATTGGCAAAATGTTTAATTGCTCGCTCAGAAATTGCTTATCAATGCCAGGGTATTCTTGTGGCTTTCGCACTGAACTTAGTCCGGCGCGATCGCTAGCTAATTACTCTTCCTTACAACCAATAAGAACCAACATAAAATCAGTATTTATCAAGTTTCAAGCTAACTCTGTAAGCATGAATTGCTCTATAGTCATTGTCAAACTGTTGTGACAACAACTTCATTAATGTATTTCTTACTGCCACAACAACAGGATTCTCTAATTGAGCAACTTTTCCTATTAGTAAAGATTGTTCAACAATCTTTTTGGTGCGAACCAGCCGCAGCGATTCGTATTGGCGCAAAGCTTCTGCGGGGTCTGAATGTTCTAGTAAACACTGGGTAACGACCAGCGCATCTTCAATTGCCATACACGCCCCTTGTCCCATCGTTGGTAGAGTAGGGTGTGCGGCATCACCAAGTAACGTGATGTTTGAAAAGCTCCATTTGGGAATCGGTACACGATCATAGAGATCAGTCTTCAGAATACTTGTTTCATCAGTTGCAGCAATGAGTTCAGGAATGGGGGTAGGCCAATCTTGAAAAATTTCCTGAAGTTCTTGCTTACGACCAACAGGTGCGTCGGATTGTCCTTCGGCGGCTTTGGATGCTACATACCAATACATTCGCCCTTTACCAATCGTCACAAATCCGAAAGCTTTGCCGGAACCCAAAAATTCACAGATGTATCCACGTTTATAAGTGTCAGGTATGTAATTCGTCAGCCCTCGGTATGATGTCATCCCACGATAAATCGGTTTTGCTTCACCAAATAGTTGCGATCGCACCTTTGATTTGAGTCCATCGGCTCCAATCAATACATCGCCTTCCTCTGCTAAACCGCCAGTAAAATAGGCACGAACTTTGTTTTCAACTGGCTCAAAACGCTCAAACGCTTGACCCAAAACAAAATGCTCACTCGACAGCTTCCGCCAGAGCAGTGAGAGCAAATCAGCACGATGGATGGCTACGGCTGGCACTTCAAAATGATTGATGCAGAGGTTCATTAATTCTTTGCCCATCTGGGAGAAGAACTGATAATTAGTAATTGCATCGCTTTGGCGTAACACATCGTCCAATACGCCTAATTCCTTTAGGACATGGGTAGCATTCGCCCAAAGCGCTACTCCTGCCCCAACTTCGCGTAATGTTGCCGTGCGCTCGTAAACAATGGGTTTAAATCCAGCTCGATAAAGAGCAAGCGCAGTTGCAGTGCCACCGATGCCACCGCCAACCAAAATAATTTTCTTTGCTGTTAGTATTTTCATATAGCTATTAGCTAATTGGTTTGCAATTAAATATTTGTCACCACAGATAAACAGTAATAATTTTTCATATCTGCGGTTTTGGAATTAAATTTAAAATATAAAATTTTATAATGTCAGACACTAATTTTACTGCTGCTTTGCCTCCAGAATCACTCCACCCAGAATTGTCTGAGCGATCGCCCGTGTCATCCCTACGAGCAGAAGCTATAGCACGCATCCGCAACGGTTTACGTCCTGGACAGCAACAAATGGCTGACTGGCAATCTGGCCCTTTGGCTATTTCTGCTGTTCCTGGTGCAGGCAAATCTACTGGGATGGCGGCGGCGGCAGCGATCGCGATCGCCCGTCAATATGAACGTTCATCCTCTCGCCGTCAATTAGTAGTTGTCACCTTTACTCGCTCTGCTGCTGCCAATATTAAAGCGAAGATTCGCAAATTCTTACGAGATGATTTATCTCTCCCTCAAACTGGATTTTTTGTTTACACCCTACACGGTCTAGCGTTAAACATTGCCAGTCGCCATTCTGATTTATCGGGTTTGCAGTTAGAAAATGTCACATTAATTACACCGACTCAAAGTCACCGTTTTATCAGAACAGCTGTAGAGCAATGGATTGCAAATAATCCCGGAATATATTTGCGGTTATTGGAAGGTCATCAATTTGACGGAGAAGAAACAGAAAGATTGCGTCGCCAATCGGTGCTGCGAACAGAAGTATTGCCAGAATTGGCTAATACGGTAATTCATGAAGCAAAAAGTTCTGGAATATCGCCAGAAAAGTTACGGGAGTGGAGTAAACAAACTACAGACGAATATGCAATTTTGAGCATAGCGGCGGGATTGTATGAGCAATATCAAAACTTAATGCGATCGCGTGATTTCATTGACTACGACGATATGATTTTAGCCGCACTGCGCGTTTTAGAAAACGATAGCGCCCGTAGGATTGAGCAAAACCAAATATTCGCCGTCTTTGAAGACGAAGCCCAAGATTCTAGCCCATTACAGACGCAGTTGTTAGAAATTTTGGCAAGTGATGGGGGAAATGAGGAAGGGGGCAGGGAGAGAATAATAACTCCTCAATCATCAGTCATCAGTCATCAGTCAGCACTCAACTTAGTCCGTGTTGGCGACCCCAACCAAGCGATTAACTCTACTTTTACCCCAGCCGATCCGATTTATTTTCGGCAATTTTGCGAAGAGTGCGATCGCATTCAACGATTGGCAACGATGGATCAAGCTGGTCGCAGTACTAGAATTATCATTGAAGCTGCTAACTTTGCCCTTAAATGGATTAATAATCAGTCCTTAGCAACAACGAATAACGGACAAAAGATTCCTGACAACCGACAAGTACCATTTCGCTTGCAAACAATTCGCCCTGTTGAAACAAACGATCCACAAAAGAACGCCAACCCAGCACCAGTAGGACGAGGATTAGAACTTTATACCCCGCGTGATATTCATCACACCGTTGAATTGTTATCTCAAAGAGTGATTGAGTTATTTGGCGAAGACCCAACACAAAATAGTGCAGCGATTTTAGTGCGAGAAAATCGTCAAGGACGATGGTTAGGAGAAGCTCTAGCATCTGTGTGCAAAGAGCATAATATTACACTTTACGATGTGGGAGAACGCGATCGCCGTTCCCATGTTCCCCAAGAGATTTTAGCATTGCTGCAATTTTGCGATCGCCCCCACTCCCCCGATTACCTCAAAGCCGCACTAGAAGCATTAGTGCAGCGTCAATTAATACCTACTCAAGACCTCAACGCCCTTGCTAGCCTCCCAGAAGAATTTTTGTATCCTGGCCCTCTAGCAGCACCACAGCCAGAAACAGTCCAAAAAGCTGCTCGTTTGTGTCGCAGTTTACTTCGCGCCCGCTTGGAATTGCCACTGTACCAGCTAATTTCCTTTCTCGCCTTGACCTTAAATTACGACCAGGCAGAATTGGCAACTGCTGACAAACTTGCTGAACGGGTAAACCAGCAGATAGCAGGCAATAGTTCGATGGGGGGAATGCTGTCAGCTTTAAGTGAAATCGTTAGTTCCGAACGGTTTGAACCAGTAGAAACCGAAGATTCGGAAGAACGTTACACCCGTCGCGGTCAACTGACCATTATTACTATGCACAAAGCCAAAGGGCTAGATTGGGACTATGTGTTTCTTCCCTTCCTGCACGAAAACTTGATTCCTGGTAGATTTTGGGTTCCTCCCCAAAGCCAGTTCTTAGGGGATTTTACCTTATCAGAAGTAGCCCGCGCCCAAATTCGTGCTGCTCTCCACGGAGAATCTACTATACCAGATGTTACACAAGCATGGGAACAAGCAAAGCACTTGAAAATATCTGAGGAGTACCGTTTACTATATGTTGCGATGACACGAGCAAAACGTCTGGTGTGGATGTCAGCAGCCCAGAAAGCCCCATTTACTTGGAGTAAACCGGACAATTTACAAGAACAAGCGCCTTGTCCGGTTTTTCCAGCATTAAAGCGCCAATTTCCTGAATGTGTGATGAATTTAGGAGTAATGGCCAAACAAGCGTGAGCAAAACTCTTAAGAAATTAATTGGAATGTACAGTTAGTAGCGATCCATACTGCGTAGTTTGATAGGACTTACGCAAAAATTGCTAAAAAGCTTAATTTATCGAACCGCCAAGACGCCAAGAGCGCCGAGAATTCGTAGAGTGTGCGTAAGTCCTATTTGACTAAAAAATAAAAATGTGTAGGTTGGGTTGAGGAACGTAGACCCAAAGGGGCTTCGCGCAGGGTAACCCAACATTTCCAGGGCTTTGTTGGGTTTCACTAAAGTTCAACTCAACCTATAAATCTTCAAAACCTACGCAGTATTGAGTAGCGATCGCATTGTGAATATTTGTAGGAAATAAGCTACCTATAGTGGAAGTTGCCGTTTGAAAATTGGTGTTATAAATTGGTGCTGAGATTTTAATTAGAAATTGATTTACCAATGAAAACCCAACAATTGACAACGACACAAGAAAATAGACCCAGCAAGACAAAAAAACAGTCTTTTCCTGGCATTAGTATTGGTACTCCTAAAGTACCATTCCGCCAATGCAAGAAAACTATACAACAGCATGAGTTACTTAGTGACTGGGAACATGCGAGTTAATTTAGTTACATACTTTCTATTTAAATATTGAAGGTTGATGTACTACATCTTTACATCTGGCAATCCTTCCTCAAAGGTAATGGTTTCAATCCAAGGCACATTTTGCAAGCGATCGCTAACCTTGAATCCTTCACCACGGACACTCAAGTAAAACTGGGTGCGATCGCCTGTTAGCAGTTCCTGAATTGATCCCTGAGCGACCAATCTGCCGTTTTTAATGAATTACCACTGTATCGCTGACTCGTTGCACATCATCAAGAATATGCGTCGAATAAAAAATAGTACACCGTCCCCGAAAGCTTTCGAGAATTTGTAACATATCACGTCGCCCCAATGGATCAAGGGCTGATGCTGGTTCATCAAGAATAATCAATTTCGGATCGTTAATTACAGCTTGAGCAATACCAAGACGTTGACGTTCACCTCCAGATAATCCCCTAACAGGGCGATCGGCTTTGCCATCCAAGCCTACAAGGTAAATTATTTCCTTAATTCGATTTTTGATCGCAGCTTTGCTACCTTTGAAAAAGAATGAAGCGACGAAACGCAATGTTTCACGCGCACTCAAGTATCCATAGAAAGATGGATCTTGAGCAAGGAACCCAATTTGCTCCCGAATAGCAACACTGTCCTTAACAATGTTTTGACCCAAAATAGTGCCGTCCCCGCTTGAAGGCTTGACCAGTCCAAGCAGCAGCTTAATTGTAGTACTTTTGCCCGCCCCATTAGGGCCGAGAAAGCCGCAGATAGAGCCAGATGGTACGGCTAAATTTAATCTATCAACAACAGACTTTTGACCATAGGTCTTCGTTAGGTTTTTTGTTGAAATAATCAGATCGTTTTGTGTCACAAAGTCTATAGGTGTGATTACAGAGCTATTTCGTTCTAGAAATAAACCGCCCAGAACTAAAGTTCCGCAGCGCATAGCCCAAGTCCATGCTTAATGGACTAAAAGCCTTTCTTAGTCGTCTTTAGACAACTTTTGCTATTAGCCTCAGAATTTATTCTGAGGCAGGCTAAATGAGAATGAAATAACCCTGAGTGTAAGTAGAAATAGAACAGAGGTGAACATTATCAAAAATATTCTAAAATGTCTAACACAATATAAAGTACTACTGCCACTTGTGTTCTGAACGAAAAGACTTGTGTTCTGAACGAAACTACTTGTGTTCTGAACGAAAGCACTTGTGTTCTGAACGAAAGCACTCGTGTTCTGAACGAAAGCACTTGTGTTCTGAACGAAAGCACTTGTGTTCTGAACGAAAGCACTTGTGTTCTGAACGAAAGCACTTGTGTTCTGAACGAAAGCACTTGTGTTCTGAACGAAACTACTTGTGTTCTGAACAAAAGCACTTGTGTTCTGAACGAAACTACTTGTGTTCTGAACAAAAGCACTTGTGTATAGACCGTAGCCTCTTCGGGAGGGGAGCATTTGCTTTACTCAAAGGCGGGTGGGGTTCCTTATTTTTGATTTATGCAAGAGACTCCATGAGTTGCACTCACAAGGAGCAATGAAAATTTATGTCCCTAATCCCTACTCCCCACTCCCTATTTTCAAGGTATGTCTGTTGTAAATTAGAAGTGCAATGGATTCTTTCTATCTATTGCCATGAGCCAACAATCTGAGTATTTCCCTTCATGTAGCTCATGGGCAGGTAATAGCTTTACTTTGACAAAACCAGATTTTTCATAGCAACGGATAGCGCGAGGATTGTTAACATGAGGATCTATGACAATTTTATGAGCTTGTCGCTGTTCAAAAAGATAACTGATAAATGCTGACAAGATTTTTGTACCAATTCCCTTGTTCCAATAGTCGGTTTCCCCTATAAACAAGTCAATTCCGTAGACATAATCAGTTTGATCGAGATGATACAATTGTCTATCGGTTTGGGATAAGTCGTTGAGCGCACAATACTGCAAATAACCAATGGGGATATTTCGATAGTAGAACAGACACGGAACAACCGGGTCATCTCCTCTAATCATCGGTTTGTACGTTTCTATAGTTCTTTCTAAATCAAAAGGATTATCTCTTCCTTCATAAAATTCTAAAACTTGTACATCAGTTAACCATTTTGCCATCAACTCATAATCATATATTTTATCTTCCATTAGACGAATAGCAATTTCGTCTTGTTCAATTAACATTTTCTGCATATAGGAATCGTATTTGATTTTTGAAATTATCTCCGTGGGCGGGGAGTGGGGAGTAGGGAGTAGGGAATAGGGAATTAGGCTTTTTAATTTGTACCAAGCTTTTTCAGAAATCAAACATTAGTCCTATAGATAAATTTTTCTAGCCAATAATATTTAAATAATTATACTTTGTTTAAAATATCTATTATTTTGCTGCAAAAATTATAAAAAAGCAAAAGGGAATCCCATGCCCGCTTCGTAAACATGGAATTCCCTTTAAATTTTGCCTTACCTCTAACAAAAGCTCCCTATGCCAAGCTTAAATTCACTTAATTGCCACCAGAGACAACAGATTTATTATGTATAGCAGTGTCTTCTGCCTTTCTCTGCCATTTACCATCGCTGCCTGGTTCGTATTCATTCTTTACACTATTCCAAGCAATTTCACGCGCACTCTCTTCATTTGAACCATTACTTTGAGCAGCACTATATGCAGTTAGGAAAATCTGCTGTGCGTGTTCGGGTAACTGTTCTCTAATTTCACCGGGCAATTCATTTATTGTTTGATCAGCCATAAACTTTCTCCGATTATATCAAGTTAAGTTCATGTTAAAAAACTTGCAAGTGAATTTCCTGTTTCTGAAATTAGAGGAGTAAATGATCATACTTTTGGCTGAGTTAAGCGATTTTTAAATCAGCGATGCAATAATATTGATACTCATCGCTAAAATTGTGGTATTGAAAAAGAAAGATAATATGCCATGTAGCAGAGTCAAGCGTCTCATATCGCGTGATGTCGTCTGCACATCTGAAACTTGGCTAGTCATGCCAACTACAAATGAATAATACAAAAACTCCCAATAGTCTGGATAGTCGTTATTAGGAAAATCTAAACCTTTGGTGATTTCTTCTCTATTATTACGACTAATAAATTTGTAATAACTATGTGCATATTGCACTGCAAACATCGTATGCACTAGTAACCAGGAACCGACAATAGTCATAATTGAAAGTATGACATGTAGGGTCAGCAGAGTTGTTGACAATCCTTTTTTCTCAGTTAATAAAAACCCGATCGCTAAAACACTAGCACAAGCCGCAGCTATCACCAGCATGAATATAGCTAAATGTCCTTCATATTCATTCTCAGCATAACGGCGAATTTTTTCTGGGGTAGCTTTGATCATCTTCCACCAGGTTACAGCTAAGAAAAAGTCAGCACCAAAGTTCCAAGCGCAGAGAATGCGAGTAGGTAAGTGCAGCCAAGACGGAAGAATTATTGAAACTAATCCAGCGAGTCCGATAGCAATGATCAGTCTGGGACGGGGGTCAAAGTTTTTAAATAAATAAAGTTTCACAAATATTGCGATCGCAGATGTTATCCAGTTATATATTACGAATTACGAATTATTTCAACTTGGCTCTAATCGTTTCTATTTATTGGCGATTAACACCCAAATTGCTCTGACCTAAGCGTGAAGCGGAACGCACTTGAATCACATTAGCATTACGCTCTAGATAGAATTCTACATCATCGACAAATCCCAGTAAAGCGCTTTTAAATTCTGCATATAAATAATCTTGGTTTTCGGTAATGATTTTAGTTCTTGGTAAGGACTTAATAATTTGTTTAAGATTACTAATCGCTTCTTCTGGACTAGATGTAAAAGTCAGTGGTGCAATTTTGTGGGTTGCATCTGTACTCTGACTAGAAACACAGTTAGGAGAATTAGGGCAAGGTGCTAATTTACCGTTGCTAATACCTAAATTATTTGGTCGTTTGCCAGCAAAAACCATAATTATGTCTCCGGGTAAGTGAATAAGTATACTCTCGCACATTTGGCTGAATCACTGTAATACCTTGGCTAATTGCATCTTCTGACAAATGACAGATTCACTAAAACATAGGTGATGCGTTCGCTCTATGATCCGTAAGTATCATCTAAGCGAAAACAGATTATGACGCAAACAATTTCAATTAACGACTCTCGGCGCTTGCAACTCACACCGTTAGAAATTCCATCCCGTTTGCTGTTGGGGCCTGGGCCCTCCAATGCCCATCCCGCAGTTCTCCAAGCAATGAATACTTCACCAGTTGGGCATCTTGACCCGGCTTTTCTCGCACTCATGGATGAAATTCAGTCGTTGCTACGCTACGTATGGCAAACAGAAAACCCACTCACCATTGCAGTCAGTGGTACGGGAACAGCCGCAATGGAAGCAACCATCGCCAATGCTGTAGAACCTGGTGATGTGGTTTTGATTGGTGTAGCTGGTTATTTTGGTAATCGCCTCGTAGATATGGCTGGACGTTATGGCGCGGATGTGCGAACCATTACCAAACCTTGGGGACAAGTTTTCAACCTCGATGAACTCCAAACTGCCTTAAAAACTCATCGTCCAACTATTTTAGCTCTAGTTCATGCCGAAACCTCCACCGGCGCACGTCAACCACTGGAAGGTGTCGCTGATTTGTGTCGTGAATTTGGCACTTTGTTGTTAGTTGATTCAGTCACAAGCTTGGGTGGTGTCCCCTTGTTTTTGGATAATTGGGGAGTTGACTTAGCTTATAGTTGTAGTCAAAAAGGATTGGGTTGCCCGCCTGGTGCTTCGCCTTTTACAATGAGTCCGCGTGCCGTTGAGAAATTGCAACAGCGCCAAACAAAGGTTGCAAACTGGTATTTGGATATGTTGTTACTGGGTAAGTATTGGGGCGCTGAACGCACCTATCACCATACAGCACCGATTAATTTATATTATGCATTGCGGGAAGCATTACGTTTGCTTGCAGAAGAGGGATTAGCAAACTCCTGGCAGCGTCATCAGAAAAACGTAGAATATCTTTGGGAAGGGTTGGAGAGCTTAGGACTGAGTATGCACGTTGAGCAACAGTATAGACTGCCAACGCTGACTACTGTCTGCATTCCAACAGGGGTAGATGGGAAAGCGATCGCTCGGCAGTTACTCAATGAGCATAATATTGAAATTGGCGGTGGTCTTGGCGAACTAGCTGGTAAAGTTTGGCGCGTCGGATTGATGGGCTTTAATAGTCGAAAGGAAAGTGTTGACCAACTTTTAGCAGCACTACGGCAAGTTTTACCTAAGTAGTTTGTGGGTTTGAGTGGTGCGTTAACAGTAGCTTAACGCACCTGATATAAAAGGCGTAGCCCACCGTAGGCATCGCGTTAAGATTCCTTTGAGAATTAAGCAAACTCACTGCGATAAAAAACCGACAAACAGTAGAGGCAAAAATATTAGTAGGGACACAATTAATACGAGGGTTGCTGGCTCAATTTTAATCTGGTTCTTCTGTGGATCGCGCATTTGGCACTCCCTCGAACAATAAGTATATTAACTTAGCCTAAAGGATGTTTATTCCTTTTTCCAAGCCTAATCAGGTTTAAAAATGTAAATTTTTTAAGTAAGTTAAATTTACATTTTTTGATTTTAATAACTGTTAATCTCTTAGTTCATCCCTCTATCTGCTTATTTCTTCCAGGGTAGTTTAGTCCCCATTTCAGTCAATGCAGAAAAGATGAGATAGAGAACGAGTAACCCAGCCGCCGCCAAAAAAGTTAGTAAATCGTTATCCATAAGTGCTATTTGCTAAAACTTCGCTAATCTAATATTTAGCATTTTTCTACAACCCTACAATCTTTGGTCTTTTGGGTGCAAACTATACCAGCCATACCAATGACGAACTGCTAGCCAAACGGCACAAAGCAAACCCGCGAGGCTGAGGGTTAGTCCACTAAACGGTATTAATAAGCCAAAGATGGGTAATACTGCTCCGGCAATAGTGCAGATAATAGCAGCAAGGGAAGCCCTGCGACTTGCCCCCAATCCCCATGTCAGAAACAGTAAGATAATAGAAATTAAAGTCCACGCTAACTGAGCATTCATGATGCGAGCTAGATAGGTCAACATCAATAGACAAGCAAAGAAAATACTAGCAGCGATCGCAATATTTTTAAAACTCATTGGCAGTGATAAATATAACAACAATATCCACCACAAAAATATTGCTGGTGCTAGCAATAAAAGACGTGGAATTACGCCAGTGTGACGAATAGGTTCGGTGTTGGTAAACACTCCAAATGGATTTTTGACTGAAACATTATCATCAAACTTCCAAGTAAATTGCGTACTGCGTCCGTCAGCTTTAATTTCATTAGGTACAATACCACTGGCAAAATCAGCCGGAGCAAAGTTAGCAATTGCTGTGAGGCGGAAGTTAGAAAGCAACTGTCCCGTTGCACTATAAACCCAACGCGGCCCTCCTTGAGCCTGATAGGTGACTCGAAAGGTAGTTTCTTCCCCTGGTTCTAAGCGGAAGGGAAAACTATAATTACCTGCGTTGGTTGGTTGTAGCCTAGTACTATCACGCTCAACTTTATAGCTAGCAAGCAGTGTATAACCGTTAGGTGGTGGTGCTTCAAAGAAAAAATTATTAATATCCTTGAGTTGGTTAACTACTTTATAATCGGCAGTATAATTTGCCTGATAAACCGAGCTACGACCTGGAACATCTACGCTTTGGTCGAGCTTGACTTGAATTTGCGAACCACTCAGCATCAAGAAGCGAGTAATCTCTCGTGTCTGGTTGACCTTAACAATCTTGCCATTGATTTGAGTGTTATAAGAGTATGGCTCTTGAATAGAGTAGCGCACTTGCGGCGCAAATTGTTCGAGCCTTTCACCTGCAACAGTTTGAGCGACTTGAGCCGCTTTTGCTTGTTCCCAGTAGTGGTAGCGATTGCTTAAAGTCGAACAGAGAAAAAATCCCGGTACTAACAGAACTAATACTAGAGTTAAATGCTGTAATCCTCGCAGCAGTTGAGAATAACCAACAGCCCATTCGCCGATGAATATAAGTTGTTCCGGCTGGCTTCGACGGAGAGAAAAACTGATCAGTGCGATCGCAATTCCTAAAGCTACGACCAAAAATACTAATAAAAGTGAAGCTTTGAGCGCCTGGGTTCCAAATTGGACAAGCTCAATTGGATGCGTCAAATCAGGTAATCCGGGAATACCTTGTGCAGAAGATGACATTGGTTGATTTTTGCAGAATTTGGAGAACCAGACCGATAAAATCTCTTAAAAGTTTCAAGAAAAAAGTTTTATTTGATACGCAAACAGTTTAAACAAATGCTGCACTGGCTCTAACCTGACTTACAAAAAACTTTCTCAAATCCTTATTGCTCTGTGTCGCGCCAGTCGCTACAACGGGGGGAACCCCCGCAACGCGCTGGCTTCTCTGTGCCTCTGTGGTAGGCTGCAACAAGCCGCTGACGCTCCTTCTCTGCGAGACGCTACGCGAACGTCGCTAATGCGTCTACGTTTTTCCGGTATCCATCTGTAATTAGTATTGCAGGACTTACGCAAAAATTGCCGAAAAGCTTAATTTATCGAACCGCCAAGACGCCAAGAACGCCTTCTCTGCGAGAGGCTTCCGCCAACGCGCAGCGTCTCGTAGAGAAGAATTCGTAGAGTGTGCGTAAGTTTTATATTGGTATAAATTTCAAAAGCCCAGTCTTCATGACCAGGCTTTTAAAACAATGGGGCTATATTCCCCGAAGGTTAATTATAAAGTTTCAGTATAAAATTGATGCTCTAATAAGTGATACTACTTTCCTGTTCTCGATTCCGGAAAATTCGCTAAAAATTTTTGAGTAGCCTTTTTGTCCCAAAATCCAGTAAGCCACTGGCAACTTCAGCGTGTAGGATTTAAAAATATTGATTTTCCGGCTTTTGCTGATGAATAATGAATTTGGTAGCTGGCAAGAATGGCTGACAGTATTCACCTATCTAGGTTTTACGGTCTTTATTATCTGGCGCGTGTTTTCTACCCAGAAGAATTAAAAAAGCTGCATATAATTTCACAGACGCGATTAATCGCGTCTTTTCAAATCCCTTTAAATCCCATACCTTGCTCTATTTGAGTTGCAATTTTACGAGAAATCTGAAAGCGAACAGCAACTTGACTAAGGAATATCCCCACTAAAATCAAGCTACCACCGATATATTGAGCGAAAGTAGGAACTTCACCCAATACCAAATAAGCTGTCAAAATTCCCACAATTGGAGTAAAAGAGCCAGCTAAGGAAGCCGTTGACACGGTAGAAGCTCTCAAGCCCTTGAGCCAAAATGACTGACCTAAAACCACAATCACAGCAGCATAAACAAGCATCCACTGCCACAAAAAAGGTGAAAATGCATCCATAAAGTGGTGGCTACCATAGAGAACTAAAGCAGCAAAGAAAAATATTACAGTTCCTAGAGCAGTACGAAAGATACTAAAGATTCCCACTGGGATATCAGAAAGCCATTCTTTAACAATAATCGTTGAAACTACTGAAGCTACAGCTGCGATCGCTGCCAATAATTCCCCAATACCTAATTTGAAAGCACCCATGTTGATCATAGTCGTCTGTGAGGGTTGCAGGAGAATAGTTAGGGTAACACCAACAAATGCAGCGATCGCTCCTACAACTTCCCAACGATTTACCCGTTCCCTCAGTAACCAGACTGATAAAGCCATACCCAGAGGTGGTTCCAAGCGTCCAATCAAAATAATATTGTTAACCCCTGTTAATGCTAATGCCTGAAAAATTAAGCCAGGGACAAGCGCTCCTGATAAAATAGCTACTGCTATCAGCGCCAACCAATCTGTCTTTGACAATTGCTGCAAAGCCTTTTTGTTCCACTGTCGCCTATAAATAGGTAACATAACTATCAAGGCACATAGATTTCCTACGAATAAAACATTACATAGAGAAATCGGATTTCGACCATCTATCAAATGTTGAGCGCCAATTTGTGTCAGCTTGCGGGTAACTGCACTCGAAGCTCCAAAAATTAAAATTGCTAGCCAGAGATAGGTTTGACCGGGAATTTTATAAATCAAAGAATACCATTTTCTCGGTCTGCTCATAATAATACTGCTGTAAAAAATACTTTTTTTTACTATACTCCGCTACCTTGGGTAAATTAAGTTGAGATAAATCTGAGAAAACACTTAAAGCAGGCTGAGATTGAAAATTTCACAGTTTCCTGAGAATATGCTGAGTCTCAACTAAATTTTTCTAAGGGATAAATTCAGACAATTACTAGACTGGTTTCATTTGAGCTTTAGTAGCAGATGGGATGCTTTATTCATCGGGAAACTTCAACACAAGGAAAAACAAATGAAAATTGCTTCTTCTCTGCTTACAGGTGTTGCTCTTGTTGGTATGTTAACAGTCTGGGATGTTCCACTTAAAATTGTCAGTCCTTCACTGGTGCAAGCATCAGCCGCAGAAAAGAAAGATGTTACAGGTTTAACTACTCAACAAAAGATTGATTTAGTCATCAAGCATAAGGGTCAGTTTGGTGGTGGTGATGAACTACGTCGTTTCTTTTTTGGCGATCTTGAACCACTAGGTATTCAACCCGGTGGCGCAGGTATGGTGGTTAATCTTTACAATAAAGCCAATAATGTGACCTTTTCTTACTGTTCTACCTTTGATGTAGTAGTTGCGGTCAAAAAAGGTAAAGTAACAAAATTTGAGGCTGATGAGGTCAAGTAATTATTAGTTGTAATTAAGTAGACATAAATAATTGAAGAAGAATTCAGGAGCGTCTTTGGCTTTGCTCCTGAATCCTGAATTCTGTTTGATAACTAATTTGTAACTTTTGATCAAAGGTCAGATATGGAATTTAGAGATGCTATCTTGTTGTTACATCCAGCGATCGCTGTACTCGTAGTATTTCCTTTAATTGGCGTCATTATCAACCGCGCTTTACAAGTCCGTCAACGCCGATTGCAGACTTTAGCCATAGGTAAGAGCAAAATTCCCGCTACTGTAGGACAAGAGCATACGCAGTTGGGTCGCTGGCTAACTGGAGCAGTTGTAAGTATTGTTTTAATAGCGTTTGCCTACGATATTTTTGGTAATATTTTAGATAAGCAACTTTGGATTAAAGCACCATTCCAGGTAGTATTTATCGGGTTATTGTTTGTGGCTGCGATCGCTTCTCTATATTTACTTTATCAGGCAAAGCAAAAAAACTGGCGTGCCATATTTGCAACCCTCACAGGAATAGGATTAGTAGTGCTTGGATGTCAAGATGGTATCTACCGCAAAACTGACCAATGGTACACTTCTCACTATTATTATGGGCTAACCTCTGCTCTACTAATGATTATTTCACTCTCCATTTTGCCAGAAATTTATAAAGATAAGACCAATCGCTGGCGTAAGGTTCACATTACTATTAGTTCCCTTGCTCTATTACTATTTATCGGACAGGGGATAACAGGAACGCGAGCATTGTTAGAAGTTCCTCTCACTTGGCAAGAACGCTATATAAATATGCTTTATGAGCAAAAATGTGATACAAAACCTTGTATAGTCCAGCCACAATCTTTACCTAAAAACTAATAATGAACAACAATATTATCAATACTCTAGACAAAAATAAAAGTGAAGCAACCCACAAATATTTGGATAAATCTTGATCCTTTTTCATTGCAATTACGCCTTACCATTGGTATTGCTACATTTTCAACTTTAATATTAGGTAGTTTTGCTGCATGGACTAGTTGGAAAATGCAGCAAATTTTGATTGATAGTCGTAAGCATAATATAGAAGAAATCACTGAGCGTTTGCCGCGTGATGTGCAACTTTACAGTGAAATGATGCAACCTGAAACTGGATTGCAAAAAGCTATTAATAACTTAGCGAATACCAACTTATTTTTATGGTTAAAAAATCCTGATAATAAAATTTTGATAAAATCTGCTACTTTGGATTTATTATCTAAATCTACGGTTACTGAGTTAATGTCCCTTAGTAATATGCAGATTAAACCACAAATTTACAAAGTTAATCAAAGGTACTTTGTTATTAGTAGTAGTCTTTTGCAAGTGCAGGGTAAGTATCTGGGTAAGCTATTTGTAGTACATGACATTACTCGTGAGCAGACAATGTTTATGGCAATGCTACAAAGTTTGAATATTAGCTGTATTTTGGCAATTATTGTAATAATAACTATAAGTGCATTTTATATTAAGCGTTCTCTACAACCACTGCGCCAGCTAAGTCAGATGACTTCTGTCATTTCTATAGAAGATTTAGGAAAAGCACAATTATATGTTGACAATGCACCTACTGAAGTCAAAGAATTAGCTCAAACTTTAAGCATGTTGTTATCGCGCCTCTCGCAATCTTGGGAGCAAGAACGAGAATTTGTGAGTAATGTTTCTCACGAATTACGTACACCATTGACGATTGTACATGGTTACTTACAAAGCGTCTTGCGGCGGCAGAATAACTTAACCGAAATTCAACAAGAAGCTTTAGAAACTGCTGCCTCAGAAGCCGAACGAACTATTCGCTTGCTACAAGATTTACTTGATTTAGCAAGAGCAGATAGTGGTTATTTGAATTTTCAGATGAAATCTTATGTGTTGAATGACTTAGTTGAAGAGGTCGTAGTGATGGCGCAAAAATATAGCGATCGCTTAATTACAATCGAGTCAACAACTTATCCTATTGGCGTGAGAGTAGATTACAGCCGTTTTAAACAAATATTGCTCAATTTAATTAATAATGCTATTAGTTATTCTGAAGCTAATACACCTATAAATTTAAAATTAAATCAGGTTCATAACAAAGCAATTATTCAAGTTTGTGACCAAGGTTATGGTATTCCTTTACAACACCAAACACGTATTTTTGAGCGATTTTACCGCGTAGATGAATCCCGTTCTCATGCTACTGGCGGTTGTGGTTTGGGTTTATCCATTGTTAAGACTCTTGTAGAGGGTATGGGTGGTAATGTATCTGTGCAATCAAAATTAGGAGAAGGGAGTGTGTTTACCATCACTCTACTTACATAGCTAGTCAAAGTCAATTTAAAGTAGCACTTTCATTGTCACCCTATCCGCTTTAATATTACAAATATGGCAGCAAATATCCTCTTAGTTGAAGATGAAGTTAAACTGGCGCGATTTGTTGAATTAGAACTAAGTAGTGAAGGTTACAATATAAACGTGGCACATGATGGCATCGCTGGTTTAACATTAGCACGGGAGTTATCGCCAGATTTAGTTATTCTTGATTGGATGCTTCCAGGACTGTCAGGCTTGGAAATCTGTCGTCGGTTGCGGGCAACTGGTATTTCCGTACCAGTAATTTTACTGACAGCAAAAGATGAAGTTAACGATCGCGTCGCAGGTTTGGATGCAGGAGCTGATGATTATGTAGTCAAACCATTTAGTATAGAAGAACTTCTAGCTAGAATCCGCGCTCATCTACGGCGTACTCAAGAAACAGATCAGGATATTTTTCAGTTTGAAGACTTGAGTTTAAATCACCGGACTCGCCAAGTTTTCCGGGGTAAACGGGCAATTGAGTTAACGGCTAAAGAGTTCGACTTATTAGAATATATACTCTCGCATCCCCGTCAGGTATTTACTAAAGACCAAATTTTACAAAAAGTTTGGGGTTACGACTTTATGGGTAATTCCAATATTATTGAAGTATACATCCGCTACTTGCGCCTAAAACTAGAAGAAAATAATGAAAAACGCTTGATTCATACCGTGCGTGGAGTAGGGTACGTACTGCGAGAATAGTTAGCCCCGCGATCGGGGAAGTCAAGAGTCAAAAATCAAAAGTCATAAGTTAAAATATTTTATTTTTATTCATATCCTTGGGTTAATATAATTTCCTCTCGAAGGAACGATATTAACCCAAGGATTTATTTGATAAAATCAATTTCCACACTAAAATACCAATTCTTAATACTGTACGTAATTGAGAAAGTTAGATTACATCTGGCTAGGTTTCCACCACTTGTATCTGTAGTCTTATTAGTCTTATTTTGGAGAATTGATATAAGATATGTGCAACAATTAGTCAGTCTTAAGGACGATAAAATTGCGAATAAAAACAAATTTCGAGCAATCTTGGATTGTACGCTGTTTTCTAGCAGTACTGCTTTTTGGTCAAGTGTGGCTACATTTCCTCCAAGGAAAAACATACTATCGCAAGATTATGCAACATCTAGTGACTGCTGGGCCAAGTTCTATCTCTCCAGTTCTCTTGGTTAGCGGTTTTGCAGGAATGATTTTTACTCTTCAGATGGCAAGAGAATTAATCCGATTTGGGGCTATCAATGCTGTGGGGGGTGCTTTTGCCTTAGCTTTTTGTAAAGAATTAGCTCCAATTTTGACTGCTAGTATTATGGCGGCACAAGTAGGTTCTGCTTTTGCAGCAGAAATCGGTGCAATGCAAGTCACAGAGCAAATTGATGCACTTTATATGCTCAAAACTGATCCAATTGATTATCTAGTAGTTCCTAGAGTAATTGCTTGTAGTTTAATGGTACCTTTAATAACGATTTTGGCTTTAGTTACAGGTATCTTTGGGGGAGCTTTAGCCGCATCATATTTTTATAAAATTATTCCCGAAACATTTTTAGAATCAGTTAGAGATTTTTTAGAACCGTCAGATTTGTTTATTATTTTGCTAAAAGGGTTTATTTTTGGTGTGCTAATTGCGATTATTGGCTGTAGTTGGGGATTAACTACTAAGGGGGGAGCAAAAGAAGTAGGAGAATCGGCAACAAAAGCAGTGGTTACTAGTTGGATATCAATTTTTGTGATGGATTTTTTCCTTTCTGTACTGCTGTTTGAACAGCCTGCATTTTGAAGTATTAAATCAGTGAATAGTCAACATTTATCAGTTATCACAGTCACAAGACGGGGATTTAATCGTAATTTATGGAGAATTTAGAAAAAGTAAATTTAGAATCTAAAAGACTGATTTTGCAACTGATTTCGTTGGAACATACAGAAGATGTATTTCGAGAATTTACAAGCGAAATTACTATCTTTAACCTGAGTTCGGGATAAGGAAAGGGACAGGTAGTAAGCTGAAAATAACGTCAAATCCAGCACCTGTCCTATGT
>NZ_JAVRBU020000033.1:0-62405 GCF_034531135.2 Nostoc sp. CmiVER01
CTTCAGGCACTTATTCAATATAGCGAACCCAACTCTTTGTGTCAACTCTTTTTCCAAAAATCTTTTGGAGCGCTTCTGAGTCTCTATGAAAGCCTTAGCGAGTAAGGGTTATAGGATATAGTATTCCTGGAAGTCACTAAGGAAGCACTAAAGTTGTGAGTAATTCTGCTGTTTTACCACCCTGGCTGGTTTTAGATCCACTGTTGCGTGGCTGGTTGTTGGAGGATATTGGCAGGGGCGATCGCACAACAAATACAATACTAGTAGAAGATGTGACGCTAGGCTCGGCTAAATGGGTAGCTAAAGCTCCAGGGATAATTGCTGGTTTACCAGTTGCTGCTAGGGTTTTCCAGATTCTGAACGAAAAAGTCAGCTTTGTGGCGGTTGTGGCTGAAGGTACATGGTGTGAACCGGGACAGGTAGTAGGCGAAATTCATGGTTCGCTGGATGCGCTGTTAATGGGGGAACGAGTTGCGCTCAATTTGGCTATGCGGTTGAGTGGGATTGCTACCCTGACTAATATATATGTAGATAAAATTGCTGATTTACCTGCTCAGTTGGTGGATACGCGTAAAACTACACCAGGGTTGAGACTTTTGGAAAAGTATGCAACTGCTTTGGGTGGAGCAATTAATCACCGTATGGGGTTGGATGATGCGGTGATGATTAAGGATAATCACATTGCGGCGGCTGGAGGAATTGGAGAAGCTGTTACCCGTGTTCGTTCTCAGATACCTTATCCCTTGACTATAGAGGTAGAAACGGAAAGTGTAGAGCAGGTGAAAGAAGCTTTGCAGCATAAGGCTGACATTATTATGTTGGACAATATGCCCTTGGATATGATGCGTGACGCAGTACAGTTGATTCGCCAGCAGGATAGCTGGGTGAAAATTGAAGCTTCTGGAAATGTGACTTTGGAAACTATTCGCGGTGTAGCAGAGACGGGTGTTGACTATATTTCTAGCAGTGCGCCGATTACTCAGTCGAAGTGGTTGGATTTGAGTATGAGGATTGTACTTTAAAATAAATAAGCTGAATAATCCAATTGCAAAATCGGTGTAATGTTGCATTTCAGCAAGATCAAAGTCTAAAAAAACGCAAGTAAAGCCGCTAGACTTTTTCTGTAGGTCTGATTCAATCTATTTAAATTGGAATTTCAATCCAGAATTCTGTGCCTTTTCCAGGTTCTGATAGACAAGTTAAATTTCCACCATGTTTTTCTACTACAATTTGGTAGCTAATTGATAGTCCTAGCCCTGTTCCTTTACCCACAGGTTTTGTTGTGAAAAAGGGATCAAATAAGCGTTTTCTAATGTCTTCCTCTATCCCTAATCCGTTGTCAGCAATTCGGATGACAACAAATTTACTGTCCAAAATTTCAGTCCGAATTATAATTTGCGGTTTATCATTTGTTTTTAACTTTATCATTGACTCTTCTAAAGCATCGATCGCATTATTCAAAATATTCATAAATACTTGATTAAGCTGTCCAGGATAGCAATCAACTAATGGCAAACTTCCATATTCCTTAACAATAGATATATCCAACCCAATTCCATTATCTTTCCAGCGATGATGCAAGATTAATAGTGTATTTTCAATTCCTTCATGAATGTCAACTAGTTTTTTATCTGCTTCATCATGACGAGAAAAATTTCGTAACCCTAGAACAATTTCACGAATACGATTAGTACCCATATTCATTGATGACAGGAGTTTAGAAAGGTCATCGGTAATAAATTCCAAATCAATTTTTTCAGTGAGATCGGAAATTTCTATCTGAGGATTGGGATAGTGTTGCTGATAAAGGTGCAATAGAGTTAACATCTCTTGAAAGTATTCATTTGCATAGGTTAAGTTACCGTGAATAAAGTTAACTGGATTGTTGATTTCATGGGCAACTCCAGCTACTAACTGTCCTAAGCTAGACATTTTTTCATTTTGGATCAGCTGAGATTGAGTTTGCTGCAATTTATGCAAAGTTTCAGTGAGTTTTTCGGCTTGAGTTTGAGCAGCTAAAGTAGCAGAGCGACTTTGGGTATAAAGTTGTGCATGATCGATGGCGATCGCTAGTTGATCACAAACTGCTTGTAGCAGGCTAATTTCACTGTTAGTCCAAATGCGATCGCCACTGCAATGACTACAAACAATTGCTCCAATCTCACCAGAATTACTTTTAACTGGTAGCATTAATTGAGATGTGATGCCAAATTCGGTTAAAAGTTCTTGCAAATCATCATCAAGATATGAATTACTCTTAATATCGTCTATGCAAATTAACTCTTGGGAGATAAGTATTTTTGTTAGCAAAGCGCTTTTTTGGAGTGAAATATTGCCTAATATGCTTGGTAAGTTAGGGTTTCGCGCTTCATAGGTAATAGTTAGGCTTGGTTGCGATGGGTGCGGTAAGTAACAAAGAAAGTAGCAACGATCAATTTGTAATAAGCTACGAATTTCATTGACCGCAGTTTGTAAAATCATATTTAGGTCAAGAGAACTGCGGATTTGACTAGCTAGACGCAGTAATAAAGCTTCCCTACGGCTGAGGAGTTCTTCTCGCGCCAAGATTCGATCAATAGCCACAGCAATACTATTAGCAATCCAATTTAATAGGTTATGAGTTGCTTCGGTAAATAATTGCTTACTAACTAAAGCCATTATACCGATTAATTGCTGCTCTACTATTAAGGGATAAGCAGAAAGTCTCAAAATTGAAAATGTAGAATCGAGAAATTTTTCGGAATTATTAATTGATAGTTCTTCGTTAAAAATAGATTGATGGTTTTGAGCCATTAAGCCAATAATGTTATCCGCTAAAACCATGTGATTTGGGAAATCTTGGCTAGCGTTCAAAGCACTACAAGTAACATCTGTGCAATGAACACCAGCCTGCAATTGTAGCTGGTTTGTTTGTCCTTCAAATGTCCAGATACAAGCAAAGTCGATATCAAGGTATTGCGAAATAGGATTTGTACAGTTTTGCAGAATTTCTGGAAGTGTACCACTTTGAGATAAAGCTAAACTGACTTCTGCACTCAAAAGTGACAAGCGCGATCGCTCCAATAAAGCTAACTCTGAAACCTTGCGCTGTGTAATATCTGTACGAATGGATACATATTGATAGGGGTTTCCATCTGAGTTTAACATTGGGGCGATCAAAGTATCCACCCAATAAAAACTACCATCCTTGGCTTTATTTTTAATTTCTCCCTTCCATATTTTTCCTTTAACAATAGTTTTCCATAAATTGGCAAAAAATGCCTTTGTATGATGTCCAGAATTAATAATACGATGATCTTGCCCTAAAAGTTCTTCTCTAGAATATTTAGAAATTTGACAAAATAGATCATTAACATAGGTTATTCTTCCGGTTTTATCAGTAATGGCTACAAGGGAATGGGCGTTTAAAGCATATTTAAAAGCTTCTAGTTCTCTGATAGAGTTTTGTAATTCTATTTCATTCTGTTTATTAAGGGTAATGTCACGAGCTACTGCATAAATCAAGTTTTCTTCACCAAAGCCAGTCGCATTCCATGACAGCCATTTGTAAGAACCATCCTGACAAAGATAGCGGTTTTCAAAGCTGATTGCATCTACAGATTGTATAATTTTTTGGGCTGCGGCAATAGTGGATTCACGGTCTTCAGGGTGAACGAATTCGATAAAGGGTTTGCTAATAAGTTCTTGTTCAGACCAACCTAGCGTTTTTTTCCATTTTGGGTTTAAATACTTAAAATAACCATCAAAATTAGCAATACATAATAAATCTATAGAAAGTGAGAAAAATCGAGAGTATTTTTCTTCAGATTGTTTGTATTCAGCTTTAACTAGTTTCATAAATTGTTTAGGTATAAATCTTTTTGTAAGTAAAATAAATGAATACGTTTTTCGTAAATTTGATAATGATCTTAATGAGATATTATTAAGTTAGACACTACTTAATATGAGTTCCCACAAAGACTATTTGATTTCCGAATAAATACGTAATAATCAGAGCAAACGCAATAGTTATCTCCTAGTTTTTACTGAGTAAACTCGCTATTTATTTGACTTAATTTTCTACTAAATAAAGGTTTCCCTAAAAAGCTGTAAAGTAAACATTTATATTTTGGATTAAAGATAAGAAGTGTTAAGTAAGGGCAGCACCTTTTGCTTAACAGCATGAATTCCTTAATCTGCTTAAGATTGTTTGCCAGGGTATTGTGCCTGTTTTATTATCTCTAGCTTGGCTGATGTGTCAGTTTTAATAACGGGAAGAAATGTAAACATCATAAATTCGGATGCCTGCGATCGCCAATTTCAAGACCCGTATATTCAAACGATTACTGGATGTTAAATAGATTATTTTAGAAGTTCCTAAGCAATACTGCCGCGCTTTCTGGCTTCTTTGTAGGAAGTTCCGACATTTTTCAAACCAGCTTTAATCATTTGTTGTTCGAGGAGGGCAAAGAAACGCGTTCTATCGCCACCTTTGACTACTGCTTGATTATGGGCTTCTGCGATCGCTACTGGGTAGCCATATCCTTTTTGGACTTGTGCTAGCATTAGCCCTAATGCTTGGTCTAGTATGGTTACATTCTCTGCTACCCATGCTGGAACTTCAATCCGGGCAATTTCGGTGCCAACGTGGACATAGCAAAAGTAAATGATTTGATCCCCGTAGAGTTCGATAATGGGGGAATTACTGCGCCACAGAGTACTGCGTTGTCCTGGTTTGAGTCGGGTTGCCCAAACAGAAGTATCTCGCAACTGTTCAAAAATTTTACAAGCTACTTTTTCTAGCTGATTTGGGCAATAAGTTTTACAGTCTGGCACTTGATGAGGACAAGCTAACAACCGTAAAAAGTTCATTGTTTCGATGCTGCGAGAGGCGCTAAGATAGCCCATCAACGGAATTTGAGCATCACGCATCTGCTGCCAAGCTTCCAGAATTGGGGGTAAAATGCGATCGCGGGCATCCATTGGTAATTGTTCTAAAAACCAGTAAATTAAGGAGCCATCTACCATCGCCAATGCTGGTGCTTCCCCTTTGGCTGCACATGCAAGTTCGGCTAATACCGTTGTTTCTGAAGCAGTACGGCGAAAACTCATCCATTCCTCGGTTCTAATTCCCCACTGCCGAGACATATATAAATCTTCAGGGCGGTAAAATACTTCTGGCAAACTATCAAGTATCGGATGGCGATTTTGTCCGTAGTGTAAAACTACTCTGCCGATATTCAGCAGATAACAATAAGCAATTTCGTGATGATTAGGGGCAATTTGCGAACCATCGGTAGCAATGACAGTATGTACCTTTGGGGGAACTGGGATATCGATGCAGGTTTCTAATGGCTCAATTGGGGTAGCATTAGCAAAGAGAATGCGATCACGCCATTTTTCCTGGCGATCAATTAAATCTTGTTGAGACTCGTAAGCATTTTTTAAATGTTGTTGCGCCAATTCTAAACGCTGACGACTGGCAACAGCTTCTAAAGTAAGATGCTGGCTTAAACCCTGCATTTGCCTTGCCAGTTTTGTAAGGTCAAGCATAAAAGTAAGTGCTAAGTGAGGAGTGAATAGTTATGAGTTATTATTTCACCTAAATCGAAAAACGTAAGCTTCTGGTTTATAATCTTTGCTATGTATCCCACTTCGTTACAATTTCGCGTTGGAATAAATTCCGAGACTAAATAAAAATGATTTCAGTTCACTTGAGTGAACTTGGGTTATAAGCCAGGAACTTAAGTTCCTGGCGGAATATCGGTAAACGCAGCAATTTGACTATTACATAAATCTGAACAATGACAAGCCCTTTTAGGGTAAAGGTATCAAGAGATTATTGCAACGTATTTCATATATTTAAAGCCAAGCAGAGAAATCTTTAGAAAAGTGGGACAGTGATAACAGATGAATTCGCGGATCATTTTGGGCAGCTTCACGTTCTGCTTGGGTATTATAACCCCAGTCTGCGAGGAAGAGTTTCACATCTTCAAGGTCTGTTTGCTGTTGGACTAACTGCAAAGTCTTGAGTCTATCTTCTACAAACCAGAGACTAACTGCCTTATTTTCTGCTTCCTGCTTTAAATTTTGCAGAATTTCATATTTAGGACGTTTGACTTCTTTGCCAATAATTGATTCTGCTGGTAAATTCACTCCTTCTCGTTGCAACAATTGCTGGACAAAACGCCCTTCTTTAGTTGTTACAATGTACACTTTAACTCCACTGTCAAGAGTTAATTTGATTTTTTCTATTACACCTGGATAAAATCTATGCAGACTTAGCCAACCATCTAAATCTGTGGTAATCCATTCATCTCTTTGCTGATCTAGTTTCGCGCCAATTTCTTTTGCTTGCAGCTTGTCGTCTAACAATAGTTTTGGAGCGATACTTGCCCATTCATGAAGAATTTTATCATCAAGAATTCCATCTATCAAGGCTTTGATTAAAACGGGCATTTCCCAACCTGTTTCAATTACAGGTCGTAGACGATAGAACCGTAAAGCTAAATCATCTGGTGGTGTGTCGTTAGCAAAAGACCAAATTTCACAGTAGGTACGCCATGCTACCTCAAAATATTCAATTAGTCCATCGCATATGACTCCATCAAAGTCTAGGGCTAAAATTGTGGGACTACTTGCTGTCATTGTTTTGAGGATGAAACTGCTGTTGCCAGCTTAACTGAACTAGCAATGATTTGTTGTATCACAACTGTAGGCAAGAAAAATAGTCTGGATGATTGTAGGCGATCGCTTTAGCACTTCCAAGCAAGTAACTCTTCATTTCCTTAAAACTGTGACTGCAAAGGGGACAGTAAATAGCATCCTCAGCGACGGGCTGAAATTCTACTATCCCCGGCATGGAAATCTTTTCATTCTTCTAGAATTTTCAGTTGCAGCTTACCGTTTTGGACACAGTACGGTGCAGGCTGCTTATGATTACAACCGTAATTTTACAAACAAACCGGAAACAACAAGGCTGATGGACGCAACGTTCAATTTACTTTTTGCTTTTACGGGAAGACGCGATCTAGGTGGCCTGCCAGTCCCGTATGAATCTAGGTGTAGAGACGTTGCAATGCAACGTCTCTACAAAAGTTTTGAAATCACGCAAAATCATTTTTATACCTGTATTCTCTACCCAGAGATAACAGCAGAGTTGCTCTCATGAAACTCGGATTTCTTAGTTTGCAAGTAATGATAAAGACGATTCAGGGCGTTGAGATGAGCGTAAGCTGCGGCTACCACGATATCAGTATCAGATGCTTGTCCAGAAAATATCTGCTCTTGATGCTTCAAGCGAACTGTGACGGTTCCCAGTGCATCAATTCCTCCAGTCACAGATTGGACGGAAAATTCAATTAGTTGATTGGGAATCTGTACCAATTGATTGATTGCTTGATACACCGCATCCACTGGGCCAGTACCTACACTCGCATCTGTAAGGATTTTGCCTTCAGGTGTGACAATTGTAATAGTTGCAGTTGGGCAAGTACAGTCACCGCAGATTACCTGAACATGTTCGATTTGGAAGCCACTTTCTACTTGAATCTGCATTTCATCTCGAACGATCGCTTCTAAATCCCAATCTGAGATTTCTTTTTTCTTATCGGCGATATCTTTGAATCGATTGAAGGCTTTATTTAAGTCTGTCTCGTTCAATTCAAACCCCAATTCCTTGAGCCTGGTACGGAACGCATTTCTTCCAGAGTGCTTGCCCAAAACAATGCGATTTTCTGGCAAACCGATGGCAGCAGCTTCCATAATTTCATAAGTCTGGCGATGTTTGATAATTCCATCTTGGTGAATACCAGACTCATGGGCAAAAGCGTTTGCTCCCACGATCGCTTTATTGGGCTGAATCAGCATCCCTGTTAATTGGGAAACCAAGGATGAGGTTTTATAAATCTCCTGAGTCTTAATATTAGTCAGGGGTGTATCGGCATCAACCGGACGACCAAAGTAAGGATTGAAAAATGATTTGCGAACTTGCAACGCCATCACAATTTCTTCCAATGCTGCATTTCCAGCTCGTTCCCCAATGCCATTGATGGTACACTCCACCTGACGCACACCGTATTCAATTGCTGCCAATGCGTTAGCTGTCGCCAAACCTAAATCATTTTGAGTGTGAATGGAAAGAATCACCCCATCGATATTAGAAACATGTTCTCGAATTCCTTGAATCAGATTTCCGATTTCTTTGGGTGTGCAGTAACCAACGGTATCAGGAATATTGATTGTAGTTGCACCTGCTGCGATCGCCATCTCCAAAACTTCATAAAGAAACTCCGGCTCGGTGCGGCTAGCATCCATTGGTGAAAATTCTACATCGTCTACAAACGACTTAGCATAGGCAATCATTTCTGATGCGATCGCTAATACTTGGCTACGAGACTTTTTCAACTGATATTTCAAATGAATATCAGAGGTAGAAATCATTGTGTGGATTCTAGGACGAGCCGCTCCCTTCAAGGCTTCGGCGGCTGCATGAATATCTTGGCGAATGGCTCTAGCTAAACTGCAAATAATTGGCCCACCGGGTATTCCAACTTGTTCAGCAATGCTTTTGACAGCTTGAAAATCTCCCGGACTCGCAACGGCAAAACCTGCTTCAATCACATCAACACCAAGGAGAGCTAGTTGATGAGCGATCGCCAGCTTTTCTTCTACATTGAGGGTTGCGCCCGGTGACTGTTCGCCATCCCGTAGCGTGGTGTCGAAGATGATAACTTGGTCTGGTTGAGATGCGATGCTCATAATTGTCTCCCGTGGTATTGAAGGGATGTTTCAAAAACTTACTTTGGATATTGTATACAATCTTTCGTATTTTGTATACAATATAAAATATGAACTTAAATGACTTGGCAGCGAATGTGCTGCAACAACAACGCAGTACCCCAGATTTAATTGCCGATGCTTTGCGGGAAGCGATTCTGCGCGGCATTTTTCAGGAAGGACAATCTTTGAGACAGGATGAAATTGCTACTCAGTTTGGTGTTAGTCGTATTCCCGTGCGTGAAGCGCTCAAGCAGTTAGAAGCAGAAGGATTGGTGACACTGCATTTAAATCGTGGTGCGATCGTATCGGTATTGACAGCACAAGAGGCGCAAGAAATTTGTGAAATTCGTAGCGCCTTGGAAGTGAAAGCGATGCAATTGGCAATACCCAAGTTCCGGGAAACAGATATAGAAAAAGCTGCTGTAATTTTAGAAGCGACAGATCAAGCAACTGATGCAGGTGTGTTGGCAAAACTCAACTGGGAATTTCACGCTACGCTGTATGCCACTGCTGAACGTCCCCGGTTGTTGGGGATGATTAAAACTTTACACATTAATTGCGATCGCTATGTCCGGGTACAATTAGCGCAGATGGATTACCAAGAGCGATCGCAAAAAGAACACTATCAACTCTTAGATGCTTGTCGCCAGCAAGATACAAAAGCTGCTGTCAGGTTACTGAAACGACATATTGACACCGCAGGAGAACAGCTAATTGCATACTTGCAGCAAATTGCTCAGAAGCGCTGATTATTAATAAACATCTGGTGAAATTAAATATGCCTTATCTATAACCCTTGTAGAGACTTAGCAATGTTACATCAAAACAATTCTTTTCACCAGCTAATGATCTACCAGAACAGACTAAACAGGAAAATTACACTATCCTGTTCAACAAACCTCTCCCTTCCTTAAACTAAAGTTTAACTCTATCCCTCTCCGAGGCGGAGAGGGACGGTTTTATGTAGTAAAACCAGGGAAAGGTCTTTTTAAGTTGTTCAGAAAAATAGGTAGGGATCGTCCATGAAAAAACTGATCCAGCGTATTAAAAGATTGCTGCAACGTATCTTCAAAAGATTTGTATCAAATTCTCAGCAGACATCGCCCTTAATAAATTCTCGCCCCTTAGAAACTTCTATTCCTAGTGTTTCTCCCCAATGGGAATCTGGTTTAGTACTTGTATGTTCACAATGTGCAAACGAGCGCTCAAATAGTTTTCATCCAACTAGCAAAAGCTCAACAGCTTCTGAAGACTTAGAAAATTGGTTAAAATCTCGTTTAAAATTTGAGGGATTATGGGGAGAATTTCGGGTTGTTAGCACCAGTTGTTTAGGGATTTGTCCAAAATCCGGTATTACTGTTGTTATTGTAAGTAATAGAAGTGGCGGAAATAGTCCATGCTTAATTGTAAATGCTCAAAGTGATGTCGACGACGGGCTACGCCTACGTGAACTTCTTTACTCATACATCAAACAGAATAAAAAGTAAAAAGTACTCTCTACTTTTTACTTTTTACTTATATGGTGTGAAAGATTAATGATTGAAACCAGACATTTTTGGTTTTACAAAGTTAGTTGAGGAATTACTGCTTCGGGCATTAGCATTTGAGGAATCAACCGTCGGTGAACTGAGATTCAAGAAATCGATGAGTTTAAGAGTCCGTTTACGAATTTTCCAGCGCCCATTTATATTGACAACTTGATCTTCATAAGTGCCATTTGCAACATCAATGCTAGTTTCTGAGCGTTTGTGAGTTGCATGGAGATAAGAAGTCATTACTGCTTGATTATTCTCAATTGAAATGTTTATTGTACCCATCAAGTGTTGGGTAGCTGTATAACCATTTCCTTGAAATACTGAATAGACAAAATCTGCCCAAGAATCTGTCCCATAATTTGTTTGAGTTGTCCCATCAGGAAAAATAGCAGTGAGGACTGCATCTTGAGTAAAACAATTTCGATAAATATTCTTTCCTTCTAAGAGATTTCCTCTACCAATAGCATCAGTTCCCAGCGAATAACAGGATGTTAATTTTTGAATTTCTAATTCCGCGTTAGGTTGAGTTGCACTTGCTATTTCAAATCTACCTCCAATAAACAGCACAAGAGTCACTGCAAGCACAATCAAAGTTATACGATTTAACACAAACGAGATAGCCTTTGAAACTATTCGCCCATTTTCTCTTCTTTTTTCCACAGTATAAGCACCTTAATGTTTACGATTTTCATATCTTGTAACTTGCTGCAAACTCAAGTTTACACTGAACTTTTTAGCTCATAAAAACTTGGCTAAATCCTTGCAGATTTAGTTAAAGCTTATTTTTCATTTATTAGTAAATGAGCCAGATAATACAAGATTTGATGTATATTATCATTTATAACAGGTACTATATAGATTTTAAAGTGTTAATTATAACTAAATTTGTGTTGATTTTATTAAGTAATTAACTTACTACTTACATACATTTATTAAGAGAAAAATAACCTTTATTTTTACAGATTTTAAAAATTAAGTATAATTACTAGAGTAATTATACTTAATTTTTTGTGATAAAGAAGCTATCCAACTTATTAAAAAAGTCGGTGAACTATGCCTCTAATAGTGCGTCAAGTTTAAATTAATAGATAAGCAAGTTCATAGTAAGGACTTTAGTCCTGATATCATAAGCTACTAAAGTGCTTACTAAAGACTCTCAAAACTAACCTAGAAATTGTACTACAGTGAGAGCTTATTCTCCAGATATAGGAATAGAAATTATAAATTCTGTTCCTTGTCCCAAGACTGATTCACAAATTAAACTTCCACCATGATTTTCTACTATAATTTGACGACTAATAGATAATCCTAATCCTGTACCTTTTCCTACAGATTTAGTAGTAAATAGATTTTCAAAAATACAGGCTTTAACTTCTTCTGTCATTCCTTTTGCATTATCTTGAATCTTAATTACCAGCTTATTATCTTCTTTAGCCTTAGTTAAGATAGTAATAACGTTAGGATAATTTTCTTGAATGTCCATGAAACTACGACCAATATTTGCTTCTTCTAAAGCATCAATTGCATTTGCCATAATATTCATAAACACCTGATTCAATTGTCCTAAATAGCATTTCACTAATGGAATATTTCCATACTGCTTGACGATTTGAATGGCTGGACGATTATGATCAGCTTTCAGACGATGCTGTAAAATTAACAAAGTACTATCAATACCTTCATGGATATTAGCTAATACTTTAGAAGAAGTATCAGCGCGTGAAAAAGTACGGAGAGAAGTACTAATGTTACGAATGCGCTGTGTCCCTACTGTCATACCATCAATCATTTTGGGTAAATCTTCTAGCAGGAAATCTATATCTATCTCTTCGGCTTTTTCTTCAATTTCAGCACCTGGATTAGGGAATTCTTTTCGGTACAGTTGCAGATATTCTATTAAATCACTTATACTATCTTTTGCTTGGGCGATACTACCTGTAATAAAACCGACTGGGTTATTTATTTCGTGTGCTACACCTGCAACTAAATTTCCCAGAGAAGACATTTTCTCACTTTGGATAAGTTGTAGCTGTGCCTCTTGTAAATTTTTTATTGAGTGTTGTAATTCTCTAGATTTATCTTGCTCTCTTGTATACAAGCGGGCATTTTCGATAGCAATAGCCATTTGAGAAACTAAAACTTTTAACACCTCTATCCTTTCTGGAAGGAAAGCTCCTAAAGATAATTTATTTTCTAAATAGATAATACCCGTAAGCTGTGATTGGTAAATAATAGGCAAGCAAAAGATTGATTTTGTTTGAGATTCCTGAATATAAATATCGAAGTTAAAAGGTTCTGTAATTATTGCATTATTTAATACAAGATATTGCTGAGTGCGAAACACGTAATTAATTACAGATAGGGGTAAATCCTGATAGTTTTCAACAGGAATAGAGCATAAAACTGTCACTACATCGTCAGCAGTATTTCCAGAAGCTTCGATATATAGTTGATTATCTTTAAGTAGGAGCAGTACTGCTTTATGAGCGGCAGCATTTTCTAGCAGAATTTTGATTAGCTTGCTTAATAAAGTTTCCAAAACAATTTCATTGGTAATCGCTTGGGAAAACTTTATGAATGCATTAAAGTCTAAAAAATCGCTTAAACTGCTATTAGTAGTGGTGGTAGTGGTAAGGTGAATTGTATCTATTTTTGAAGTAGTAGTTTCTATAGTAGTAGTTTGTCCTACTAAAAAAGTATACTTTGATTCTAAATGTTTAACTTTCGCGATCGCACCCCAACGAATATAGGCATAATAGGCTTTAGTTATATAAGTTTGATGGATTAACTCTTTACCTAGAGACTGATAAAATTTTCCTGCTAACTCATAAGCTAAAGCTTCTTCTTGGAGAAAACCATTTTCTTGAGATTTGGCAATAGAGTTCTCATAATAGTCCATTGCTTCAAGTTTTTGACCCAAAATTTGATACCGTTCTGCTTCCACTAAATAAAATCTATGTAAGTGATTCGTGGGAGCATGAGTAGCCCAGAGTTCCATTTTTTGCTGATTATCTTGAACTTTTTTTAGAATAGCTTGCTTCTCTGACTCTTTAGCAGTATGATATGTAGCCAAGTGGGCTAAAGAATCGTAGAAATAGAACAGTGGAACAACAAATAACCCTGTAACACCACCTAAAGAATTTTCTGCGATCGCAGCATTTTCTACAGCTTTAGAATACTCTCCAAATAAGTAAGAGAGCATTAGTTTATTAACAAATAAATGGTTAATTGTGTAAAGATCATTTACTTGCTGATGAATTGGGAGCATACTTTGTTCGTCGTAAGCTTCTCCAATTAAACAGTCCACATTTTCAAAACTTCCTTTCAAGTTCAAAACAGTTTGTAAATATACTAAATTCCAAGTTAAAGCTACTTGTTGCTTAATTTTTTTCAGCGAGTCACAATAAGCTATCAGTTCTTTTTCTAAAACCCAAAGTTCCTTACCCAACCAAAATGAATGATAAGGATAAATGTAACAACAATAGCCAGCATATTCTAAATCTCCAGTTTCTAAACCACTAGAATATCCTGCCATTGCTGATGTTAATGTTTCTTTAACATGCTCTTTCCAATGCATAACATGAGCGCTAACAACTGTTAAAATCTTAGCTTTGAGTTCTTGAGAATTAAATTGTGACACTAACCTTGAAGCCAATTTCCCAAATTCATAGCCAGAATCTATTTCTCCTTGAACTCCACAAAGCAGTAATCCATAAAGGCTATAACCATAGGCAGATACAGCCGTATTGCCATAGTTTAAGGACAAGTTGACCATTTTACAGACAATAATTGGCATCATTGCAGGAGCAGTTTGAAAAGCCGCAGGGAGAACTCCCATTAAGATTCTCATAGCTGCAATCTTGTTAGGATCAGTCATTAATGGTAAGTTAATTAAATCTGCATAGACATTTAGTGGCTTGTAATTAGACATCGCTTTCCCTTTCAAAGAAACAGCGATTTCATCTATCCCCTGCTGAATATCAATTGATGTCGGTTCATCTGGAAAACTTATTCCTAATAATTGCAGAGTTGATACTGCTATTTTGATAGCTTCTAGTTGTTTGCTTTGAATAATAGAAGCGATAATCTGTATTTCATAGACTTTCACTTTATCTAAAAGGTTTTTGGCTTTTTGCTGCACTACATCAGCCCATTGCTGCATCTGCTCAAAATTACCGCCCAGATAGGCTGCTTCTGCGGCTCCTTCATATAAACCTATAGTTAAGCCATATTCAGTTTCACAAGCATCTATATTTAAAAGTTCTATCCCATTTGTGAAGTATTTAAGAGCAGCTTCGTAAGCTGTAGAAGCTTTAGCTTTTCGTCCTGCAATTAAATTCAATCGTGCCAATTCAGTTTTCTCAAATTGCTCTATCAGGTTAACAATACCTACATTCAACTGATTGACAATATCAAAAATATTAGCTTCTATTTCCTCCTCTGGTATATTTTGTAGGAGCAATTGCCCAATCTTTAGATGAGTAGATTTTTTTATTTCTTCTGGAATCAAGGAATAAACTGCTTGTTGTACTCTATCATGCAAGAACTTATAACCTACCCGTGAAGAATCGAAATTTAAATTAGTTGCTTCTTCTTGATTAAAAACTAAAGGAATGCGATAAGCTTCACTTAAAGGTAGGATTAATCCCGCTTGCAAAGCCGAGTGTAAATCATTTGCTGTCAAAGAAGCTGATTTTTCATTGACTATCGATAAAATATCTAGACTAAATCTGTCACCCACACAAGCTGCTAGTTTTAAAACATCTTGAGTGAACTTCGGTAGGCTTTGAACTCGGCTTGCAACCAGTTCAACAACATTTTTATCAGTAATTCCAATTGATTGGATATTTTCTAGGCTCCATTGCCATTTAGCATTAATGAAATCAAATGTTAAAAGATGTTCTTGATGAAGTGCTTGAATTAGTTGTGTTATAAAAAATGGGTTGCCGCCTGTTTTATTAGAAATTAATTCAGCTAATTGGATAAGTTGATTATCAAATAGCCCCTTTTTGTTATTAGGATTGGTTTCTGTTTTTTGTAGAGTTTCTGTAAGCAACTGAGTTACATTCTCTGAATTCAAAGGTTGTAATACAACATTATTGACAATAGTGCCACTATTTTTAATTTCTTCTATTTTTTGGATTAAAGGATGTGCTGAACTAACTTCATTATCTCTATATGCCCCAATAAATAATAAATGCTTGCTGTCTATGTCAGTTATGACTAGTTGAATTAAATTTAATGTGGCTGAATCCGCCCATTGTAAATCATCTAAAAAGATGACCAATGGGTGTTCTTTTTGAGTAAAAACTTGGATAAATTCTTTAAAAACACGGTTAAAACGATTTTGTGACTCTGTTCCACCAATTTGGGCAATTTCAGGCTGTGTACCAATGATTAATTCTACTTCGGGAATTACGTCAGTAATGACTTTTCCATTTGCTCCTAAAGCTGATAATATTTTCTTACGCCATGTTTCTATTTTTTCATTATTTTCTGTCAGTAAGTATCGCATCAAATAAGCGAAAGCTTGAATTAAAGAAGCATAAGGTATATTTCGCTTTAACTGGTCAAACTTACCCGAAATAAAGTAACCTTGTCTGTGAGTAATAGGTTTATTAACTTCGTTAACTAAAACTGATTTGCCAATGCCAGAATAACCAGAAACTAGCATCATCTCACTAGTTCCAAGTGTAATACGCTCAAATGCAGCTAATAGTTCATTAACTTGTTCTTCACGTCCATATAATTTTTGAGGAATTAATAACTGGCTTAAGACATCTAAATGACCTGGGATAAAATCAGTAATTGTACCCTTAGTTTCTAACTGGTTGAGACATAAGTCTAAGTCTGCTAACAATCCTGTAGCACTTTGATATCGATCTTCCGCATTTTTTGCCATTAGCTTCATGACAATTTCTGAGAGTGCGGCAGGAATTTTTGGGTTTAATAACTGCGGGTTAATTGGTTCAACAGCAATGTGACTATAAACTATTTCTAGGGTATCTTGGCTAAAAAATGGCACTTTACTAGTGAGCATTTCATACAAAGTCACACCAAGAGAATAAAAGTCAGTACGATAATCAAGAGTGCGATTCATTCTCCCAGTTTGTTCAGGAGACATATAGGCAAGTGTGCCTTCAACACAGTTCGGGTTAGTAAACTGAGGATTTTCTTTATTGAGGCGGGAGGCTATACCAAAGTCAGTGAGTTTAACAATACCTGTTTGGGAGTTAATGATAATGTTACTAGGTTTGATATCTTTATGAATAATCTGGTTTTTATGTAAATAAACTAGAGCTTTTGTCAATTGAATAGCTATTTTTAAATAATTGATTAAATTAAGCTTTTCTGTCTGTAAATGTTGAGCTAAAGACTGTCCACCAAAGTCTTCTAACAAAAGTCCCACACGATTTCCAAAGGTTTCCAAACTGATAGCTTTAACTATGTTGGGATGGTCTAAACCTTGTTGAATCTGATACTCATTTTTAATACGAGTAAAGGCTTCAAGAGTAGGATATTCATTTTTCAGTAGCTTCAGAATAACTTGCTGTTGCGTCTTTGGCCTTTGTGTATGATAAATAATTGTTTGGATTCCTTCATGGATAGTCGAGTTGATTTTATATCCAGTACGATTTGGCATTTATTTTTAACTATCAATTTACAAAATTAGTATTACCCCTAGTACCGCAAGGCGAAAGTCAAAAGTCACGCATATTTTAACTTTGGGCTTTCTGGATGTAATAAAATGGTAGGTTTATTTCCGCCGACCTATACTAGGCTTGTTGTAAAAGGGGTTCTAGCTTAATTATTCCCAGTGGAATAAAATTATTAACATGAAATTCCATACCCAAGGGTTGTAAATTAAAAAGCTGATTTCCCTTGTAACGGAAACCCGTGGCTACAACCCGACTGTAACTTTTACGCTAACCGCAGATAAGGACACTTTTGCAAGAATGTAGTTGCCTTATTGTGGGCATCTAGGTTATGAGTATGTGCTGGTGTAGGTCGAATAATGCCATCAAACAGGTCATCTAACCCATAGGGAGTAAAAAATTGCCATTGCCCTTGTGCATCTAGTCGCACTCCTACAGCAGTAGCAGTATGCAGCCAATCTGTAATGCCATCCTCCGTACTGGTGTAGGGTCTGCGACCAAGCCGCCAACGAGCAAAACTAGCTTGATTTTTTACATCAAACTGTTCTTGAGGAAATTGTTCTGTGAGAGTTGCCTTTGCTGCTAGTTCTTGAGAACGGTTTCCCTCTATATCAAAGAATGCAATATCAAAATCTTTAATATTTAATTTACACTCATTGCCAAAAATTGAAGACCAAACGGTGTTTCGGACTGCACCCCCGGCTAACCACCAGTTAGGTAAATTTAGTTGAGCGATCGCTCTTAATACTGTATCAATAGGTGTATCATTTAAAATCATCTGTAGACGAGTGTTACTATTCATATCAAATTCCTGGGATGATCAACTAGAAGGTGAAAATATTATTATTCATATCTCATTAAGCTTACGGTCTTAATGGACATACTCTGATACTTGGCAGGTCAAGGTTTATTAGGGTAACTGCTGAAGTCATAGTATAGAGAATAGGATTTTACGGAAGGTTAAATTGTGAATTTATAACTTTTATTTATGGAAGATTTATTTGCGCGGCTAGAACGCACATTCAATCCTGAACTGCCTTCCCTAACAGAGTTACAACAACAACTTCTACAAGAACTCAACATTGATGAAAATCAACCTGGTACGATTCTGCATGACTTTCAAATCCTGATAGATTTCTTGCAACCAAATGGAGTGGAAGTTAGTAGTATTAATAACCTTTTACCACTGAAAGTATTATCAGAAGTTAACTCTCGGTTAAGTCACTCAATCGAAACTAAACTTAAACGTCCTGTCCAGAAATCATACCCCTACATTAATGGACTATATCTGTTATTACGCAGTTCTGGGATAGCTCAAATTAGATCCCAAGGTAAGAAACAAATTTTAGTATTAGACACAGCTACGTTGGAATCATGGTCAAATCTTAACCTAACAGAACGCTATTTCAACTTATTAGAAGCCTGGTTGATTTGGGGAAATAACGAAATTTTGGGTGAGCATCAAGACTCATTCGGGAATTTATTTAGATGTATTCAACTTTGGCCCCGTGTCCCAGATAAAGGGTTAAAATTTCCTAAATATGAAGATCAACAGAATATTAGTTATTACCCTGGTTTGCATAACGTTGCTCTGTTAGAATTATTTGGATTGTTATCTATCAAGCAAGGAAAACCGCAAGAAGGTAAGGGGTGGCGTATTACCAGTTTACAACGCTTACCCTTTGGCGATGCTCTGTTACAATTATTATTTCCATTAGGTATACGAGGAGAATTACAGGATGATGTAAATGTGAATTTTGGAAAATTGCAGTCACATTTACAACCATTTTTTCCAGAATGGGAGCATAACTTATTTGTTCCACAGCAAGGATTCACCGATGGAATTTATATTTTTAAAGTGTCTATTTCTCAGGCTTGGAGACGTATTGCTATACCAGCAAAAAAAACATTAAGCTGGCTAGCGGAAACAATTCTTGATGCTTTTGATTTTGATTACGACCATTTATATGAGTTTAGTTATAAAGATCGTTTTGGTCGTGCAATTAAAATAGGTCATCCCTACATTGAAACACCTCCGTTTGCTGACCAAATGCAGATTGGTGATTTATCTCTAGAACCAGGTGCTAAAATGACCTATCTTTATGATTTTGGTGATAACTGGAAATTTGATGTGCAGTTAGAAGCAATTAATCAGCCTGACAATAAAATCAAAAAGCCAAAGATTTTAGAAGTTCATGGAAATGCACCTCAACAATATTGGAGTGAGGATGATGAATCAGATCAATATGAAGATTGAGTGGGCTTTAGAGAGACGCGGAGAATGAAAATGTCACTTTGTAACTGTGTTTTTTGTTTGTATCTGTTACAACCAGCTTTAAGATTAAGATAGCTTTAGTTTCAATGAAGCTACACAAATTGTAAGGAGATAAAACCTGTGAGTCTTCCATATACTGGAGGTTGTCAATGTGGACAGATTCGTTATGAAATTCACGCCCAACCGTTAACTCTTTACCTATGTCACTGCAAGGAGTGTCAAAAACAATCGTCTAGTGCCTTTGGTATGTCTCTTACAGTACTACGAGATGCAGTTATGATTGTTCAGGGTAAACCGAAAGCTTGGACTCGGAAAAATGATAGTGGACGTGAAGTAAAGAACCTGTTCTGTGGCGACTGCGGAACGCGATTGTTCCATGAACGGACTTACAATACAAATACTATCAATGTCAAAGCTGGAACTTTAGATGATACAAGTTGGTTACGCCCGGTGGGCAATATTTGGACACGCAGCGCCCAGTCATGGGTGATAATTTCAGACCAATTGCTCAACTATGACGGGCAACCAGAGGACACACAGCCTTTATGGGAAAAATGGAAACAACAACATCCATAAATGCACAATTCTCGATTTTAGAAAATATACCCGACACTTAAACCAATGCCCTTAGTTAGTAGTCTAATTAATGACTTTACCAAAGGTGATAATGATAAATTTTACTGGTAAAGTACTTTAATGAACATATTAAATTTTTTTAAAACAGTAATAGTAAACTAAAATTATAAGTTCATCTTGTATATGATATGTATTCCTATACTCCTCTACGAATCATGTTAATAGATCTAACACACTATTAACATTTCACATGAAAACTTACTGGACATTTCCCATCAAGTGATTCAAGTAAAATTGGATAAGTCTAATTTATTACTCACCGGGCACAGGTGCGGCTACACAGTCAAAACCCACCTCCGTGGGTTAAAATCATTGATTTTCTCTTAGTTCACGAGAGTGGGCTTAGTTTGTGTAGTAGCGAATTCTATTCGCCTAAAACTTTTCAAACAACCTCTAAGACGATTTTGCTCTATTCTCGAAACTTTTAACAGTTATTTGCACATAAAATTGATGAAAAACGATACACCAGAAGAATTAAACCCAGACAAAGAGATTGGACGCTTGATTGATGAAGTCATGTCTTCGTCTCTGACTGATGAACAGTACCGCAAAAAGATGCAGCGACGCAAAGAAGTGCAGGATAAACGCATAGCACAAGCTGTACCTGAAAAAGGATTAATTATTGTAAATACTGGTAATGGTAAAGGTAAAACCACTGCGGCTTTAGGGATGGTGTTACGATCGCTAGGTCACGGGTATAAAGTAGCGATCATCCAATTTATTAAAGGTAGCTGGGAACCTTCAGAAAAAAGGGTTTTCAGTAATTGGGAAGATCAGTTAGAATTTCACGCAATGGGCGAAGGCTTTACCTGGGAAACTCAAGACCGCGATCGCGATCTCGATAAAGCTAGCGCCGCTTGGCAAAAATCATTAGAATATATTCGCAACCCAGACTTCCACATGGTGTTGTTAGATGAAATCAATATTGCGCTTAAAATGTCTTACTTAGAAGTAGACGATGTTTTAGCAGGTTTGGCGCAAAAACCAGCTGATAAACACGTTATTCTTACAGGTAGAGGCGCACCGGCTGCAATAATAGAGCGTGCTGACCTCGTAACTGAAATGACCCTAATTAAGCACCCTTTCCGCGATCAAGGTGTTAAGGCGCAACCAGGAATTGAGTATTAAATTGAAGATTACTTACACATTTGCAATGTGCGGCGATCGCTAGCAGTGATAGAACTTAAATGATAAAAGTCTTGCAGAGCCAGCGAGTAAGGATAACTGCTGAACTCATCTTCACTCACTTGAGGCAGTCGATTGCTTGAAGCTACCTGATTCGACTGAGTAGTACTGGCTTCATTTGACGAACTATTAACCGTCATCGCCAATTCTCCTGATGGGTTGAGTGTACCCTGAAAACAATTAAACTCTGAGTGGGGCATAAACAATGCACCCGTTACCTTATTCTGCTGCTTTTGAAATATGATGTAACCTTGACCAAGCTGGTTTGATTTTGGGGATTGACCATAGAGGTAAATCCCATCTTTTACAGGAAAATCCGCTTTTGGTAAAACTCCCGCGTCTTTTGTAGCTCCTTGAGAATTTGGAACCAACGCTGTGGTTGTAGGTAATGTTTTTCCGCTCTTATGGCCAAAAAACCCTCTATCTCCAGAAGCCGCATTGAGTTTACTTCTCTGCTCTTGAAATCTTCTTAGCTGAGACAAAAGAGAGTTTTCGCTGGTTTTCTGAATTTGAGCTGATGATAATGAAGAATTTGTAAATGGTACTACTTGAGTCTGCTTGGCTATAAAGCCCAAACCGAGAAGTAAGCCTAAGCCTGCGAGGGAAATTCCCCATTGACGGGGAGATAAGAACTGATGAAGGTTATTAAGCACCCTACTTCTCCTGTTAAAAAACGAACTAATTTTTTATAATTTACTTACATTATCACTAAGTCTTAATTATCAAAGACCTTGTTTACAACTTATATTACTATTGTCCAAAAAAGAAAACTGTCAAAAACTAAAGTTTTTAGTTAAAAAAGCTCAACAACCTTAGATTACCATCACTTAGAGTATTTATTCTTCATCCAATAGATTCATCCCATTGGGTGAGGTTAATCACAAATTAAAGGTTCTCAATTAACATTTAATTTTTTAACATCTTGCCTTTGAGATTTTTCAGGTAATAAAAATGCTGATTTCATCGGTCTTTCAGCAAGTTTAGCCCTTGCTGCTATGATATTTTCCCAAGTATAGCCAATTTCTGCGTAGGCGTAGCCCGCCGTAGGCATCGCTCCCTTGTCGCTTTCATAGAAAAGGATTGCCCCTTAGCTGAGTACTGACTTTTGATGATAACTTTTTTACTCGATTATAAGTAATAGTCCTACAGTCAAAGTAATTCTGGCACTTGCAGGTAGTTACGTAGATTGAGAAAGACTGCGCCTAGACGTAAAAGTGCGTCAGATTGAAAAAGGGTTGCAATGGTGTAAATATTGTGACCAAATTAAGTTGCAATTTTGATATGTTGTGGGGGTTTGGATAAAATTATCCCTCTATCCAGAAACGATCAGTTTGGATTTCCATCTGTGGGGAAATGGGTGATAATTAACTGTGGTGGAGGTTAATTATATTTACCCTATTCTATGACTGAAGATTTACTCAAGTCGTTTCAACAAGCTTATCGTAATTTGGAACTGTTACCCTTAATTGAAGAGAATGATTTACGAAGGTTTCGGGTAGAGTATGGCGAAGATACCATTGATGAATTGATACAGTTGATTGAAGATAGTCCTAATTCAGATGGTAAGGTTGTTTTCACGGGGCATCGGGGATGTGGTAAGTCTACTTTGTTAGCGGAATTTAGCCGGAGAATAGAAGATAAATATTTTGTTGTTTTATTTTCTATTGCTGACACTATAGAAATGTCTGACGTAAACCATATTAATGTCCTATTTTCTATTGCTGTTAATTTAATGCTGGAAGCAGAGGCGCGTCAAATTGATATTCCTGCTTCTACTAAAAATGCCATTGATAAATGGTTTGCTACCCGCGTCCGCACGGAAGAAACCAATATTGAAAGGGAAGCTTCTAAAGATTTTAATATCTTGAAAATATTTAGTGTAAAATTAAAAGTTGACTCAAAAATACGTTATGAACTAAAACAAGAATTTGAGCGTAAAATTTCTGAGTTAATCGCTCAATTAAATATTATCGCCGCAGCAATTCAAGCAGTTACCAAAAAACAAATATTAGTAATTCTTGATGATTTAGATAAACTTGATTTAGCAGTAGTCAATAATCTGTTTAAAGATAATATTAAAGCCCTTTGCTTACCTGGATTTCGGATTATTTATACTATCCCGATTGCGGCTTTGAGAGAAAAAGAACTCAAACCAACTATTGAAAACGAAACTAACGATCAAGTTGTGGCAATGCCTGTTTTAAAGTTATTTAAAAAAGGAGAGAGTCATTTAGCAAATGCTACACCATTTCCAAAAACTTTGAATATTCTTTGTGAAATATTGACTAAACGAATCTCAAATAATTTACTCGAATCATCAACAGCAGAAAAAATAGTTTTAAATAGTGGTGGCGTGTTGCGGGAATTAATTCGCATTTCTAATGAATGTTGTCGGATTTGTCTGCGGTTAATTCGCCGGAAGCCAGAAGATACAGTAATAATTAATGATGAAATTTTAGAGCAAGCAATTAATAATATCCGCAATGATTTTGCTATGCCTTTAGGTAGTGTAGATTACCGAATCTTGCAAACAACTTATAATAATTTCAAGCCAGAAGACCCGAAACAGCAAGAATTTCTCGATTTATTACATGGGCTTTATGTACTTGAATATCGCAATCGTCAAAATTGGTATGATGTTCATCCTATTATTGTTGAATTGTTGCGTGAGGAGGGGTTAATTGATGACAGTCAATAATCACAATAAAAATATTAACCCCGATCAAAAAAATCAAGATGCTTTTGATGATTTAATTGTCTCCATTGAAGCGGGAGAAGGTAAATTTAATTTACTTATTGGTGTTTGTGATAATGCTGATTTTCGGAATCAAATAATTGACCGCTATGAAACAGAATTAAAACCTCATTTTTGTACTTATACTGTTACAATAGACGAAAAAGAACCTAATTTAAAAGCCGCTATTCAACAACTCTTAGAAAAGGAAGAATGTCTACAACATTTTCAACCAGCAGTGATAACTGTTACGGGTGCAGAAAAGTTGCTTTTTCTTAGGCTGGGGGAAGAACAATCACCACAAGAAAAGTTCTTTGGTTATTTGCAGTGGACAAGGGAAGGTTTGGGGAAATTTCCCTTTGCGATCGTCCTGTGGGTAACGCATCAAGTGATGATTAATTTAATGAAAAAAGCGCCGGATTTTTGGAGTTGGCGTAATGGAGTATTTCGGTTTGTTTCCCATGCTAAAAATGTGATTTCTGCGAAAGAGGTTGAGGCGATACGTTTTGCGTTAACAAGTACGGAGTTAGAAAATTTTAATAGTGATAATGACTATTTTTTACCAATTGAAGATTTACAAAGATTAATTCAGCAAATAGAACAGCAAAGCGAAATTAAAGACGCGAAATTAGCAAGTTTGTATGTTACATTGACGAATATTTACAAACAAAGATTAAATAGAGGTGAAGCCCAGGACTATCAACAAGAATTAGATTTAGCAATTAAGTATATTTATAAAGCGCTGGAATTGCAAAAAGAATTAGGGTTAGAGGAAGATGTTGCCACTAGTTACAATAACCTGGCTTCCCTCTACGAATCCCAAGGCAGATACAACGAAGCCGAACCCCTTTTCATCCAAGCTTTGGCACTCAGACGTCAACTGCTTGGAGATGAACATCCAGATGTCGCCACTAGCCTCAACAACCTAGCGTTACTCTACGCCTCCCAAGGCAGATACAGCGAAGCCGAACCCCTTTACATCCAAGTTTTGGCACTTTTGCGTCAACTGCTCGGAGATGAACATCCAGATGTCGCCACTAGCCTCAACAACCTAGCTTCTCTCTATGATTCCCAAGGCAGATACAGCGAAGCCGAACTCCTTTACATCCAAGCTTTGGCACTCAGGCGTCAACTGCTCGGAGATGAACATCCATCTGTCGCTACTAGCCTCAACAACCTAGCGTTACTCTACGCCTCCCAAGGCAGAGACAGCGAAGCCGAACCCCTTTACATCCGAGCATTGGCACTTTTGCGTCAACTGCTCGGAGATGAACATCCATCTGTCGCCACTAGCCTCAACAACCTAGCTTCTCTCTATAATTCCCAAGGCAGATACAGCGAAGCCGAACTCCTTTACATCCAAGCTTTGGCACTTTTGCGTCAACTGCTCGGAGATGAACATCCAGATGTCGCCACTAGCCTCAACAACCTAGCGTATTTCTACGACTCCCAAGGCAGATACAGCGAAGCCGAACCCCTTTTCATCCAAGCTTTAGCACTCAGGCGTCAACTGCTCGGAGATGAACATCCAGATGTTGCCCAAAGCCTCAACAACCTAGCGGGACTCTACGACTCCCAAGGACGGTACTTGGAAGCAGAACCACTGTATCAAAAGGCTTTGCAAATTGCTGAACTGAGTTTAGGGGTAAATCATCCCAACACAATTACTATCCGTGAAAATTTGAAATTATTGCGCGATCGCGCTTAAAGGATATTTATAATTTTGAGTAGGTTTAGATTTTGCAGCGTGTTGTTACTCCTCATCAAAAAGTGCATCTAAATTTCGATAACCGCTAACTATCCGTAAAATTTCAATCCCGCCTGCGATCGCACGATAGAAAATTAGATAATCATCTACAGGAAAGCTACGTAACAAAGGTAAAAGTTCATTACGCTTGCGTCCCATATTAGGAAAATTTGCTAAATTACTGCACTTTTCGTTAATTTTCTTGAGCAAACGCTCCGCAGCATCAAAACTACTGTTGTCAGCAACATAATCAATAATGCTTTCAATATCCCGACTTGCAGGAGCAGTAAATCTACAAATATTGCTCATTCACCAGTCTGCTGACGACGCTGCTGTAGCTTCTGTTCTAGTTGATGAAAAACCGTTTCTCCGTCAATAACTTCCCCACGTTCCGAAGCTTCTACCCCAACCATGATTTCTCGTCGCAATTCATCAAATCTACCCTTATAAATAGATTCAGTTTCCTCCAGCAGTTTAATACCCGCAACAATCACTTCCTCTGTGGAGGCATACTTACCACTGGCAACTTGACTTTGGATAAATTGCTCTAATTCTGGAGTAAAGGAAATATTCATATATACTATTTACCATAGTATGTGCCTTTATGCTCCTATTTTAGAGTCTTGCCGGATTTTGGTAATTTAATGATGGGCTTACATCCGGTGACAATGCGATCGCATTCGACCTAGTGTAATTGGGTTATCAGCATAAAAAAATAGCCCCCTGAATTCAGGAGGCGCATCACCAAGGTGGTGGAAAGACGCGGCATTTCGCGTCTCTCATTTTAACTAGCAACGTATTCTTTAACATTGGCACGACGGCGACGCAGATGAGCCAAAGCTTGATGCTCTAACTGACGGACGCGTTCACGGCTGAGATTCAATCTCTCACCCACTTTCGCCAATGACATTTCGTTACCATCTTCTAAACCAAAGCGCAGGGCTAAAACTTGTCGCTGTTGCGGGGTTAGTTCTGCTAGCAGGTTGTTCAAGTCTTGGCGTAAGAATTCCTGGTTGGTGTAATACTCTGGTGATGGGCCATCATCTTCGAGCATTTCTTGCAACTCAGTATCCTGGTTATCGCCAACTTTAACATCCAAAGAGACTGGTTGACGCGCCATGTTCAGGTACTCGCGGATCTGAGCAGGTTCTATTTCCAGTTCTTTGGCAATTTCGGCTGGAGTAGGCGATCGCCCCAAAGTTTGAGCTAATTCGCGCTGCACTTTCTTGATTTTATTCAGTTTTTCGGTAATGTGGATTGGTAAGCGGATGGTACGACCTTGTTGAGCGATCGCACGGGTAATTGCTTGGCGAATCCACCAGTAAGCGTAAGTTGAGAACTTATAACCCCTCATTGGGTCAAATTTCTCTACACCTCTCTCTAATCCTAGTGTTCCTTCCTGGATTAAATCCAGAAACTCCATATTCCGCTTTTGGTACTTTTTAGCAATAGCAACAACCAAGCGCAAATTCGCTTCGATCATTTTTTGCTTCGCCCGCTTACCTTGCGCCACCGTTTGTTGGATCTCGGTTTCCGATTGTTGAACGTGGTCAGCCCATTCTGACATATCCGGTTCGCGGTGCAGTTTCTTCGCCAAAGCTTCTTTAGCGTCAATGAACTTCATCATTTGTTGCACCTGCTTCCCATATACAATCTCTTGTTCACGGGTTAGCAGTGGTACACGACCAATTTCTCGCAGATAGGTTCGCACCATATCAGCCGTAAATTTGGTATTGAGGTTTTCCGTTTGGGTGTTGACAGTAGGCATTGATGTGTTATCCTCTACTCCGTAAACACAATGTATTTTTTCTTACTAAAATCGATGGAGAAAGGTAGTACATCTATCACGAAATATCGGGAGCTATCAAAAGGAATTATCAATTGACCTAGCCGTTGTTGAGACGTAAACTCCCAATGATAGGTTTCCCTACCTTCCCTAAATTTTCAATCTCTTAAATTTTCAATTTCTATATAAGCACGTTGGTTGTTTTGGAGAATTCTTCTTTTAGGCAGTTGCTAATAGCAACTGGAAATCCGAAGTCGGTATGAGTTCCATTTACTTTATAGTACGATAAATCAGGCAAATAGTAAAGTATTTTAAGATAAAATCTTTAATTATAATTCAAAATTGCCGATTTGCCAAAAAAAAATAAACTTCCTTGAAATTACTGACTATATCTATAGTGACGCTAAAAACCTCTCTTCTGTTGCCCAAAACTAGCCGGATAACCGAACTTAATTTCTTGCGATAATGGAGGGATGTTACGAATTGGGCATGGGGCATTGGACATAGGGCATTGGGAAAATAACAAATGACCAATGACTATCTAGAATCCCAGGTCAGCCTTGGCTAGTTCAGCAGCAGCAAATACTTCTGCGTCAGGTTTTTCTTCCCAGGCTGGTTCACCAATTTCTTCGTAAAAAGTTGCGTCGTAAGGACGGGTACGTACTACTACTGGCATAGGAACAGCATGACCCAAAATTAAAGCTTGTTGCTTAGAGTCTAACTTTGCCAATACCGATCGCAGTCCGCCACCACCAGATACACCCGTAAAAATCGCGTCAATGTCTTTTTCATCATTAAGCAAAGCGGTAATCCGAGTCCCAATCTGGGACATGACTTCATTATCAATACCCGATGGACGTTGATCAACTACCAAAAGTGTGACGAAATACTTTCGCAGTTCCCTAGCGATAGTCCCAAAGATAGTACTTTGTACGATAGCCGGGTCAAGGAAACGGTGCGCCTCTTCAATAGTAATCATCAATGGCGTGGGGCGATCGTTCGGGTTCTTGCTTTGCAGGAATTTATCTGCCTTTTTGACGTAATGCTCGTGGATACGTCGGGTGATCATATTCGTCACCAACATATAAGAGAGCATATTAGACTGGGAACCAAATTCTATCACAACATTCTTCCCAGCTTCCAGACACTGAACAATTTTACTAATGTAATTTTGGGGGCAAACTGCTCGCATATACTTCAAGCTATCCATCCGCAAGAGTTTGCGCTGCAATGCCATAATCGAGCCTTTGTGTCCGCGCTTCTCCTCGCAGAACATCTCGATTTCTTCGTTAGTCATGTTCAGCAACTGGACAATCCAAGACTTGCCAAACTCGCTATACAGAATATTGGCATTATCCAAAGCTGCGTCAGAGAGTCCTAAATCTCGGCTACATAACTTAATATCTTCAACTTCAATTTGCTCATAACTCAAATAGAGTTCTTGAGCATCACGCACACCCCGGCGCTTTGTCGATTCTGGGTCGAGGGTGTAAACTTCTACCTTGCTAGGAAATAATTGTTTTAAACCTTTAACTGTATTTACGTTCTTCCCTTCTGCGACGGCTTCCCAGCCATACTCAGAGTGCATATCAAAAATCAAGTTTACTGCTGCACTTTTACGGATAACGCCAGCTAAAAGTAACCGTGTTAGGAAGGATTTACCAGTACCAGATTTTCCAAAAACCCCATTACTCCGTTCCACGAAGCGGTTTAAATCGATGCAAACGGGCACATCCATATCTAAAGGTTTACCGATGGAAAAATTACGCCTTTGGGGGTCATCTTCCCAACCAAACACCCGGCGAAAATCGTCAACACTTGCATCGTAAACTTGGCTAAAGTGGCTAGGAATAGTTTTAACAGGCAACAATTCCATTGTAGTGCTGGTTTGTGGCACAAATGAAGCCAAACCTGTCACCGATGGGAGAAAGGGATTTGTCGTGCCATTTGTTGGAGAGAAAGATTCTTCCGATTCGGGAGTGAACATCAACATCGGTGCGAGGTTGATAGTACCATAAGTACCACTTCCGGCTAAAACATCTCGTAAAAAGGTGTCTTCCCAATTAGGGGGATTAGCAATAATTCGGGCATTAGCAGCCCCCAATGCTACATCTGTCAGCATACAAAAAAAGCGCGATCGCATCCCTTGCACAACAAGAAATTTACCCACCCGCATATCTTCTACAGAAATGTCAGGATGCAATCGTACTTCTAAGCCTTCAGTTAGAGAACCTTGAATGACCGAACCTAATGGCTGTGCTGAATTCATCTGATTAGTCATTTGTCATTTGTCATTAGTCATTAGTTATTTTCCCCCATGCCCAATGCCCAATGACGGCAGTTGCTCCACTTGGGGAGACCCCAAGACCGCACTGCCTCCCCAATGCCCATTACCTAGTCAATCTGAATCGAAGTTGGCGCACTTCCCGTTGGTGGAGTGGTACTGATTAATGGTTTGCGGAATTGGGCGTAAAGGCGATCGCGCCAGGTAAAGAATGGTTCATAATCTATATTCTCGGAAAAGATTGGTAATCCTTTACCTCTAATAGAAGCTGGTAAATCCAGATAGGGGCCAGGGGGGAACTTGAGCAATATTGATAAACCAGCTACTGCCAAGTCAGCTAAAGTCGGCTCATCTCCTGTTAAATAAGGACTATCTGCCAATAATAACGTTAGCGCTTCCAAGTCTTGTTTTAAAGATGCGATCGCTGACTTTATCACATCTGGACTATAACCTACCCCAAAACCCAATACTGACAGGAAGTCAGTGGGTACTCCTTCAACCAGACTTTTAAATATATCTGGTGTTGAGGTAGGTAATAAAGACTTGCGGAAATTTTGGTCTTGACTTATGGCTGCAAATAGTGCTTTACGACCTTTGATGCCTATAGACTCATCCGCCCATTCTTCTATTAATAAAGTTAAACCCCGTTTTTTGGGATCTTGCGGTATTATTGGGCGATCGGGATACTCTAAGTCTAAATACTTAGCTATTTCCGTAGAATCCGCAATATATCTATTACGATCCTTTAATACCGGGACTTGTTTCTGACCAGTCAGCCGGAATAGTTCTACCTGTCCAATCCCAGGCGTAACCTCTATTTTGCGGTAATCTAGTCCTTTAAAATCTAGAATTAGGCGCACTTTCTCTGAGTATTGAGATAGTTCCCATTGGTATAATTCCAGCATGTTGTATACCTTATAACTGGTCAACTTCTTAACTTTACAATTGTATCTTTAGTTAAAGTAATTTTTCTTTACATTATTTACTTTTTGGCTATCTAATTGAGATTTTGGTTGAACTTATGCCTGATTTTTAGCAAAATCATCGAATTAAAAAGCATTATTTTCTGATTAAAATATTAAATAATTAAATTTAGCATACATAGATAAATTTAACCGCTCAGTTGTAGGTCTTCAGCAGTTACTTTAATTTTTGCCACTGTTTAGACTAAGTTAGATATCTAGGTAATTAATTTCTGTGCTTTTGTTGAATAATCAATGTTTAATTCAGAGATATCCCCTTATTACTTATGGGGTTCAGTACTTTTTAATCACCTATTTTCTTGCGTGTAATTGTATATAATTTTACTTTTAATTAAATAAAAACACTGGTGCTAACTTATTTTAACTCATACCTTGTAGATGTGAGATTTTCATACTTTCTGAAAGTTCACTCTACAGCTAGGAGGCTTTTTAACTCTTTTTGATATAAGGGAAAAAATATACTCATCATATAAAATATATGCTAAATATATTTCATAATTCTTAGCGCAAGCCGAGTTTGATATTTTACCTGATCGGCACAAACTCTTCTGAGACAAAATTTTTCTTCGCTCTTAGGTTAGATTTTGTGTATAGCAAAATGTTATAAATCTTTATGTAATGTGTGAACAAAAAAACAAACAAAATTTATGAAGATAAATTACAGCAAATTGCTGATCGCGTTGGCAGGTATAGCAGGATTTAGTAGTTTCAGCCTGGTTATTACTTTACCATCTGAAGCTAAAGAAGCACTAAATCCTAACCCCAGTATTTTTAATGAAGCTCCCTATAACAAGGGTCAACGTCTTCAAGTCAACACTCAATACACACCTGTTGAAGCTGCTTCCGAAATAGAAAAGGGCAATACCAAACGTAAGCAAGTAGCACAGAAAGGTAGTGTAACAAATCCTAAACCAAGTATTTTTAACGAGCCACCCTATAATCGTGGTGGTGGTAGTGTTACACCTGGTGAAGTTCCACCCCGCCCCCTACCTCCTACCCCAGGAACTCAACCCTCTCAAACACCTGCTCCAACTCCATCAGCACCAGGAGCAAGCGGCAATCAAGGTAAAAACTTGTTAGGTTTGGCAGAGTCAAACGCTTCCTTTACAACCTTAACTAAGGCTTTGAAAGCAGCAGGGTTGACTGGAACTTTGCAAGGCAAAGATAACTTTACCATTTTTGCGCCTACTGATGCAGCTTTTGCTAAGTTGCCACAAGATGCTTTGCAAGAATTGTTAAAACCAGCTAACAAAGAAGTATTGATCAAGATTTTAACTTACCATGTAGTACCTGGTAAGGTATTGTCCACCGATTTGAAATCTGGTGAAGTTAAAAGCCTTGAAGGTGGCGCAATCAACGTTAAAGTTGATCCTACCACCGGTGTAACTGTCAATGATGCTAAAGTGACACAGGCAGATATCACAGGCACTAATGGTGTAATCCACGCAATCGATCAGGTAATTTTGCCTCCTGACTTGTAGTTTTGAGATATCAGTACAACTAGAGCAGATTAGTGGTCTGTCCCATTAATTTTGCGGGATTGTAGAGACGCGAAATTTCGCGTCTCTACAGGGTTTTGGTAACAAATAAACTAATAATCAGAACTTATGGTACAGACCATTGGTAGTCTGTCAAGCGAGTTTTGAGGGTTTGTAGTAAGCACTTTAGTGCTTAAAAAACAAGGACTAAAATCTTTACTACAAACTTATTTACCCCTCAATTACAAAACTGACAGACTACGCACCTTTAGTTCGCAAGGCTAGACATTACATCCCGTGCAACTGCTAAAGTCTGCTCAATGTCTTCTTCAGTGTGAGCAAAAGATGTAAACCCAGCTTCAAATTGAGAAGGTGCTAAGTAAACACCACGCTCTAACATCCCCCGATGGAAACGTCCAAATTTGGCTGTATCAGAGTTTTTGGCATCTTCGTAGTTATGAACTGGGCCAGAGGTAAAGAATAAGCCAAACATGGCGCTGATTTGACCACCGCAAGCCGCATGACCAGTTTCTTTGGCAATTTGCAGTAAACCATCTGCTAACTTCTTAGTAATCCGCTCAAGATACTCGTAAGTACCTGGCTTTTGCAGCAATTCTAAAGTCTTAATACCAGCAGTCATCGCCAAAGGATTACCAGAAAGAGTGCCAGCTTGATATACGGGGCCGGCGGGGGCAACCATTGACATAATATCTCGGCGACCGCCATAAGCTCCTACTGGCAACCCACCACCAATTACTTTACCCAAAGTCGTTAAGTCGGGAGTAACACCAAATTTTTCCTGAGCGCCACCGTAAGCAATACGGAAGCCTGTCATCACTTCGTCAAATACCAATAATGCTCCATGTTCGTGAGTCAGTTCTCGTAATCCTTCTAGGAAGCCAGCGTCAGGTGCAATAAATCCAGCATTACCGACAACTGGCTCAAGAATTACACCAGCAATCTCGTCACGGTTTTCTTTAAACAAGGCTTTGACGGATTCTAAGTCATTAAAAGGCGCAGTGAGAGTGGTGCTAGTTGCCGATTTTGGAACTCCTGGGGAGTCTGGCAAGCCAAGTGTAGCAACACCAGAACCCGCCTTTACTAGAAACGTATCGGCATGTCCGTGATAGCAGCCTTCAAACTTGATGATTTTGTCTCTTTTTGTGAAAGCCCGCATAAGTCGCAAAACTCCCATGCAGGCTTCAGTTCCAGAGTTAACAAATCTAACCATTTCGATGCTAGGAACGGCATCGATAACCATTTCTGCCAAAACATTTTCTAGGACTGAGGGAGCGCCGAAACTCGTGCCTTTTTCTAAAGCTTCATGCAAAGCTGCAATTACTTCTGGATGAGCATGACCGCAAATCGCTGGCCCCCAAGTACCTACATAATCTATATATTGGTTGCCATCTACATCCCAAATATATGCGCCTTTAACACGATCAAAAACGATGGGTTGTCCGCCCACAGACTTAAAGGCACGAACCGGAGAACTGACTCCTCCGGGCATGAGGTTTTGAGCAGCAGCGAAGATTTCTTGTGATTTTGTTGTTTTAATTGTGGTATTTACCAAGGTTCTCTCCTAACAGTGGGCAATAAAAAGCTCTATCTTAGGATAGTTTCAAAAACTACTCAGAATTTCTATCCTATATACATAGCTGAACCAAAAAATAATAATATGTTATACAACTCGAATAAAGATTTACCTCTAGATATTCAAACTCGATTATCTGAAGCATACCAGGATCTTTACCGAGCAGCTTTTAATTCGGCGATCCATTGGTATGGTGAAGCCTCAAAAGCTCACAAAGTCGCTTTGAGTGCTGTAAAGATGCAGTCTGCTATGGAACGGAATGTTCTTGTTTAGAGCTAGATAAAATAGTTCAATTCAAAAAAACATGCCAGTTGCCCTATTGAGAATGGTATCGTGAATCCATGAATTATTCTCATTAGAGCAAACTAGCTGGTATGTCTTCTAACGATTCGCACTCTCTGCATAACGCTATCCCTGTTGAGGAAATTCGCTACGATGAACGGGGTCTAGTACCTGCAATTGTTCAAGATTATTTGGATGGTACTGTCCTGATGATGGCGTGGATGAATCAGGAGTCGTTACAAAAAACTTTAGAAACTGAAGAAACTTGGTTTTGGAGTCGTTCCCGGCAAGAATTGTGGCATAAGGGGGCGACTTCTGGGCATATTCAAAAAGTGCAAAGTATCCGTTATGACTGTGATAGTGATGCGCTGCTCATCGGGGTAGAGCAATTAGGAGATATTGCCTGCCACACTGGAGAACGCAGTTGCTTTCACCAAATAGAAGGAAAAATTGCCCCACCACCAGGAGATACATTGTCGCAATTGTTTCAAATAATATGCGATCGCCGCGATAATCCGACAGAAAGCTCTTACACCTGTAAACTATTCGCAGGTGGTGATAACAAAATATTGAAAAAGATTGGTGAGGAAACCGCCGAGGTGGTAATGGCTTTTAAGGATGATGAAGCAGATGCGATCGCAGGTGAAGTGGCTGATTTGCTGTATCATACTTTGGTCGCCTTAGCTCACCATCAAGTTGATTTAAAATCTGTATATCGCAAGTTGCAAGAACGTCGTCAATGAGAAGGAAAGGGGGCAGGGAGCAGGAGGAAAGAGGCTTTTTTGATTTTTGCAGAGATGCGGTAATCATAGATTAACCGGACTTGAGATGAAACCCTTTTTGCAGGAAAATTCCAGTATTCTTTCTCCTCTGCTCTCTGCTACCTGCTCCCCTGCCTAAATAAGCGCCTCTACTCAGACAAAATTCGATTGAGATACTGTAAAATTGCCACAGCGATCGCTACACTCAAGATGAAGCATAGCCAGTAACTCTTGGTAATAATTTCTGGTTGATCTAATGCCCATCCACCCAAGGGATGACCAATAAATGAGCCAACAGCCCAGCACAAAGCATTGATAGAAAAATAAACTCCGCGTTGATTTTCCGGGGCTAACTCAGTTACTAAAGAGGCAGCAGATGGGGTATAGGAGACAATCGCTACAGCAAATACTCCTAATGCCAGTATTGCCCAAACCAGATTGTCAGATGGGGCAATGCCGCTTACCCAAATCAGGCCAAAACCAATTGCCCAAAAAATGGCAGAAACAGTAAGCGCGAGTGTGTGTGAGCAGCGTTTTAAAATGCTAGTTACAGGTAACTGGCAGATAATGGCAAACACCAGATGCCAAGCAAATAAAACGCTAATCGTAGTTTGAGCAAATCCTTCGCTAGTACTTTTTATAACAAAGTTTTTGAAGAAAAGCGGCAAAGTACTGTGAATTTGAGAAATATAGATTGTGAAAAATATATTAACTGCTATATAAACTAGGAAACGGCCATCTTTTAATACTGCTATCCAAGAAGCAAAAAGTTCTGTCTTTTCAGATTCTTCTATCTGCTGTTGTTCAGTTTTACTAATTCCTACATAGATAACCCCAAAAAACACTAAAAAAGAGATGGCATCAATCACAAAAAGCCATCGATAACTCCCAATTACTGAGATCAAAAAACCCGCCAGCATAATTCCGATCGCTAACCCAAGATTATCAGCTAGGCGAGCGATCGCAAAAGTTTCCCGGCGATTGTCAATCTGGCTAGCGTCAGCAACAACAGATTCAGCAGCAGGCCAATAGAAACCTATCCCTAAACCACTAATCAAGCTACCAATTACCAAAATCGTAAAATTATCAGTAGCTGCTAAAACCAGAGAACCAATCGCAGAAATCGCCGTGGCTAGCAATAAAGTGCGGCGGCGTCCCCAGTGTTCGGAATCAGCCAATGAACCACCTACAATCCGCCCTACAACGCCGGAAATCGAAGCGCTACCTAAGGCTACCCCAACACTGGTTGCAGATAAACCAACTTGATTGACAAAAAAGATCGGGGCGTAAAACAGAGTACAGCCAGTACCAACTTCCGATAGAAATCTACCAATTGCAAAAATCCATACCTGGGGATGTATCGAAGGCAGCCACGATGATAGCTGCGATTGCGAAGCTAATTTCATAAGTTTAAATGTCATGGCTTCGTGACATTTTTGTAATTCTTATCATTGGCTGCTATTTTCCTCACTCATTCCACAGGGTTTCCACAGGGATTTTAACAGTTTTCCACAGGTTCTCTACGAGCTAATGGGCTTCTTACTCTCCTGTTGGGGATTGTTGATAAACAGTAGTAAGGAACTTAAAGGACTGAGTTCTTATAAAGTTACGTAACGAAAAATGGCTTCAAATACCTATTGTAGCGTTCGCATTTATTTTTTATACACTCGTTTTTAACATTTCGCAGCATTGACAAACCCACCCCCTCTTGGCGCACAATGATTCGGCTTGCTTTTGTAATCCGTTCAACCGTTGGCATCAAATGTGTAAAATATATTACCACCAGATGTAAGCGTAGATTGACGGGCTGGCGAAAGGGCGTGTGAAGTAGCTATAAGCCGCTTCAGCGCAAGCAACTTGTCCCTCTTGATTATCCTCATAGGAGGAAAATCTCATGAAAGCAACGGTTAGCATCTTTACAGAAATTCCTGAAACACTCCACGAATCCTTAAAAAACTACTTAGAAACCCATCCTGATTGGGATGAAAACAGAGTATTGACGGCGGCGCTATCATTGTTTTTACTCCAAAATGGAGATAGCGATCGCCGTGCTGCTCGAGTCTATCTGGAAACTTTATTCCACCACTCCACAGTACAAATGCCCTGTACCGACTCACCCGCAACAGCTAATTTACTAGACACCCCATAGGTACTGGTATGAAGCCTTAATAGGGGCACGGTTTGCCGTGTCCCATTAATGGGATTTTGATCCAAAGCGATCGCTTATATCGGGGTAATATTACAACAAAAAAGAACAGTAGATTTAAAGAGATTCCACTAGTTTCTCTTGTTGCCAAAACTAGTTGGTAATAGTGCAAAATTTAGAATTGAAACAAAACTTGAATATATTTAGCTGACCGTTAGTACTTGTTACATAACGGTTTTATTTTGAATACAAAGATGATCGTAGGGGCGCATTGCCGTGCATTGGTGTCTATCTCATACATTCCAAATTACCATCGGCATTTTGACTTCTTCTATAATTTCTTGATCGTGTTGAAAAGTGTATCTTCAGCAAGATATTGTCAACTTATCTTTGTGTTTTAATTAGCACATATCTATATGTATTTAAGTAATAGTTGAAAGACTTGGAGAATAGATGGCAGAAACTACGTCAAATTCAGAAATGCTATATCGAGTTCTCGGCAGTACAAGAGAAAAAGTTTCCGCCATTGGATTGGGTGGTTGGCATATCGCCTTAAAGCACGTTGATGAGGAACTGGGTATCCGAATTGTTAGAACAGCCATTGAGCGTGGCATTACCTTTATGGATAACAGTTGGGATTACAACGGTGGAGTCAGCGAGATTCGCATGGGAAAGGCGCTGCGTGATGGCTATCGAGATAAAGTGTTCTTGATGACAAAAATCGATGGTCGCTCTAAAAAAGCAGCCGCAAAACAGCTAGACGAATCACTCCAACGCCTGCAAGTTGATTGCATCGATCTCGTTCAGCACCACGAAATCCTTCGGCACGAAGACCCACATCGAGTTTTCGATGAAGAAGGTGCGAATGCTGCCTTGATTGAAGCACGAGAAGCTGGCAAACTCCGATATATTGGTTTTACTGGGCACAAAGACCCCTATGTTCATCTGCACATGCTGGAAGTTGCAGCTGCTAACGGGTTTAAATTTGATACGGCGCAGATGCCGCTCAATGTAATGGATGCCCACTACCGGAGCTTTGAAAAGCTGGTTGTGCCAGAACTGGTTAAACAAAACATTGGCGTTCTGGGAATGAAAAGCTTGGGAAACGGTATTATTTTAAGGTCAAATACTGTAACGCCAATTGAATGTTTACACTATGCTTTGAATCTGCCCACATCAGTTGTGATTACCGGAATTGACAACATGGAGATTCTAGAGCAAACTTTTGAAGCAGTGCGGACGTTCCAGCCAATGAATGACCAGCAGGTGCGATCGCTTTTAGCAAAAACAGCAGAAGCGGCATCATGCGGTAAGTTTGAGCCTTTCAAAACCTCATCAATTTTCGATAGCACTGCTCAAAATCCAGATTGGCTAGGAGAGGAACCACAGCGTCTTCAGCAATTGATGTCAGCCTAATGGTTTTTTATAGGTACAAGAGTGCTACACCTAATTAGTACAGCCAACAACAAACATATTTCTGCTCAATACCCAATACCTAATTTCTTGTATTTGCGATCGCAAACTGACTTAACCTACATATATGCCTTTGATAGAGGTAAATTCAAACGCTCTATTCCATAATTAATTAAAGAGCAAGTATCAGAGACAACTGAACTCAGTCTCAACTACATTTGCATTGCCTTGTAAATTGGATGGTTGCTAATTGTTACAACACATACAGGTTACAAGTTTGATTGCAAATCCTCTTAAATAAACTATCAAAAGTTTTCTGTCTCCGCTTAAATAAAACACCTTTGCCTCATTTCCAAAAGTAGAAATGAGGCAAATTTCTATCTAGCCATATACCCCACAGGTAATTTTTCGTTGGCTATATAGGCAAAGTGTTAGTGCTGTAAGTGCGATCGCTTTTAGGGAAAAGCTTGAATATAGTAATCAATTCAATTAGTTAAAAATACTGAGGTCGATTAAGTAGCAAATTTGATTCAATTAATCAAACAAACGGTTTTGTCATTGTTCCCGTTTGCTTATTAAGTAATGCTACTTACAGAGTGGAACCAAATTTTAGACAACATTTTGCCTGATGAGAGTAATGAGGCATACATCAGTGATGTCTTTGCAAGACCTTTAATAAACGCACTTGGATTTAATCAGCAAGAGCTTTTTCCACAATTTAAGACGGGGACTGGAGCAGTAGATTTTGCTGCGCGTAAGAATGCTGATACTGATATTTTTATATCGTCTAAAATGAATCCCTACTTACTGATTGAAGTCAAAGCACGAGCAACAGGAGCAGGAGCCAAGATTAATTTATCAGAAGGAACTCCTCAATATATACACACTAAAGAGCAAATAAAAAAATATCTACTTGATTCTAAGTGCAATACATCTCACTGGGGCATTATTACTAATTCAGTTCATATTCAATTATTACGGCGACATGGAAAAGTTGTATTTCCTGCCACTCCCAGTATTTTAATTAAAAAAGATAATATTAATGCTATTGTCTCCCATGTTAAATATTTAATTGACAATCCGCCCAAAGCTTTAACTGTTTGTGTTTACAACAACAAAGGAGGTGTGGGCAAAACTACAACAACTGTTAATTTAGCAGCCACTCTTGCACAACAAGGAAAGCGAGTTTTAGTAATTGATTTTGATCCACAACAAGGAGATTTAACTAAATCTCTTGGTTTACAGGTAGGAAAAATCAGTTTATATGATTGTCTATCCGACAGAGATTTAAACATTCACGATACAGTTCAACCATTTACAGTTAAATTTAAATCTAGTAAATCATTACAATTTGACGTTATTCCGGCAGATCCAAAGCTGGGAGGTTTTACAGAGCAAGATTTAGCTACAAGAATTGAAAAGGGGTCTGCTAGGTTAAAAGATGCTCTGAAAGCTTTTATATATGAATATGATTATATATTTATAGACTGTCCGACAAACTGGATGTTTTTTAGTCAAAGTAGTCTTTACGCCTGTGATGCTGTTTTGATACCTACAAAGCACAATAATTTAGCATCCCTAGATAATGCAGCTAAAGTAATTAAAGAGTTAGTACCAAAAGTTAAGGCAGCTAGACGAGATGGTGGGCCAATTGCTTTACCTATATTTTTTAATGGTGAAACTATCACTCTTCCTCAGCTTAAAATAGCCAATCAGGAGATTGAAGCTATTATTACCAAAGAGATCAAAGCATCGAAGTTTAATTTGCTTCCTTATTTTTACCCTAAATATGGAACAGCTGCCAAAGATACAACAATATTTAGTTTGCCAAGTTATGCAATTGTAGCAGGTGCAGCCTTCGCTCGAATTCCAGCAGCCTTTAAGGATTCTACAGCTGCAAAATATTATCTCGAACTAGCTAAGGAGTATTTTATTGTATGAGTGATTTTGATAATATTGGCAAACTAATGCATCTGAAGTTAACTGATCTTAAACCTGGAGAGAAGTTTTCCGAATCTGAATTTATCATCAAAGCAGCAGCAGAAACCGTTTTACAAGTTGATGGGCGAAATTGGATTCCTGTTATTGTTAAAGAAATTGGGGACTATCAATATCAAGTTGTTAGTAATCATTTTGTATATGCAGTTGCTCAAGAAGCTAAGTTAGAGCGAGTCTGGTGCATAGTTATCTCACCAGAATCTCAAAGTATTGAGCAGGCACAAATTTTAGCTAGAGAAGTTTTACCTAAAGTAAATTTGAATACAGCATCACAGGATACTATTTTAGCTGCACTCAAATACTTAATATCAGAACCAAGTAGTGCTTTAAGGGGTGTAGATCCTATTGTTACCACAAAACGAATTGCAGAGTCTAATCGCAAAACTTGGTCTAATTTTAACCCAATTCTTACCTTGAAGTGTGGAATTACTAAAGGCAAAAAGTTGGATGCTCTTGCAAAAGTATTTTTTCTCTCACCATTACAAGCTTTACCACAGTTATCCCCACCAGAAGTTGTGAGTATTAAATCTGCATCAAGAGATGAAGTGTTTATTCGTTTGAGTTATTTATCAAAATCTCAAATAGATGGCTTTGAAGCTATTGATATAGAAAAATCATCTGATATTATATTCAGTGCTAGTAAAGGCAAGTGGAAAAGCTTAAATCCTATCTCTAAACTTGAATGTGGCATTGATACCACAAAAATAAAGACTCTTAAGAAAGTGTTCAGTCTTTAATCTTACTCACCAATTATAGGGATTACCGACACGATTTTCTCAGCTTCACTTACCCTAATCTGCGCCAACCCAAATTGTTCAATTACGGCTGCATTCGTCGTCAAATGTCTACTTACCTCAGCCACCCGGTAATGACTTTCTTGTAAAGCTAAAGCAGCTGGCAATAATAACTGGTCTGCTAAGTGTTCATCCACTGCTGCGCCAGTATGATGAAACTCAAGCAGTTGCTGACAAGCAATTTCTGCAACTGTTTCCGCCGATAACCGTAATCGCCCAAATCCACCAAAGCCAGTCAAGCTGTTCTGATACTGGGCAGTTAAAAAAATACCTGCTCCAGGTGCTATACCTCTTTCTCGCAAAGCGTGTACAGCAACTTTCAAATGTGCTTCCCTTAACAAATTCTCGGCACGATTCGCCATCCGTTGGGGAATATGCGAAGGCAATTCTGTTACCACTGCTAGCCCTCGCACCTGTTGTAAATTTCCCCGTTCTAGCAAGTTAATCCCGTTGAGTTTACCACCGCCATCTATCTGCAACTGTACCTCTCCGCCACCTTTGGGAAACCACCCCCAAGCGCCTAACTTGACTTGGGCTTGTACACCCATGCGTTGCAATATCGGCAAATAAACTTGCTCAATGTACGTCACTGTCGGGCTAAAGTTTACATGAGTTCCACCCTTTAGTGTTACTTGAGAATTGCCAGATGCTAGTGCCAAAGGTAAAAGAATTGTCTGTAAAACTAGAGCGATCGCACCCGCAGAACCACCAACTTGTGCTTTACTAACATCAAAGGTATAAGTTCCAGCTTGCACAGCACTACCTGGGATGAATTCCAGCAGCATTGAACCCAAAGCATCACCTTGTAGTTGGGCATTACAAATTCTCGCCGCAGCCCGAACTGCTGTTAAGTGTTGTGCTGCTAATCCTGGTTTTTTGCGTCCAGCGCGAATGCCTGAAATTCGTATGGGTTCGCCAGTGATGGCCGCTAGACTTAAGGAAGTGCGAAGAACTTGTCCGCCTCCCTCTCCGTAGGAACCGTCAATTTCAATCATGGGCGATTTTGGAATGGTGGATTTTGGGTTATCCCCACGGCTCTTAAAATCAAACCACAAATTATAAACGTCTTACAACTAGTTTTTTGAATACAAGTTACACAAATATACAGAAAAAATTCTGATATGTGTTTTTTATAGATTGCTAATTTTGAATTTGCAATTGAATAACTTTGCTTTTACCAGGATTCATCAACCGATATGGATCAACTATTTCCTTAAATTTTAACTGCTCAGGATCAACAACTTTTCTGCCGCCGTCTTCAATAATATACGTGTGGGGATTGGCAATACTCACACCGTGTTCTTCGTGATAGCAGATAATCTCATTAAGACGTTCTTCGGTGGTGTAGCGCACAAGTTGCAATGCACCAGGAACTACCGCACCGTTCACGCGAAAAAATTCCAAATGCATCATTACCTCATCGCCGAAATGATGATACATCTGCTGTACTAGTTGCAAACTGCGGTCACGAGGAAACATACTTTGTAAATAGGTAACACCAGTATCTACACTCCGGGCATGTAAGGTAGTGTGGTTCCAGCTAAATTCTCCTAAATGTATACCTTTCCCCGCTTCCTCGGCTGGTTTTTCATAAGTAATTTTGCCGCCATATTGCTGCACCAAACCTGGTAAGAATTCCAAACTCGATTCGGCAATTATCAAAGATACTGAGTGAGTTTCTTCAGGAATGTACTCTTGTAGGGCATGAAAGTATTGGGAAATTGGGGATGCAAATACAGAAATCAACTTCTTAATCATGCCATCAGCATTGCCAACAGCTTGACCAAACTTTGCTGCTTTCATAAAGTCGTCAAAGGTGACAATCACTTCTGCCCAAGGATAAGCTGGCCCCAAGGGGATTTCGACTTCGGTGATAATGCCATTAATTCCCCAAGCATGATTCACCTTTTGCACATCGTCACCGCGTAATTCGATCGCACGGGGTTCATCTTCTACAGTTACCACTCGCAGTGCTAGGATATTACCGCGATCGCTTAATAATCCATATTGTATCGAACCAATGCCCCCACTCCCCCCAGCAATAAATCCGCCAATTGTTGCTGTGCGGTATGTGGAGGGGGCCATGCGGATTTCCCAGCCGATTTCTCTGGTTTTTTTATCTATAGCCGCCAACTTCACCCCGGCTTCTACCCGCGCTACGCCCGGCTTTACCCAAAGAATCTCTTGCATCCGCGTCATATCTAAAATTACGCCACCATGCAACGGTACGCATTGCCCATAATTCCCAGTTCCCGCACCCCGCACTGTTACGGGCACACGGTGTTTCGCGCAGGCGGCGGCAACTTTTAAAACCTCTGCTTCATTGACGGGACGCACTACAATATCCCCAACTTTTCCTTCTAGTTTCGGCACAAGTACTGGGCTAAAGCTGTGATAATCCTGGGATAATTTGGCGACTTGGGCGGAGTCGGTGATGGTTTCTATGCCTTCTAGAGCATTAATTAGGGCATTCAATGTCGTCATAGCTTATATCCTTTTTTTAACGCAGAGGGAAGCTCAAAGGTTCTCAGAGAATTAATTCCTCTGCGTTCCTCTGCGTAAACCTTTGCGTTCCTTTGCGTTTTAAAATCCTAGTTTTCTTGTTTGACTGCACTTTCATGCCACTTACTTAATATAAAGTCAGATAAGGTACTCAAGCTGACAAAAATTAATACACCCAACCCAGTTGTGAGAAATAATGCTGCAAACATCCGAGGAATTTGTAAGTTGTAGCTGGAAATTAAAATCCGGTAAGCAATGCCAGATTTTGCCCCACCAGTACCAGCAACAAATTCGGCAACCACTGCGCCAATTAATGCTAAACCACCGCTAATTTTTAAACCACCTAAGAAATAGGGCATGGCGCTAGGTAAACGGAGATACAGCAGAGTTTGCCAGCGAGAAGCTTTGTAAAGTTGAAATAGGTTGAGCAAGTTCCGGTCAACGCTGTTGAGTCCTAGTGTAGTGTTGGATACGATGGGGAAAAAGGCGACTATCCAGGCACAAACAACTAAGGCGGCGAAAGTGTTATTTTTTAACCAGAGGATTATTAGAGGTGCGATCGCAACTATCGGAGTTGTTTGTAAAATTACTGCATAGGGAAATAAACTGCGTTCAATCCATTTACTTTGGGTGAAAAAAATCGCCATTACTAAACCAGAAATAGTCGCAGCAATAAAAGCAACAACTGTGATTTGCAGTGTAATTAATAGTGATGGAAAAAGCTCGTTCCAATCAGTAATTAAAGTTTTAAATACTAATAAAGGGCTAGGGAGAATATAAGGAGGTAGATGTGTTATCCGCACAAATATATCCCATAAAAACAATGCTATAATGCCAACTCCTATCGGTGCCAAAACCTCAGCAGAAAGAAACTTGCTCGATGTTTTTTGTGATTGGCTACGACGGATGAATAACATATACTTAAAAATTTTAAATTGGCGCAAAGCTCATAGCTTTAGCTAGATGTTGAGAAATTTCACGGCAATATTGGTTGTACAGCAATGATGTGCGAAAGTCATCGTTACGGGGGTAAGGGACATCAATTTCTACATCAGCTACAATCCTTCCGGGACTTATCCCCATAACTAGCACGCGATTTGATAAGTACACTGCTTCGTAAATATTGTGAGTAACAAAAACCACCGTCCAGCGTTGTTGAAGCCACAAATTTAGTAAATCACCATTGAGTTTGCTACGAGTAATTTCATCTAATGCGCCAAATGGTTCATCCATTAATAAAACATTTGGCTGAGTAACTAATGCTCTAGCAATTGATACCCGCATTTTCATCCCACCTGATAACTGGCGGGGATAGTTTTCTTCAAAACCTTTTAATCCTACCAGTTCTAATGTCTCGTGTACCAATTTTTGGCTATCTTTTTTAGATATTCTCGCTAACTTTAGCGGTAGGCGTATATTCTCTCTAACGTTAGCCCAAGGCATGAGTGCGGCATCTTGAAAAACAAAAGCCAGTTTTCTTGCTTGCTGAGTTATACCCCAGTCAATACTACCAGAATTCGTGCGCCCCAATCCGGCAATCAGGCGCAAAACTGTACTTTTACCGCACCCGGAGGGGCCAACTAAACTGACAAATTGCGACTCTGGAATTGTTAAATTTAGGTCGTGCAGGGCAACAGTACCATTAGTGTAGACCTTACTAATTTGATTGAGTGTGATAACGGGATTGTTATTCATTCTGTAGATTCAAATTTGACTGTATGAAACAATATGGAAAATATTTTTAATGGTTAATATAATTATCAGTTAAAAGTCAAAGCCGTTGAAAGTATTAATAAGATTTCTTCGAGTCGATGTTAACTAAATATTACTTCAAAATACTGCTAATGTAAATTTAAATGGTATCTATTTGAGTTGAACTGAACAACTTAGTGTTAAAGTAAAGGGTTACAAAAAATAACAAAATTATGAGTAAACTGATAGCATTCGGTTGGTATGGAGGAAAATATAGTCATCTTGACTGGCTTCTACCGCTCTTGTCAAAAAATATTTATAACTACTGAAACTATAGATAAAGATGTAGAAGACTATGCTGCTAATCTCTATAAAAAGACAGGGGGTATAGAGATTGTAGTACTTGATTGTCTTGGTTTTTTACGGCATTTTTTGCACTTGTTTCATCGCTTACGAATGCAGTTTGTGGAGGAATATCAAAAGCTTGTGCTTGCAGAACCCGATAGTGCAGTTAGTCAACCCTTAAAGGAGGCTTTTTTAGCATTACGCCAAGCTGTTGAGAGTGTTGAAGTGGAAATCAACTCAGATGTTGAAACTGAATTGGATACTCCACTTTGAGAAATAGCTAAAAATCTGGAGAATAGCAAGCGGCTTACTTATTGTAATAGCCTACCCCTTTATTCACAAATTGCAAGGTGTATGCTTCTTTGTAGTTAACGTTGGATTTAGAAATTTTAGTATTAACCATGCTGTCAAAGAGTGATTTCCACTTTGCGTCACTCATCGCGCCAATCCCTTGTTTTTCTGCGGCATCAGAAAGGATAATCCCATATTGTTTTAGCTTTTGGATGCTATAGACAAGTTGCTCATCCGTCATTTCTGGATTATCTTTTTTAATTAACTGATTCCCTGGTTGGGGGTTTTCTAGGTAGCTATACCAACCTTTAATTGAGGCATCAACAAATCGCTGCACTAATTCAGGCTTTTTTTCTACTAGTTCTTTTTTGGTTTCAATAGTAGTTGCATAAGGTTGATAACCATAATCTGCTAATAAAAATACCACTGGCTGAAAACCGCCCTGCTTCTCAATAGCAAAGGGTTCAGACGTAATATAACCTTGCTGGGCTGAGTTTTTGTCAATCAAAAAAGGAGCCGGATTAAAGTTGTAAGGGCGTTTTTGATCTTCGGTAAAACCATACTTTGCTTCAAGTAAAGGCCAATAAGTAATATTAGCAGAAGCAGAGACATAAATTGGTTTGCCTTTGAGGTCTGCAAGAGTTTTAATTGCTGGGTTGGGATGTGCAATAAGACACCAGGGGTCTTTCTGGAAAATTGCTGCGACTGTGATTTTGGGAATACCTTGTGCTATGGCATTCACGGCATCTATGCCATAACCCATGAAGAAATCTACCGCATCCCCCATCAACAATTGAGTACCACTGGGAACCTGGGGGCCACCCATTTTGATGGTGACATCTAAACCATAGTCTTTATAAATACCAGTGGCGATCGCCTGGTAAAATCCTCCGTGTTCTGCTTGTGCTATCCAGTTTGTGCCAAATGTAACTTTATTCAACTGAGAATTGCTAGTTGATGGTTGGTTGCTGTTAGTACAACCAGCAATAAAACTACTACTAATCCAGATAGAACCGCATTGAATAAAATTGCGGCGACTAAGGCGATGAACTGCTGTTGATGAGGATGATGACGGATTCATAAAACAGGATGATATTCTCTTCTATTTGCCGTTGTAACTGAATCTAAATGTACATTCTAGAATCAACTTTTGATTCACCAGCGAATAGGGCTGAATTTCTAAAGCAGCTTTAAAAGCTTTGATAGCTTCACCATACTCTCCTAGTGCTGCATAACACAAACCCATACCGTGAAGTGCCCCAAAATGTATCGGATTTATCTGTATAACCATCTGACAATCTGCTAAAGATTTTTGATAATCTCCAATACTGTAATACAGAAAAGCTCTGCGATTCCAAGCTTCTGCAAAATCTGGCTGGTCTTTGATTAGTGCTGTCAGTGCTGTTTCGGCTTCAGTAATTTCACCTGCATCGAGTAACTTTTGACTGCGATCGATTATTTCCAGCCCATAAATTCCCTTTTGCTGAAACCAAATCCGCCAGATTTTTCTGGTTGCTTTTTCGCGGACTGTGGCATCGGGGTTTTTCAACTCTTCAAGTAAGGAATTGATAGGTAAAGAATCCATGAATTTGAAATCAGTGAATATACGTTTGTATTAACTTTCTCACAAAATATATCTATTAAATGATTTTTAAAGTCATCTTTAAAATTGCGCTAATTTATTGCTAATTATGAATTTTCTGTGTGATTTATTGTGTTCAGTATACGACTAATACCACACTCGACATCTAGAATCATCAAAATAAAAACTAACTAGTGGTCTATCGCATTAAATTTGATGAGTTTGTAGTAAGCACTTCAGTGCTTCAGAATCTAGCACTAAAATCTTGACTACGAACTTTTTTACCTCTCATAACTAATGGGATAGATTACTAGGGACAGTTGAAAATACCTAGTACACCAAGTAACCATTTAAAATTTCTAAATTGCAATGTGATTGGCACTCATTCTGGAAGAAACTGGTAGGATGTTTCCCAAATTGGTGACACGATCTGTTTTGTAGGTGTTTTTGCCACTAATTGGTGGTGTAACCGATGATTTGGCTGCGATCGCTAATCCCAATAAACTTTGAACAATCAACTTATGATTGGGTATGCTACACAATTTTTAGTAAACTAAATATCTATTAATATCTTCAAGCCTTCCTAACGCGGCGGAGGCATTGAGCAAAACAGACACAATTGATTGTATAAAAGTTATGGCGCTCATAGTTCAGAAATACGGTGGTACATCTGTCGGTTCAGTCGAACGTATTCAAGCTGTTGCACAACGCGTTTACAAAACTGTTAAAGCTGGAAACTCGCTTATCGTAGTGGTTTCGGCAATGGGCAAAACCACCGATGGACTCGTCAAACTAGCTAATGAAATTTCTTCAAATCCTAACCGCCGGGAAATGGATATGCTGCTTTCCACTGGAGAACAAGTTACCATCGCCTTACTTAGTATGGCTTTGCAGGAACTCGGACAACCAGCAATTTCCATGACTGGCGCTCAGGTAGGAATTGTTACTGAAGCCGAACACAGCCGCGCTCGGATTTTACATATTGAAACTACTCGCCTAACTCGCCACATAAATGCAGGTAAAGTAGTTGTAGTAGCAGGCTTTCAAGGCACATCCAACGCCGGAGAAATGGAAATTACAACTTTGGGGCGTGGTGGTTCTGACACATCGGCGGTGGCGATCGCAGCCGCATTACAAGCCAATTTTTGTGAAATTTATACAGACGTTCCTGGGATTTTAACTACAGACCCCCGCTTAGTTGCCGAAGCCCAGTTGATGGATGACATCACCTGCGATGAAATGTTGGAACTAGCTAGCTTAGGGGCAAAAGTGCTACATCCCCGCGCTGTGGAAATCGCTCGTAACTATGGCGTCCCCTTAGTAGTTAGGTCTAGCTGGACGGATGCTCCCGGTACTTGGGTAACATCAGCCAAACCCCAAGGGCGATCGCTAATCAATCTAGAAATTGCCCTGCCAGTGGATGCTGTAGAATTTGACACAAACCAAGCAAAGGTAGCTTTGTTGCGCGTACCTGATAAACCAGGCGTAGCAGCTAGGTTATTTGGCGAAATTTCTCGGCAAAAAGTAGATGTAGATTTAATTATTCAGTCAGTTCATGAAGGTAACAGTAATGACATTGCCTTTACTGTTACTACACCAATATTAAAACGGGCAGAAGCAGTAGCAGCAGCGATCGCCCCAGCACTGAGGAGTCAATCTAACCCCAAATCTGACGAAGCCGAGGTAATGGTAGAACATAACATTGCCAAAGTCAGTATCGCAGGCGCAGGAATGATTGGGCGCCCTGGTGTAGCTGCAAAGATGTTCGCCACCTTAGCTGAAGCAGGCGTGAACATCCAGATGATTTCCACCAGCGAAGTGAAAGTAAGCTGCGTAGTCAATGCAACCGAATGCGATCGCGCCGTCAACGCACTCCGCAGCGCCTTTGAGATAGAGGCAGGGGGGCAGGGAGCAGGGGGAGCAGGGGAAGCAGGGGAGGTAGAGGGAGCAGGGGAAGATAAATTAATTTTTTTATCCTCACCACTCCCCACTCCCCACTCCCCACTCCCCACTTCTCCCGTTCGTGGTGTAGCTCTCGATTTGAACCAAGCGCGTCTTGCTATTCGTCAATTACCAGATCGGCCGGGGATGGCGGCGAAGCTGTTTGGATTATTAGCGCAGCATAATATCAGCGTTGATATGATTATCCAATCTCAGCGTTGTCGAGTGATTGATGGTGTCCCCAGACGAGATATTGCTTTTACAGTCTCGCGGATAGACGGGGAAAGTGCAAAAAAAATGCTTACCCAAGTAGCAGCAGAATTAGGATGGGGTGAAGTTGTTTTAGATAGTGCGATCGCTAAAGTGAGTATTGTAGGTGCAGGTATGGTGGGACAACCAGGTATAGCCGCCAAAATGTTTGAAGCACTAGCCGAATACCAAATTAATATTCAAATGATTGCCACCTCAGAAATAAAAATTAGCTGTGTCGTGGCACAAGAGCAAGGTGTTAAAGCTTTGCAAGTCATTCATGCTGCTTTTGGATTAGCTGGTAGTGAGAAATTTGTCGTGCCAGCGTAGAACTAAATTTGGAATTTTTAACAAGAAAAAATTCAGGAGTTAGGAGCCAGAATTCAATATGAATTCTGTGCAATTGGCGGATACACAGCATCAAGTTACGTCTTTTTTCTGCCCAAATATGTTGATTTTCAATCTTCTATATGGGGTTATGAATAACTCAAACTTCTATTTTCCACTCCATTGAAGGATTAGGTGTCATGAGGCAATACACTTGGGTTAAGGATTTTTGGTATTGATTTCAGCATGTAGAGACGCGAAATTTCGCGTCTCTACTCAACGGTATTGTGTCATGAGGGGGATTGCTAAAAAATCAAGATTAAAATATCCCCCCTACCTACTCACTTCTTTTACCAAATGTCGTTTAATGTACAAATTTTACTCAAGTCTGGTAATATGTAACCGTATTAAGTTTTTAATATTTTATTAATTAAGAACCATATTAGTAGTAATATGCCACATTAGCTAATAATTAATACTTTTACCTGCCAGAATGGCATTATTTTTTTTAATAAATATTTCTTTAAATAAAATCACCAGTAAAAACACCTAAGGTATAATAAAACAATTTATTAAACTGTATTTATATTAATGAATAGTCATTTACTAAATGGAAATTATCGAATACTAAAAATTCTGAATGATAATGAAAAGGTAAAAACCTATTTAGTTGAAGATATTAATATTGCTGGCAGCCAATTTATAGTAAAGCAGTTACGTTCTGCTAGTAGCAGTCCTCAAACTTTAACAATTCTACGCCGCTTGTATGACAGCAAGGCAGCAACTTTAGAAAAATTAGGGCAAGAAAACGATAAAATTCAAAAGCTTATAACTTCTTTTGAAGAAAATGAAGAATTTTATGTAGTCCAAGAATTTATAGTCGGTAATCCTTTAACTGACGAAATTCTCCAGGGGCAACTTTTGAGTGAAGACCAAGTAATTAGTCTTTTATCAGATATATTAGAAATTTTGGTAATTGTACATAGCTATGGCGTGATTCATCGGGATATTAATCCAGCTAATATCATTCGTCGTGAATCAGATAAAAAGTTAATTTTGGTTGATTTTAGTACTGTTAATCAAGCCATCACTAATACCGTTAACAATCTCGAATATATACCGATAGAACAAATTAACGGCAATCTTAAATACAATAGCGATATATATGCTTTGGGTATGGTTGCGATCACAGCACTTCTAGGTTTATCTGAAAACGATATATCTAATTTGCGAACTCGCAAAAATCGACTGACGGGTGAAACAGTTTGGCAGAACAAAAATTTAAAAATTAACAGAAAATTAGCCAGAATTATTAATAAAATGGTGCGTTTTGACTATCGTAAACGTTACCAGTATGCAACTGAAGTTTTAGACGATCTGAAAAACCTCACAAATGTTGATCGCGATCGGGAAAAACAGCATCAGAAAAAACTACTATTAGTTCTAACGGGGGTAGTTAGCTGCATCATACTTGGCGTTGGAGCGTGGCAATTGAAGTTGCTAAAACCTCTAATAAATGCCCAACAAACATTATACCAAGAGGGAATCAATAAATATGATGAAGGAAACTATGAAGGAGCAATTGAAGATTTTAATCAGGCGATTGAATTAGATCCAAAAAACGCTCTGGCTTATAATAGGCGAGGCGATGCTTATTATCGATTAGGAGATTACGAGCAAGCACAAGCAGATTCTAGCCAAGCTATTTTGCTCAATCCTCAAGATGCTAATGCCTATTTTGATCGAGGATTTGCTTTGTCTGAATTAGGCAAGTACAAAGAAGCGATCGCAGACTATACCCAAGCGATTAAATTAAATTCTAAAGATGCTTATGCTTACTATGGCCGGGGGTTAGCCCGTACTCAACTGAAGGATAATAAAGGGGCAATTGGAGATTTTAACAAAGCGATCGCTCTCAAGCCTCAGTATACCGAAGCCTACTTGCAGCGAGGGATTATTCGCCGTCGCCTCAGACAAAGACTTGAAGCAATCCAAGATTTTGATACAGTAATTAAAATTAATCCTACCGATGCTAAAGCTTATTATCAAAGAGCTTTAACTCAATCTATTAATAAGCAAAAATATGCAGCTTTGAAAGATTATACAGACGCAATTAATATCAATCCTAAATACATCGAAGCTTATCTTAATCGTGGTGATGTTTACAGCGATCTGGGAGATAACCTAGAAGCTACTGAAGATTACAACGCTATTTTACAGATTGATCCTAAATTTACTGCTGCTTACATCCACAGAGGTATTCACCGCTTTTCTTTCGGAGATTATAAAGGCGCTATTGAAGATTACACTGAAGCGCTGAAACTAGATTCTAATAATTTAGCAGCTTATAATAACCGTGGTAATGCCTATCTCGAACTAGGAAATAAAAAAGCTGCAAATCAAGATTATTCACGAGCGATCGCAATTAATCCTAACAATGCCTTAGCCTATTATAACCGGGGCGTGATTCGCACTAAGCAGAAAAATAAACAGGGAGCGATCGCAGATTTCAGAAAAGCTGCAAAATTATTCCAACAGCAAGGTGAAAAAGATAGTTATCAAGATGCACAAAGAGAAATTGCAATTTTGCAAAATAATTCAGTACCAGCGAAAGCTAGCCGCCCTAAATCTGGAAAAAGAGAAAAAAATTGAGCTATGACTCAATACAGTAACACCATTTTAAGAGATATTTTAAAAGTCCTCTAGTCGGTAGCAAAACGTTTTAGATCCCCGTAAACTACCCTTAAAAAGGGGAATTTAGATTCAGTTCCCCCTTTTTTAAGGGGGGTTGGGGGGATCTTTTGGGGTAAAATATTACTAACACCAAGCGCATTGCAATATGTTTATTCACCCTAATAAACCTTAAGCTTTGACATTTTATGTGTCCTTGTAGACTAATAACTTATCGCTCAACATGAGTCATAGTGTTTTTCCACGACTCAATTAGGATGGCTATATGTTAACTCTTATCACTTTTCATCCAGACAAAGTGGAATTATTCAACAGTAATCATGTCGATGTGGTACTAAAACAAATTGATAGTTCTCGCAATATTTGGTTGCGCTGTATTCACTTCCGCGATCGCACTGGAACAGCCAAAATTATTAAGCACTTTGGTCTTAATCCATCGCGTGTTAATATGGTTTTCAACCATTCCCCTGTAGGAATTGATGAAGACGTAGAAGATTGTTTATTTGACAGTTATGAAATATTAACTCCTCAAATAAAAAATCACGAGTTTGAGGTTGCTCGTGGCAATATTGTGCTGGGGAATAATTTTATTATTACCTTTGAAATCACTGAATTAAAAGCTTTAAGTATTTTAGCTAATAATCTACAAAAACGAACTAAAGATATTGAAACGTTAGGAATTGACTATGTTTTTTATCTTATTTTTAAAGAGACTTTGAATAATTACCATACTGTATTTGACTATATTTCTAGAAAGCTTGATGATTTAGAAGATGAAGTTTTAGATAATTCTGGTGATGAATTAACATACCAAAAAATTGCCACGATGAGGCAATCGACTCGTTCAGGACGCCGTAATTTTCAAAGCATCAAGTCACTGATGGCTATTATGGATTACGAAGATTTCCAATGGATAACCCAACCAGTGAAGGAATTATTCAATCAAGAATTAGTTCATCACGTAGATAAACTTTGGCAAGAATATCAAGCATTGAGAGCCTGGATGTCAGAATTAATGGAAATTCAACGCGATAATATTGCTAGCAAAACCGGTGAACGAATTAATCGTCTAACTATTCTCTCAACCATATTTTTACCAATTACTTTTATATCTGGTTTCTATGGCATGAACTTCAAATATATGCCGGAATTAGAACAACCTTGGTTTTATCCTGCTGTGATATGCGTGATGGCATTAATTGTAATTGGTAGTATTGCTTATGCTAAAAAGCAACGTTGGTTGTAATGTCTTTTAGGTTACAGACATTGGTCAAATAGTAAAATTTAAATCTCGTTTAACATTGCTATATGCTTTCTGTAAGTAGACTGAATCAACCCTAAATTGGTAAATAAACGTGAATATTCCATTGATTATTCGTGCTGAAGAACACAACGAGAAAACAGCAATTGCTACAACAGATAGAGCATTTACCTATCGAGATTTGCTGCACACTTCTGGTCAAATAGCAACAGGTCTTCTTAATAATTCAGAAGATTTACAGGAGCAGCGAGTTGCCTTTCTCATCCCGCCTGGGTTTGAGTATGTAGCCACTCAATGGGGAATTTGGCGGGCTGGTGGTATAGCTGTACCTCTGTGTATTTCCCACCCGCGCCCAGAATTAGAGTATGTAATTACCAATTCTGGAGCATCGATTATTATTGCTCATCCTAATTTTGAAGATATACTGCGTAGTTTAGCGCCGCAGGCATCGCTTGCCGAAGAACACAATTTAAGATTTATCCTCACCTCAGAAACGCCCCCATATAATATTGGTCGTCTCCCAGAGATAGATATTACTAGACGCGCCTTAATTCTCTACACTAGCGGTACAACAGGTAAACCCAAAGGTGTAGTTACAACCCATCAAAATATTCAAGCGCAAGTCACTAGCTTAACTACCGCTTGGGAATGGAGATCAAGCGATCGCATTTTACATATCCTGCCATTACATCATATTCATGGGATTGTTAACGTCCTGACTTGTGCTTTATGGGCTGGCGCAGAGTGTCAGATGTTGAGCAAGTTTGATGCCGAAACTGTTTGGAACCGAATTTGTGACGGTAACTTAACCCTATTTATGGCAGTACCAACAATTTATGTAAAGCTCATTGCTGCTTGGGATGCCTTTAAGGAACGCCAAAAAAGTATGTCAGCAGGCTGTGCTAAGATGCGCTTGATGGTTTCTGGCTCGGCAGCTTTACCAGTTCAAGTTTTAGAAAAGTGGCAAACCATCAGCGGCCATTTTCTGCTTGAGCGATATGGCATGACTGAAATTGGTATGGCGCTATCAAATCCTTTACACGGTGAACGGTTGGCTGGATATGTCGGGAAGCCACTACCTGAAGTTGAAGTGAGATTAGTAGATGAAAATGGAGAGTTAGTTCCAGCCGGAACACCAGGAGAAATCCAAGTTAAAGGGCCTGGAGTGTTTATAGAATATTGGCAAAACCCCCAAGCAACCGCCAAAGCCTTCCAAGATGGCTGGTTTCGTACTGGAGATACCGCAGTAGTGGAGAATGGCAACTACCGCATTCTGGGCCGGATGAGTGTGGATATTATCAAAACGGGAGGGTATAAAGTTTCGGCTCTGGAAATTGAAGAAGTATTGCGATCGCATCCAGATATTCAGGAATGTGCAGTGGTTGGGGTTGCCGATCCAGAGTGGGGTGAACGGGTTTGTGCGGCGTTAGTATTGCAAGGGTCACAACCTTTAACATTAGAATCTTTAAGGAGTTGGGCAAAAGAGCGATTGGCAGTCTATAAAGTGCCAACCCAAATTTTGATAGTTGAAGAGTTACCACGCAACGCTATGGGGAAAGTTACTAAGCCGACAGTGGTTGAATTATTTCGAGGATAGCGATCATCAACGCCTAATTAGCCCTCTTTCATCAGTTTTGGAAAAATTAACGAATTTTCGACATTGTTAACTAATGAAAAATTAAGGTTTCACTCCAGAGTGCCCGAAGAGGGTTAGACCTGGAGTTTCAAACCTCGCCTCGTAATTCCTTAAACTTAAGTAAATCCTTAGTCACTAAGATTGTTTTGGAATATAACAACATTGCATAATGTCAAATAACTTATATTTAGATTGAAGATATAATACATTCTAATCATTTACTAAAAAAATATTTATGATATCTATTCAGCCTAACTTTTATCCCTACAGTTCTATAGCTAAAGGCGTTTATATTTTAGATCAACATCTTAGAAAAGATATATATGATTGTTGCATTGTAGATGAGCGTGATTATGTATCTACATTAATGAGTTATATAAGATTATTTTTACGCAATAGTCAGCTTGTAAAAGGATTGTTTAGTTTCCAGTCTCAGATTTTAAATAGTAATTTAGAAAAAACAATTGGATGTGATGCACTTATATTGTTCCGTGCTAAAAATACCGTAAAAGTTTGTATGTTTGAAGCAAAATATCCAAGATTATATAAAAAAAATAATTACTCTTGGGATTATGTAACATCTAGTAATAAGGCTCATTTTCACGATCAATTAGTAAGACAAAATAAATGGTCTTCTGAAGTAGCTATATGGGAGTTATTTATTAATGATCATGTTCCTGGTTTTCCATTAAAAGGTTTTGATAAATATGGTTCTACTTGCATCTGGCATCAAGATGCTTATCAGTATACTAAGGAAAAGGCTGAATCAATTTATTATCAAAAACCTAAATCTCTTGTTTGGAATAACAAAGATTTGCAAGAATGTATAGAACAATTACCTTATAATCCTTTAAATATAGAAGATGTTTTAATATCAATATTGATTGGCAAAATGGGAAAAGCAATTCCAGTTATAGGTAATAGTTTAGTAACAATAAAGTCTTTAGAAGAAGAAAGTATACATATACCTGTTGGCTCAAAAATAAATAGAGATGATTTTATGAGCCTCTGGGAAACAACTGGAATTAATAATTTCTTGTTAGTGGAACTTGAAAATATTTCATTTACTCTAGATAAAGATTTTTAAATTAAACCTAACGTTTATCATCAATATTTTTTACATAAATTTATAAAAATAATTGGGACTAGTTTTTCACCCTTTTGAATTAAGTCTCGGGATTTTAGGCGGACACCAAAAGAGGTTTTTGCTAGACACCCCAAGGGATTCTAGAATTCCTCGCATCACCTCTGTGCAGTACATCCAGTGTCCCAAATCGTCATACATGCGATCGGGATTAAACTCGACATTGTAGTGCAGCACATTGGGAAGGTTTAAAAACTTATCATCGCTTTGAGGAGAAAGAAGCAAGAGATGAAATGGTTTTCCCTGGCATTGTTTTTGTAGCTTGTTGACTAAATCTATCACACCAGAGCGATCGCTAATTCCTGTGCGAACAAAAAGCACTTTATCGCAGTGCCGCAGTGCGTACCAAAACCTTTCAGAGCGTGCCGTGTAGCGAACGCGCATCCGTTCATGGACGGGAGACATATCGCTCGTTGGGTCATCTGTCTCCTCGACTTCATGGGCAAAGGATAGACCTGACCATTTACTGTGGTAAATTCTGCCTGCATCGGGACTGTAGTGCAGAAAAGCAGGGTTCCACATATCATCAAAACCGTTTTCGATCGCATCCGCGACATCTCCAATATTGGTGGTGCGCGTTAGATCAAAGGGAAAGGCGGGGCCATCGTACTCCATCTTATATAGCATCATACGGACGGCACAGCGATCGCCAAGGGGAAGAATGGCAACACGGCTGATATCTGATAATTTGCATTTGTATTGGAAAAGCATCGCAGACTTCGGTGGTGCTTTCACCCGGCTTTCTAGCCCATCCTTGCCAATCATCATCGTGCGAAAGGGAGCGTCGGGATAAAGCGGATCTTCATAGACACCCGATGGCATCGCTTTAAGGGCGTTGCAAACTTCCGTCCACATTGGCTGGATATTGTACTCGTTGTCTGATTCGTTGATTACCCAGAGGTGGCGTTCGTCCGCTTGCAAAATCCCCAGATGCCCGTCATAGAATAAAACGTTGTTCGGCGAAAAGAGATTTAAGGCAGCACTATATTCTAGGTTGGTACCAGGGGGAATGTTTATTGTAGTTGCGATCGCGCCATTCTCTACAACAAAGAAGGGGAGCGTCCTTGGTTGAACATCCTTTGCAATGTAGATACCCGGTATCAATCCAGCCTTACTTTGCAGTGCAGTTTGTAGTTCCTGCCAATAGGGAGCGATCGTGTAGCTGTATTGTGATAGATTAACAATCCGTAAACGCTTCTCTTCCATACAGACAGAGACATGAAAGCCCGCATTGTCAAAGTAAATGGGAAATTCCTTCGGTTGCTGAAAGCCTTGTTTTTCTTTTGCTAATTTGTCTTTGTCGATATCGAAGAGGTGCTGGTCGATCTGCTGATACATCAAGCTATGACCGATAGTGTTCGGGTGAGCCGGGTCGAAGGATATCCCCGCTTTCCATCGTCCTTGTCCATCATCCACAGCTACCAACCAATTTAGTATAGGTACGCCCCAACTTAGCATTCGGTTGTGTGTATCTTGGATCAGCCAGTAATGTTCCTGGGAATAATCGCCATTGGGATAGACTCCGCCCAGAATTGGAATTGCTCCGATGTCGCGCGTCATTTTTACAAGTTGCTGCAAGCCACTTTCAAACCGTCGTTGTACTGCTCGTCGTTCGTGAGGGGGACAGTAAGCTAACCCTTCGTTACCCAGAGACAAGGCAATGATTACGACATCAGGTTGTTCTGGGGTGACAACTGAGCCAAATCGAGCGATCGTTCTGCTGACATTCGCCCCTACTTCCGACACATTCACGAGTTGATGCCCATATTTTTGCTGTAAAGCTTGTGCCAACAGCCAAACCCAACCTTTCAAAAACCAGGCTTTATGACCTAATGCGACGGAACTGCCAATTACTAGAATTTTGAGCCTTTCAGCCCCTTCTTCCACGGGCATTTTGACAGCAGGCTCCTCAATGTATCCAAAGGGGTAAGGTTGTAAATAACCGAATGCCCCATCATCTACAGTAATTGTGCTGGAATTATCGTTAGGATCAATGGGAATCCAGCGATTTGTATCTAGTAAGCTCTCCCATTGGGCTTTACCCTTTGCATCGAGACGTATGTACTTATATTCAATCTGTTCATCGCCAGATAAAGGCTGTTGAATATCAATTTCATCTGTCCACCATAAAGGATAGCGATCGCCACTTGTACGCAGGCGGACACATTTCACGATGTCCCACATTCCCAACTCTGGAGTCGAACCAACAAGACCGATGGATTCACCCGTTTGTGTGTATGCACTGATCTGGAATCGATACATAGAGTTTATCCTGATTTAGTTAGCACAATACCAAACGGTTAGACTGAATCTTTAAACCTGCTTTATCACACACAACTACTGAGAGCTATGTATTAATATTTTTTAAGTACACTTTCTGTCTGATTTACCTTACCCAGAGCTATCAGTGGTTAAGCTTTTCAAAAATTAAATCGGGTTTTTACATAATTAAATCAAATATATTGCATTAAAAGTATTGAGACAACTAAGAACAAATAAAAGTAAGGATAAGGTTAAGTTAAATCTTTATCGCTCCTTTTATGTAAAAAAGATAAAAATGGCGTTGCTGAATTGAAGGATGTAGAGACGTAGCACTGCTACGTCTCTACAAGAATTTTGGTATTATGCAAAATCATTTTTATACATGGAATTAGCAACGCCAATGATCCATAAATGGAACAATAAAGTCACTATTTTTATACAAGTATTACAAATAATTACAAATGAATTTTTATGATTACATAGATGAAATCACATGTAGTATTATTGATATGAGTATATATGTATCATTACTTAACCGTAGGAGAAATTATGTCTGAAAACAAATCAGAAAAACTGAATTCACAAGCAGTACCTTTCTTTGCCAGATTTTTAGAAGGGCAAAGCTTTGAAGACCTATCTGATCAAGAATCAGAAGGGATTGGTGGGGGAAATTGTGGTGTAACCAAGAAGGAAAAAGATGAACTTGTCCAAACTCGGAAGTACCCATCTGATCAAGAAGATGGAGTAACAAAAAAGCATCCCTCTGATGATGACCAGATATTTGTTACTCTGAAGTTTCCTTCAGACAGCGAGGATAGTGCAGAGGCATTAAAAATTCAAAAATAAAATAACTGCATACTTTTGAGTACACCAGAGATGCAGTTTTAAAAAATATTCTGAGAAGAAAAAGACTGTTAGCTTTGCCAACTCCATTTGGGGGTTGGCTTCCCATTAAAAAAGTTTATTTTTTTATAGTTGACAGTAGAGACAATACAAAAACCTAATGAAAATATTTTATGTACGTTGACCGTGATGTGGTTTTATTAATCACCCATAGTGGTGATTACTTTACAATAGATAGAGTTGCAGAAGCTGTATCAAAACGAGGCGCACAGCCATTTCGCCTTGATACTGATAAGTTTCCGATGACAGTACAAATCGAGGCGAATTTTAGTAACTCTGGGAACAATCATAAACTGGAATATGGCACTCGCTCCCTAAACACTGACCAAGTTAAAGCAGTATGGATGCGACGTATCTGGCAACCTGACTTAGGTAAAGAATTGGCTCCACAATTCCAAGCAGTCTGCTCTAATGAATCACTCGCAGTCTTAGATGGCTTTTGGGACAGTCTGAGGGGAGCTACCTGGGTGGATGATTTACAACGGATCAGTGCAGCTGAAAACAAGCTACGCCAACTGAGAATTGCATCGGAAGTTGGTCTTGTCATACCTCGGACTATCGTCACCAACAATCCTCAACAAACACGAGAGTTTTTTGAGGAAGTTAAAGGAAAAATGGTTGCCAAGCTACTCAGACCTCTTTCTTATGGGATGCAAGCCTCCTCTTTTTTCATGTATACCAGCGCCGTTAAAAAAGAAGACTTACTTGATGCTGAAACACTGCGCTATTGTCCAGTTGTGTTTCAAGAACAAATCCCCAAACAGCTTGAACTACGCGCAGTGTATGTGAATGGTAATCTCTTTGTCGGCGCACTGGATGCGTCTGAGTATGCAGCATCCACCCAAGATTGGCGACGGGGAACAAAAGAGGTTGTTACCTGGCAACCATATCAATTACCTGATAAACTAATCCGTTGCCTGGATGCTTTCATGGCAAGGTTTGGGCTGATTTTTGGAGCATTTGACTTTATCAAAACGCCATCAGGGGAATATGTTTTTTTAGAAATTAATCCTACAGGAGAGTGGGGGATGCTGGAGAGAGATTTGGACTATCCGATCGCAGATGCGATCGCAGATGCACTACTTTCAACAAGCCCTAAGTAAAATGCTCTTACTTAAAAACTCATAACCAACTGACAGCTTTTATAAATTTAGGAACTTATTAATTTTTAATTTTTAATTCGGAGCGAAGCGACGTGACTGTTTTAATCATAACTCACAGCCAAGACAACGAAAGTATTCCTTTAGTTATTCAGGCAATTGAAGCCCAAGGAGGAAAAGCATTTCGTTTTGACACAGACCGATTTCCTACAGAAATTACCTTAGATGTTTACTATGCTAAAAGTGAGCGAGTTACTTTAAGTGTTGAAGACCAGACATTAGATTTGAATGAAGTGTCAGCAGTTTGGTATCGCCGCATCGCAATTGGTTCAAGAATTCCCGACTCGATGGACAAGCAACTTAGACAAGCCTCGCTCAAAGAATCTCGCGTTACCATTGACGGAATGATTGCCAGTATTAACGGCTTCCATCTCGATCCTCTGCCAAATATTCGCCGAGCCGAAAATAAGCAACTGCAATTACGAATAGCACGAGAGATCGGTCTAGATACGCCACGCACTCTGACTACAAACAATTCAGTGGCAGTAAAGCAATTTGCCCAAGAGTGTAAAGAGGGAATGATTACAAAGATGCTCTCTTCCTTCGCCATTTACGATGAACAGGGACAAGAAAAAGTTGTGTTTACGAATCCAATTTCATCTGAGGATCTGGATAACCTCGATGGATTACGTTTCTGCCCAATGACATTTCAAGAAAAAATTCCTAAAGCATTGGAATTGCGGACAATTATTGTAGGCAAACGTGTGCTGACGGCTGCGGTTGATTCTCAAGCTTTGGATAAGGCGCGTTACGACTGGCGCAAACAGGGAATTGCTTTACTCGACGCTTGGGAAGCATACACTCTGCCTGAAGATGTTGAAGAGAAACTGCTCAAACTCATGGCAGAATTTGGTTTGAACTACGGAGCTATCGATATTATTTTGACTCCTGATGGTCGTCATGTATTTCTTGAGGTTAACCCAGTTGGCGAGTTTTTCTGGTTAGAACGCCATCCTGGCTTACCGATTTCTGAGGCGATCGCACAGGTTTTGCAAAATTGAAGGGGGCATAAGCTGTCTATTCAAAATTTAGAGAGAATTGGTATTAAAATATGTCGCTGTGGAAAGTATGCAATTAGTTATTTTATGAGGTGTTAAAATCCCTATTCCTAAAATCTTGGTTTTGCGTTACTTTCTTGCCTTGCAATAAATTGCAGGCTAATAGCTAAAGTGTGTTTAAACGCACTGAAATTAAAAAAGTTAAGATGGATTGGGGCTAATGGGTTAGAGGATCTTTGAAAAGTAATGATTCATGTATCACATATTTTTTACCCCACCCTAACCCTCCCCTTATAAACATATTTTTTACCCCACCCTAACCCTCCCCTTATAAAGGGGAGGGAACCAGATTTTTCTTGTTTCCCCCCTTTATA
>NZ_JAVRBU020000034.1:0-58886 GCF_034531135.2 Nostoc sp. CmiVER01
TTATACCAATTTAATATGAAGCTGCATATAATAGGGGAAAGCAAACTCGGTAAGTTGATATACCCATGAGCCGCCCATTTCAAATTGAGATCGCCGAGAGCGAAGAGGAACTAAAAAAACGCCTACAAACAGCGTCTTCAGGAATCCAAAAAGAAAAGTTACAAATGTTGTGGTGGCTCAAGAGTGGTCAAGTCAACCAACAGCAAGAAATTGGAAAACGCTTGACCAGAGATACTTCAACGGTGACAAGATGGTTGCAGAAGTATAGAGCGAGTGGACTGTCTGGCTTGTTAGAAATTAAGAAAGCAGCAGGAGCAAAACGAAAAATTAACGATCAGGCACTCGCTTCCCTTAATCTTGAACTGGAAACAGGGAAAGGATTTAGTAGTTACGGTGCAATCGTCGAGTGGTTGAAACAAGAACATGGACAAGACATAGAGTATGCAACGGTTTATGCATGGGTTCGATATCGATTAGGGGCAAAACTAAAAGTGCCTCGCCCTCAAAGCCACAATCAAGACGAGAAATTGATATCTGATTTTAAAAAAAACTCGGAATTATTCTTAATTGTCTAGAAGAACATCTAGCACCCGACAAGTATATTCGCTACCTGTGCCAGGATGAAACGAGGGTGGGACTGAAAACTCTCACAGGAAAAGTGATTACTGCCTCTGGAGTCAAGCCGACTGTTGAGGTGAAATGACCACGGGAAAATTTTTGGATTTATGGTGCAATTGAACCATTGACTGGAGACCACAACATTATGAGTATCCGAAATTGAATGGCGAGTGTTTTCAACAGTTCTTGGACTGGCTATCTCAACAATTAGGCTCAGATTATGCTATTTTACAGGTTGACCAAGCACCTGCTCATACAAGTTCAGCGATTCGTTGGCAAGAATTTATTATTCCTCTGTATCAACCACCTTCAGCCCCTGAACTCAATCCCATTGAAAGGCTTTGGCAGCTCCTCAAGAAACTACTCAAAAATCAACTTTTCTCTTCTTTACAGACTTTACCCGATCGCATCCAAGAAATATTTGACCAACTTACACTTGAGCAGGTAATATCTATCTCTTCTTATAACTTTATTTTAGAAGCTCTTTTCTATGCAGCTTCATATTAAATTGGTATCAGTGGAGAATCAACCTATTAAACTGCAACGACGTGGGTTTACCCTTGCTCCCGATGGTGGAGTTCCGATGGTGATGGTTGGAAAACGAGAAACACGCGCAAGTCTTAGACCGGACTTACCAAAAGCTAACTCATCCCACGGTTTTTCATGAAAAGTCGTGGATTTTGAGTCATTTGTCCTTGCTTATTAGGAACGCAGATTTAATAAAGTAAAAAAACCTTACCCCCAACCCATCTTTTTACTAAAGAGAGGGAAGACTTTGACGAAGGTCAAAGGCGGGGTGAGGTTAAAAACTATATCTGAATGTTATTTCATTCACATTCCTTAGCCATTAGTAGCAAACAGAAGCCTCATCTAAATTCCTAGCTCCAGCAAGGACTACCCCCTGCCTTCTTCACTTCCGATTTGAAGAGTTAATTTAACCTGAATTTCGGGAATTATTATAGGAACCACCAAAATTTATTATAAAACAACATTCAGCCAAGTAATAATGCTTAAATTAATTGCTCGTATCCCGGATTATAGTATTGCAAGTTTAATTTATGAAGCTACTGCCACAGTAATTTATCGGGCATACTCCAAGGCTAACGAGCGCTCAGTTGTTATCAAACTGCTCAAGGCAGAATATCCGACTGTCAAAGAGATTGCTCAAATTAAGCACGAATACGAGATTATCCAAAACCTAAACATTGCAGGTGTGAGCAAACCCTATGAATTAATCAGTTATGACAACGGTTACAGCAATGGTCTAGCAATGGTTTTAGAAGATTTTGGTGGAGAATCTTTAAAAGCTCAGATATCTAATACAGGCTTTGAGCTTAGAAAATTTCTTAACATTGCCGGTCAAATTACTGAAACTTTAGGAGAGTTACATACCCACCACATTATTCATAAGGATCTTCAGCCGGAAAACATTCTTTATAATCCCAATACCGAAAAAATAAAATTGATTGACTTCAGCATCGCTTCGCTGCTGTCAAAAGAAAGCCCAGAAATCAGTAGCCTCAACCTCTTAGAAGGAACGCTGGCTTATATGTCGCCAGAACAAACTGGACGCATCAATCGAACCTTAGATTATCGGACGGATTTTTATTCATTAGGTGTCATTTTCTATGAATTGCTCACGGGTCGGCTCCCTTTCCAGAATGCCCAAGACTCAATGGAATTGGTGCATTGTCACATTGCGAAAATTCCAGTAGCTCCGCACAAGATTAATCCTAATGTACCACTGGTAATCTCTGCGATCGCTATGAAACTTCTGAGCAAAACTGCTGAAGACCGCTACCAGAGTGCTTACGGGTTAAAGGCTGACCTAGAACAAGCAGCAATACAACTGCAAACAAAAGGCAGCATTGACCTTTTTACCTTAGGCCAGCAAGATTTTTCGCATCAATTCCAAATAGCTCAAAAACTTTACGGTCGGGAAGTAGAAGTGGCGGCTTTAATGGCTGCCTTTGAAAAAGTTAGTCTTGGTTCTAGTGAAGTGGTGTTGGTAGGAGGATATTCAGGTATCGGCAAATCCTCACTAGTTAACGAAGTTCACAAACCGATTGTCCGGCAACGAGGTTACTTTATCGGTGGCAAATTTGACCAACTCAAGCGAGATATTCCTTATGCTTCTTTGATTCAAGCATTTCGAGAATTGATGCGACAACTGTTAGCTGAAAGCCAAGCCAGAGTTGAGGTTTGGAAAAATAAATTACTACAAGCATTAGGAGTTAATGGTCAAGTTATTATTGATGTCATCCCGGAAGTAGAACTGATTATCGGAGAGCAAGCACCTGTACCACAGTTGGGTGTTGCTGAGTCTCAAAACCGTTTTAATCGGGTGTTTAAACAATTTATCCATGCCTTTACTGCTGCTGAACATCCCTTAGTACTATTTTTAGATGACCTCCAATGGGCAGATGCTGCCTCTGTGAAGTTGGTCGAAAATTTGATGACTGACTCAGAAAGCCGATATCTATTGCTAATTGGGGCTTACCGAGATAACGAAGTTAGTCCCACCCATCCACTGATGCTAATGTTAGAGACAATTCAAGCATCTGGGGCTACTGTTGAAGAGTTGTTTTTGAAGCCATTAGCAACACCTCATATTACTCAACTGGTTATTGATACGTTCAATTGCGAATCATTTCAGGCCGAACCTTTAGCTGATTTGCTATTTCAAAAAACTCAAGGTAATCCCTTTTTCTTGACTCAGTTACTAAAAGTACTACATCAAGATAATCTCTTAACATTTGATTATCGTTCGGGTTTATGGCAGTGGGAACTCAACAAAATTCAGGAACAAGCCATTACCGATAATGTAGTCGATTTAATGGTGAATAAAATTCAGAGATTGTCAGAACCAACGCAGCAAGTTTTACAATTAGCTGCTTGTGTTGGAAACCGTTTTAATTTAGAAATTCTAGCTGTAGTCAACGAAAAATCTACATCAGCCACAGCAATTGATTTGTGGGAAGCTTTACGAGCCGGATTAATTCTTCCTTTGAGCGATACTTACAAAATTCCTCAGTTGTTGAATCAATCGGAATTGGCAATATACTGCAATACGGCTGTACAAGTTGACTATAAGTTTTTGCACGATCGCGTTCAGCAAGCTGCCTATTCTTTAATTCCAATCGATCAGCAAAAACAAGTACACCTGAAGGTAGGTAAGTTACTATTACATAATACTGAAAAATCCCAGTTGGAAGAACATCTTTTTGATATTGTCAACCATCTCAATGCTGGTAGTTCATTGATTGTGGAACCAGCAGAAAGATATGAACTGGCAGAATTAAATCTGAAAGCAGGTCAGCGAGCAAAATCATCTTCGGCGTTTGTAACTGCACTCAAATTGCTGAAAACAGGAATGAGTTATCTACCTGAAAATAGCTGGCAAGATAATTATTTACTCACCTTAACATTATATTTGCAAGTTGGAGAAGCAAAATTTTTAAATGGTAAATATGAGAAAGCTTTGCTGATTTTCGAGCAGACTTTCAGCCAAGTTAAAACTACTCTTGATATGTGTCGGGTGAATGAATATCGAATTATGTGTTATCGGATGGAGAATGATTTAAACTCCGCATATAAAATTGGGCTAAATACTTTGGAGCTTTTAGGCTTGGAGTTTACAGCTTATCCCGATGATGCATATCTGTTAGAAAAACTTAATTATACCAAAAAAGTTATTGGCGATCGCTCAACTTTTAGTCTCGCAGAACTACCGCCAATGCAAGACGAAGAGAAGTTAATGGCTCAACGCATCTTAAAAGAAGTCTGGCCTATTGCCTACTTTTTAGGATCTAAAGCGTTGCATATCACATCGATGAATATAACTCAACTTTCAGTTCAGTATGGCAACTCACCAATTTCGGTATTTGGCTATATGCTTTATGCTTTTAATCTAGTGTTTCATTACGGTGAAGTTGATTCAGGTTATGAGTTTGGCGAACTATCCTTGCATTTACATGAAGTTTTAAGAACGAAGGAATTAGAAGCAAATATTTTAAATATGTGGGGCGGTTTAGTTTGTCACTACAAAGACCATATTAGCGAGAGCAAACCTTATTTGTTGAAGGGATTTAATAGTGGTTTAGAAACAGGTTCTTATCAATGGTCTGGTTATTGTTCGGTTAATTTTTTATGGCAATCATTATTTGGAAATGAATCTTTAGAAAAAACCGCAGAAATAGCCGAAGATTTTATTCCTAGCCTCCGCAAAATTGACAGAAATATGTTGAACTACCATCTGCTGGCTATGGAAGCGATCGCTAACCTGACTAAGCCAACAGATAAGATTGATCGACTTGTGGGAACTTGGGCAGATGAAGGGCAAGTGTTAGAGTTTGCACAAGCGTCTTCGGATATGTTGAGTGCATTTGTAGTTTACATCTATAAACTTGCGCTCTGTAACTGGTATGGAGAATTTATCAAAGCTGTTGAGTATGCAGACAATGCAGAAAAATATGTAGGGGGAGCGCGAGGAATTTTTATTAATCCTGTTTTCTATTTTCATCAAAGTATTGCCTTAGCAGGGGCTTATGCGGAGGCAGATACAGAAACTCAAGCGATTTATCTGAACAAATTAAATGTCAACTTAGAAAAATTCCAACAATGGGCAATGCACTGTCCAACCAATTATCAACACAAGTTCTTGCTGATTCAAGCTGAAATTGCTCGGATTCACCAACAAGATTATCAGGCAATGGAACTGTATGATAAGGCGATCGCTTCTGCTGCCGAAAACGGTTATTTACAAAATGAAGCCTTAGCAAACGAACTCGCATTTCGATTTTACTTAGCCAAGGATAGGAAAAACTTTGCCAAAATTTATTTAAAAGAAGCCCGCTATGGCTATTTAAAGTGGCAAGCTACGGGTAAAGTTCGGCAACTAGACGAACAATATTCCCAAATTTTTAGAGATACAGTCGAGCGCCGTAAGGCTACAAAACAGATTCAGGATATTTCTGAAGCTAAAACCCAAGCTCTAGATATCAGCACAGCGATTAAAGCATCCCAGGCACTTTCAAGCGAGATGGAGCTAAATCCTCTGCTAGAGAAGATGATGACGATCGCGATCGAGAATGCTGGGGCCCAAATGGGTTATCTACTTGTAAAACGAGAGAACCAGTGGATAATTGAAGCCGAAGGAAGCATTGATCGAGATCAAGTGACAGTGCGATCGTCCAGTTTGTTTCTAGTAAAGCATAAACTACCAGTTTTGCTGATTAACTATGTTGAAAGAACAAAAGAAAATTTGGTTTTAGACGATGCTAGCCACACAGAGCGTTTTCTGAATGACTACTATATTGTTGCCAATCAACCCAAATCAATTTTGTGTTTGCCTTTCTCTCATCAGGGTAAGCTAACTGGAGTTCTTTACCTGGAAAATAACCTCACCACCGGAGTCTTTACCGCAGAGCGATTAGAGGTATTGAACTTGTTAACCTCGCAAGTTTCCATCTCTATAGAAAATGCTCGGCTCTACACAAATTTGCACATATACTCCCAGGAGTTAGAAATTTCGGAAACACAAGCGCGTGAGAAAGCAAAGCAGCTAGAACATACCCTTGATGAATTGAAGCTTACCCAGTCTCAGATGGTGCAAAGCGAAAAAATGTCTAGCTTGGGGCAGCTGGTAGCAGGCGTTGCTCACGAAATCAATAACCCAGTCAGCTTTATCTACGGCAACTTGACTTACGTTAATAATCATGTCAAAGACTTGATGAGTGTAGTAGAACTTTATCAGCAGCAAAATCAGAATTTACCGCCTAAAGTTCAGAATGAAATAGATGCGGTTGACTTAGATTTTTTAATGGAAGACTTACCTAAGCTGTTGGCTTCCATGAAAGGGGGAACCGATCGCATTCGCCAGATTGTATTATCTTTACGAAACTTTTCCCGCCTAGACGAAGCTGAAGTCAAAGCCGTTGATATCCATGAAGGCATTGATAGCACCCTAATGATTTTGCAAAATCGGCTTAAACCCGAACCAAACTCTCCGGGAATTCAGGTAATACAGGAGTACGGCAACCTGCCACCCGTAGAGTGCTACCCTGGCCAACTGAATCAAGTATTTATGAACCTGATCGCTAATTCGATTGACTCTTTGGAAGAATTTAACAAACATCGGACTTATGCCGATATTGCACGTCAGCCAAGCATCATTACAATTCGTACTAGTGTTGAAGGCGATTTTGCCGTCATCCGCATTGCTGACAACGGTTCTGGTATTAGTGAAAATGTGCGGCGGCAACTCTTCACACCCTTTTTTACTACCAAACCTGTTGGTAAAGGCACTGGTTTAGGGCTATCTATTAGTTACCAGATTGTGACTAATAAGCATCGAGGACACTTGGAGTGTGTACCAGTTTTAGGACGAGGGGCTGAATTTATGATCTCTATCCCCCTTAAGGCAACGCAGGGGGAGGCAGGGGGAGTTATGTAGGTTCTAGTTGTGTAGGTTGGGTTGAGGAACGAAACCCAACATTTCGGGGGCTTTGTTGGGTTGCGCTTTGCTTAACCCAACCTACAATTTTTCTCCCCCTGCCTCCCCTGCTCCCTCTGCCTCTAATAAATAAATTAGTGCCTCCACTAACGCCTGATTTTGTTCATCAGTACCAACAGTAATGCGTAATTTATCATCTAATCCAGGCTGCTTGAAGTAGCGGATTAAAATTCCTCGTTCTTTTAGTTTTTGATAGAGATATTCTGCATTTCCTTCTTTTGGCTGTACTAGCAAAAAGTTAGCTTGGGAATCCCAAAGATGAAAACCTAATTGTTTTAAGTCTATTGCTAACTGATTCCGCGATGCTTTAATTTTTGCCACACAAGCATTTTTATAAGCTTGATCGGTAATCGCAGCCGTACCAATTGCACAAGCGATCGCATCAATGTTATAGCTATCTTTCACCTTAAACAATCCCTGCAACAGCTTAGGATTTGCCACCCCAAATCCCAGCCGTAATCCAGCCAAGGAGTAGCCTTTAGAAAGTGTGCGAATTACGATGACGTTTTCGTAGTCCTTTACTAAAGCCAATGCATTCTCTTCGGTAAAATCTATGTATGCTTCGTCAATCACTAAAACTCCCGATAACTGGCTGGCTAATTTTCGCAGATCATTTGTTGCTACCACATGCCCCGATGGACTATTAGGCGACGCAATGAATGTCACACATCCATTGGCAGCAATTAGTTCTTCTAAAGGTAAACTGTAGTTCTCACTGTAAGGAATCTCAATAATTTCCGCAGCCTGCATTTCTGTTAATGTGCGATATAGCACATAAGTTGGCATGGGATAAACTACTTTCTTTCCAGGTTCTGCACAGGCTCGAATCACCACGCTCAACAATTCGTCACTGCCATTTCCCACAATTATCCAATCGCTAGGAACACCTAAAACTTTACTTGCAGCTTGCCGGAACTCCCCCCCGAAAGGTTCTGGATACCGCCGCAACCACTCGCCATCAATATTTTGCAGCACAGCTAACGCCGCAGGTGAAGGAGGATACGGGTTCTCGTTACTGTTGAGTTTAATTATTTTTGTACCGCGTTGAGGCTGCTCACCAGGAATGTAGCTAGCCATTGCATCTACATTAGAGCGAAAGTAGTTGGTCATAGAGCATGAGATATGGAAAAAACAGATTCAATTTTGGATTTTAAATTTTAGATTCTTCTTAAATCGAAAATCCGAAATCTAAAATTGGCAGAGTTAGGATTTCACTATGCAGTCAATCCTTGGTTCAAGGAAAGCAAGCTACGCATAATGTTCCGCATAAAAGGTATTATCTGTTAGAGAATAACTGTTAATCTACCTGATTTTAGGCTTAACCCAGAAGCATTGAGAGGGGGCAGGGGAGCAGAGGGAACAAGGTGACAAAAGTTTAGAACTTCCAATAAGTCTTTCCCCTTGTCCCCAAGTCTCCTTGTCCCCAAGTCCTTTTTCCAATGCCCAATGACAAATGACAAATCATTACCGATATATTATTTTTTACAAACCCTATGGCGTTCTGTGCCAGTTTACAAAGGATGCTCCCACACATAGCACTTTGAAAGATTATATTGATGTACCTGATGTGTATCCTGTGGGACGCTTAGACTGGGATAGTGAAGGGTTGCTGCTGTTAACGAACGATGGACAATTGCAACATCGTCTCGCCCATCCGCGTTTTGGTCATAAACGTACTTACTGGGTACAGGTAGAGCGAATTCCAGATGCAGATGCGATAAAAAGGTTACAAACAGGTGTGGAAATTCAAGATTACCGCACTCAACCAGCAGAAGTTAGGCTGTTACCACAAGAACCACAGCTACCTGAACGCAATCCGCCGATTAGATTTCGCAAAAATATACCGACAGCTTGGCTAGAAATGACTTTGACAGAAGGAAAAAACCGCCAAGTACGGCGCATGACTGCGGCTGTAGGGTTCCCCACTTTGCGATTGGTTAGGGTTAGCATAGCCCACCTACAACTAGATAACCTACAATTGGGTCAATGGCGCGATCTCACTACATCTGAACTGCAATTTCTGCATAATTTCAGTAAATTGAAAAGTTTTCCTCCAAAAACGAATAATCCAAAATTGCTATGACTCAAGAACAACAAACCACAATTGCAGGTATCTATGAAGTTTGTATCGGCATTCCAGAGCCAATTTCTGCAATTCAGTATTGGGAGCAATTTGGCTATCGCATTGGTGAAATCGGTGAATTAACCGCAGATGTAGCCAATCAATTATATGGGGTAAATTCATCTTTACGCTCAATCCGCCTCTACCACCAAAATTCAGATCATGGTTTGATTCGGCTGATGGTTTGGCAAAATCCCACTCATGAAGGTTTGGGAATAGCCTCAATGAAAATTAAGGGAAATCGCTGGGCGACAAGCTTAACGGCAGATGTTTTAAATATTTTAAATCATATAGAGGATGCTAAAGCGGCAGGTTTGTCTATTAGGTACTCTATTCCTTATTGGGAAGTCATCTACAACAAAGAGAGGAAAAGCCGTCCTTTTATTGAGCCAGCAGTTGGTGTGCGAGAAATGCTGCTACTGCAACCCTTAGCTCGACAGGTTTTATTTCAACGGTTTGGCTATACACTACCGCATTACGGACAAGTTAACCATAATGCTGCTCTTAAGACTAGTCAGTTTACCCATATAGGAATCGTTGTTCAAGATGACACCAAAGAAACGCTGAAGTTTTATGAAGAAGTTTTGGGTTTACTGCGTGTGCGTGATGATGTCGAAACTAGCTATGAATCTTCACCAGCAGGTAAAGATATTTTTGACCTTAATCCTGGTGAAAAGTTTATTGTTACGGCCTTTGATGATCCCCGTTCTTCTAAGTCTGACCTGATGGCCGCACGCAGTGGTAGACTTTATATCATTCGATTCCCAGAAGAGATAAATTTAGAATCGCGCTTTGAGGCTGCCCAACCAGGTAGCTTGGGTATGTCTTTATATACCTATCGGGTAAAGGGAATACAGGAGTATTGCGATCGCATCAAAGCAAGTACTGTACAAAAAGTTACAGATATCATTAGTAATGAGTTTGGTGAAATGAGTTTTTCTTTCGTTGCGCCAGATGGCTACTTCTGGACTTTGCTAGAAGGTAATTAAACAATTCGCAATTACGTTTTGTAACGGAGATTTTACACCGAGACAAAACGTGCTATGTGGAGGCAAGGGAATTAAACCCTTAAACTTTGTTAAAATCGTGTTCTTAAGTAGTGTTTATTCTTTGCAAACCAGTGTAAATATTAAACCGTTCTCCGCGCAGGAATCCAATTAAGGTAATCCCGAATTCCTTGGCGACAGATACCGCCAAACTACTGGGAGCGGAAACAGAACAGACAATCGGAACTCCAGCAGTTGTAGATTTTTGCAAAATCTCAAAACTAGAGCGTCCGCTTACTAAAACAATACAATTATTTAAAGGCAACTCGTCACTGAGCAAAGCTGTACCAATCAATTTATCCAAAGCATTGTGTCGTCCAACATCTTCGCGCAGGTTTAACAGTTGTCCTTGAGCATTGAAGGTAGCCGCAGCGTGCAAACCTCCTGTAGCTGTAAAGATACCTTGAGCAGCCCGGAGCTTATCAGGTAGGCTGTAAATGATCTCAGGTGTTACTGTTAGCCCAGAAGGAATCACTAGACATCCCCGCAGACGCAAAGCTTCCAGGCTAGCTTTACCACACACTCCACAGGCGCTACTAGTGTAGAAATGACGCTCTAAAGGCTGTAAGTCTGGAATCAAACCATCCCGTAGTTCTACATTTACGATGTTATGGCGTTGTTCACCATCGACCAATTCATCCACACAGTAACTGATACGCCGAATATCTTCTCTGTGGGTAACGACTCCTTCACTGTAGAGGAAACCAGCAGCTAGTTCAAAATCTGCCCCTGGTGTCCGCATGGTTACAGCTACTGTCTTCTGGAGAGGGACGAGGCGAATTTCTAAAGGTTCTTCGGTGGTGAGTTGGTCTAAACGCGATCGCATTTTACCATTTTCTACTACCCAGACACTGCCTTTGGTCTTGCTTTTAATTGGCATTTTCATATTTATAAGAGTTGGTGAATCTAAATTTTGATACTAATCTGGGAACAAAGTAATGCTATTTGTATATCAGATGTCAGGTTGATGCTCACCAACTACTTTGTGCGGTTTCTGTTTAGTAAGTAAAATGAACTTAAGATTTTTGGCTTTCAGAAAAATTTTATTTGCAATAGTCTTTGTGATTTCCCTTGGTTTTACAGGATACTTAGTAGCTAATAACATTAGTCAGAGAATAATTGGAAAATCTCTTGCTAAACAAGTCATATCTACCTCCACCGTAGGAAAAAGTTCTCAGCTACAGAAAGTTTTAAATGAGATAGTTGTAGAACAGAATATCCCTGGTGCAGTAATGTATATTAATACACCTAAAGGTTCTTGGATAGGAGCATCTGGTGTCAGTAGCTTGTCAACTAAAACCCGAATGAAATCTACAGATGGCTTTTCTATTGCCAGTATGAGTAAAACTTTTATGGCAGTGGTTGTGCTGAAGTTAGTGGAGCAACGGAAGATAGAATTAGATCAGGCGATCGCAACCTACTTACCAAGAGATATCAGTCCTCATATTGTCAACAGCGACAAAATTACAGTTCGTCAACTGCTTAACCATACTAGTGGTGTTGCAGAATACTTAGATACAAAAGAGTTTATTCAAGCTACAGCTAAAAGAAGTCGCTCACAGCCTTGGACAGCCAGAGAAGCAATTAAGTATATGTACCAAGAGCAACCGAAGGCAAATCCCGGAGAAAAATTTATTTATACTGATTGCAACTACATTCTTTTAGAACTAATTGTTGAAAATATCACTAGAGGAACTCTCGCACAAGCAATTCGTAGTCAGATTTTAAAACCATTAGGATTAAAACATACCTTCACAGAACTGCGCGAACCGACAATTGGAGAAGTAGCTACAGGTTATGGCGATCGCAATAAGGATGGTAAGCTAGATAGCTACGCCAAAGTCAATGATGGTAATGGTTTAGGAGATGGTGGATTGGTTTCAACAGCAGAGGATTTAGCAAAGTTTGCTAAAGCATTATTTGTCAAAAAAACCTTACTCTCTCCGAAGATGATGAAAGAAATGTTGAAATTTAAAGATAATGGTGAAGGTTATAGCTATGGGTTGGGTGTAGAAAGGTTTTCATCTCCTTTGGCAAAAGCAATTGGGCATAGTGGTATAGCTTATGGCTTCGCAACATTGCTAGCATATTTGCCTAATGAAAATACCACTATAGTAGTGCTGCTAAACAATCAGAATGTTGATATTAAATCAGTAGCTAGGATAGGTCTAGAAGTTGTTGAAAATAAATGATATTTAATTACTATAATCACAAAAAATCAGTTAAATTTGCTTTTCCCTGCCATTGAGTTAAATCGTATCTGGGTCAATGTTCAGTTCTCGCAATTTGGCTGCTAGGCGTTCAGCGCGTTGTTGTTCTTGTTCAACAACTTCTTCCGGTGTAGGAACTAGATTCCCTTCCGCAGTGAAATAGCGCAATTTATGTTCATAAACACCCAAGTACAAATTTAACTGCTGACTCCATAGCCATCCTTGAGGATTAGGTTCTATCGGTTCATAAGTACCGCCAATCAAGATAAAGCCAGTAAATTCTAAATTATTAGGATCGAACCAAAAATATTCTGGTGTACGAAAGATATCTTGAAAAATTTGTTTTTTCAAACCCTTGTCAGTTGAAGCTGTAGAATTCGAGAGAAGCTCTACAATTATGTTGGGATATTTCCCATCTTCTTCCCAAACAACCCAACTTTTACGAACTTTGCGTTGACAGCCCAGCACTACAAAAAAATCTGGCCCCCGGAATTCTTCTGACCTCTTCTGGCGTTGGCTGTAGTAAATTGTCAAATTACCCGCAGCATAAAAGTCATTGCGGTTTCGCCACCACAATTCTAAAGATTGCAATAGCAGAATTATTTGGCGTAGATGTAATTCGCTTTCCAAAGGTGGTTCGTCACTATATAAATCCCCTAGAGGAAATATTACATCATTTGGTAATTCAAAATCTTTGGCGGCGGACATGGCTGCAAGTTTTGGAGTGAGATGGGTGATATAAATTTACTGTAATCTAGGTTTGTTTTTCCAGACGCGCGATCGCATTATAATCAAGAACCCTTTCAAGCGATCGCTTACTGTTACAGACGCTACTTCAAGTTTTAACATTTATTTTTGCTTTATATACATCGAAGCGGGCATTTTTGTAACTAGCAACTTGGGTTATCTATATCTGTCTTATGTAGTGAGCCTTATACCTACCCTAAGTAGGGTTATCTATCTGAATTTGTTCGTTAAGTTATATGAAGTACTCAAAGCAAACCTTCTCAGTAAGTAACTGAGGAAATCAAAATAACCTTAACTTAGTTGGAGTTTTTTATGACTTACACAGCCGATGAAGCAACAAAACCAGCTTTAGAAAGTTTTAAAAAGTTTGATGTAGATACTCAGCTAGCCCTACTTTGGTTCGGTTATTTGGATCTTAAAGAGCAGCTACAGCCTGCACCTCCTGAAAGGATAGAAGTTCCCGCTAAAGCAGTGTTTGACAGATTTCTGGACTTATCTAAAGAAGAGCAACTGCAAGCGCAACGCGACATTATTAATGGTGCAGCTAACGAGATCAGCCAAGCCTATAATGCTCTAAGTGCCAATTCCAGATTAGACGTTTGGCTGCTGCTGGCACAAGGTATGGACAATGGAACTATCATTCAAGTTCCGTCCGACTATCAACTACCTGGTGAAACGGATGAATTTGTCGCATTAATCAAAAATCTAGAGTTTGAGGAGCGGATTAATTTCATGCTGACTGTGGTGCAAGCCTTCGGTTAGTTAAGTTCCAGAACTCTCAATACTTTCTAGAATTGGGCATAACTCAAAGTAGCAAATTAAGCTAGACTTGGCTGTTTTTGCTCTACTTTAATAGACGGTAATTTAGAACTACCGCAGAGATGCTTATCTTTGCGGTAGTCTTAATGCAAGTTAATTTTGTTAAAACTGGGAAAATGAGACTTGATTTAGATTTTTTCCAACCGCACGATCGCATTATAATCAGGAACTCCTTCAAGCGATCGCTTACTTTTATCGAGTAGCACATTCCCTTCTGGCCAATGTACTTGCAAGTTTCCTGACTGAATTGGCGCAATGTAGACTTGACACAACAACTCGCCTAAATCATTCTTAAGAAGGACGCGATCGCTATCTTTTAAACCCAACTTTGTTGCATCAGCAGCGTTCATTAGCACCGCCTCTCGCACCGCTCCAGTAATTGCATCCTTGCGTTCTTGCACCATACTATTAAATTGTTTACCTCGGCGGGTTGCTAATAAAAAATAACCCTCTGGTAATTCTCTTTGGCGTGGCAATAATACGCCAAAATGTGCTTTACCATCTGCTGTAGGGAAATTCCAGCCAAAGCACAAATGTGACCCACCATATTGAAACTGATCGCCAGCTTGCTGTAAATGTTGAATACCAGCATATTGCGGGACAACTTGAGCAATTTCTTGACGGATAGCAGCTGTATCAGCAAAAGCCAGCTTATCTGCCAAATCTGGTTTTACTTGCTTTGCTAATTCTAAAAATATTTCCCACTCAGGACGCGCTTCCCCAATACGCGGCCCCGGAATCTCTGGACTGAAAATTACCCGGCGTTCGGTGTTAGTTTCTGTGACTCCCCCTGGTATTTCGTAGCGAGTTGTTGCAGGTAACAGCACCACAGTATCAGCAGGTTCCACCAACATCTGGCTAGAGAGAACAATATCTATATGTACCCGCAGGGGTATTTTCTTCAGCGCCGCTTCCACATAATCTGGTTCTGGCAGTACTTCTAAAAAATTACCGCCTACAGAAACCAACACATCTATTTCCCCCTGATGTGCGGCGTTAATCATTTCTGGAGCAATTAAACCTTTACTTGCTGGTACATCAAAGCCCCAATGCTGACTCAATTGGGCAGCATTTTCTGGGGTGATAGGTTTACCACCAGGAAATACCGTCGCGTAACATCCCATCTCTGCACCACCCTGCACCCCAGAGTGGCCGCGAATTGGCATTAAACCGCAGCCTTCCCGACCGACAAAACCTTTGGTGAGAGCTAAGTTAATAATACTTCGCACATTATCTTCGCCGCATTCATGCTGGGTAATGCCCATACTCCAAACAAATACGGCTTTATTTGCTGCTTTGACCATTTTGGCAAAGGCGTACATTTCATCGCGGGATGTTCCAGAAAGCCGCTCTAATTCTTCCCAAGATTGATTTTCTAACGATGCTTTGAGTTGGGAAAAGCCAACTGTATATAAATCTATAAATGACTGGTCTACCCAATTGTTAGCAATTATATGTTTAATAGTGCCATTCAAAAATGCTATATCCCCGCCCATGTTGATTAAGAAGAAGTCTTCGGCAAACTTTGTACCGAAAACGGCACTTTCTACAATTGAGGGAACCCAGTAACGCTCCATTCCTGGTTCGCGGTAAGTATTAATAACTACAATCTTTGTGCCAGCTTTTTTAGCATAATGGAGATACTTGACGGTAACAGGCTGATTGTTAGCAACATTAGAGCCAATGAAGACTAATAAATCAGTTCCAATCCAGTCTTTATAAGAACAAGTGGTAGCCCCTGCACCGAGAGCAGCTTTCAGCCCTGCTGTACTGGGAGAATGGCAAATGCGGGCAGCATTATCAATATTATTGCTTCCCATTGCTCGGACAGCTTTTTGGGTAGCATAATAAGTTTCGTTGACAGTACCGCGACTGGTAACATAGAAACTGAGGCGGTCTGGTGTAGTGGAACGGATGCGATCGCTAATTACTCCTAAAGCTTCATCCCAACTCACACGGCGAAAGCCTTTTTCCCTTCGTTGACGAATCATCGGGTACGGGAGTCTTCCCAAGTCACGTAATTGGACACTTTTTTGCTTTTGTAACTGTGAAACATCTTCCAATATTACAGGGTCAAAAGCTGGCATAGTATTCATCCGCAACAACCGCAACCGGACATTGCAAAGATGGATGCCATCTAAAGTCCAATCCTTCATTCCGGTTGTTCCGAGAGCGCAACCATCGCAGACGCCCTTATCCAGAATATTCCACGCGTAAGGTAGTTTGTTGCGAGATAGCCAGATTGCCCGAAATACCTCCCAGTAGTTATTGGGATACTGTTCGCCAATGCCAAATGGCTTCCAACTTGCCCAATTTGAAGGTGTCCAGTGCTTTTTGGGTTTAGGTAGCATGATGCAATGTGTAAGTTGCTGGATTCTCTTAGGCTATCGTTTTGATTACGAAATGAGTAGCAGACAGTTAAAAATCCTTTTACTTGGCGAATATACCAAAATGAGACATTAAAAGCTGCTTTTGCTTGCTGAATCGCGGGAATCGTGCAGAAGACTTGTGTAGAACCCGTAAGAGTGAAAGTAGCCAATTTATTAGAAAACTGGAAAAATATAACTTAGCTTATGTAGTAGCAATTTCGTTGTAATCATGGAAGTCTGGTTGCCAGCAGGGCAAAGTGTTAGAAATATTTATTTCCTCGCACTAGCTCTTGAATAAATTTTAATCCTGCAAAGCTTCTATTTATTACACCAACTGCATCGGTTGGTAAATTAGGCATCATTTTTGAGCCAAATTTATAATCATGCTCATGTCCAAAGTTAATGAAGTTATCTTCTAGACTTCCACTAGCTAAATTTAGATAACTGAAAAGTTTTACTTGATGACTTAGCATCCATAACAACTTACTGGTCATTTAATCCTTCGCCCAAAATTTAGCATATTTTAGGCTATTACTATTGACTTTTTCTTAATATTCAACACTTTTTTACGGAACAACTTGATATCTGCTGTTGATTTAGGATAATCTACTTTTATCTCGACATATCTTTATATTAATTTTAGGTAAATAAATAAAGAAAGTATGAAAAAGTCCGTTAAAGTCATATCTAAAATAAACTTTATTACTTTTTTTACAGATGAATGCTGAAGAAGGACTAGTAATTTTAGATACATTCCTTAAAAAAAGCTTAAATGAGGTTCAGGAGTTAGTATTTCGGAAAGCTTGGGAAGGGGAAACTTATTCAGAGATAGCAGAGACGTCTGGTTATGACGCTAATTACATAAAAGATGTAGGTTCTAAGTTATGGAAGTTACTATCACAGACTTTAGATGAGGAGGTCACAAAAAGTAATTTTAAGTCAGTTTTAAGAAGGCGATCGCGTCGCACCGACTCAGCAGAATCACAAAGTAGCGTTTTTCAAATAAAATCTCAGAATGCACAGGCAGTAATGAGAAATTATCAGCAATTAAGCAAAGAAAGAAGGGAAACTGAAATTATCTCTGAAAATAGAGGTATATCAAGCTTTTCTTTAGAAACCAGGGAGCTAGAGCCAAAAAAATCTCTAATCCTCAATTCCGATTTTTTAGAAATTCCTAGTGGTTCAGTACCACTCAATTCCTATTTTTATGTTGAACGTCCTCCTATAGAAAAACGCACCTATGCCGAAATAAATAAACCCGGAAGCTTGATCCGAATCAAATCCCCTAGCCAAATGGGGAAAACCTCCCTGATGCACAGAATTCTGGCTTATGCAAGACAGACTGGGGTACAAACTGTGCTAATCAGTTTGCAGAGAGCAGATAGTCAAGTTTTCACTAGCTTAGAAAAATTCCTCCGGTGGTTTTGTGCCAATGTCAGTCGGCAGTTAAACTTAGAGCCAAGGTTGGATGATTATTGGGATGAAGATATTGGCAGCAAAGTAAGCTCCACCTTATATTTACAAGGATATGTGCTACAGCAAATCGATTCTCCGGTAGTCTTGGCTTTAGATGAAGTGAATCGAATTTTCGAGTATCCAGAAATTTGTAGCGACTTTCTACCACTGTTGCGCTCTTGGTATGAGGACGCTTCCGAACTAGAAATCTGGCGAAAACTTCGGCTAGTGGTAGTTCATGCCACTGAAGCTTATATCCCCTTAGATATCAATCAATCTCCTTTCAATGTTGGGCTAGCGATTAATTTATCAGAATTTAGTTTAGAGCAGATGCAGGATTTGGCACTGCGTCATCGACTCGATTGGGCTAAAGACGAGGCAGGAGTGAAAAATTTGGCTCCTCTACTCGCTATGATTGGTGGTCATCCCTATCTTGCTCGCATCGCTTTTTATAATTTGGTATCTCAAGAGCTAACCCTAGAACAGCTACTAGAAGAAGCTCCGACAATTGCCGGAATTTATAGCAACCATTTACGGCATCATTTAGCAAACCTCCAAGGACATCCGGAACTAGCAGCATCACTCAAATCAGTAGTTACATCTGTTGAAGGTGTGCCCTTAGAAGCGATCGCTGCCTATAAATTAGAAAGTATGGGTTTGGTAAAACTTGAGGGAAATCGGGCGATACCTAGATGTGAATTGTATCGATTATATTTTCGTGAGCAATTAAATTAAGTTATAAACTACCCACTACATTATGCTTGGCATACTATGGGGGTTTTAAAGCCCAGATACCTGATTAAGTGTTAAATCACCTAAGTTTCAGTAGGTGTCTTCTGGAGGTTTTAGATGAATATGTATGAATATCAAGTTGGCGGCAGTCTCAAAACAAATGCTCTCACCTATGTAGAACGACAAGCTGACATTGAACTTTATAATACTTTGATTTCCGGTGAGTTTTGTTATGTATTTAGTTCTCGACAAATGGGCAAGTCGAGCTTGCGGTTACGAACGAAGCATCGATTAGAACAAGCAGGTTTCAGTTGTGCTTCTATTGATATGACCCGCATCGGCAGCAGCAATATTACTCCTTCTCAATGGTATAAGGGCATAGTAGTTGACTTATTAAGAGGTTTTAATTTATGGGAAAAAGTAAATTTAAAAGCCTGGTGGTCAGAGCGAGAAGATTTATCTGCATTGCAGAGATTGAGTCAATTTGTCGAAGATATTTTGTTAATCCACCTCAAAAGTGAAAAAATCTTTATTTTTGTCGATGAAATTGATAGCGTTCTGGGACTAAATTTTCCAGTCATCGATTTTTTTACTCTTATTCGGTCTTGCTACAACCAGCGAGCCGAAAATCCAGAATATAACCGCTTAACCTGGGCACTGTTCGGAGTAGCAACGCCCTCGGATTTGATTGCTGACCAAAATTGTACCCCATTTAATATAGGTAAATCTATTGATCTGCATGGCTTTATGTTGACAGAAGTTGAACCATTAGCAGCAGGTTTAGAGGGTAAAGTAGCTAATCCTATGGCTGTTCTTAAAGAGATTTTGGCTTGGACGAATGGTCAGCCGTTTCTCACTCAAAAGTTGTGTCAGATAGTGGTGCAGGAAAGAGATAGCAAAGGAGTGGAGGAGCATAGAAGCTTGGAAACTGGCGATCGCTACAAGTTAGATGATCATTTACCGATTATTAATTATCATCTGATAAATTTTTATTACCAATTTCCATCGTTAATTTTAGAAAAGTTAGTGCAAACGCACATCCTGGATAATTGGGAAGCCAATGATGAACCGGAGCATTTAAAGACAATCCGCGATCGCTTACTCAGAAATGAGCAACATACTGGAGCATTGTTAGGACTTTATCAGCAAATTTTACAGGGTATTCAAATATCCTCTAATGATGGAGAAGAGCAAATCCAGCTGCTATTGTCAGGGTTAGTGACCAAACAGCAAGGGCAACTAATAGTCAAAAATCGCATTTATCAAGAGGTTTTCAACCAAACTTGGGTAGAAAAACAATTAGCCAAACTGCGACCCTACTCCCAAGCATTAGATGCCTGGGTAGCCTCAGAGCATCATGACTATTCACGGCTATTGCGCGGGTCAGCTTTGCTTGAAGCTCTAGCTTGGTCACAGGGCAAAAGCTTGAGCGATTTGGATTATCATTTTTTAGCGGCTAGCCAAGAATGCGATCGACGAGAAGTTGAGACGTGGTTAGAGGCAGAGCGTGCTAAAGAAGTTAAAGCTCGATTAATTCAAGAGCAAAAAGCTGCCAGATTTCAAAGATTATTTTTTGTGGGCGCATTCGTTTGGGTATTAATACTCGCTTTAGGATTGGGGATAGTAACTTTCTCCGAGTATGGCAAGGACTGCTCACAGAGATCCTATCGTGTTCGGTTAAAGACTTATTATTAAGGCTGCAAGGGGGCAGGGGACAGGGAGCAGGGGGAGAAAGGGTTTTCAGGTTTTTGCACAGATGCGGAAATTATAACTAATCAGCCGGACATGATATGAGTAGCAATGAATAATTTAGGCGAATTGAAAAATGCCATTACAACTAGGCTATGACTTTTTCTGACTAAATAGTACAACAACCTTGAATTGTTCGGAAAAATTCATAACTATTTAGGACTTTATCATGCTGCATTTATTTCATAAAAAGCTTAATTTAAAATCATGATTAAACCAAATTACTCAAGGCTGAAATAAAGCCAAATACACATCAATACTGCTCGGTTAAACATTTTTAACTCGGATTGAGTTTGGGGAAAAGGTTAAAGGTTTTTTCTTTCCCTTTTTTTCCTTAACCGAAAAGTATTGAAATACACATAAGTTCCAGCTAAAAAATAATCTCGTTCAGGAATAAATATGATGACTTTCAATGCGACTCTGCAAATAAATAATGATATCGCCAAGATTAAATTATCTGGCGAACTAGATGCAATGACTGCACCGATTTTCAAAACAGAAGTAGACAAAGCAGCATCCTTTGGCGTAAAGTACCTAGTTTTACTAATGCAAAATCTAGAATATATGTCTAGCGCAGGTCTACGGGTGCTAATCTTCGCTAAACAAAAGATGGGTGTAAATGTTGATATTTATGTCGTTGGCGCTCAGGAAATGGTAATTAGCACATTGAAAAAAACTGGATTCGATCAAAGTGTAATTTTAGTAGATGAGGATAAGACTATTGAACTTGAAAGCGCTTAAAGGAAAGCATATTAATTAGTTTTTTACAAGGCGATTGATATGCAACCTTCTTTAAAAGTGCCTGCAACTCTGGATTCACTTTCAAAAATAGCTGAATATGTGCTGGCAGCTACTGCATCTGCTGGTTTAGATAAAAAAGCTGCCTATCGCTGTCGCCTAGCAGTAGACGAAATAGCTACTAACATTATTTCCTATGGCTACGATCAAGCGGGTTACACGGGAGTATTGCATTTGCAAGCAGATATTGATGAGCAAGCTTTGACAATTTCTATTGAGGACACAGGTTTAGCTTACAACCCTTGTGAGACTAAACTTCCAGATAAAGATGAGTTAAATATGCCCTTAGAGGAGCGTTCAATGGGTGGTCTAGGGATATATCTTGCACTTCATGAGGTCGATAAGTTTATCTATGAACGTATCAACGGCAAAAATCGCAATATCTTCATTATGTATCGCATTCCATCAGCACAGTAAAATTGCTCAACAATTGTACTAGCGAGGCTTATCTATAAATGAAAACAGAGCATGAGCTTCTGCTTTTTTACGAGCGAGACTTACAAATCGCTCGCATGATTCAAGCCGACTTCTTGCCAGAAGCTCTGCCACAGATACCAGGGTGGGAAATAGCTGCCTGCTTTCATCCAGCCCGCGTCGTAGGTGGAGACTTCTATGATGCTTTTCCCCTTGCTAATCACCGAATTGGGATTGTGATTGCGGATGTTTGCGATAAAGGGGTGGGTGCTGCGTTGTTTATGTCTCTTTTCAGAAGTTTGATCCGGGCTTTTGCCCAACAGAATTATACTCTAAGCTGGTTGGATGCTCTTACCGATAAGGGCAGTAAATCAATTAAAGAGGGACGACAACGGGCACAAGCTCCTAGAATCGGCACAACAGTCCTCAAAAATGCAGTTAGTCTGACAAATAATTACATTGCCAATAATCACAGTCGAATAAATATGTTTGCCACGCTTTTCTTTGGCGTGTTGAACCCAGGCACAGGTTTATTGCACTATGTTAATGGTGGACACGAACCTCCAATCATTTTCGGAGCAAATGGCATTAAGGCTAGGCTTAAGGCTACTGGCCCGGCTGTTGGCATGATGCCCAATAGAGAGTTTGGGATTGATCAAATTCAGTTAGAACCTGATGATATCTTAGTAGCTTACTCTGACGGTGTTACTGATGCCCGCAACCCAAAACGTGAGTTTTTCGGCGAAGAAAAACTACTATCTTTACTTCAGAAGCCTGCTTTATCAGCTACTGCTGCACTTGATCGGATCGAAGCAAGTGTGTATGCTCACATTGGTGATGCAGATCAGTTTGATGATATTACCATGCTAGCTCTGCATCGTGTTTAATTTCGAGTCTAGCGATGCCTTCGCAAGGATAAAAAATGTGTGATTTCTAAGTTTTCTCAGAGAATTAATTCTGCATTGCCTCGTTTGCAAGGGGTGTACACAAAATTATTAATCCCAAGTGCCAGGGTGATTTTTAGTGGTGCGATCGCCACAACTTTGGTAATTGGGATGCGGCAACTTGGTTTATTGCAAGCACAGGAACTCTGGGCTTTCGACCAGTTAGTTAGATTGCGTCCTGACGAAGGTGTTGATCGCCGTCTGCTGATAGTTGCAGTAACTGAAGAAGATATCCAACTGGAAAAGAAATGGCCATTAAGCGATCGCACGTTAGAACAGGTCTTAAATAAACTAGAGCAACAGCAACCGCGAGTTATTGGTTTAGATATTTATCGAGATTTTCCCATATTACCTGGTAATAAAGAGTTAACCAAACGCTTTAAGCAGAGCGATCGGATTATTACTGTTTGCAAAGTTAATGATTCTTCCAATAATCCAGGAATTGCACCTCCTCCTAATGTCCCAAAAAACCGGATTGGATTTTCAGATTTGCTAGTAGATTCCGGTGGGATCTTGCGTCGCAATCTACTATTTATGAATCCACCTCCAGTCAATAAATCTAATGGAAATCCGCATCTATGCCAAGATTCCACCGCCGATCTCTTTTCTTTCAGTCTCCAGCTAGCACTAAATTACCTAAAAGTAGAAAAAATCGAGCCGAAGCTTACTTCATCCAACGAGTTAAAGCTAGGTTCAACAATATTTAAACGCCTCAAACCTAATTCTGGCAGCTACCAAAATACTAATGTACGGGGGTATCAAGTTATGCTTAACTATCGTTCTCCTCGCCACGTTGCTCAACAAGTAACCCTTACAGAAGTATTAACAGGCAAGGTTAATCCTAACTGGATTAAGAACCGTATCGTCCTGATTGGCACTACCGCAGAGAGTATCAAGGACAGTTTCTACACACCCTACAGTGCGGGACAGCAAAAAGACCAAGAAATGTTAGGGATTGTGATTCACGCACAGGCAGTAAGTCAAATCCTGAGTGCTGTCTTAGATCATCGTCCTTTATTTTGGTACTGGTCAGACTGGGGCGAAACTCTATGGATAGGGATATGGTCGCTTTTCGGAGGAATAGTGGCTTGGCATATTCGCCACCCTATACGCTTTGGACTGACTATTGTAGCTGCATTAGCAGGCTTATGTGTGATATGCTTCGGTTTCTTTTACCAAGGAGCTTGGATACCCCTAATACCACCTGTATTTACATTCATAGGAACTGCTGGAAGTGTGGTGATTGTAGACCGATTTAATAAGTCAGGATACACAAAGGCAATTTACGATCGCCTTAAAAATCCTTTCAAATTAAACATTGAAATTGACCATTCAAAAAAAGAGCGCCAAGTAGCCCAAATTACACAGACGGAATATTTTCAAGACTTACGAAAAAAGGCGAAGGAACTTAGGAGTAAAAAACCTCTGGTTAATGAGACTAAGAAAAACCCTCAAACCTCTGTAAGTTCCGATCCAGAATATTTGCAACAGATGCATGATAAGGTAAAAAAAATAAAAACCCGGGCAAATAAAATAGACGAATAATCTATAATATCATGCATAAAAAATTATATATAACGTATAAAACTTCCGAACATAAGGTTTATACGACGGTTATATTTGTATACAAAATAAATACCAAAATTTCTAGTACAACTCTTATTTATCTATGTCTTGCGTTGCGCGTAATTCCTATTATATTTCAACACGGTTCAGTTAAGGCTAAAACTCTTACTGAAAGTGAATTTTTTTAACGAACCGCCAAGAACGCCAAGGACGCAGAGAGAAGAAAGAAATTCTTCACCCAAGCGTATTGTATTATATTCAGGCTTTTTTCAGCTAAAAACCCAACATCAAATCAGAGTAAATATGAAAACTACTTTTTCTCTAAAACTTGCACCACTTTCTTTAGCTACATTGCTAGAAATATCTATTATTGCTGCTTTCCCTCAAACCTTAACGGCTCAGTCATCACACCTTTTACTTAGCCAAAACTTGGCTGGTAACAAAGAAATATTTGAGAGAAAAATCAATTTCAAGCCTCCTAAAGTTGGAGCGCCTGACAATCGCAAAGGAGGGGCATCGCGTGGCACTATGATGTGTAGCCAAAATCGAAAGACACTAAAGGCATTACTACCAGCAAATAACCTTGGCTTAACTGTAGAAAAATATCCAACTTTCTTTGTATATATTCCTTCAGTTTCTACGCAATTAGCGGAATTCGAGTTACGGGAGAAAAACAATAGTGCTGTAGTTTATAAAACGAGATTTCCACTTCCAGCAAGTTCTGGTATTGTTAGCTTCAGCCTCCCTACTAATAAAACCTTACAACCTTTAGAAATTGGCAAAAATTATAAATGGTCATTTTCCATCATTTGTGATTCTGAAGACCGTTCTGAAGACCTTTTTGTAGAAGGTTGGGTACAAAGAATCGAACCAAGTTCTACTTTGGTTAGTCAGTTAGAAAAAGCAACATCACGCGATCGCCCCTCCTTATATGCAGAAGCTGGCATTTGGTACGAAACGCTGACAACATTAGCCCAATTGCGTTATTCTAATCCTCAAGATTTAACTTTAGTAGCTGATTGGAAAGAGCTATTAGAGTCAGTTGGACTTAATAGTATTGCGAAAGAGCCGTTAGTTGAAACTTCAATAGACCTCTTGCACGAATAATGTAAGCATGAAAAAATACAGGTCAAAAAAGAAAGAGCAATGAGCTACGAGCAGATGAAATACCTGCCACCACACGAGTTTAAACGGTTATGTGGAGTACATATTGCATTGCTACGTTTGGGAAAATGGTAGAAGTTCTAAAGCCCCAACTGACGAGAACTGGGATATTGGGGGTCAGCCAAAGTTAAGTGTAGAAGACCATTTATTAATTGCACTTGAATATTGGCGGGGAGCCGGAGACGCTCCGCCTCCGGGGAGTACAGAACTTACTTTCATATATCTAAAAGTTGGGGTATACATGAATCCACGGTATGCCGGATAGTACGGAAGGTAGAAAATATTTTGATTAAGTCGGGAGCATTCTGACTGCCTGGAAAACGAGAGCTACATCAACAAGCGTATGAATGGAAAGTATTGGTAGTAGATGTCACTGAAAGACCTGTAGAACGTCCAAAAAAAAACAGGTACAATCAAAATTAGTTAGCATCCATTTATAAATTTTTAGAAGAACCCAGAAGCCAGAATGGGCTAAACGCCCAACTATCCATGTACAGGAATCAGAACAAGAAAATGGGGGATTCAGACCCGCCACTAATTATAGACCGCTAAATTTTCAATGTAGTGGGGGTATTAAACCCATTTATTCAAACACCAGTCATACAGAATTCAAGATGGATTCTGACCATGCCAGTTTTCAAATATTCTTTTGGAGTAATGCAATCCACAACCTCAGAGTGATGTTTCTCTCATTGAATTAAGCCATCTTTTCTTTGAGACTTATTAGCAAACATTTAGGCATTTAGCTATTAAAAGTTTGCTAATCCTTGACCGATTAATCCTACTGTTGCCGTTCGTGGCAATAAGATTCCTTAACAAGTAAAGGAAACACCAACTATGTCATCTCAAGCTGAAGAATTTACTATTGATGTCGAAGAGGAATATCAAATTATCAATCCGACGACGCGGGAACTGAGGAGAGCGTGTGGAACACATTCTGCCAAAAGCCCAGAAAGCTCTTGGCGTTGAGGTACAGCCAGAAGCCTAGCGATCGCAGATAGAAATTGGTACACCCATCTATAGAACACTTGCAGATGTGCGCTTGGAACTTGTTCGTTTACGATGCGAAGTGATTACGGCGGCTACCTTGAACATTGAAACAAAACACCCATTGGCATCCAGGTACCGTGGCGAGGTTGGTTAAAGTTACACGGCCTCTGTGAGGGTTGGCAGCTTGCAAAAGAGACTTAACGGGAAAAGTCAGATGTGCTATGAACTGGAGCGCTTTTATTGGGAGTCTATGTTAAAACTGCTGTAATTCATGTGCAACAAACGTTTCGGCAGGTATTGAGTTCAAGTTAGAGATTTTGCGAGAAGGTGACCATCTAAAACCACGCTAAGTTGCCCATTGGCAAGAATGCTAGTTCCTTGGATATAAGCAGCAACTGGGATTGCTTCCCCCAGAGGATGGATCGCAGAGGATTGTTTGCCAATGATGCAATCTACTTCTAAAGCACATCGTTTGTCTAAGTAACGAAATACTAATAAAGGCTTATCCTGCTTGAAAGCATTTAGTGTATTTGTGCTGTAAGTAGTAACTGAGGTGGGGAGATGATTAGGACAAATCAGCACATCAGTCAATAAATGGATAGGGACGAGCATTTCTGTTGTTAGATGCTCATGAGCATAACCAAGGAAGCCACTGGATTTGCCAGAAGACTGCAATAATAACATGCGTCCCGCTTGAGTGTGGATAATTTGTTCGGACTGGGATAGATAAATCTGCTCTACAGAATCGGCAATAAATGCATAGACTCTGGAGTTAGCTTGACAGAGGATAAGTTGAGCAATTTTTTGATTGAGGGGAATTTGGAGTGAGAAGGCTGTACCATGTCCAACTTTAGACTTCAATACTATTCTTCCCTGAATAGCTGTTAATTGCTTGCAAACTTCAGTTAATTCTACTCCTAACTCTAAAGCAGCACGATCGCATAAAACAGATGAAACCTCTGGTTCAATTACCATTTCTTGTAAGATATCCCCTGGTTTTGTCAGAGCGAATCCTTGGGCTAAAGCTTGTTGATAAATTTGAGATAAGTTAAGTCCTGCACCATCATCACAGCCATCAATAATCAGTTGATTTCCGTGCTGGTAAACTTGAATTTCAATAATACCGTTGCTATTTTTACCAAGGTGTTGGCGTGTTTGGCAAGACTCAATACTTTGCTCTAGTAAATAGCAACTTATATGCAACAAGAGAGCATGAAGGCGATCGCTAAATGCCCGATCGACTTGGATATCGCTAATTTGTAAATGTAGTCTAGCAGACTTATCTTGTAGAGCTTGTAACTGAGACCAAAGCCGATGTAAGGATTCTAAAGCTACTTTTAAAGGAATAGTTGTAACTGTTTTGACTAAATTGGAAGAATGCTTAAGCAACTTTTCCTGCTGTATGAGTTCTTGTTTGAGTTGATGATGATTGTTATTCAGCGAATCAACAGTTGATGCTACCTGAGACGCTTCAGCCAAAACAGATTGTAGAGTACTGTATAATTGCTGAGAGCGAGAAGCAGCTAGAGGAGAAAGGGTATCTGAAATTGCTACTAAACGTCCTGACCATTCCTGTAGATTATCCAGCAGGTGTTGTAATCGTTTAACTTGTCGGAACAACCGCCCGATCATATGTTGCTGTTGTTCTTCTTGACAGGCTTGCTGATTATATGTAGTTAATAATGTTGCAACTAACGCGTTTAGTTGTTCGAGATGCTCAATATTGATGGGTGTGGCGGTTGGAATACTTGTTGCAAGAATGGTAGAAATCGATTCTTGCAAAGAGAGTTGATGTTGATGGCGAACAGATTTAACTAGGGATGGAACAGAAGTTTCAGTAGGCAGGGAAAAATCCCCTAACCAAGCATGAAAATCTTCTTCTTCTAGGTTCGCTAATTCCCCTACCTTGATGGGAAGCTGCTCTGTATCTACGTGAACAAGGCTGTCAGACTGGGGGCTAGTCTCACAAGAGGCAGGGGGCAGAGGGGCGGAGGGGCAGAGGGGCAGAGGGGCGGAGGGGCGGAGGGGAAAGAACTTGGTATTTGAACTCTCCTTTGCTCCCCTGCTCCCCTGCTCCCCTGCTCCCCTGCTCCCTACTCCCTGCTCCCCTGCTTTTTCACATTCATGTGGTTGCTCTATCGATGTCTCAAGGTTTGTTTCCTGGGTGATAACGCTTTGTTGGCGATCGCCAAACTCTGCTTGTAGACGAGCAACAATGGCAGACATCCGCTCCAGAATTTCTACTTCGTCAATTTGCGAGGCTGTTAAAAATGCCATCAATAGCATCTGTAGACAATCTAATCCTTCTGACAACAGGGAAGCGATTGGGGCGTTGACAGTTGCCCGATACTGATGCAGAAGCTGAAAAATCTCTTCTAGTGCAGCCGAAACTATGGCAATGGCATCTAACTCGGCTGCTATGGCAATCGAATGCAGAGAGCGAGCAGCTTCCATGAGAGCCAAAGCTGTACCAGGGTTACTGTCTTTTGTATAGTTAGGCAACTCCTGCTCCAAGAACAGTAACAGATCGATCGCTTCTTCTAGAAAGCGATCGTCGTTCTGCGGTTGGGGGACAAAATCGGTACTCATGAAAACAACTCTCAGTTTCTATGGGATTTGTGACAATTCTATAAACTTCTTGCAGAAGTCGGGAAAAGGGGAAAGCGGAAAGGTTCTGTATTTTACCTTTCCCCTTTAACCTTTACCCTTTTCCCACCTCTTGCAAAAGTGCTTTTTGCAAGAGGTCTTATGGCTTCGACATTGGTTTGAGGGTACAAGCAGCGATGTTGGCGATCGCTCTAAATTGCTCCTGGATTTGCGCGATTGACTCCAGCCCCGCATTGATTTGGCGATCGCACGGTTCGATAGCAGAAGCAACGTCTGCTGCTGCCACCTGGAGTTCTTGGAACCATTCCTCTATATTTAAGGTGCTGTCGCGGGCTTGACGAGCGAGAATTTCTACCTGTTCAGCAGCAGCTAGCAAACCTCGTTCCTGGTCGCTAGCTTTTGTGGCTTCGATGGCTGTATTCAGAGACAAAACCTGAATTTTGGTACTCAAGCCTTCCACAAGGCGAATAAAGCCAGAAGCTTGCTCGCAAAATTCACCAAGGTATTGCAGCTGTTTATTAGTAAAAGCAACAGTATCTTGAATAGACATTAAATACTCGTTGGCAAGCTCGGCGATTCTTGCTCCTTCTTGTACAGCCTGGCTCACTTGCTGAAATGGCACTAGTAATTCAGAGCGATCGCAGGATTCAGCTTTTTGGGGAGGCGATGACAGATGTTGAGCAGGTGGAGCTACTATTTCAGCCCAGCGCAAGTTAATTGTCAACATCATTCCTACTTGTTGTAGCAAACTGCGCTCTGCTTCCTGCCATTGTCGTAGTTGGAGGCAATGATGAATAACTAACAAACCCCAAGGCTGTTGTTTGACAATCAAGGGTAAGCACAGGCTAGCTTGCACCTGAAAGCGTTGCCAAAATTGCTGTTGGCGGGGAGTTAATTCTAATATTTCAGTGAGGTTGCCCTGCGAGTTTTGTCCGTCACTAACATCGGGTTTAGTAACCAACAAATTTATCGGTAGGGATTGGTTGAGCAGGGATGACCAACCCGCTTGTATAGCTTCAGCGATCGCTCGAGAGCGATTATCTTCCTCAAAACGATAAATCAGGACGCGATCGGCATTGAAAACATCTCGAAGGGCAGTGACTGTAACCTCCAAAAGTGCAGTTTGACTTTTTGCTTGTTGCATTTGCCGATCAATCGCCGCAAGTTGTTCTCGCTGGAGTTGAAAAGCCCCTCGAACATTTTCATCATTGTCACTGGGCGAATCCTTAGCCAAAGCTTGGATAAAAGCTTCGATTTGACTTACCTTCTGCTGCAATTGAGCGACCTTTGGCCCCTTAGCAGATTGAAAGACTGCTTTGATTTCAGCCACATTAGCCAAAATTTCTTCTATCTGGATTTCATTTTCAACAGGCTGGGTTTCAGAATTAGGGTCTAAAGTTGCGATCGTCACGGAAAACTCCTTGGCAGCATCAAGTTAAATCAGTGGGTTTGCCATTGCAATGTCTGGGCGATCGCTCTGGTGTCTAAAATCCAGCGATCGCCTGGCAGAATACCTCGAACTAAATTTAGCAGTTTGTTTGGGGAAAAGTCGGTTGGTGCCGATTGTGCTTGCTGTAAATCCTGCCACTCTACATCGTAGACATGAGCTACCAAAAACCCGATTACCTGATTTTGCAGTTCGAGAACCAGAACCATTGGCTTTTCTGGTGGTGACTGCCGCTTTAAAAGCGGCGCATAACCAAGCAAATGTTCCAAGTCAACCAGCCGCAGCATCTGTCCTTGCCAATTATAGAAACCTAAAATCCAACTTGGTAAGGCCGGGGCTGGGGAAATTTCTTGGCTAGCGAGATGAAAAATTTCCATTATTGAGTCAAATGGTAGCAATCCACTTCCTTGATTCCCCAAGGAAAAACGGAGAAATCTTTGCCGTTGTTCGCCTGATATCAGCCCAGGAGCCAAGGTTGGGGTTGTTCCGGGCAACCCCAACTTATCAGCCAATATCTGGCTCATACCAAAAAGAAGTACTTTGAGTGGTTCCTCGTTTGGTGCTACAGACAAAACAGCCATGTGGCTAACACAGCTTAACTCCGCCACTTGCCGATAAGACCAAGGCACCGGACGCACAGCTGACAAAGGAATATCAATTAAGGCAGGGGGCTTGTCCACAGGAATACCACAAATTTCTCCAGTCCGTGTTTGAGTCAGAAGTAAGAAGCGCCCTGAAGTCTCAACCACAGAGAGAACTTGATCCGCCTGTTGTCGTGGTACTTGCTGAATGAACTTCTGGCGCAAGTCCACAATTGTGATCGTTTGCGCTCCCAAATCAACCATCCCGATACCATTTTCAACCGTACTGCTAATAGGGGGACAAGCCATCACCTTGAGAACTGCACCAACTGGCAGGGCAAATAAATAGTCTGCGATCGCAAAAACAACGACTCGTAATGAGTCGCGCTCGCTCACAACGCCAGATAATCGCTTAAACGGAAAGGGAGTGTTAAGCATAAGTCGGTAGGTGTTGAAAACTGTGGTTAGGGGGCAGAGGAGCAGGAGAGCAGGCAGGGGGGCAGAGGGGCAGGGGAGCAGGGGAGAAAGATATTAACGCTTCATTAGCCAAGGTGAGGGATCAGTAATCATATTTACCAAACCACCTAAGATCCGATTGTAGATTCCATATAATTCTCTGCCTAATTCAACATCCAAATAATTGCACTTAACAGCAAATTCAATCCATGTTTGTGTTTCTGCTGCCTCTGCTTGTCTACGACACGCTTCGCGAACACAGTCATTGAGTTTAGCCACAAAAGCTGCTTCATATCGACGTTTTCTCCAAGCTTCAGCTAGATTTGCACAAACAGAACGGGATAGCGAAGCGTTAGCGAGTCTTCGAGCGTCTGATCTACGAATCTGATAAGTTAATGAATACCGCTCCTCGACAGGAAACTTTTTAGAGAATTCAAAGATTTTCATAGCTGCATCGAATGCCATTTGATAAACTTTCAAGTCTTTATGATTTTTAATTGGTTCTTTTTCCATCTCCATCTACTCCCCTGCTCCCCTGCTCCTCTGCTCCTCTGCTCCCCTGCCCCTCTGCTTCCTGCCTTATCTCAGGTATGAACCAGTTCAGCGATCGTGGCTAGAAAGTTCTGTTCTGAATAAGGTTTGGTCAGGTAAGCTTTCGCCCCTAGAGCTAAAGCTAATTGGCGGTGCTTCTGGCCGCTACGGGTAGTCAGCATCACTACAGGAATCTCAGACAAACGCTCGTCTTGGCGACGGTGTTCCAAAAACTCAAATCCATTCATACGCGGCATTTCAATGTCACAAATCACTAGATCGACATCACCGTGTTGCAGCATTTGTGCGATCGCCTCTCGGCCATCGCCTGCTTGCAACACTTGATAATCGGCTTTTTGGAGCGTCTGCACCAAACTTTGCCTTTGTACAACCGAATCTTCCACCACTAACACCATTAGTCGGTTAGGTTGAGCAACGGCTGTATTGACTTCCATCGGCTGTTGCTGCGGTTGCGTTATCGTTAGCTGGGATTGCTGCCCCTCTAGAGCAAGAACAAGCTCAGGCGCAGGCAATAGTTTAGTTGCAAGACTTGATGCCGGGGAAGTTGGCATAAGATCAGTCTCCCAGGTTTGCCGAACTAACTCCACCGGGTCAACAATTAGGGTAAGACTACCATTTCCCAATACGCTGTAGCCTTGGATGTAACTAGGTAAAGTCAGGACTCTGCCGAGGGATTTAATTACTAATTCCTGCTCGACTAAAATCTGATCGACTTGCAAACACAGGTATTGATGCTCTGTTTCCAACAGCAGCAGAGGTTCAACGGTGTTCCGTTGTTTGACTGGAAAAGGACTTAGATTTAAATTGTGGTCTTGGGTGAATAAAGGATATTTGTAATCCAGCAAATTGGCAAGCGAGCGGATGGGAACTAATTGCTGATTTTGCCCTTCTCCCCACTGCCAGAATTTTTGGCTGCCTTGCCCGTGTAAAGATTGCTGGACTTGAATCTGGTCTGGCTGCGGTAATAAAACCTGGCTAATTCCTTCAGATAACAAGCCATAAGTAATACCTTGAGATTGACAAACGAGCAAGCGTGCTGTTGTCAAGCTCAGAGGCAATTGCAAGATGAAGGTGGTTCCCTGCCCTGAAAGCGATCGCACCACAATCGAACCTTGTAAAGCTTGCAATTGAGTGCGAACGACATCTAAGCCGATACCACGGCCAGATAACTCACCAATCTCCTTGGCGGTAGAAAAGCCTGGTTCAAATAATAACTCTGCCAGTTGGTCTTCTGAGGCGTAGGCGGCTTGTTCGGGAGTCAGCAGGTGTTTTTCTATACCTCGCTGACGAATGGATTCCCAGTTAAAGCCTCGACCATCGTCGCGTACTTCAATAGTAGTGCGGTTGCCTTGATGATAGGCTTGAATTGTAATTGTTCCGGTTTCTGGTTTACCCTGCTGGCGGCGGGTTTCTATCGGTTCAATACCGTGATCGAAGGCATTACGAATCATGTGCAGCAAAGGATCGTACAACTGCTCAGAAATGGCTTTATCCACCAGTACCTTCGTACCGCCAAGCTTGAGTTCAACAGGCTTATGATAAGTTGCTACCATCTGTTGCAACAGCCGGGGTAATCGATTCAACACTGTTCCCAGTGGAACCATTCTGGCTTGCAGCAAATCTTCCTGCGCTCCTGAAAGCAGTTGCTTGCGCTTTCCGAGACTGAAGCGAGATTGCTGAACTAAGCCATTAACAGCCTCAATCCGTTCTCCTAATTGCACCATGTCTTCTGTAAGATTTTGCAGGAGAATGTGCAACTCGCTATAGTTATCCATTTCTAAGGCATCAAAATTGGATTGTGCCTCGGTAGTTGGAACTGAGCGTGGAGAGACATGTATATGTCGCTGCTTGCGTTCGGGAAGCAGCAGATGTCGATCCGACCAAGTAAAAACTTTACTAAGTTGTTGTTGACAGTACAAAAACTGTAGTAGAGTGTCTTGAGCTGCTTTGTGGATGTGGTTAGATTGCAGGTTTTGTTGGTTTTCGCTGATTAGCAATTCCCCAATTGTATGGCTGAGGCGATCGAGCTGTTCTATCGCGACTCGGATACTGGGAAGTGATGCCGATGATTGAGCCTGGAGGCTTGGTGGTGGTGGAGAGGCCGGCCGATCTGAGTCTGAGTATCGGCAGGATGTCTGGGGATCTCCGATCCAGATTGACTGTAGAATCCGCTCTATGGCAGAGGGGGCTACTACCGAATCCTGAGAAATAGGTGCCAGTACCTCCGGTGTTTTCGGTAGCGAGTTATCAGTCCGCTTCGGGAAAAACGACCAAATTGATTCCGCTTCGCTAGCACTGAGGAGGGGAGATGGCTGATTCTCAGTTGTAGTCGTTTGTGTTGCTTGAGCAGCGATCGCAACTGGCTGCTCTTGCGGTTCTTGGACAGGAGTAGTTATTTCTGCCCATTCTCGCAATTGTAGAGATATCTCTCCTCCTTGAGTGCGATCGCCTGCCAGTACTGCTACTTGAGCCGCTTTAAAATTTTCTAAAGCCACCTGAGCGATTTGCAATACTTTATCTGGATGTGCTTTGAGCGCGTTTAGGGTCGCCTGGGCAATTTCTTCCAATCCAGATAAGCCATAAGATGCTGCTAGTTCGACAAAAAATTCTGCTTGGGAGTTGAGTGTTGTTTGAATTTGTTGCGGATCTTGGGTTTGAATGTCAGTTTCCAACTGTTGCAAATCCTGGAGTACACTCCCGGAAAAGATTGACTCTACCACATCAAAGCCAAGTTCTTCCGAACTGGGAAGCGGAGCCTCACGACCAAAAAAGTCGCCTAGTTTGTGTTGGAGTTGGGCGAAAATTGAGGCAGTGCGATCAAGTATTTCTGCCTCATTGCAGGATAAGTCCATTAAAGCAGCACTCAATGGAGTTCGCAGGCACTCATAAGCATCTAGAAGCAAAGCACCCAATTCTGGATCGATTTCCAATTCTGGAGCATATAACGCTTGGAATACATCTTCCAAATGATGGGCAATTGTCTGAATAGTTTCTTGCCCAACACTGGCAGCACTTCCTTTGATAGTATGGGCGCTTCGCATCAAAGCATGAACTTTTTCTATTGTTTTTTCATCAAGTAGACCGATCAGATTCTGCTCAATGGTTTGCAATAACTCTGCCGCTTCCGCAAGAAAAGCCTGCTCTTGATTACTGGGATCGGGGTTCATAATACGCTTGGTGTCAAGGAGATTTATCTGTTAAGGCAGGCAGGGGGGCAGGGGAGGCAGGGGAGCAGGGGAGAGTTTTTGTACAAATTTTTTCCCCTCCGCCCCTCCGCCCCTCTGCCCCATGCCTTATCCTGAGAATAAATATTCACCACGACCTACTTAGTCAACTTTGAACTGGCTAACGCTGGTTTCCAGTTGTTGTGAAGTCATCCGTAGTTCCTCAAAAGACTCGGAAATGTGGATGGCACTTTCTGAAGTCTTGCGGGCGATCGCCGAAACATCCATCATCGCCTCTGTCAACATCTGAGATTGCTGACTTTGATGGGAGACTGCTTGGGTAATTCCTTGTACCAGTCCACCAATTTCGTTGGTAGCTACCACGATCGCACTCAGGGAATGACGAGTCTCATCGATCAAGTTCGAGCCTTGGACAACTTGGGTAATCCCCACTTCCATTGCTTCAGTAACTTCGTTGGTGCCAGTTTGAATTTCTTGCACGAGTCGCTCAATTTCTGTGGTGGCACTAGCGGACTGATAAGCCAAGGAACGAACTTCATCTGCAACCACCGCAAAGCCTTTGCCATACTCTCCAGCACGGGTAGCCTCGATCGCAGCATTGAGAGCCAGCAAATTAGTTTGAGTGGCAAAATTTTCAATCAGACTCACTACTTTCGAGATTTTCTGAGAAGCTTCACCGAGGCGTTTAATCTTCTTCGCTGTTTCCGACACGGTTTCCCGAATCTCCAAAATGCCATCTACGGTTCTTTCCATCAGGGAATCACCAGCTTGGACGGTGTTATTAGCTCTTTGCACCGCCTGTCCAACTTTTTGAGCATCAGCAGCGACTACCTGGGTGGAAGTTACCATCATTTGTAATTGTTCCAAAGCGTTTTCCAGCCGTTCTGCCTGCTGTTGAGCTTGGTCAGATAGTTTTACTACTGAGGTAGTGTTATTGCTGGAATTTTCACTCACCTTGCCAGCAGCAATCTGCACTTGTCGCACTAAATCTCGCAAACTTTGGATTGTAGTATTGTAACCATCGGCGATCGTGCCAATTTCATCTTCAGATAGGGGCGCTCGAACAGTGAGATCGCCTCTGAAGGATGGTTCCAAAGCCATGAGAACGCGCATTGCTCCTTGTTGGAGTTTTTCGCGGGCGGTGCGTTCGCGCTCTGCTGCTTCTGCTAGTTGCTGCTCTTGGCTACGCACCTGTGTTAGGTAATCTGCAAGATTGAGGGCAAGACCAATCTGGACACTGGCTTGGTTGAGAACATCCTCCTCGGATTGCTCCCACTGGCGCGGTGCGCTATTTTGATAAACTCCCATCAACCCCCAGAGCCGATTTTCTTGAAAAATCGGAGAAATCATGTAGGCTTTAGTTCCCCACATCTCTAACAATTGGATGTGACATTCGTCATGACCGACACTATATATATTGTCAACCCGCAAACTTTCCTTGCGGACATAACGCCCTCCTTGGTTGTACTGGAGATAGGTATCTCTAACTCTGGCCAGGCTAGTGCCCACAAGCTTAGGCCAATCCCCAGTCACAGACTCAACTACAAATTCTCCAGACCAATCAGGCTCAAAACGGTAAACTCCAACTCGATCTACTTTGAGCAGTTGACGAAGTTCGTGGGTGGCAAACTGGACAAATTCCAGAACATTACTATGACTTTGGGCCATCTCTGTTAACCGACTTGGCAGGCGATAAGAAAATCGGGCGTTTGCTACTTCCCGTTCTGCCAGTTTGATCAGTTCCTCATTCTTGGTTAAGGTTTGTTGTAAGTATTGCGATTGCTGAACGGCAACTCCAAACTGCGTGCCGATTTTCGTTACCAAGTTGACTTCATTATCTTGCCATTGCCGCGGCCCGCTATTTTGGTAAGCTCCTAACAAACCCCAGAGCTTGTTTCCGGCAATAATTGGGGTGATGATATAGGCTCTAATCTGGAATTGCTCTAGAATTTTCAAGTGGCATTGGGCATGACCAGCAGTGTAAATGTCATTGATTACAAATGTCTCGTTGTTGCGATAGCGTCCACCTTGGGTTTGTTGTAGGTGTTCGTCTTCCCATACAGTCCTGATATCTGGGCCAACCAAAGCCACCCATTCCCGACTTACGGATTCGGCAATAAACTCTCCACCCCAATCTGGATTGAAGCGATACACTGCTAGCCGATCGCATTCCAAATGCGATCGCAATTCTGGTAGGGCATTGCGGAAAATCGTATCTAGCTCTTGAACTTGGCGAATTTTTTCTGACAGCCGTGTCAATGCTCGTTGCCCTTCTGCGGCTCTGGCTAACTCTGCATTCTTCTTCTTGAGCTGTTCGATATACTTAACCTGTTGCAAGCCTATACCCATTTGCACTGCTACTTTTCGCAACAGTTGCACATCCTTGGATTTCCACTCGCGAGGGCCAGTATTTTGGTATGCTCCTAAAAAGCCCCAGAGTTTGTTTCCAATAAAGATCGGAGCGATCGCGTAAGCTTTGGCCTGGATTTTTTCTAATATCTCTAGGTAGCACTGAACGTGACCGACAGTGTAAATATCATTGACAACAAAGGTTTCATGATTGCGATAGCGTCCGCCCTGAGTTTCTTGTAAGTGATCGTCCATCCACATCGTTTTGATGTCGGAACTAGCCAAAGACAGCCATTGATCTTTTACGGATTCAGCAATAAATTCCACACTCCAGTCGGGATGAAAGCAAAATACTGCTAGGCGATCGCACTGTAATTGTTTGCGTAAACTTGGCAGCACATTTAGGAAAATTGTATCTGCCTCTTGAGCTTGGCGAATTTTTTCCACCATCCCTGTCAGCACCTGTTCCTCTTCTGCTGCCCGCGCCAATTCTGCATTCTTCGTTTTCAGTTCTCCGATGTACTCGGCTTGCTGCACACTTAACCCCAACTGAATGCCCAATTTGGTCAGCAATCGCACCTCTTCGGAATTCCACTGGCGCGGGCCGCTATTTTGGTAAGCTCCTAATAAACCCCAAAGTTTGTTTCCAGCAAAAATAGGGGCGATGGTGTAGGCTTTAGCCTGGAACTGCTCTAACAGGTCGATGTGGCACTGGGCATGGCCAACAGTATAAATATTATTGACGGCAAAAGTTTCATTGTTGCGATAGCGCCCGCCTTCGGTTTGCTGTAGGTGTTCGTCTTCCCATACGGTCTTGATATCGGAACCAACCAAAGGCACCCAGTCACTTCCTACAGATTCAGCAATAAATTCACCGCTCCAGTCAGAGTTGAAGCGATATATTGCTAGGCGATCGCATTTGAACAACTGCCGCAATTCTGCCAAGGTAGTGCGGTAAATCGTTTCTGGCTGTTGGGAATTACGCATTCTATCCGCCATTCGCGCAATGGCGTTTTCTACTTCAGCTACTTGTGTCATTTCGATATTTTTTAATCGTAGCTGTTCGATATATTCAGCTTGCTGGAGGGCAATGCTCAATGGTTCGCTGATCTGCAACAAAGCACCGGTCTCTTCCTCAGTCCATTTCCGAACATCAGAATTCTGATAGGCTGCTAACAAACCCCAAAGATTACCAGCGCGGAAGATGGGAACGATAATGTATGCTTTAGCTTGGAACTTCTCTAATGCTTCTAAATAGCAAGGTGAAAAACCAGCAGCAGAAATATCGTTGACTTTACGAAAGCGCGTTCCTTTGGCGTACATTCCACCTTGCGTTTCCTTGAGATAGGTATCGGCATCGGGTTTAACAGGGGAGCCATAATCCTTAACATGGCAACGTTCTGAAGATATCAGACCTGTTTTAAGAATGCCGTCTTGTTCCTGCATCTCCACCAGTGACGACCAACCAGCAGCCACAGATTCAGCGATCACTTCTCCACTCCAGTCTGGATGAAATTGATAAACGACAACGCGATCGCATTTTAAAAATCGCCGCAACTCTTGAGTTGTAATGCGGAAAAGGGTGCGAAGATCCGTTGCTTGCCCAATCTTTTCAATGATGCCGAAAACAGTACGTTCTCGTTCAACAAGTTTGGCTGACTCCTCAGAGCGATTATAAAGTTGTTGCTGATATTGCACCTGTTGAATAGCAATACTAGACAGAGATGCAACCTGCACCATTAGTCGAACTTCACTATCTTTCCACTGACGAGCCTGAGAATTTTGATAGGCAGCGAGCAAGCCCCACAACTTTTCTCCCTGGAAGATGGCAACAATAATGTATCCTTTGGCTTGATAGGTTTCTAAAATCTTGATATAGCAGTCAGAAAAACCAGCACTGTAGATATCATTAATGACTCGATAAATCTGTCCGCGATGGAAATTTTTGCCTTGGGTGTGCTGAATGTAGCTATCTACATTGTGCGATCGCCCTGTTGTGCCAGCCAATCCTCCTTCGTCTGCAAAGTTCCTAACACTGCAATAGTTAACGTTATTGACAATTGCCGGGTTGTTTCGCTGTTCTTCTAATAGAGAAACCCACTCAGATCCAGCAGATTCAGCGACAAATTCCCCACTCCAATCTGGCTGGAAACGATAAATTGCGACGCGATCGCATTTTAATGACTGTCGCACTTCTTGTGTGGCAACGCGAAAGATGGTATCCAAATCTTTGGACTGGAGAATTTTATTCGCTACACCGACAAGGATTTGGTCTTTTTCTACTTCTTGTTGCAACGTAGCCTGAATCACGGCAACTTGCAGTTGCGCTTCTAATTCCTGCTCAATTAATTTTAGTAACCGAATTTCAGCATTTTGCCACTGGCGAGCAGCAGTGCATTGCTGCACTACCAACAAACCCCAAATCTCATCTTTTACTAAGATCGGCAAACTCACACAAGCTCTTACCTGAAACCGATCCACGAGCTGCTTTTGGTAAGGGGACAAGCCAGCAGTGTAGGTATCCGCGATCGCGACTAATTTTTCTTGTTGGTAAAGCTTGGCAGAACCTAACCCAAAAGTGATGGCGGGTAGTTTTTCCTTCAGCATTGGGGTAAACCCATCCCTCATCGCCTCCGCAGCAACTATTCCCAGCGTCGGATTTGTAAACTTATACAGCACCACGCGATCGGCTTGCAGTGCGCTTTGTACCTCTATCACAGCAGTAGCGAGCAAGGTATCTAGATCGGAAAATTGGCGGATTTTGCTAGCGATCGCCTGTACTTGCTCTACCTCTAATCCATCTCCTCCGTCTTGATATGGCAACACACTTAGCAGTTCTTTTAACTTGCGGATTCTCTCTCGCAATGGCCCTGTTTCCACCCAATCAGCTTGATCCAGTTCAGTTCGCAATTCTTCTAGAGCGGAGGTGATTTGCTGTTTTGCTGGTACATCAACGGTATGCCCGTTATCGGTTTCCTTATAACCGTTGGTGGAATTTGAACGAGGTTGGCTGGGTGTAAGATTTTGTTGCGTTACCATAATCTTTCTTGCTATGAAGGTTGTCGGAGTTAATAAGTAGAATGCAGAGTAAATTTCTTGCAGAAGTCGGGAAAAGGGTAAGGGTAAAGGGATAAGAAAAAACCCTTGCCCTTTTACCTTTACCCTTTCCCCCAAGAGTGCAAAACTATTTTCAAGGCAGGTCTAGTGTTAAAGAGGCTGAAGGGCTTGAATCACAACATGGGTGTCAAGTAACATCAAAGGGCTACCTTGAGAATCCACAAAGTAACCCTGCAAGAACGAGCCTAGTTGGGCAGGTAACATCGATGTCGAAATCGCTAACCGCTCTTGGGGATCATGAACTTCAATGGTATTGACTTGCTCTACCAACAGCCCGACGGTTTGATTCTGGACTTGAACAAGCATCGCCATGCCAGAGTTACGCACACTTTCTCGCCGACACCAGTGTGTTGCTCCCAACAAACCTGCTAAATCAAGAATCCAGATCGCTTCTCCACGCCAATTCATTATGCCTAACAAGAATTCTGCTACCTGCGGTACTGGCAAAATCTCGGTCAGCGCAACTTGAATTACTCCTCGCAAATCAGCTAATGGGAGTAACCCATTTACCTTTCCATTCAACGGAAATCTTAAAAACCTCTGGTTGTTTCCTTGAGGAGAGTTTTCAAGTCGAAATTGGCTATTTATGGGTAGCTCTCTAAAGCTATCATTGCCCTGTACCATTGCCCTAGTTTCCTTTAGCGAATAAATTTATTAACAGTCTGGAGCAAGGTATTTTCATCTACAGGTTTAACTAAATAGCCATCGGCACCACTCATATTGCCCCAAGTTCTATCAACATCTGTGTTTTTAGTTGAGCAAATCACTACCGGGATTGCTTTTGTTGTCGGATCGGCTTTCAACTTGCGGCAGAACTCAAATCCACTTTGACCTGGCAAAATCAAATCCAGTAATATCAAGTCAGGTTTTTGTTGTTTCAACCTGAGTTGAGCCTCTTCACCACTGCGAACTTCATAAACTGAATATCCTCCTTGCTCTAGGTAACGTGTCATCTTTTCGGATTCTGTAAGGCTATCTTCAACTAAAAGAACTTTTTTCATTTTTTCCTAACTATTTAATCCAGAATTTGAAAAATAATGGTGACAAATAAATTAACACCAACCGAGATATAGAAAGCAATTTCCAATGCAAAATCTGTTTTGAAAATGTATATAGGGGAGACATTGGCATGACTACCGCTTCAACCTAAACGGTTAAATACTTGTGAAGCATATTCAGTACTTTCTCTGATTCTACGGGTTTACCCAAAAAATCAGTTGCTCCTACTAATTTTGCTCGCATCCGATCTACTATTCCATCTTTCCCCGTTAAGATGACAACCGGCACATCTTTAAGACTTGGAGTTTTACGGATTTGAGAACAAATTTCATAGCCATTTACTTTTGGCATTAACAGATCCAAAAAAATAAAGTCAGGCTTGCTTTTAATTAAGTTTAAAACTGCCGTCAAGGACTCTTGAATACCCACAAAGCGATAACCTTGATGGGTAAGAATTTCCTCCAAACTGCGACAGATCATCGGACTATCATCCACACAGGCTACTAAAGGTCTTGAGACATCAATAATTGCTTTACTAGTCGCTGGGGGGGCAACTTGTAAAATAGTCTTCTGTTCTGTCTTCAGTAAATAATTAGAGTTATTAACTGCACTGGATGGACTGACAATTTCTTTGTCAGTCACTGGTGGAGCAACTTTATTAAAATTGGGCGCAACTTGTAAAATAGTGTCCTCTTCTGTCTTTAGTGAAGAATTGGAATGATTAACTGCACTGAATGGGTTGCCAGTTTCCTGACTAATACCAATCTGCCTGAGCCTTGGGGTAGGTGAAAAAGCGATCGCTCCTGTTTTTACCAATGGCATCAATAACCGAGTCAAAGCTAAAACATCCCGACCGCTTTTTTGCCCTAGACCTCGTAAAGTTTTTGTTCCATCAACTAGAGCAATAATCTGTTTAGAGGATGCTTGTCCTTGGAGTAGCTCAATTTGTTGAATTATCGGAAATAAATTGGGCGAGTAGCTTGCCAGTCCTGCATCTCCCCATTCTTGCCAGGCTTGTGTAGCCCGTTTCAAAACTTCCTCTGTTGGTATTACAGCTAGGAGAACCCCAGGAACTTCACCAACAACGGTAGTATGTGACAACTGCCCTGCTGGATTGTCACCATTTCTTTTGGCTTCAACGTACTGCATTATATCAAACAGGACTTCAGCTATTGAGCTTGCAATCAGGCTCACAAGTTGTTGTTGTTCGATTAATTTTTGTTCTCGCAACTTAGCAAGAATGGAATACTCGCGATAATTTTCTTGGGCAGAAACAAGCTGCTCCAACTGTGTCACATCCACATTAGAACAGTACCGCAACAAGTGTCGTCGCCATCGCTCATCGGCATTAGAACCGCCAGCCTGCCAAATTAATCTTCCTAAACGAAAATATAGCGTCCAAGTCGGCCCATCTCTTGCTTCAAGATTCAGCCTGCCTGTAAATAATTTAGTTTGAAGTTGGTTGATCAATTGATTCACAATGGATCGCACCTCCTTATATATCTAGAGTTTTGCATTTACATTAAAATTGCTCAAACAATCCAGCTTACTAACTTCATCGCGCGATTGCCAATAGCACAGTTCAAAACCTTGATTGAGCTATCCTAGCTTTAATGCTTATCGATTTTGTACTCTGCTGCTTAAGGCGACAGACACAAGCGATCGCATTCTCCTAGTCTGCAAATACAATAAATGAGCTTGAATTAAGTTTGTCTAGAAATTGCTTGTTACCGAATAAAGTATTGGCGATCGCGTTGTTCTAGTAGCCCTTGCTTGATCAAGGAGCGCAGAATATCTATCGTTTGTACCCGGCTTAAGCCTATCACCTCTTCAATTTCTATCAGAGTAGCTCCTTCAGCTTGCTGAATGTATTGCTGCACTTTAGATTTAGCAGTATCTGCATTCAAGGCAGGCACTTTCTTAGTCATCGTGTTGGCGGAAGGACGAAAACCAGTGGCTTTAATTGCAGAACGGGAGATTGACCATTTTGGAACTGTTACAACTGATTTCTCTTCTTTAGCAGGAGTCGGGGGAACTGGTTGTTCGGGACTGTAATCGCCCCAAACACTGTTATGTAAGATTGACCGGAAATTTTGCAAGTTTTGGAATAATGCCTGAGCCTTTGCTGAACGCTGTTGGCGGTATTCTTGCTGGCGTTGCGAGACATCTGTTTTTATTTGCAATATTTCCAATTGCCGCTCTAGAATCTCTTGCTGAAATTGCTGCTGTTGTAACTTTCTGTTTTTGTCAAGGCTAGTAACAAAACTGCTTAATTCTTGATGAAGCAAATCTGCTTGCAGCTGCAATTCTTGTTGAGTTAGCTGTTTCCATTGGTTGACTTGTTGACGGCGTTCAGCAGTTATTTGCAATCGCTGCGATCGCTCTTGTTCCCATAAATTCTTGAGAGCCATCAGCTGAAATCTCCTATTTTGTTAACTAGAAATATTAAATAGGAGCCGTAAAGACTCCCTTTTTCTAATGTGGTGTTAAGCAGCAGATGGAACAGCAGCCTGAGATGTTAAACCAACTGCTTCGGCATATCTTAAGTAAGTTTCAACTGAAGCAATAACAATCCGAGCTTCTATTGATAGCAGTTCAATACCAACTAAAGAAACACGTACCCAAGCATCAACTACAATTCCTTTGTCCAAAATGCGGTCAATAACTTCAGCTAGACTTGAAGATGAGTTAACTTTTTCAACAGCCATTTTATTTTGCTCTCACTCTAATTATTGATTTCATCCTGCTCTGATTGAGCAGTAGGTAAAACTTACACAATGTGTTTTATTCTTCCTGGGTTTAGTGTTCCCAAAAATATAAGATAAATATAAGAAAATAAAAAAATTAAAGAAAAAATTAGATCGTCTTTATTTTTTCTGGGAAAGTTATAAATATTATTTTTTATGAATTTATATGAAAGTATTTTTTAGAAAATGATAGGGTGGCAGAGGTTCGCTGAGTGCCAATTGCCAGTGCGAGCATTGTACCTGCCAGAGGGAAAACTGCTGCGTACTGACCGTTGAATCGTTACGCTGTGCCAAAAAGTGGATTTGCCGCACATCTGACTGTCGAGTTTCACAGATAACATTTGTATATGTTTTGAGAATTAACTGGTTCAAGAGTTCCAACTGTTCGCATTGTTGTGCTTGAAATGCTTGCTGTGTTTGGTAGCGTTGTTTTTTAGCTAATAAATAGGCTTTTCCCTTAGCATCAATATTGTCAGAATCGTCAATTAAAGAGCAGGGTATAATTTTTACAGTGTACTCAACTTTGTCTGCTAGCTGAGTTAGGGCTTCTAGATATTGCTCTTGGTGCTGTTCTAGATGATTCAGCAGTTTTTCTACAGAGGTAAAACCCCTCCCAAAGCGTAGGGGAAGAAGGGGAATTTGTTGAAAAAGTTCTCGAATCACGCGATCGTGGTTTAATACAGCTTGAAGTAAACGCTCATCCGTTGCCTGTATTCCCTCCATTGAGATTTCCGGCTCTACGATCGCACCTAAACCAGAAGAGTAAACTAGTTCAATATTCCTTTCCATCCCAAAGGGTAGAACAAGTGGTGATGTGGTGGCGGCTAGAAGAGCATAAGCGTATATTGACATAAATTAAGGATATTAATTAACAGACTATTGGTCTATCGTATCGATGGATTGGGGATGTTCAGATCCCCGACTTCTTAAAGAAGTCGGGGATCTATAAGCCTTCAATGCGATGAATCACTATTCAGATTGATGCTGATTAGCAAGCATTTGGTATGTAACTTGGAAATCATCATTTGTAATCTGAATCAAGCTGGAGTCAGTCAATCCCTGGGCGCGGTATCGACGAATGGCGCTTAAAGCAGCTTGATTGCTCAACAAAGCCAAGTCTGCTCCATTCCACCCCTCGGTAACTGTCGCCCAAGTTTCTAAATCGACACAAACCAAGGGACGATCTAGATTGTGAACTTGTAAAATCGCTAATCGGCTGGCTCGATCTGGTAGAGCGATTTTGATTTGTAAGTCCAATCTTCCGGCTCTGAGCAAGGCAGGATCAAGTGTTTCTGGACGATTGGTTGCTCCTACTAAAAGTACTTTCGGGCATTCATGCAACCCATCCAGTTCGGTGAGCAGTTGACCGACAACGCGATCGCTAACTCCAGAATCACCAGTGAATCGTCCCCGTGCTGGTGCTAGGGTATCAATTTCATCTATAAACACAACGCAAGGAGCTGCTTGCCGAGCTTTGCGAAAGAGTTCTCGGACTGCCTGTTCTGCTGCTCCTACCCATCGGCTGAGTAATTCCGGGCCATTCACAGCAATAAAGTTGGCTCTAGCCTGGGAAGCGATCGCTTTTGCCAGTAATGTTTTTCCCGTTCCAGGTGGCCCCCACAACAGAATCCCACGGGGAGGCTTGGCTTTGGTTTGCTCGTATAGTTCGGGATAAAGGAGTGCGCCTTCAACAGATTCTTGAAGTTTTTGTTTCACATCATCCAAACCACCAATATCATCCCAACTTACACTAGGTACTTCAACTGCTACATCCCTGAGAACTGAGGGTTTTATCTCCTTAATTGCTTCGAGAAAATCCTGCTGCATGATAATCATGTTCTCAGGAACGGGACTGTTGAGCGAGGGGACTTGACGACGAAGGGCGATATAGGCTGCTTTTTGACAAAGAGCTTTGATATCGGCACCAACAAAACCAAGAGCCAAATCGGCGATCGCTCCTAAATTAATTGAAGTCTCCAAGGGCATGGCACTTGTCAGAATCGTCAGAATTTCCAATCGTCCATTGCGATCGGGAACCCGAAACTGAACTTCGCGATCGAAGCGTCCCGGACGACGAAGCGCCGGATCGAGATAATCGGGACGATTTGTTGCCGCTAATAGAATTACGCCTTCGGTTTTGGCAAACCCATCCATTAACCCAAGCAACTGCGCCACTAGTCTTTTTTCAACTTCACCTTCAACTTGGCTGCGATCTGGAGCAAGGCTGTCAATTTCATCAATAAATATCAAGCAGGGAGCAGAACGAGTTGCTTTCTCAAAAATACTTCGCAAACGAGCTTCTGCTTCGCCGTAATACTTGCTCATCACCTCTGGGCCATTGATGGCAATGTAGTTTAACTCTAACTCTTCTGCCAAAACGCGGGCTGTTAAAGTTTTTCCAGTACCGGGCGGGCCAACTAGCAAAACCCCACTCGGAGGCTCTAACCCTAATTTCACCAATAAATCTGGACGCTTAAGTGGAATTTCAACTAACTCTCTGATTTCTTGGAGAACATCAGCCAAGCCGCCGACATCTTGCCAAGAAGTTTTTGAGTTCGTCTTATCTGATGGGGGAGTGACATCAGTATCATCCATTGGTGTAGTGCCAACGGTGGAATTGGATCTGACTCGGCTGGAATTATTTGTTCTGGGAATATTACCTTGCCGGGGAATACTACTGAGATTATGAGAGCGAATTTGAATAGAAGTTTTTAACTCGCCTTTTTCTGCTTTTTCTTCTAAAGCTTTGGCAATTTCTAATAGGTGTTCAAATCCTTTAAATATGTCGTCCATTGATTTTAGTTAAATAAAAGGCAGATAAAAATTTTATTTTCATAGGACTTACGCAAAATAATAAAAAAACGAACCGCCAAGGTCGCCAAGGACGCAGAGAAATAAAAGTTTTAGAGAGTTATTGCGTAAGTCTTTTCCCAAAAGATTAAAAGTTTCAATAATTTTTCATTCTCAATTTTTATTGGTATTCAACAGCGAGAGGAATTAATCAATTGGAAGTGGTTAATCGAAGACGAGCAAAGTTATACGGGGCAGTGAAATTGTTGTAACGAATTCGCAAACGGTCTTCAAATTGACGATCGAGTGCTTCAACGTGTTCGCTAAATTGTGATTCCGCTTCCCAAGGAATTAGGTAGGCTGAATTGTAAATCATTGTGTCCATTTGGGGAGTATTTTCTACTACTTCGATCGCAATGGAGTTGAGCGTGCTTTGAAATATATCTATGATGCCTTGCTTGCGATCGCTCATTCCCTGTTCGATGGCTTGCCCTATTTGGATTACCCGCTCCATACTCAGGGGTTGACCGACTAGTTTATCCCTTTCGGTTTTCAGATTTGGGTGTTCTGCCAATAATCCTTGAATTTCTGCCTCGGTATCCCAAAAAACTTTGACACTAACTTCTCGGCAACCCGATAACTTTGCAAGCAATTGCGTCAATTCTTCTTGATGAGGACGAATTAATTGCTGTGAAACCGTTTCCCAGCTTGAAACCAAAAGTCCAAATTGCACTGGCAGTAAATAGCGATCGCCTCCTTGCATGATCTCCTCAAGGACTTTTTCATGACTTAGCAGGTTACGACGGCTGGCCAAATAACGTTCTTGCTGTGCTTCCGAGTATATGACTGCAAAATCATCCAAAATTTTAATTTGTACAGGTTGCCGATCTAAGCCCTCTAAATTGAAATTTTGTGGAGCAGGCAAGGTCAAAATTCCATAAATGTAAAAGCCATAACTCATAAAAATGTCTTACCAAGAAGAATGTAGATAAAAAAGTTACAGGGGTTTAGAGGTGAGTACTAGTCTTAATTTGGCATGAACTAAGCTTAACTGAGCCAGTCCTAAGTCCAAGTCACCTTCAACCACAACACCCGTATTTAATAGGCGATCGAGGAGTTCTAAAATAGAGGGTTGACTAGAGGTTTCACCGGGGTAATATCCTCCAGATTGGGGAAGTAAATTTCCCATTTCACCCAAGTTAATATTTAGCTCGGCTGGGTCAATATCAAATATCTCGCAAAGCTGAACAACCTGTTGTTCAAGCTGTTGAAGGCTTTCGGCAGCTCGTTCTAGCTCAGAGTCGTTGAGGGTACCAGCATCCATTCGCCGAATCACCTGAGCTTCCATGAGTTGGCGTATCAGTTCAACAACCGTCAGTAACAATGGTGCTAAACCAGAATCGGAACCTTTTGATTTACTAATCGCCTGCATTCTGATGATTAATAGGATTGAGTGCTTTGAGCGATTGCAGTTCTGTTTCTAGACTAGCAAGACGCTCTTGAAGTTGTTGATTAGTTGCTAATAAGGTGCGAGTTTGACTATTAAGATAGGGATCACTCTCCCACCAGTTAATTCCAATCTCTTTGGCTTTATCAACAGAAGAAATCAACAAACGAATCCGAATGTTGAGCAGTTCTGTAGAGCCTACGGAAATAGAAATATCTCCTGCGATAACAATGCCTTTATCCAGAACCCGTTCTAGAATATCTGCCAAGGTAGAACCTTGAGTTGATGTGGTGATCACTCCTCGGTTAGTATTAGTACTCATTTTTTTATTAAATGACCAGAATCAAAAGCAACTGTCTGTGAGATGTTCGCTGGCTCGGCATTGCCCTGCATTTGTACTAATACTCCCTGCTCCCTGAGAGACTTGAGTACAGCCACAATTTGACTGCGATCGATCCCTAGTTCTACTGCCAATTCAGAGAAACGCCTTCCTGGAGAATTACACAGGTAGTTGTAGACTTCATGCTCGTAAGGTACTCGTTGTTCCAATACAATCTGATCTTGGTTGTTTGGTATTATCTCTGACGGCTGAGATTGAGTATTTGTACTATGACACAATTCACTTAAAACCTCTTCCAGTAACCGAGTTGCTTCCATGAGAGGTTGATTCGTGCGAGAAAGCAGGATATCGGCACAAATATCTTGGAAGTTAGGATCTCCAGGGTTTACAGAAATTTCGTGTTCGTTGCAGATTTTGGCAATCATCAGACAGGAACGCAATCCACCGCCCTGTCCAGAGCCAGATCGACTCCAAAACATCCGTACTACACGAACAATTACTTCTGCTTTCTCGGAATCTATGCCTGTTTTATGAACTACAATTTCCTGCTGAGTTAGTTCATCAGGTGGAGGCATATCAATGGTAATAACACGATCCATCAAAGCATCCTGAGTTGCATGAACTCCACAATACTCTTGAGGATTTGATGTTAAGATTGCCCGAAACTGAGGATGAACCCGGATATACTCGGCTCGATGTTGGTTTGTTGGTAATACTAACAACCTCTCCTCAAGTACGGAGAGTAAAACGTTATTTACCTCCGGCTGCGATCGATTGAATTCGTCGTAAACCAGCGTAAATCCTTCTTTACAAGCTAGGGTTAATCGTGCATCAACCCAGTGTTGTCGAAGTTCATCCTCAACTTTCACAACGCTGTGGATGAAATTATCAACAACCTTTTTGCGGGTATAACCTAATTGATTACCAATTAAGTCTGAGGTTTTAAACTCATCATCTCCAAATAAGAGGATGATAGGCTGGTTGAGCAAATCAGCTAGATGCATTGCCAGAGTAGTTTTTCCGACTCCGGCTGCACCACGTAAGTGTATTGAAAAACCTGACTGTAGATAGCGCAAAGCGCGTTGAGCGACCCGTTGAACAGCAGGTGTATTGACAAATCGCTGGGGAGATGCATTTAATACTGTTGTCAAGCTCTAAGTACCTCGTAAGTAATAATTTTATGTAAAAGTAATTTTTTGCACATCGGGAATATAAAATACAGATGTCAAGAAGCCTTAACTGGACTCAAATCCAACGCATTTTGGCATCAACATAAGACTAAGTAATGTTTTATATAATGTCATCAGCAAGATTACGGTCTTGTGAGACAGCCTTAACAAATCTACATAAGTGTAAATTAATATGGTTCTGCGCTTCTTACTATTACCGATTACTGGCCCATTAATGGGAGTAACGTGGCTTGGGGAAAAAATTTTAGAACAGGCCAATACTGAAATTGATGATAAAGAAAATCTCAGCAAGCAGCTTCTTACACTCCAACTTGCTTTTGATATGGGAGAACTTTCTGAAGAAGAGTTTGAAATTCAGGAAGAAGCTCTTTTATTAGCGATTCTGGAAGCAGAACAGCAGGAACGCGATCGGACACAAGAGTAATACCAATTCTCTAAAAGCCGGCTATAAATAGAACCGCCAAAATATACTGCCTGCGAGCAGCCTGGACAAGTTATGCTCAAGGCTATACCACATCATGCGGTAGCCAGTGGACTAAGCAAGCACTTAATAAAAGGCTAGCAGTGTAAAATTAAATATAAATAAATCAAAAAGAGAGGTAATACCCTCTCTTTTTAATGGTTATTCAATTTTGTAAGTTACTTACACATGAGCTATAAAGACCTAGCGTGGCAAAACTAGCTAGAGCAAAAACTTAAACCTAGTAAATTCGTTATTATTGAAAATTTTGGTTTACCTATTTACGCCTGTTTCAATCATTAAAAATCTACTCTAGCAAGTTTTACCGCTCTAGATAAAGACAACTTGATTTATTTTCTGCTATTACCTAAATTTGTTAGCGCAGAACTTTATCATCTCGAAACCTTGACCTCACCTTAGATTTTGGGCAAGCTTTCCGCTTTTGACCTAATGGTAGGACAAATAGAAAAGGAAGTGTAGAAACGTAGCGGCTGAATTTTAGAACAAGAACTGTTCTCTTAGGATAGTCATTTTGTGTAATGGTTGTATCCGTCCAGTTGTCTAGCCAGTCTCCATCTACATCTTTAACAAATTGGCGAATTCCATCCACGCCGTGGACTCTTCTAGAGTGTCTCAAAGCCCTAGCTCGTTGAAGAGCATCTCTAGCTCTGTCAACCCTTTGTTTTTCAAGACCTTTTTGAGTAGACATTACACTTTACTTGTCTATATTAATTAAAGGAACTGCAAAACATGAGGTTTTCTTTTTAGAAGTCCAGACTTTTTATTTGCTATCCAGCGTCTTACCTCATCCAACCTAGAAGCTAGTTTGGGGAAAATAGATTGACTTTCTTCAATTAGTTTATTTAAATCTGCCCTAATCTCATCCGGGTCTCTTTGCACGCTGAGTATATTTTTATATTTTTAAAACGACGAATCATCGTAACACGAGGGTGTGTTTCTATGATGGTCTTTTACTAAGTGCTTAACGTAGTTTTTAGTTCCTCAAGCATTCTGATTAATCAAGGTCAAATCGTTGTAGGCTATGGGTTACAGGGTCTAAGTCTAAAGTCTAGCAATGAAAATCAATCGGCATGGACGTGCTAAGGTTCTTACTCAACAAGAGATGCAGCTAATCTTCAGTCATGGTTTGGACAATGACCGCTATCAAACTTTGTTCGGTGTAATCTCTTCAGCGCTTGCCGAATTCGTGAATGCTGTACCCTGCTAACAGATTTTCTTGTGAAGAATTACTTAGTATTCCAATGTTATGGTGTTGAATTTTGGTTTATTGTCCTCCAAATCAGTATTTGCTTGCTGATGGGTAATGTCCTCTTCAGCAATGATTTGACCATTTAAAATAGCAAGACGCTGCTGAATCTGAGATTGGCGTGCTTCGAGTTTCTTTAGTTCCTGCTCTAAACGCTCTTTTTCCAACATCATTTTGTAAGCATTTAAGTAAACTCTTGCTTGAGAACGTTGAGGAGGCATTGAGCTAAGTTTGGCTTGAATTTGTCCACGTTTTGGAGTGCGGTGCATAATAAATTTATCTTTGGGTATGAAAGTATTTAGTCTAATTAGCCGTTAAAATAAACAGCCGGCTGCTGCTTGGATGCGTTCTGAAGGCTGAACTGAGCGAGGAAGCATTGGTAAGCGAACCATTGTCAAACCTGGAAAATTGCAATTAATGGTTGCTGTAGAAGTAAAGCGGTTGAGAACAAGGTAATTCTGGCTCACACCTATTTCTTGCAGAGATTTGAACAAGCGTTGTTGTTCGGCAAGTACACTAGCTTGGTTAAGCGTAACCCCAATGAACTCTGTTTGTTGTGGGTCTTTTAGCACTTTTTGGGCTTTAACTACGCGCTGTCGCAAAGTTCGTAAACGCCCCATAAACTCTGTACGACCAAGGACATTCTGATACTTAATCCAGAGTTTGAAAATCCAAGCTAGCCAGTCTGCTAGTGCAGTTGGCATTTCTAGAAAACGCAGAAGATGACCTGTAGGGGCAGTATCTAAAATAATCAAGTCTTCTTCTTGTTGCTCTAGCAATTCCATTACCGTTAACAGGGAAAGCATTTCATCAATCCCTGGTAAAGCTTGACCGACTATTTTGCGCCAAGCAACAGGAGCATAAGCCATTTCAATAGTTTCGCTTGTTTGGGTTTCGCCACTCATCATTTCGGCCAGTTCCCACAGGTAATCGGCTCTGAATTGATCGACAATGCGATCGCTATCTACTTCCTGACCTCGAAGATTAGCAGTTATTTGATATGGTTCGTGTCCTAAACTCAGACCAAAGGCATCACCCAAGGAGTGGGCTGGATCGATTGAAACCATGCGAATTTTGCGATCGGGATGTTGTTGAGCCATAGCCCAACCAATGGCAGCTGCTACTGTGGTCTTGCCTACTCCACCTTTACCGCCAATTAGTAACAGGCGACGACCTTGGGTGAGAAAATCTCCAAAGCTAGGAGGAATTGTTTCCGGCCATTGAACTGGGAGTAGATCGATAGGAAATAGCGGTTCAAGCTGAGGAACATGGATTTGGTCGATAAGATGGCTGAGAGCTAGAATTCCTAAAGGCTCCTTATCTTGCTGTGGCACGATAAAAATCGGCTTTCCGTTAGCAAGATCCGTATACTGACCGATCAGTGGTTGTTGTTCTTGGTAACGATCTGGGTCAGTTGCACTGGCAAGGACTTGGTTGACAAACAATCCTCCCCAAGGAACCTGCATGGTTTGTAAGGCTTCTAGGAATCGTTTTGACTCCAACCAACTCATTGGTTCGGCGATCGCAATTAACAAACAAGCTGTATGCTTAGGATCTTGAAGCAGACGACGACCTTGCGACAGTTCAGCTTTCAGGGTATGCAAAAAATCGTCAGCGCGATCGGGTGTGTAACTTCCAGCAAAGGTCTTGCTAATATACCGATGCTTTTCTTGAAACAGTTCCAGAGAGTGGAGAAAAGTGTCTAAAAAGTCCATCAATCCAAACAAGTTGAGAGTATGACCGCTAGGAGCCATATCTACTACTACTCGATTTACCTGCTGCTCCTGAAAAAGGCGTTGGATTTCTAACAAGCCCATCAACTCGTCCAGTCCAGGCCAATTTAAATCCCAAACTGGAAGCAAATCTTCTCCTTCAACAAAACTACCCCGCTCCACTAACAGTTCTAACACCTGACCATAACGTTCTTTAAACTCTTGTAGCAGACGCTTTGCATCCAACGCCCTTACTAGTAGATTGGGTAGTTCTGCTATGGGACGAGGAATATCATCAACGCTAACTTGTAAGACATCTCCAAGAGAGTGAGCTGGATCGGTTGAGATTAAAAGAATTTGCTCATTGGCAAATTTCTGCGCCCAACGACATGCAAAGGTGCAGGAGATTGTCGTTTTTCCGACTCCACCTTTGCCGCTAAACATAGCAAGGTGTAGGTTATCAAAAAGTTCCATCCCGTTTGTCATTATCCGGCGTTTTAGGATAAAGTTACTACATATTTGTAAAAATTACTTAAGTAATTTTGCTGAATAAACCTATTTAAAACCGAATTTAGGGACTTTAGACCCTTTTGGCAGAGAGCAAGAATTGTATTTTCTTCCTCCTGCCTCCTGCCTGGTTGGTGAGCGTACCCCTACGAGGAAGCAAGCTACGCGTAGCGTCTCGCAGAGAAGTCGAACCACTGCCTTTTTTCGGTAATGAATTTTGTTGAGTTACTTACAAAGATTAGCCAAGGAACTATAACTGAGTAAAGATTTAGCCAGAGATGTCCAAAGGTAAGGAGATAAGATGGTTAACAGTTCTGAATGCGATATAAATATTGGGTGTAATGTCCAATGTATTTCTGAATACGACTTTTTTTCTGATAGTAATTTTGAGGACATTCATTGCCGTCCACTCAAAACAGACTCTCCCTACTTAGGATTAAAAACTTTTGAAATTCAAGATAAAGACAAATTTTTTGGTCGGGATAAGTGGATTGCTAATCTGGGCGATCGCTTAAAAAAAGATAATGTTCTGCTACTTTTAGGAGCATCACACAGTGGCAAATCATCATTAACTCGAGCAGGTTTAATTCCTTATTTAGGATCTCATAAAAATTCGTTAATTAATATAAGTTTTCACCCAGATGAAAATCCTTTTAAATCTCTTTATCAATGTCTTGCTGCTACTTATGGGAAAAAATCATCAATAACAAATATTGCTCGAGAAATAAGAGAAAATACCTTAATTAAAATTGTTACTTTATTAAAACAAGATTATCAGTGCGTTCTGATTTTTATTGACCAATTCGAAGAACTGTTTACAAAAGCTCAAAAACCAGAACGCGATAAATTTGTTGCTAGTCTCTTTCAACTGTTCCAGCAGAAAGATAACTCTGTCAAAATTATTTTAACAATGCGGTCTGATTTTTTGGATAAATTTAGTGAGTATCCCCAACTTGCAAATATCCATGATCGCTATAGTCGTATACTCACTAGAATGAGCGATGCAGAATTAAAGTTAGCGATCGCTGAACCTGCTGCTAGACATGGCGTTATCTTTGAACAAGGATTAGTTGAGCAAATTATTCATGATTTTCACCAACAAAATGATTATTTACCACTTCTGGCATACACCTTAGATATGCTGTGGAAAAGAGAAAATATTGCAAACAGGGTTCTGAAGACAAACACTTATAAAGAACTAAAAGAGCAAACTTTTGGTTCTTTAAGCGAACAAGCTAATCGATTTATTAATGCTAGTGTTGGATGGCACGATTGCCATTTGAGAGAAAAGGAACAAGAGATTCAAAAGTTAAACCTTGCACTGACTGAATTAAAACTGCGCGAGCAATCTGCCAGGGTCTTGAATTTACTTCCTGTCCAACCGCTAGAGGGTTTGGTGCTGGCAATTCAAACAATGGGTGAGAATCTAGAGAAATACCCAAACCATCTTCTAGCTTCTGTTTTGGGAAGCTTAAAGGAAGCAATGAACACACCCACAGAGACGAATAGCTTGCGCGGACACGAGCAAGAGGTTAATTGTGTAGCCTTTAGTCCTGATGGCAAGTTTATTGCCAGTGGCAGTAGCGATTCTACCGTATGCTTGTGGAATATCATTGGCAATCCTACTGCTCAATTTTTGTGTGGACACGAGCAAGAGGTTAATTGTATAGCTTTTAACCCTGATGGCAAGTTTATTGTTAGTGGCAGTATTGACGGAATTTTGTGTTTATGGGATCTACAAGGTAATCTCATTACTCAACCGTGGCTGGGACATGAGGAAGGAGTTATTTCCGTCGCTTTTAGCCCAAATAGCGATTCTATTGTCAGTGTTGGTTTTGACGGAACGGTATGTTCGTGGGATTTACAAGGTAACACCATCGCTCAACCTTGGCGCGGACACAAGGAAGGAGTTATTTCCGTCGCTTTTAGCCCAAAAGACGATTCTATTATCATTGTTGGTTTTGACGGAACGGTGTGTTTGTGGGATTTACAAGGTAACACCATCACTCAACCCTGGCACAAAAATGAGGCAAAAATTATTTGTGCCGCCTTTAGCCCCGATCGCAAGTTTATTGTCAGTGGTAGCAGTGATTCTACAGTGCGGTTGTGGGACATCCAAGGTAATCCCATCGGTCAACCTTGGCACGGGCATGAAGGACATGTAAATTCTGTAGCGTTTAGCCCTGATGGTAAGTTTATTATTAGTGGTAGCTGCGATCGGACAATACGCTTGTGGAATATCAATGGCAACCCCATCACTCAACCTTGGCGGGGACATGAGGGACAGGTTAATTCCCTAGCCTTTAGCCCCGATAGCAAGTTTATTATTAGTGGTGGCGATAAAACTGTGCGTTTGTGGGAGCTACATCAAATACTACAAGATCGGGTCATCGGGCGATCGCAGCGCAAATATGAAAATTGGGTCAATTCTGTTGCCTTTAGCCCTGATGGTAAGTGGGTTGTCAGTGCCAGCAATGATTCTACAATCCGCTTGTGGGATAGCAACGGCAACCCTATTGGTCAACCTTGGCGCGGACATGAAAAAGAAGTTAATTCTGTTGCCTTTAGCTCTGATGGTAAGTGGATTGTCAGTGCCAGTAATGATTCTACAATCCGCTTGTGGGATAACAACGGCAATCCCACTGGTCAACCTTGGCGCGGACATGAAAAAGAAGTTAATTCTGTTGCCTTTAGCCTTGATGGTAAGTGGGTTGTCAGTGCCAGCAATGATTTTACAATCCGCTTGTGGGATAACAACGGCAACCCCATTGGTCAACCTTGGCGCGGACATGAAAAAGAAGTTAATTCTGTTGCCTTTAGCCCTGATGGTAAATGGGTCGTCAGTGCCAGCAATGATTCTACAATCCGCTTGTGGGATAGCAACGGCAACCCCATTGATCAACCTTGGCGCGGACATGAAAAAGAAGTTAATTCTGTCGCCTTTAGCCCTGATGGTAAGTGGATTGTCAGTGCCAGCAATGATTCTACAATCCGCTTGTGGGATAGCAACGGCAACCCCATTGGTAAACCTTGGCGGGGGCATGAGTATTGGGTAAATTCTGCAGCTTTTAGCACTGATGGTAAACTGATTGCCAGCGCTAGTCTTGATGGAACAGTTCGCTTGTGGCAGTGTAGATGGCAAGAATGGTTGCAAGTTTGTTGCAACAGGTTACATTATCATCCCGTCTTTCAAAATCCTGAAAATGGCATTGATATAGAAATTGCCCACCAAACTTGTCAAAAATATGTATGGAATCCACAATGCCCTAAACAGTTGAACAACCAAGTAGAGCTAAAAGAGAAAGCTTTTTCAGTAGCTTTAGAGGACTTTAAGCAAGCAGTTAAACTTAATTTCACATCGCACTGGAAACATCACCTTGCTTGGCAATTAGTACCTACAGAGAACCAACATCAGTGAGAGGTTAATCCCTCTTTTGTTACTTCAGGGAGAGAAAAAATAGTCATAAATTCAGGTGGCGATGGGGAAACTGATTGGAGAAGCACGAAATTCATTCATGAAACCAATTAATTTCAAAAAGCAACGTTTCATGCCAGGAATGTTAAAGACTGTGAGCCAAGGTTGAATCAAACAGTAAAAAATATATGGTTGAATAATCAATCTTAGGTTATTTAAGGCACTCTTCCATGTAGTGCCAGATTCCCAGTAAGGATGTTTGCTATCCCATAAGCATTTACTGATACTATTCCATTCTCTGTCTTGCCTAAATTTCCAATATATTGACGAGTTACATAATCTGTTGTTTTTCCCTTTTTCTTGTCTCCTGTTTCGTCAATACATAAAATTATTTCTCTTTCTCCAATCAATATTTTTGTTAGCCACAGCCTGATTTATTTTAACTTTTTGACATCCCACAGTGCATCTCTGGTAAAAATGATGTAGTGATTGACCGTCTTTTAATCCTGATATTTTCGCTATCTCTGGTAGCGATTTATTCCGGATTTCTGAGAGCATTCCCAAGTGTAAATATTTGAATAGTTAAGTGAAGCAATGATTTATGGCTCATTGATTCGTTTGATGGTCAAGCGAATGGTATCTTAAGCTTTTGTTTACGAATCAGCTCTAAGAGTAGACAATAATAACTCAGCATCTACAAACTTCATCGCCTTGATTCGCCTTCGGATAATCTGTTCCATGCCGCAGCATCTGAGCATTAATAGGGTAAGGCAAACCAGCTAATTCACCAGCCGACTCAACAATGGCGATGATCGTATCATGTGCCAACGGGGCAAGTTGAAAAGACTGGAAAATATAGGAACTAACAGGATAATTTAATCAAATAAAATTGCGACATTTTGATATTGATTACTTAATCTTGATAAAGAATTAATAAACTTATCTTATATATTTGCTTAACTTACCTAAATTTCTTAACTTTCCTAAATTCTTAGAATGATTACTTCTTAACTGTCTTAACTAATCTTGAAAATATATTTAATTACTGATATATCTGTAGTTGGAAAAATAATTTCCTTTAAGGAAAACTCTTATGCATAAGAACACAGTCAAAACAGTGGATGTTGGAGCGTTACCATTTTTTGCGCGTTTCTTGTCAGAGCAAGCTACTGAAGGTGAAGGAACAGATGTTCCTTGGACTTACAAGTTTCCTTCAGATTTAGAAGATAAATAACTTAGTCTTATACATCTGAAAGTATTTTTCTAATCGGGAAAATATCTTGTAATTGGATCCACCATCATACATTTAACAGAGTAGCAGTTATCAAATAACTGAAAAATACTCATACAAACGCGATGGCGCAGAGCACCCGCCGTAGGCGATAGACAACGAAAGTATTCCTCTAGTCATCAAAGAAATTGAGGCTAGAGGAGAAAAAGCATTTCGGTTTGACACAGACA
>NZ_JAVRBU020000035.1:0-58797 GCF_034531135.2 Nostoc sp. CmiVER01
TGATTTATTAGTTTGTTACCAAAACCCTATAGAGACGCGAAATTTTGCGTCTCTACAACCCAGCAGAATTAATGCGATAGACCACTAGTGGTTTGTCTCATAAGTTCTGATTTATTAGTTTGTTACCAAAACCCTATAGAGACGCGAAATTTTGCGTCTCTACAACCCAGCATAATTAATGCGACAGACCACTACTCTGACTAAAGCAAAAATATCTATAAAAAACCATAATTATCATCTGCTTGCAAATTATGCAAACTAAACACTCACAATACAAAAGTCACAAGCGATTTTGTGACTTTTGTACTATTATTGCTAGTACAGTGTTATAATCTAAATAGACCAAGCATCTCTCTACTATTAAGAAACGGACAAAATCAGTGGAAAGCTTATAAAGTAAGCTTTTTTAATTTTACGTAGCTCTACTAGTACAGTCCGGCGGAAATAAATTACCATGTCATTACAGCTATAAAGCCCACAATTAAAGCATGGGTGGCTATTGACTATTGACTTTTGCCCTGCGGTGCTAGTCTTCTCTTTCGCCAAAAACTGTCTGTAAAATTACTGGAATACCCCCGTCTTGGTGATATTTATCTGCCCAGGCACGGATAATTTCATCTAATTCATCCATAGCCTGTTCCATTTTTTCTGGGAGGATATCAAGTTCTTCTAGCAAGCGCATGGCATTTCGTCGCCGTTCTGCCCAATTTTTCATCATGCGAAAATACCGAGCGGTATCTTCTACCATGATGTAAGTGCGTTCTTGATCGTCTGCGGGGGCATAAAAAGGACGGGTAAGAGCATAGAAGGGCATTCCCCAAGGAGAATCAATGCGTGTTACCGTTCCTGAGTAGAGCAGACGGCGCTTGATATGCTCACCCAAAGCTTCACTCAAAGGCATTTGGTGTTCGGGTGGCAAGTCTTCTTGCGATCGCTTATGCAAAAACTCAATCAAATCCAGAAACTCAAAAGAGCTAACTAACTGAGCGTCAGGTAAGTTACTGGGCAGTTTTTGCTCAATTTGTCTTTTTTCTTCACTTGTCAGACTTGTACCAGGAACGCGCGATCGCCCCGGTTGCCAAGGATATTTTTCTAGCCAGACATAAGGCAATTGAATTAAATAGCGTGGTTCTTGAGAACCTAGCATCTTTAATAGTTTGCCTTCTGTTAGAGCCTGTCTGACTTCTTCGACAATAATTTTTACCCGTTTCGGCTCTAGGTGGTGCAAATGCCCTGTCATCCGCAGGTTTTGCCCCTGCTCTAGATAGGTCATGTAAATCGCACACTTTGCTGCTGTTGCGGCTGCGTCTAAAAATGCCCCATGCCTGTGCCCACTCGTCCGCATGGCACTAAAAGCCAGATAAAGCATGATCTGATCCATCGCACTGGGGTCAAGACGTTTGATCAGATCTATGTCGTTACTCATATTACAGACAATTGAATAGCACGTTTACAGAATTTTTAATGGATTGAAAATAGGTAGTATACACCTGGCTGAAGGCAATGTTGTCACTTCAGACTATATTAGTATGCGATAACTATGAAATCCGTGGTAGCCCAAACTACCATTTTCTATATTTTCTGGTATTAAGGCAGATTTAGTTGTGGTTACTATAACTGTCTGAAGCATTTGACCAGAAAATTATAGACATCACCAAGTTCAGCTTGACGACCGTTTCCCTCCCAAAAGTCAACTGTATTGCAAGTAATCTATAAAGCTTTTAAGTTATCTGAGGTTTTTTATCTTTCTAGAGCAACAACGTCAAGCTATTTACACCTTAATTATGGCACTATGCCGACTCGGAGTAAAAACTAGTTTGCGCGGTTCATCTGGAATATCTGTTACTCGAAAAAGATAGTTTTTATTCAGCTTTAACGAATTATTTTTAGCATACAAATGACTAGAAATAATTGGGACTGGTCTAAGAAAAAATCGCTTCCCAGGTGTAGAAACATTCAGAGGTTAAGCCATACGGCTCGTTGCGAACTATGATCATTGTTCACAACCTCCAGTGATGTCTCGCCAGTATAAGCCGTTGGCTTGAGGGAAGACAGTAGACATCAAGTAGAGCAATTAATTCCAATTTACAAAATACCTGTTGTTTTTTCAATTCTTGTTCTTTATCATATCATTCTTTTTTCAGTTTATAACAAATTTATGTGTTTCAAACTTGATAAACAATCTCTATTTAAATACATTTATATTATTTCTAAATCAAGGTTTGATGACATTATTTTCTCCTATTAAATGCGATTTACAATTACCTTTTTGTGTTGATAATTTTACACAGAAAGCCTTAATTGACTCTGAATTAATTGCATAGTTATTAAGGTTTTTTGATTATGCCAATAGCTAGATAATTAGTTATTAGTCAAATCCAAATAAATAAAACATAGTGGATTTTATGATTATTTAGATATTTTTTTCATGAAAGAATTTTAAATTTTCATGATTTAACTAATTCATTGGCTATTTTTAAGTATATTTTTACCTCGCTGTTTTATATATTTTACGGATGTTGAATTGCGTAAATAAAAAGAAGAGAATCCGCAGCAAGCTACGATATAAGCTTCTTTTTCTAGGCATCTGGGCGATACCTACGGTGGGCTACGCCTATGCAGACCAAATTGACTAGTGCAGACCGACATAAATAAAGATACCATTTCACCAAACATAATAAGTTAAGTGGGCATGAATAATTAAAGGTTTATAGTAAGCGGCTATAACCCTATTTTAAGGTCTGAAGGTCTACTACAAGTCAATTTAATTAGCTTTACATTCTGTAACATAGTTCATTTTATTCTTGCCCATTTACTGAGTCTACCATGCTTAAAAACCGGGTTACTCTAAATACTTCTGCTACTTCTTCATCTCATAGTTCCAAAACGTGCTGTAATGGCATTAACTCCTTGCCTATCTTCTTTGTGAGCAAGTACTCGTACTAAATTGCTTGAATCAGTACTACTCGTACTGCTTACATATACGTGTTTACCTATCTGTATCAGGCTAAATTCCTAAAAATATATTACAAGTCAAGTTATTCTAATTACTGTTGACTCATCTATTAAGTGCTGTCTCCACCTATAAGTAGGATGGCGTAAATAATGCGGTGTACCCTAGCGGGGAAGCAAGCTACGCGTAGCGTTTCTAGGAGAGCGCCTCCAGCCGCTCACTACAAACTGATTTCAATATTGGTGTTGCTGATTCCATGTATGAAAATGATTTTGCATAATACCAAAATCCTTGTAGAGAGGTAGCAGTGCTACGTTTCTACATCCAGATTTATACTTCAATTCAGCAATGCCTCAATATTTTTCACATTACATCAGTTAATGTAGTTTGAATTATTCTCACCGACTTAAATCGTAAATTATTGGTAAAAATTGAGATCCCCGGCTTCTCACAGAAGCCGGGGATGTTGTTTTTTCAAATGATTTAGAGAAGTTGCAACTAGGCGTATTCGCGTCAGGATTTATGCCCAGAGTGATGGGAGCCATACCTCCCACCACACCTAAACTGATTGAACTTGTCATTTAATTGGTGGGATTAGAGGGTTTAACCTGATTTCGCATTGTTTCAAAGCTGAAAGCGGCCGCGCCAAAGGTTACTAACAATACTCCTAGAATTTGCACGATATCCAAATTTTCTTGAATGATTAGCCCAGCGAAAATCACGGTTAAAACTGGGATAGTACCACCGATAAGTGCCGATCGCGAGCCACCTAGTTTACTAATACCAACATTATTCAGCAAATAGCCAGCAAGAGTTAACACACCCAAAATAAATGCACTTAAAACCAGTTCCAGCATCTTAGAGGGATCAACTACCAAGTTCCAATCGCTCGGTAAAGGTAGCATCAAACAGATGAAGCTCAACAGCAACATGGTGGCGAAGTTAATCAAAGTAAAAGTCACGGGATGCAGTTTGCTAGCACAAACCCGCGTCAGAATTATGTAGGCTGCAAAAGCCACGCCGGAAAGAATGGCGGCGCTGCTTCCCATTGAAGTATTACCCATACCTGGGTTGGGAGAACCTCCTAAAACCAATAATTCACCGCAGCAAATTGCGGCGATCGCACTGATGCGAAATAGTGTAGGGCGATCGCGAAACAGAAACCACGACAATAAACCACTAACCATCGGATAGATAAAGAACAGTCCGATCGCCATTCCAGTTGTGACTTGAGCGATCGCAATGTATATGAGAACCTGAGACAAAAACAAAAAACAGCCACTCACAAATGACAACAGCAAAATCTGCTTGGTAGCTGCACTAGCAGGTGTGGGATTTCCTCGGACTGAAGCGGCCAAGTTTTCTAAGTCTTGCCATAAGGTTGGGTGCAGTATCGGAGATAACAATACCATCAGTGGCACTACTACCATAAACCGTAGGGTCAAAATTAAGAAAGTATTGCCCAAAGTCGGCGGCAGCAAGCGCTCTACATCTAATACTCCAAAAATTTGGGAACCTTCGTGGAAAATTATCTTGATGGCTACGTTATAAAGTGACGATAGCACTGCTGATAAGACAATCAATAATAAACCGATTTGGAGCGACGATGAGCCAGAGGAATTGCGCGATCGCGATTGTGGGGATTTTGCTTCCGGCTTTAGCGCAGTAGAAGGCGGAAATTTAGTTTTGCTCGGTGACACGTTCCTGCGGAGGAGAGAAATTGATTCAGCAGCGTTTCTCCTTCGTGAAGGTTGTATTGCTTCCGGCTGTGGCACAGATAGAGTCGGAGGCTCTGATGTCGTTTCGTTTTCCGATAAGTCCTTACTGAGGACAGAAATTGGTTCAGTAGCGTTTTCTTTTGGTGGCGGAACTATAACAGCATTCGACTCTGATTTAGTTTCTCTCTGGGACAAGTCTTGGCTAGGGACAGAAATTGGGTTCGCGGCGTTTTCTCTAACAACAGTCGATTCTGATGTTATTTCCCTTTGGGACAAGTCTTGGCTAGGGACAGAAATTGGGTTCGCGGCGTTTTCTCTAACAACAGTTGGCTCTGATGTTGTTTCCCTTTGGGACGAATCTTTACTGGTGATAGAAATTAAGTTAGCGACATTTTCTCTAAGAACTGGCGGTTGTGATGTTGTTTCCCTTTGGGATAAGTCTTTGCTGGGGGCAGAAATTGGGTTCGCGGGGTTTTCTCTAACAACAGTCGGCTCTGATGTCGTTTCCTTTGGTGAAAATTTATTAGCGATCGGAGAAATTGGCTCAGAGGAATTTCTTATTATTTCGTTAACTTGTGGCGAGGATGCCTCAAAAGAACTGTTTTTTTCTGGCTCAGTAAACTGCAAAACAGTAGGTATACCTGCTGTCGCTGGTTTGCGTGAAGCGACTTCAATAGTTTTGTCTAGTTCTCCATGCAGGCGATTAACAAACTCCGCCAAAATCGTTTCCCCTTGCTGCTGCTGGCTGTACATCCGTGACAACTGTTGGGAAAGATTACTTTGATAGTTCTTCAGCTCCTGTTGCAGCGAGTTAAAGGTAATAGTAACGGTGTCATCCAAGCTGTCAAACATGTGTTCGACTTTTTCATTTATTTCACCTACTACATTGCTGCTTACTTCAGCCGACTTAAGCGCAGCTTGATCGTAAGACTTGCCCTCTATGGTTTGGTTAGCTAAAGTTGCCAGAGAGGATTGCAGTTGGGAAGATATATGCTTTGCCAGAACTTCTGCCAGTTGCCGAATTAACACTTGCTGCTCAGTAATTTGGCGCACTTGTTGTAAATGCTCTTTTTCCTCTACTAAGCTTTGAATCTCATCAGATAATCGGTTTTTTTCTGACTGAAGTCGCTTTACGTCTTCCTGCAATCCTCTGAGGACATTTTGCTGAAGATTTTCTAAATCTTCAACTACAGCCCAAAGAGCATTTTCTGCTGCTCTGGATAGCTCGCCTCTGACTCTTGGGTTTTCTGGTTGCTTCTCGAATCGCCCCATTAGCTTCTAACCTCTAACACCTTGACGATAAAGCTGCTTCCGGTACACTTTATTGACGCTCATACTAACTTCATGTATTTTGTCAGATAAATTAAAAATTTTAACAGCACTTCCGCATTTCAACGTAATTCTGTCATACTGAACACAACTTGGCAAAGCATAAAATTTACCTTACTACTTAATACACAGTGTTTTCTTCAGGATTGACAAGTATTTTGTCATTCGATTTTGGACTTTGGATTACCCGTATGGCTGTAAGTCGCTTCAACTCCAACCTGTTTTGTTTTGGTCAGTTTAATTTATATCAACTATTTGCTAATGAGATTTTTACTTTTAAATAAATCTCACTCCAAATAAACATTTATTGTTTTGCTACCAATAGTAATTGTCAAAGGCTTGCAGATGGGTGCATTATTGCCACAAAATCGTCTGACTCAAGAGGCAGGATAGCAGGGGAATTCTAGTATCTTTCCGCCTGCCACAAGGATTTGAGAGCAAATAAATTTACTTATTATGTATGGGGATTTCCCCCCTGCTCCCAGCAAGAACTGCCCCTTTTCCTCTTCTTGACTTGCAAAATTAACTGTAAATTCGTGTGGAATGTAACTTGTGTGACAGTTTATATCTCTAAATGGAGATTAAAGTATCTTTCTGTGGAAATTCAAAGTTACGTTATCCCCTGCACAACATTCTAATGAATGAGCAGCAGTTCTGCAAAAACCCGCTTTTTTGGCGTTGTTGCAGTCTAGGTTCTACTTTGAGTAGATGAAGTAGAAAAAAATTTAGGAAAATATTAATAATTCTTAGAAGAACAAAATCCGGGCGATGCTAAAGATGGCAGCGCTAAGGACGGCACTCACAGGGATTGTAATTAGCCATGCGGCGGCAATACCTTTTAGTGTTTGAAATTTAATCGACTTGATATTTTGCACTAGTCCAATACCGACTACACCGCCGACGAGAGCGTGGGAAGTGGAGACTGGTAAACCTAGCCGGGAGGCGATGAGGATGGTGGTAGCAGTAGCAAGTTCGGCACAAAATCCACTACTAGGTTGTAAGGCAATAATGTTTTCGCCAATAGTGGCGATGACTTTTTTACCCCAGACAGCTAAACCACCAACAATACCAGCACCACCAAGGATTAAAATCCAAATAGGGATGGTGATACCATTTGTAGGTACGCTACCAGTGCGATTAATGTAGATGATCGCAGCTAAAGGAGCGATCGCATTTCCCACATCATTAGAACCATGAGCAAAGGCGACAAAGCAAGCACTTAGTAGTTGGAATCTTCCGAATAGTCTTTCTACGGGATTAGGGATTGGGGACTGGGGATTGGAGACTGGGGATTGGATAGACTCTTCTGTTTTCCCCAAATTTTCCAATTGTTGCCAACTAATGATTGTCAGTCCAACTGCTGCCACTGCACCAGTTAACAGTGGGATGTCGTAAGGGGGGATGTTGAAACCAAGCTCAATTACAAAATTGGTTAGCGGTTGAGTTAGCGATGGTAATACAATTACGCCGAATATACCTAGCAGCGCAGTACTCAACCAGGGAATCCATTCTTGTAACTGCACGACTTGATTGGGTTGATCTAAAATCCAATGCTTGATTTGACTATAAAATAAAGCAGCGATCGCACCACTAATTAATGGCGTTAAAACCCAGCCAATGGTAATCAAGCGAATTGATGACCAATCAATTGCACCTACTCCCAAAGCTACCCAACTAAATCCAGCGATCGCACCTACAACCGCATGAGAAGATGAGACTGGTAAACCTCGTGATGTGGCAATTTGCAACCACACACCGCAGGATATTAGTACCGTTATCATCCCAGTTACGAATATTTGGGGTGTAGCTGCGAACAAGGCGGGATTAGCAATTTTCGTTGCGAGAGTTTCCGTTACCTCATGTCCAAACAACACAGCACCCGTAAACTCTAAAACCCCAGCAATTATCAGTGCTTGTTTGAGAGTAACAGCTTTGGAACCTACAGAGGTTCCCATCGCGTTAGCGACATCATTTGCTCCGAGATTCCAGGCGACATAGAAAGCTAGTAGAGCTACGAAAAGTAGGGTAATAAGCATTTTAGGGAGATGAAGGAGATGAGCCAATACGGTTCGGACAAGGTTTTTTGATGACAAGCTCTAGATCGCAAAGAAGCGCTGAATGAATCGCCGTCTTTACAATAATCAGTCCTTTGTAGAGACAGCGATTTATCGCGTTTCTTACCTTAACCGAACCCGAACCGTATCGGGAGATGAGGAAAATGAGAGAGAAAAATTGCTTCCTTATTCCCCTCATTTCCTTTTTACGGATAAATTAAGATTTTATAAGTATCGGGTGTAGGTGCGATCGCTTGCTCAACAGCTGCTGATAAATCTTTTAATGGATAGCGATCGCTAATCAACGCTTTTACATCAATTCGCTGATTAAATACAATATCGGCTGATAAACTCTGAAGCCGATAAGATGAGCTATAACTTCCTATCAAGTCAATTTCTCGACGGTAGAGGATATTAGGGTTAATGGGAATTTCCACCTCATCAGGGAATTCGGCGAAAAATAATATTTTGCCACCTTTGCGAGTACTATCAAGTGCTTGAAAGAAAGCTTTTTCGCTAGGAACAGCCAGCAGAGTAATATCAACACCCAGTCCACCAGTTAGGGCATGGATTTTTGCTGTTAAATCGGGATCGCGAGCATCAAAAGCCGCTTCTGCACCGACACTCAAGGCTTTTTCAATTCTAGAGGGTAGTAAATCGGTAGCGATCGCTTTTGCTCCAAAATACTTCACCAACATAATGAACATTAACCCAATTGGCCCAGCACCAGTAACTAATACAGTTTGTCCTGGAGCAATTTGAGCTTTTCTCACTGCTTTCAAGCAGCAGTTTGTCGGTTCTACAAAACTCGCTTCTTCAAAACTGATATTATCCGGGATAGGAATCAGCCCGCCATTTTCCACAATATGTCCGGGAACCTTGACATAATCGGCAAAACCGCCACCACTAGCGTTAAAGCCTGCGGTAGTGGAGATGTTTTTATAAACATCGCACATAGAGAAATTATCATTTAGGCAGTAGGCACAACGCATACAAGGGATGTGGTGCATCACTGCTACCCGTTGTCCAACTTGCCAACCTTTGACATTATTGCCTATTGCTGCGATCGTGCCGGCAGTTTCATGTCCAAAAATGCGCGGCGGTTCATACAGTGGATAACGAATTTTCTTAATATCTGACTGACACAATCCCACAACCCGCACCTGTACCAGCACTTCATCTGGTTCTAGGGTTGGAACTGGGATATCTTCGTAAGAAAGTTGATTAACGCCTCTAAATATCTGTGCTTTCACGTTGGTTTTTCCCCGCTCAACGATACTAGATGTAACATTAGCAGTCAACGTTCGGCTATGAAGTTTGAGATTTTTGGATTTTAGCTTGTTCTAGTTCTTGTTCTAAGCTTTGTTCAAATATTTGGAATGCTTTGACATCCGGCGATGAAAGCTTTCCTTCTATTTTACAATTTTTAACTTGTAGAATCTTCCCTCTACTATCTTTAGCAGTAATTGTTAAAATTTCCTTGTTCCGCCATACCCGATATCGTTCGCCCTCCAAATATTTGCCACTTTCTGGTGATGGCCTTCCTACTATATTTAAAGCTTTATTTGTAGTATTGAAAATACTCTCGCCGTATTCATGCAATAAAATTTTTGCAGTAAATCCAGGTATCTGTTTACTTAATAATTCAAGTAGTTCATCAACAGTCTGGGGCTTCCTTTTATACTTTGATGACTGTCTCTGCACTACTTGAACCATTTCTTCTGGATATTTATCAAATAGATCACTCAGAAAATTATCAGGTGAGTGTGCTTTTATATTCAAAGGAGCCAAAGCACTAGCACTAAAGTCCTTGAGATTATTAGTCACAATAATATCAGCCCTAGCTATTATTGCAGCAGCAAGAACGTGACGATCTTTAGGATGATTAGTCATAGCTGCCTCTATTTCCCAAGGTACTTGTTCAACCATTGCTTCAGGAAAAGCTGTTTTTATTGTCTCCTGTAGTTTTTTAGCTAGTTCGGCTGATACCATCTCCTTAAGAACAAGCTTGTCCATTGCTTCATTCAAGATTTTCTGTGACCAATAGGGCATATATAAGCCAAACTCAGCAGTGGTCAGCAAAGTATCTCGAAGGTACATTGGAAAAAGAACACAGGCATCTAATATCACACTGAGCATAGAAACTTTTCTGAGTACTTATTCATCATACTCATACAGACCAGTTTCTTCACTCATATCAACTAGCTCCTGTAAAAGTTGGTGACGTTTCGCATCCCTTTGTTCCTTATATTTTCTCAAATCCCTAAAACGAACACGTCGATGTGTTCCCACGGTGGCATAAGGAATTTCACCCTGCTCTAGTAACTTGATTAGATAGGGACGTGATACATTGAGAAATTCGGCTGCTTGTTGTGTCGTCAATTCCTGCTCTTGAGGAACTATAGATATAGCCTGACCTAATGCCATCGCATGGACAACTTGACGCAGCACCTGATAAACAGAATCAGGTATAACAATTTCTTCTCCGTTTGTACCTACAAGTTTTGGGTGGGAGCCTTCAAGTTTTAGAAGACGTTCTATTTGCTTGATTGATTGGGTTTCTTTTTCTTGAGCAATCACTGACTCTGTAGGCAGGTTTTGCCTAGATATGATAGCCATTGTGGTGAACCTCAATTCTCTTGATAATGTATCTATAATAATATATTCTACATTACATAAACGCAATATCCGAAACAAAAATGAATAAATTATTGGGAAAGAGGTAAAAGAGCCTTATGATTTACCCTCTGTAAAAAGAAGGTATCGATCACCTTGATGTTGGGTCAGTTAATAGACGGACGAGGGGAATCAATTATAGACGCTATTTGGAGTACGTAAACGAAATATCCGAAAAATAAAATTTCTTGTTTGATCCCAAGCTATCTGGAGAAAATATGTCGAAACTCCAGTGAGGCTAAAGGATGGTTCATCAGGCGTATACTGTGGATATGTTGGTTGTCTGTGGAGGAACTTAGGAACCAGAGCAACGTACTGGCTCCACAACCTACGAATCAAGGAATTTTTCGATTTGGCATTTGCGTAGTGTCTCCTAGACAAGGTATTGACTACATCAGACATTAATTTTTAGTCTTAGGCTTAGATGCAAGTACCTGAACCGATTTCCCATCTTGGAGAGCATCCGTTGGATTAGTAATTAACCTAACATTAGGGCTTAAACCAGAAACAACTTCAACTTCAGTACCATAATCTCGTCCAAGCTCTACTTTCTGGTACTTAACTTTCTTTTCCTTCGTCACAGTGGCTACTTGTACACCATCTGCATTAATCACTAAGGTATTAGCTGGTACTAATAGAGGTGGATTAGCACGTTCAGTCTTAAAAGTGACTTCAGCATACATCCCAGGACGCAACATATTGTCTGAATTCTGTACTTCAATTTCAGTCAAAAGGGTATTAGAAGTAGCATCCAAGGCATCAGCAGTCCGAATAACTTTACCAGAAAAAGATTTTTTCGGTAGCTCACGAACACGAACAAGCGCATTTTGTCCAGGGTGAATTGATTGCACAAAAGCCTGAGGAACATTAATTCGGATACGTAAATTATTTGTCTGAGCAATCTTAAATAACCAGGAATTTCCACTATTATTATTGCTTCCCGCAGAAATTAAAGCTCCTGAATCTACATTGCGAGCAGTAATTACACCCGCAAAAGGGGCAACAATTTGTTTGAATGATTGTAAAGCAGTTATCCGTTGTAAATCTGATTTACTAACACTCCTACTTGCGATAAACGCATTAATGTTAGCTTTTTGGGAATTAATAGCTGCAAGAGCAGTATTTACACTTTCTTGGTCTGAATTAACGCGAGCAATTAAAGTATCTACATTAGCTTGACTTGCATTAAAAGCACTTTCACGTTCATCGGCAGCTTGTGTAGTCACCGCTCCTTGCTTTTGAAGTAATTGCCAACGTTGCCAAGTTTGACGTGCTAGTTCTAGGTTAGTACGTGCTTCGGCTAATTCTGCCTGTCTAGCCTTTAAGTTAGCTTTTGTCTGAGAAAAATTACTTTGCTTTTGTGCTAAATCTGCCTGAACTTGAGCGAGATTAGCCTCAGACTTTGCCAATTCTGCACGAGCTTGCTGTATATCTTGGTCAGTTTCCGGCGCATCAATTATAGCTAGTAGCTGCCCCTTATTTACACGTTCGCCAATATCCACTAATTTTTTTTGTAAATAGCCACTGGTACGGGCATAAATTGTGGTTTCTTGGCTGGCTTGAATACTGCTAGGTAGAACTAATTCGGTGAAATTAGCAGCAATTTTTGGTTTAACTACATTGACCGAAAAAGCTTTTTTTGTTGTAGATTTAGCGAAAGCATTTAATTCTGATTGCTGTTGTAATCGAGGTATAATACCAAGTGTTAAAAGCCCACTGATAACAAACGTAGTCGTAGCAATAATGGTGATAAAATTGAAGCGACTTTTTTTATTTGCCGCAATTGATGCGATTTCAGAATGATCAACTTTGGTATTTTCTTGAGTATCCATACTATAGAGTTCTATTTGATTTATTGATTTATCGAAATTTTTTAAGAACACCGACTTATTAGAGAAGTCGGTGTTCTGATTATTCATAAATAATTTAGCGATTAGCTACAGTTAATTTGATAGTAGAAGATAGTTCTTCCTCTAACTCTAAATTTTGGGGTTGTTTTCGGCGCAAAATACTGTAAATTACGGGTACAAAAATTAAAGTTGCCACTGTTGCTGCTAATAATCCACCAATTACAGCACGTCCTAAAGGAGCATTTTGTTCACCACCTTCTCCTAAACCAAGAGACATTGGTAACATCCCCATAATCATGGCTCCAGCAGTCATTAATACTGGACGCAAACGGGTATAACCAGCAGCTAAAGCCGCAGAAACAGCTTTTTCTCCTATTAAACGTTGCTCATTAGCAAAGGTGACAAGCAAAATACTATTGGCAGTAGCAACCCCAATACTCATAATTGCACCCATTAAAGAAGGTACACTAAACGTTGTATTTGTCACAAATAGTATCCAGACAATTCCTGCTAAAGCATTTGGTAGTGCCATCATAATAATGAATGGGTCAATCCAAGATTGAAAATTAACTACTATTAAGCAATAAACTAATCCAATGGCAAATATCAATCCGACTTCTAATCCTAGAAAAGATGAATTCATCGTTTCTACTTGACCTTTTACGATAATTGAACTTCCGCGTGGTAACTTCTGCTGAAATTGTCCAACTATTTTATAAATATCGTTGGCTACACCACCTAAATCACGACCTTGAACATTGGCGTAAATATTAAATACAGGCTGTACGTTGTAATGATTAACAACAGCAGGAGCTTTCCCACGTTTTACAACAGCAAGATTGCTTAAAAGTTGTGACGAGCTAGAACCGTTAGCTACAGGAGTATTCTGAATTTTTTCTAATGAATTAAGTTTGTATTGAGGAACTTGTACTGCTATTAAATAACTAACTCCTTTGATAGGATCGAGCCAAAAATTAGGTGATGTTTGACCACTAGAACTTAATGATGTGAGTAGGTTATTGGCAACATCTCGTTGAGTTAACCCGCTACGTTGTGCTTGAGAACGATCTACATTAATACGTAGGTCTGGGGCATCAACGACTTGATGTAAATGAACATCAACTGCTCCTGGAATTTGAGCTATTTGATTTTTGATTTGTTTAGCAATTTTGTAGTTATCCCGACGATTTTTAGCTGGGCCTATGACCTGAATATCAATAGGGGCTGGTAAACCGAAATTGAGAATTTGAGTTACTATATCCGCAGGTTGGAAAAAGAAGGTTAATTCAGGAAATTGGGCGGTTAATTTTTGGCGTAGTTGTCTAACATATTGCCAGGTTGAATGATGTTTACCTTCTTTAAGACCGACAAGAATTTCTCCATCACCGGGACCGATGGTTGCTGTGTCGCTAAAAGCCAGGTTGACTCCACCTACAGGTAGACCAATATTGTCAAGAATAATTTCTAATTCTTGCTCAGGAATGACTTGGCGAATCTCATTTTCAACTTGAGTAAAGATCTGTTCTGTCTTTTCAAGTCGTGTTCCCGCAGGAGCGCGGACATGCAACCGAAACTGACCTGCATCTACTTGCGGAAAAAAATCTTGACCAACAAAAGGTAGTAAAACTAAGGCACTTACCCAAAAAGCACCAAACATCGCAAAAACTACACCGCGATGATTTAGAGCTTTGGCTAAAGTATTTCGATAGTTTTGGCGAAATTTCTCAAATTGGCGGTTAAACCGCTCATGAATCCGCCAGAAAATATCTTTTTTAGGAATTACATGACTATTATCATTATTCCCTAAATTTTCATGTTCAGTATAAAGATGTAGTTCCTTACCAAGCAGAAACTTTGCCAACATTGGTACTACTGTACGTGAGAGTAGATAGGAGGCAAGCATGGCAAAAACAACCGCCATTCCTAAAGGCATAAATAGCGATTGTGCTACTCCTGTTAAAAAGATAATTGGGATAAAAACAATACAGATTGCCAAGGTAGAAACGAAAGCCGGAACAGCTATTTGTTGTGCGCCATCTAAAATAGCTTGTTGCAGAGGTTTTCCTTCCCCCAAATTGCGGTGGATATTTTCAATTTCTACTGTGGCATCATCAACTAAAATCCCAACTGCTAGAGATAGACCTCCCAAGGTCATAATATTTAGAGTTTGTCCTATCAATCGCAAAGCAATAATAGAACAAAGAATTGATAAAGGGATGGAGATTGCCACAATTAAAGTGCTGCGCCAACTGCCTAAAAATAATAAAATCATCGCGGCAGTTAAACAAGCAGCAATTAATCCTTCGGTTAAGACTCCGTGGATGGAAGCTTTAACAAATATCGATTGGTCAAATAAGATTTCTAAATCTAATTCTTTAGGTAATGTAGCTTGAATTTTTGGTAGTCTTTCTTTGACTCTAGCTACAACATCTAAAGTTGAAGCACTACCATTTTTGAGAATAGTTAATAAACTAGACCTTCGTCCATCTCGACGAACAATGTTATTCTGCACTGCAAAGCCATCATGGACTTGAGCAACATCACGTATATAAATTACAGTGCCGTTAATTTGTTTAATGGGTAAATTATTTAACGCATCTAAGACTTGGGGACTGCTATTGAGTCGAACACTATACTCGCGATCGCCTAATTTGGCATTTCCCGCAGGTAAGATAAGATTTTGGGCGCTGATTGCGGTTGTTACATCTGTAGCGGAAAGACCTTTGGCAAATAGCGCCTGTGGGTCAATATCTACCATAATTTGCCGAGGTTTACCTCCATAAGGTAACGGTACAGACGCGCCTTGAACAGTCGCTAGCTGAGTCCGTAGAAAATTATTGCCGTTATCGTAAAGTTCTTGCTCTGATAGTGATGTGCTGCTAACACTTAGCTGAAGAATTGGCACATTTGAAGCATTGTAGCGAATAATTAAAGGAGGTGTAATTCCTGGAGGTAAAGCTCGAAGAATTGTTTGAGTATTAGAGGTAAGTTGAGCTACTGCTGCTTCAATTTTTGCTCCTGGTTGGAAGAAAACTTTAATGACGCTAACACCATTGAGTGATTGTGATTCGATGTGTTCAATATCATTAACAGTGGTTGTAAAAGAGCGTTCACTGGTCGTAACAATACGCTGTTCCATTTCTTCTGGTGATACGCCACCATAAGACCAAATTACACTGACAACAGGAATATTAATTTCTGGAAAAATGTCTGTTGCCATGCGCGTAATAGTAACTACTCCTAAGACAAAAATAAGTATAGAAGTAATTACAAAGGTGTAGGGACGACGAAGAGCAAGTTTAACAATCCACATTGTTTTTTAGTTTAAATTATTCTTTCTTCTTCAATCAGGACGCTTTACACTAAAGTTTTAATTTTTATTAGGGACTTTCAAATAAAAAATATTCGATTGTAATTCCTTGTTACAAACTGTTGACAGTTAATGATCACCAAATTCAAGCAGGATAATTTATTTTTTGGAATTCCCTTGATTCATTGCCAAATTAATATTTGCTGAACGCTTTTATTTGTAATCAGCTATACTCAAATGCAAGCATTAAAAGTCATTTACTACTGTAAACCGATAGACTTGCAGTATTTTATGTGAAATTATCTTTGCATACACTTGTGTAAAATGCAAGATCCTTCTTATATTCCATTTAAGCTAAAACGTAGTATCTTATACAGAAACATCGGCAAAGTTGATTTATAGAGGTGAATTATAAAATGAGAGCCATATCAAGATAAAACAAACTTTGCAAGCTAACTCTTGTGGATGATTTTGACGAAGATCGCGATCGCAGCGCTACGATACCACTTTTTCTAAGAGAGAAAGGTATGTTTCGGCTTGCGTAACGCTGTATTATTTTTGAATATTTTCTCAAGATTTTTTCCAATACGGTAGCAATGACTATTCGCCATGCGACTGAAACTGACTTGCCTGCAATTGTGGCAATTTATAATGCTGCAATACCTAGTTGCATGGCAACTGCTGATTTAGAGCCAGTATCTGTTGAAAGTCGCCTTCCTTGGTTTAAGGCGCGATCGCCTTCACAACGCCCACTTTGGGTAATCGAAGTGGAGGGAGTAATTGCTGGATGGTTGAGTTTCCAATCCTTTTATGGGCGGCCTGCCTATAGTAAGACTGCCGAAATTAGTATTTACATAGCCCCTAGCTTCCATCGATGTGGTTTAGGACGACAACTATTAGCACAAGCAATTAATGAAAGTCCTAGTTTGGGTTTAAAGACTCTACTATGCTTTATTTTTGCCCACAATCAACCCAGTTTAAAACTTTTTGAAACATTTGGTTTTCAACCTTGGGGACATTTACCTAAAGTTGCCGAAATTGACAGCGTTGAACGGGATTTAGTAATCATGGGACTCCGAATTACTAAATCTGTTGTTTAATTTCATAACTTAAGAAAGAACTTAGAACTTAGTAGTCAAAATATAAACCTATAAAGAGATAGAGCAACTAAATTTATTTTCATAAATAAATTCAAAGATGTATTTTCAGACATGTAGTGCGTAGAAATATAACATCCTTGTTTAAATCTGCTAAATTTATTTATGGGGTATTCTAAATTCTGAATTCTGACTCCTGAATTCTTCTTAACAACGCTGCAACTGCGTTAACAATACAACAATTTCATCAATTGCCTGCCGCACTACTGTTGCAGGTTGTTCCGATTGATTGACAAGAATACTAAAAATCAATGGCTCATATTTAGGGGCATTCATATATCCAGATAGAGAAACTACACCCGTTAACGTACCTGTTTTTGCTTGGACAATCCCCTCAGCAGGTGTATTTTGAAAGCGTCCCTTCAAGGTTCCACTTTTAGCAGCCACAGGTAAAGATGCGCGATATATATATGCTGTTGGTGTTCTTGCGATTCCTCGCAAAGTTTGTACAAAAGCTTCTGGTGTTACTAAGTTACGCCGTGATAAACCTGAACCATCCACTAAAATATAATTTGCTGGATCAACTCCCAATTTAGTTAAACTCGCTTTGACAACTTCCAAACCGACATCAGCACTAGTTTGATTTTTCAGTTTGGGTTTTTCTACAGCTAAGGCTCTCAACAGTGCTTCAGCATAAAGATTATTACTATTTTGAAGAGTTTCCATTAATAATTCAGATAAAGGTGGCGACTCTACAAATGCTATTTCCTCTTGATTGACACCACCATTTGCTACTGATATTTGTCCTAAAGGAATTTTTTCTGTTGCCAAAGCTGTACGGAAGCGCCGTAAGAAGTAATAATTAGGGTCAACTACAGGCAAATCTATCAAAGACGGTTCAGAATTCGTTGTCAGTTGTCCTTGAATTCGTAATACTGTTCCTGATAATTCACGGGTAACATTGACGTAGCTTGGTTGATTTTGGGCCACGGTTATTGACTGATTAATTATCCGCCACTGTCTCGCCTCGCCAGGATCAATCCACACCACTTGTAAGGATTTACCTACAGTCTGCGGTACAAGTTTTAAGCTAAAAATATTTTGATTTAAAATAAAGCTGCTGACTGGTGCGCCATAGTCTGACTGCACATCTTCCCATTGCCAGGTGGAGTTAACAATATCACCTTGAATATAACTATCATCAGCTATCAATTGTTGAATTTGAGTAATACCTTTCTGTTTTAGCTGCTGTGCTAATGTTTGCAGTTGAGTATCACTTAAACTGGGATCTCCCCTACCGACAACCCGTAAAACACCATTGCCATTCTGATAAATAGAGGTGCGAATCCGAAAATTAGCACCCAATTGCTGCAATGCAGCTGCTGTTGTTAGCAATTTGAGGTTAGACGCGGGAGTAAAGTATTTTTGAGCATCCCGACTGTAAAGAATTGGCCCCGTTGACAGGGGTTGCACTAAAATTCCCCAGCGCACCCGACTAAATAAGGGACGATTGATTACAGCATCTATAGCTGTTCCCAGTTGGCTAGAGCAAATTGATTTTGTAGTAGTTGTTGGCGCGACTTGGGTTTGTGCTTTCGCAATAAAACTAAATCCTATCTGGCTAGTCAAAAATATTAACAAAACACCCAGTGGTTGATTGAAAGCCTTAAGTTTCACCAATTTTCCTTATCCTAAAGAGAGATATTTTTACTTTCCCAAAAACTTCTTTCCGGAGAGAGGAAGATTGGCTCAGTAAAGTTACTTAACTAGTATAAGGAAGATGTTCACATGTTTCATAGATGGGCGATGTCTACGACGGGCTGCGCCTACGCACAAACATAATTTATGGGACTACAAAATAGAAACATAAGTCAATCTGCACATACAGAAATACGAAATCGAGGCAATGGTGTGAGTACATTTTTATCTGGTGTAGCTGTATTACTCTCTACTTTGGCTTTGGGATGTAGCGGCTATGTAGCTTATGAAGTTTTCACGTTGCAGCAGACAATAAATGCTAGTAACACAGTCAGCAACACCATTCCTACTCAAGTTCTAAGTCCTACAGCTACAACTTCTCCACAAGTAACGGCCTCATCATCCCCAGCTACTGCTACAACTTCAACAATTAGCCCTGGTCAATTTTCGCAGCCTGCTTTTGGCAAAAAGGCAGAAGTTGAGTTACTTTCAGCAAAGCGAATTAAAGATCCAGAAACTGGAAACCGTGATGTGGTAAATCTGCAAATGCGTATTCGTCGCCTTGCCACAGACGGAGTTGTTGGTGGTGATATTATATCGGTTGCTAGTACAACAGCCCGCAATCCTGAGACTAGCGTAACCTACAAAGGAGTTGCTCTCAATCGCTCAACAGGAAGCGTTTCTTTGTTCCAAGTCCGTCCACAAGCGTCCGCAGATGCTTATATCTGGCTAAGAGTTCCCGATGGTGTTAACAATTTGGACATTTTTGTGCCAGATACAGCCGCATTTAAAAATGTACCAATTTCTAATTAGTGGTCTATGGAATTAATTTTAATAACGTGCAAAATTCCCAACTTCTTTATGAAGTCAGGAATTTGAATAACTCAACTCAATTAAAATTATTTCTTACTCTAAATTAGCAACCCCAAATTAAAGATGCTAGATGGTTGAGGCTGTAATTGAAAAAGGATTACTCCTCTTCCTCTTCATCTTCGTCTTCGTATTCTTCCTCTCCGAATACTCCATCAATAAGTTCTTGGGCGCGTTCGTCTGAAATATTTAAGGCTTCTTGAAGCTCAGAGATATAATCTTGTTCGTGTTCGGGAACTTCTTCGTCAATCCCTACCACTAAAATAGCTGTGATGTATGCTGCTTCGCGATAATTTCTGTTGGGTAAGGATTCGATGGACTGGGCGATTAAATCTTCTGGTTCTTCTTCTTCAATCAAACTGACGACTTTTTCGGTCAATTCTTCAAAGTCTTCTTCAGAATAATCTTCAAATAAGCCAACCCGACCAAGAAATTCACTTAAAGCATATTCTTCTGTTGAAGAAATACCTTCACCGTCAGCCGCAGCTGAAAATAGTCCAAGAATGGCGATCGCAACTTCTGGTTCTAGAGCAACTGAACTAACACTACGGCCATTTGGCAACTTGCGTTTAGACATAATTATCCTTTAAAAGTTACGTGATATTTCAGGAAGTCATATTTTGCGGTTTCTCTAGCTTCCTAAATTTAGGATTCCCAAAATAATGCGGGAATGTACATTAGGATGAATATTTATTTTCATGAAAAATACGCAGAGAAATATATTCTCTGCGTATAAAAACGATCAATATAATTCGTAATTAAGTTTTGTAATGTGGATTTAGACTCTGCCACACAACTTACCGCTTGTTAATTACGGGGGAATTAAAGCCCCAAAATTTAGTTAAACCGCTCTGAATTATCAAAAAGCGTTACAGCTTCGTCCCACACTCAGCGCAGAAGTTGTGAGTAGGAGCATTTTTGGCATCGCAGTGACTACAATACACTGGCTCTGCTGCTGCTTTAGGCGGTTGCTTCTGCAAACCAACCATTTGAGCGTTGCTCTTGCCAGGGGCTACCATTGGATAGCAGTTTTCGTCTCTGGTTACGTGGACATTTAAGATTACTGGGCCATTGTGTGCTAGCATTTCGGCGATCGCATCTTTTAATTGACTGCGATCGCTAATTACCATACCTTTAATGCCATAAGCTTTTGCCAATAACTCTACGTCTGGCATCCCTACTTCCATGTTGGAGCATGAGTAACGCTCACCATAGAAGGCTTGCTGCCACTGGCGCACCATTCCTTGCCAGCCGTTATTGATAATTATTGTCTTGACATTTATCCCATACTGTGCAAGTGTACCAAGTTCCTGCAAACACATTTGGAAGCTGGCATCACCGCTAATACAAATGACTTCTTCATCAGGAAACGCTACTTTAGCGCCCATTGCCGCAGGTAAGCCAAAACCCATCGTTCCCAAACCAGCACTAGAAATCCAGCGCCTTGGGCCATTCTTCAAGAATTGTGCTGCCCACATTTGATGTTGTCCCACATCTGTAGTGTAGTAAGCTTGCGGTGCTTGGCTATTGACTTCTACAATCACTTCTTGAGGTGAAATGCTGTCGGGATGCTGCGGCACTATTAGAGGATACTCATCGCGCCAACGGTTAACTAAATTTAACCACTCTTGGTTTTGATTAGGGGTAGCCTTAACACCTGTTTCTTTGCAGCGACGCAACAAGTCTACTAACACGTTCCGCACATCGCCAACGATGGGCACTTCAGGAATGCGGTTTTTGCCGACTTCTGCGGGATCGATGTCGATGTGAATTACTTTGGCGCGGGAAGCGAATTCGTCTAACTTGCCTGTAACGCGATCGTCAAATCTAGCGCCGACACAAATCAGCAAGTCACAATCACTAACGGCAAAGTTAGCGTAAGCAGTGCCGTGCATCCCCAACATTCCCAAAGCGAGGGGGTGATGTTCGTCAAATGCACCGATCCCCATTAAGGTTGTGGTGACAGGGATGTTGAATAATTCAGCTAGTTGTTTGACTTCTTCATGGGCACTAGCTGCGATCGCACCACCACCCACATACAGTAGAGGACGGCGACTTTCAGTAATCAACTGGATCGCGGCATTAATTTGCCGGGGATTTCCCTTCACTGTGGGACGATAACCGCGTAACTTTACTGAACCTGGTTTTACAGGCACATAGTCAAATTCTTCTAAAGCTACATCTTTGGGGACATCAATCAAAACTGGCCCTGGACGCCCACTACTAGCGATGTGGAAGGCTTCGGCGACAATTCGCGCCATATCTTTAGGATCGCGCACTACATAGGAGTGCTTGACGATTGGTAGTGTAATTCCGTAAATATCGGTTTCCTGAAACGCATCTGTACCAATCGACGGACGTGCTACCTGTCCCGTGACTACAATCATCGGGATTGAATCCATGTAGGCGGTGGCGATGCCTGTTACCAAGTTAGTTGCTCCTGGGCCAGAAGTACCAAAGCATACTCCTACCTTCCCCGTTGCACGAGCGTAACCATCGGCAGCGTGGGCTGCGCCTTGTTCGTGTCTCACGAGAATATGCTTAATAGCACCAGTTGCTTCCACCTTATACAGGTCGTCGTAAATTGGTAGAATTGCCCCGCCAGGATAACCAAAGATGAAATCAACGCCGTGGCGATGAAGGCTGTCAAGTAGAGCAAAACCGCCAGATGCACGTTTGGGCACGACTGGGGGGCTAGAAGCACGAGACTGTTTGTGATTCTCGATTTGTGGGAGACTGATTTGGGAAAGCGATTCTCCTGCTGAGACACTTTGTGAACGCACGGTCAAACCTCAGACTATAAGCTAAAGTTAATACTGGATTCTGTATTTAAGATTTCATTTTAATTGAAAACTTCAATGAAAATCTTATTAATTTTTATATTAAATATAAACCTAGACTATTAGCCTACATTAATTAAATTACGTTTTGCAAGACTTTGCGGGTATTTTGCCAAGCCCAAACACCGACAATTACGACAACAATACTCATTGCTATAAGTACAATTCGCAAGCCCAGAGCATCAGTTAATGGCCCAGTAATCGCCAGGGGTAATGCCAGAGCGATGTTAACAGCATGATTTTGAAAACCAAATACTTTACCGTGCATGTTACATGGTGTTTGCTGTTGAATTAAAGTTTGCATGGGTACGCCAATTAGGGAAGCACCTATGCCCAAAAATGCACAGAGTCCTAGCGCCAGTAATAAATTGTGTGTAAAAGTAAACACCCCTAAAACTAGTGCCATCATCAAAAATCCAAGTAAAGGTAGAGGTTTACGATGCAATTTATCACCCCAGTGGCCTAAAATTGCCGCACCAAATACCATACCTACGCCTGCTGCTGCCAAGAAAAAGCCAAACTGTTTTTCCTTCAAACCAAACTCCTCGGCTAATCGAATCGTTAGCACTGTTAAGGCTGCAAACACACAATATAAAGTTGTTAGTTGCAGCATGGCATTCAATATCAAAGGGTTTTTCTTGAGATAGCGCAGGCTTTCGGTGAATTCAGTCCAAGGGTGATTTGATGCCTGGTGTTCCTTTGAGAGTTTGGGTTCTTTAAACTTAATCGGCTGCATAATCGCAGCTGATAATATGTATAATCCACCAACTACAAGCTCTTGACCATATTCTTCTCCCATCAAGCTTTTCGCCAAACTCAAAATTGGCTCTCCTATTGCAAAGCCAACAATTAAAGCTCCCATCATTGTGCTGCTAAACAAGGCATTGGCTGCCAACAAATTTTCTCGCTTCACCAATAAGGGAATGGCTGCTTGTTCAGCTGGTGCAAAAAACTGCGTAACTGTGGAAATGGCAAAAGTTAGGATTAACAAAATCAGGAAATGTCGTGGCAATAAAGGAAGACACAGCGTCAATATTCCCCGCACAATGTCTGAGCCAACCATAATCAGCTTTTTTGGCAAGCGGTCAACAAAGATACCACCAGCAGAGCCGAACAAAATTGCTGGTATTGTAAACGACAGCATCAATGTTGAGTACATCGAGTTTTGTGCCAACCCAGGAAGCGGAGGGTAGTTCTCCAGCAGAGCAATCAGCAAAACGAAGAAGACCTTATCTGCTAACTGGGACATCAGTTGTCCAATCCACAGGAGCATAAAACTACGATTTTTTAGCAGTGCGCTAAACCCGTTATTGACAGCAGCTGGTTCAGTTGGAAACATTTAGATACTTTCTTTAGGTAGATGGGCATTGAGCATTGGACGTGGGGCATTGGGCATGGGGCATTGGGCATTGGTTATTAATTCTTCTTCCCTTGCTCCCTCATCTCCCTCACTCCTCACTCCTCACTCCTAACTCCTGTTTACTTACTCCATTGTCCGGATTAATCTGCTTCATAGCGCTTTAACAGCATAAGCAAAAATTCAGTTGCTGTCAGACGACCTTTGGGTGGAGAAATTTCAATTGATAAATCTACCCAGCAGCCTTGGACAATTTGGGGCGATCGCCAGATGCACAAATGATCGACTGCTGGCTCTGCATAAAAGTTATTTTGCCCACAACCTAGCAAACAAGAACTCCAATGCGTAAAATAATCATGACTCATCCGATGAATAGGAAAATTACCTTGTAGTGGTACTCCCCATCCATCTATAGCAATAAACGCTTTGACATGACCACCTGAGAGTTGCCACAAATGCGCTGCCCCTATTGCTCCGACTACGCCAGCACTAAAGCTAATAAATATAATTGGTGATTTTAAGGAGTTGATCAAGGGATACTTGCGGTGAGCTAGGCTAACGTGCAAAAACTGCAAAATATGCAAGGCTGATAAAACTAAAAAATCTTTACCCGGATAAACCAGTATATTTGGGGGATTGTGTGCGATCGCGCTATCACGAACTACATCTAACAATACTAGTCTAAAGCTTTCAGTTAACTCTGGTTCATGGATTCCAGGGCAAATAATTATATTCATCTTTAACACTAACTTTGATTTTTTGACTCTTCCGATGTACAGAGCTTTCTCAAAAATCAAATGTTTTATATATATTACCTTGTTTTTACTGAGTAAATTATAGCCGTTTTATATATTTTTCCGAAATAATACTATTTTAAAACACTATTAACTTTGACTATAGATAATATTAAATTAATCTCACCAATCCAATGGTTATTTACTATCTAATTACCCTTTTAATTTTATTCACAAGTTGAAACTCTCAACTTGATGTTGGGAATTGTTGAAGACTTAAATCTGGATAGACGCATTTAGCTACAGGGCATCCAAGCTGCGTACTGGTTTTCCCCTCTGCTCCCAGCAAGAACTGCCCCTTTTACTCTTGCTGATCGCTTTTAGTATCTAGCGACACAACAGATAGGACATTGGTTCAATTTTCCATAGCCAATGCCCCACGTAAATTTTGTATGTCTTTTGATGTATTATTGTGATTTTCCTAGCTTTCCTATCCCCCTGGATGGGATAATAAGTTACTAGTAGGGAAAATGTGTAAACTATTCTCTAACTCCAAATTTCTCTGCACTTTGGTTATATTGAGGAACTCATTGTGGTTGCCACGCCGGAAAAAGTACAACACACCCACGAGCATCTATCAGGTAAAGACCGTGTAGCCGTACTGCTTATGGGCTACGGCGAAGTCGAAAGCTACGAAGATTTCGCCAACTATAACGAACAGGCTTTAAATCTACTGACAGCAAAGTTCGCACCAGTGCCAACCTGGATTTATCCTCCTCTGGCAAAGCTTTTGGCACTATTTGACCGCCATGAGTGGGGACACACACACCACGATTTTATCTCCCCACACAATGCCATCTTTGAACAGCAACGGGCTGGGATTGAGAAGAATTTACAAGAAAAATGGGGTGATAAGGTTCAAGTTTTCAAGGCTTTCAACTTCTGCGCCCCTTTTCTACCCAATCAAGTTTTAGCAGAAATCAAAAACCAAGGCTTCGAGAAGCTACTGATTTACCCACTGCTAGTTGTTGATTCTATCTTTACCAGTGGGATTGCGATCGAGCAAGTTAACAACGCTCTCGTTGAGTTGGCTGATGGTGAAGAACACTGGGTTAAAGCACAGCGCTACATTCCTTCTTTCTTTAACGAACCAGCTTACATCGATTTGATGGCTCATCTGGTTGAGGAGAAAATTGCTGAGTTAGGCGCAGCTTATCTACCTTCTCAAATCGGTATTGTGTTAATGAATCACGGCTGTCCTCACAAAGCTAAAGGCTTTACTTCTGGGATTGCTGAAAGTGAAGCAATGTACGATTTGGTTAGAGATAAATTGATTAATCGTTATCCTTTAATCTCAGTGGGTTGGCTCAACCATGACACGCCCTTAATTGATTGGACACAGCCAAATGCAGAGCAAGCGGCAAATAACCTGATTCAACTGGGTGCAAAAGTGGTAATTTTTATGCCAATTGGCTTCGCCACAGAAAACCACGAAACTTTATTGGATGTACACCATATCATCCATGCTTTGGAAAAACAGCATCCTGGTACGAACTACGTGCAAATGGCTTGCGTTAACGATCGCCCAGAATTTTTGGCAATGGTGGCTCAATGGGCTGATACTCATATTGCAGAGTTGTTGTCAGAGCAAACTTTGGCAGTTAATCCACAACTAGCTGGCGATCACCATCACCATCATCACCACCATCATTAATTCGTAATTAAGAGGGACAGAGCAAGTACTGATTACAACTACGAATTATGTTGACACTCCCACCCTTGAAGGCGTGGGATTTTTTTTGTAGATAATCCGTTACTGGGGTGCTTGTTATTACACGCATCCTTTATTTTTTGTCCACCCTCTTTAGGACGCGATCGCTCTTTTTGACTTTTGACTTTCCCGTTTGACGCAGTGTCTCGTACAGAAGCGAGTGGTCAGGCAATACTCCGTATGTTTCAGTAAACAAAAGTTTTCTTGATCCTTACTTACGCTTAAATTTCACTGTAAGCCTCAGTATGCAGATAAAATTATTTTTTTTTAATCAATCTTAAGTAAAATTCCGAGTAAAGCCAGTATTATTACTCAGGATATTTAGAATTGGTAAAGTTATCGTGTACCTAATGATATCGACTTAACTACGTGTTAAGCGATCGCAAGCCAGGAAGCTAAATGAGCATCCACAAGGTCTTAATGATGAACCAGCAAGAAATTGACAGGCTTATCCACTAACTCAACCTCTTAACTGCTCTAAAGCAGAAACAATTTTTAGTTGCTTTAGGCGTTAATTATCATACACCAGTTCTCTGTAAAGATGCCCCCAACTCTCTTAAAGCAATGACATGAACTACTAGTCATCTGCCAATCTCAAAATACAGGTGTAAATCTACACAAAAATAAAGAGAGTGAGAAACGCGCCAGAAGTTCGCTGCTTCACAGTGTATCCAAAAGAATTTATTGGTGAAGTATTTGCTTAAGTGTACTTTTAGGCAAAAAAGTTGGCGTGCTGTTATCGAACAGCCAGAATTCTTGTGGAATCAATACACTGTTTTTCTCCGAACTTAGCACCATATATAGAAATCAAACCCTGAGTCATAAGGATTTACGGATGCTAATTGAAGACAAAATCGGAACTTCTTTGAAGTACTATCTAATCGCTTTTGATGCTAATGGTAAAGAACGCGCAAACAATGGAGAGCTAATTAGCCAAAAGGTATTAGAAATCTTATCCAAGTCTGAGAAACCAATAACAGATGTCTTTTTGATGAGTCACGGATGGCAAGGTGACATTCCGGCGGCAAAAGACCAGTATGATAGATGGATTGCAGCTATGGCTAAAAACCAGGCTGATATTGAAAAAATGAAACAGGTGCGACCAGGATTTAACCCCCTGTTGATTGGTTTACATTGGCCTAGTAAGCCTTGGGGAGATGAAGACCTAAGTGCAGTGTCACCAGACAAAACAATTGTGTCTTTTGACACAACAGATGATTCTCAGGAAGAGTTAGTTGAACAGTATGCTCAACGGATAGCTGATACTGAAACTACTAGAGAAGCACTCAGAACAATTTTCGCTGCGGCTGGAGAATATAACGTTGCACCTGACACATTACCATCAGAGGTGCGTGCAGCTTATGAGGTTTTGATTAAAGAAGCATCTTTGAGTAGCGAAGCAGAAGATGCAGATACATGGAGCGAAAACGAATCATTAAATTTAGATCCTGATAGTGTATATGAAGCTACCCTGACAGAAGAAAACGAAGATGTCAGCTTCGGAATTGGGGATAGCGTGAAATCAGCCGGAGATGCATTCTTAAACATTCCAAGATTGTTATCCTTCTGGAAGATGAAAGACCGCGCTCGAAAAATCGGTCAAACTAGCGGCTTCAATTTGTTAAACAGCCTTCAACAGGTGACAAATGAGAGTGTGCGATTTCATTTGATGGGGCACAGTTTTGGATGTATTTTTGTTTCAGCTACCGTAGCAGGTACACAACATAACAAATTAACCCGTCCAGTTAATTCTCTTGTCTTAATACAAGGCGCTTTATCACTCTGGTCTTTCTGCTCAAATGTCCCTCATAGAAAAAATATTCCTGGTTACTTCCGCTCCATTATTAGCGATCGCAAAGTTACAGGGCCGATTGTTACTACTCAATCTCAGTATGATAAAGCTGTCAAAAATGCTTATCCTATGGCGGGAACACTAGGAATATTTGGAGGGCAAGATATAGACTTTGATGTTAATAGTGAGAAGACATATCCCGGTGTCGGTGGCATTGGTTGTTATGGAATTCAGGGTGATGGTTTAGAAGTTATTAATGATGAAAAAGGTATGCTACCCCTGCAAGAATCTTATAACTTTGAACCAGGAAAAATTTACAACTTGGAAAGTAGTAAATATATCGTTGTTCCTCCTAGCCTCTTAGACCTTTTCATGGGCGCTCACAATGCTATTGATAAAGCTGAAGTAGCTCATGCTCTATGGTCGGCAGCAATTGCTAGTTAATGCAACAGTGTTTTAAAAGGTAAAAAGTAAAAAGAGAATTTCCGTAATTAAAATTAGGGAATTTTAAGTGATGCCTACGACAGGCTACGCCTACGCCTTTTTTATCCATCAATAAATTTAGGCGGTTCGCAACCATTTATTTCTTTTACTTTTTACTTTTGCTTTGTTCGGTAAATTCCAAAGACAAGGATTAGGTAAAATGAGCATAGAACAGCTGACAAAAGAGCTATATTTCAATGGAATTGACGGTGCATCAGGAACTTATTTATTGCCTCCATTGACACCAGAGCAGCTTTCTAAAATTGCTCAGGGCGAAGAATTTGATCCTACAGAAATCAACGAACTCAAGAAAAAGGATCTGCATGTTAAAGGTTTAGAACCCGACTTTGCCCCGATAGAAGGAGTAGATCCTAAAGACCTCGCACAAACAGGTTGGGGAGTTATCTTCGCTTTTAATGCCGACCCAGCAATCAAAGAAGCGCTGAAGGAACTGTTAGAACATCGGCAAAAACAAGCGTCGAAAAATCACGAAAACTATTATAAGGAATACACTGGCCCTAAAGGTTATCGTCCAGGGGAATCAAAAAATCAATTTTTGTCGCGTCATGGAGTTGGCCCTGGCCCTGCTGACCCAGATAAAATGCCTTATTATCTGTTGATTGTTGGCGATCCAGAAACCATTCCTTATCGTTTTCAGTACCAACTCGATGTGCAATATGCGGTGGGTCGGATTTACTTTGATACCCCCCAAGAATATGCTCAATATGCTCGCAGTGTCGTACAGGCTGAAACTACTAATTTAAAACTGCCTCGTCGGGCTAGCTTTTTTGGGGTACGTACCAAGGGTGATGCAGCCACTGAACTTAGTGCTGATAACTTGATTCGACCCCTAGCTGATTGGATGCTTGATGAGCAGAAAGACAATAGTTGGACAGTACAAACTTTACTCGCAGAAGAAGCCACCAAAGCACGCTTAGGGAAACTCTTAGGAGGTGAAGAAACACCCGCTTTGCTGTTCACCGCTAGTCATGGTATGGGCTTTCCGAATGGGAATGAGCGACAACTACGCCATCAGGGCGCTTTACTCTGTCAGGACTGGCCCGGCAAAGAGTGGAATAAACCAATTCCCGAAGAATTTTACTTCTCTGCGGACGATGTTGGTGATGATGCTAAGTTACTAGGACTAATTGCCTTTCACTTTGCTTGTTATGGGGCTGGGACACCTAAATTTGATGAGTTTGCCCATAGAAAAGGTTCTAATGAAAGACCAGCGATCGCTCCTAATGCCTTCATTGCACCTTTACCCCGCAGACTCTTAAGCCACCCCAACGGCGGTGCTTTGGCTGTCATCGGTCATGTGGAACGAGCTTGGGGTTGCTCTTTCGTATGGGAAAAAACTGGTAAGCAATTGGCAGTTTTTCAAAGTACCTTAAAGCGATTGCTAGATGGTCATCCTGTGGGGTCAGCTGTTGAGTATTTCAACGAGCGCTACGCTGAACTTTCTTCTGATTTGAGTACAGAATTAGAAGAAATTAAATATGGTGCGATCGCCGATCCGATGAATATATCTGGTATGTGGACGGCAAATAATGATGCTCGTAGTTACGCCATTATTGGCGACCCCGCAGTTAAGTTAGTTGTAGGTGACAATCAGACAAGCGATCGCTCTGTTATCTCATCAATAAATTTACCCGTCGCCCCTGCAACACCCCAAGCGTCTGATACATCAGCAATTGGGCAAGCCCAGGCAAACTTAACCCAAGCCCTAGAAAAGTTTGTCAACACAGTTGAGCAAGCTTCAGTTGACCGCACGGAAAAACTTCAAGCGGCACTCTCAGCTGTAATGAATCTAGTTGACACTTTGAAGAAATTGAAATAATTGGGAATTGAGCATTAAAAAGAGGCAGAGGGGCAGGGTGCGGGGAGCAGAGGAGAATGAAGAGGCAAAGGGGCAAAGTGCAGGGCGCAGAGAGGAAAATTCTTCTCCCCTGCCCCCTTGCTCCCTGCCCCCTGCTCCCCATTCCCCACTCCCTAATTAAAACCAATGAACACCTTCGAGATTACCATCCAACGTAAATCAGGAGATAACTGGCCGATTGTAGTAGAACACAGCCAACCGGATGTTCTCCTACCGTTGCGATCGGAAGGTAATCTCTGCCTAACTGCTGAAGATTTCCAGCATTTAACCAGTCTTCTGGGACAAGTACAAGATTACGGGACATTATTGGGCAAAGCACTGTTACGAGACGAAGTGCGGGATGGATTTATCAGGGCGCTGAGTCAAAATAAAGAAACACTGCGGGTATTGCTATTTATTGAAGCCCCAGACAAAGAACTCAGAACCTTACGCTGGGAAAGGTTATGCGCTCCTATTGATGGCAATTGGCAGATGTTAGCCATCAACCAACGAGTGCCTTTTTGCTTCTACATTCCCGCCATTACTGACCGACTCTTTCCCGCCATTGGGCGACGAGACTTGCGGGCGTTGGTACTAGTAGCGAGTCCTTCGGATTCTCAAAAGTATAAATTAGACACTTTTGATATTGAAGCTACGGTGAAAAATGTCCGGTCAGCCTTGGGAGATATTCCCACTGATGTGCTAGCAACAGTTGATGGTGCTATTGGTTTACCTACCCTAGACGAACTTTGTACTCAACTAACTGACCGGACAAAGCAGTATACAATGTTGCACTTTGTCAGTCACGGTAGGGTGCTTGATGATGGCGAAACTCTTCTCTACTGGTCAAAAGCTGATAATACAGTCGAGGTGGTGACAGCGACTAGGTTACTGGAACGAGTGCGCCCGTTACGGGGAGCTAGAGGGCTACCTCATTTTACTTTTCTCTGTACTTGTGAGAGCGCTAGCCCAAACGCAGAATCCGGATTAGGCGGATTAGGACAGCGCTTGGTGCGGGATTTGGGTATGCCTGCGGTGGTGGCAATGACTGAGAAGGTTACTATTAAGACGGCTCAAGTATTAGCAGAGAAATTTTACTCTCAACTTAGGGAGTCGGGGGAGGTGGACTCAGCATTACATGAAGCTACGGCAGCTCTTGCAGAACGTGGTGACGTTACTGTACCAGCACTGTTTAGCCGTTTAGGGGGACGACCCTTATTCAGCGATCAGCTTGACAGAGAATTAACCAATGCTGAAATTCAATATGGTCTGGAGCAACTTTCCAAACTCCTACCAGAGCGATCGCCTATCCTAGAAAAAAGGTTTACAGAACTAGCACAGCAGCTAGGAAACACACTAGGGGCGGATGTTACAGCTTTGAGCAAATCAGCTCTCCAAGAGCGAGAAGAGGCTTTAGAAGAGATTAATAACTTCTGTGAGGAAATACTTGACCTCAACTTTCATGCTTTGGCATTGGGTCAGCAACCACCCATCTATGATTCTCGTTGTCCCTTCCGGGGCTTGTATCCTTTCCGCGTGGAAAACCGCGAGTTTTTCTTTGGGCGAGAACAACTGATTACTCAACTGCAACAAAAGCTAACTGAACACAACTTTTTAGCTGTGTTAGGCGCTTCTGGTAGTGGTAAGTCATCGGTAGTTTTAGCCGGATTGATCCCGATGCTAGAACAGTTGCAACCTGGTGTAGTTACAGCATACATGACACCAAGCAGTAACCCGATTGAACAACTACAAACTACTCTCTCTGCGGTGCAAGGCCAATCTTCAATATTAGTTATCGACCAATTTGAGGAACTGTTTACCCTTTGCACTGATGAAACTATAAAGGTGACTTTCATCGAAAAATTGCTTAGTCTGATTCCCCATCAAAAAGTTGTGATTACCATGCGGGCGGACTTTTGGGGCGAGTGTGCAACCTACCGCAACCTGAAAGATTTGATGGAAGCTAGACAAAAACTAATTGGCCCAATGGATGCGGCAGAATTGCGGAAAGCAATGGAAATGCAAGCTGCCCAAGTCGGGTTACGCTTTGAACCAGGATTAAGCAACTCGATTCTCGATGATGTGCAAGGTGAGCCAGGAGCCATGCCACTGTTGCAACATGCATTGTTGGAGATGTGGAAGCGGCGACATGGTAGATGGTTGCGCTGTGTGGAGTATGAAGCGATCGGTGGTGTGAATATGGCGATCGCTCAAACTGCCGATGATGTTTACAATAGTTTGTCACCCTCAGAACAAGACCAAGTTAAGAATATTTTCATTCGTTTAACCCGCTTGGATGAAAGCGCCCTCCAGGGAGAGAAACGCCGGGATACAAGACGGCGAGTTTGGTTAGATGAACTAGTACCTGCGGGTAGTGACTTAGCGAATACTAAGCAGTTAGTACGGCGGTTGGCTGGCGAAGGGGCGCGATTAGTGGTTACGAGTGTAGACGCATCTACAAATCGGGAAGAGGTGGAAGTAGCTCATGAAGCCTTAATCCGCTATTGGCCCCGATTGCTTAAGTGGTTAGATGATAACCGGATTAACTTACAACTACGCGAAACTATTCGTCAAGCAGCTTTGGAGTGGGAAAAGCAGCAAAAAGACGAGAACTATTTGGCGCATCGGGGAGGAAGATTAGAAGATGCTCAGGTATTAGCGAAACAAACCAGCTTTCTGAACCAGTTAGAGGCTGATTATGTTAATGCTTGCGTGGAATTACGCCAACGTCAACAACAAGAGAAAGAAGCACGTCGCCGTCGTGAGATTAGGATAGCTTGGGCAGTAGCTGGAGGAGCAGTTGTAGCCTTAATTGTGACTGCTGGTTTAGGATTAACAGCTTTGTCTCAAAAGCGACAGGCACAAATAACTAAAGCTGAGGCGCTAGGACAATATTCCTTATCGCTATTTGCATCTCATGAACATTTTGATGCACTTTTTGAAGGGATGAGAGCAGGAAAAATCCTGAAAGAATATCAAGTCACACAGACCCAGGTTTTAGGAGCATTACAAAAAGCAGTTTATAGAGTCAGAGAGTACAATCGCTTAGATATTGGTGATAACTTCATCTCCTTCAGTCCCGATGGTAAAACCTTAGCTTCTTTTAGCTATGACGGTATCATTAAAATCTGGGATTTAACAGGCAAAAAACTACATACCTTCAAACATGATGAGGTCAATAGTCTGGTCTTTAGTCCTGATGGCAAAACCTTAGCTTCTACTAGTAGTGAGGGTAAGGTCAAACTTTGGGATTTAACAGGCAAAGAACTAGCCACTTTTAAAGAAAATCAGGGCAGTTTGGTCTTTAGCCCTGACGGCAAAACCTTAGCTTCTACTAATAGTGAGGGTAAGGTCAAACTTTGGAATTTAACAGGTAAGCAATTACTCTCTCTTGAAGATCAGGGTGAGTTAATCAATATCATAGTGTTCAGCCCTGACGGCAAAACTTTTGCCTCTGGTAGTAATGAGGGTAAAGTCAAACTTTGGGATCTAACAGGTAAGCCATTATTATCCTTTGACCATAAATCTAAGATTGAAAGCTTAGTCTTTAGCCCTGATGGTAAAACTTTGGCATCCATTGCTGATCGTGATAGTACATTCAAACTCTGGAATTTAAAAACCAAGCAACTATTCACCCTCCAAAATCAGGATAAGGATATTGTCAATATAGTTTTCAGCCCCGACAGCAAAACTCTGGCTTATACTAATCGTCATGGTACGGTTAAACTCTGGGATTTAAAAGCTAAAGAACCACCCACTCTTAGCCATCAAGGTCAGGTCGAAAGTGTGATCTTCAGCCCCGACAGCAAAACCGTAGCCTCTGGTAGTCGTGACGGTACAATCAAACTTTGGGATTTAAAAGGTCAGGAATTATTCACTTTCTACAACCAGAATTTGGTCACTGAATTAGTCTTTACCCCCGACGGCAAAACCCTGGCTTCTGCTAGCGACAATGGTATTGTCAAACTTTGGGATTTAATAGGTAAGAAACTACCAACCCTCTACCATCAGGCTGAAGTTGAAAGCGTAGTCTTCAGCCCCGACGGCAAAACTTTGGCTTCTGCTGCTCAAGATGGTATCATCAAACTTTGGAATTTAGAAGGTAAGGAACTACTAAGTCTCCACCATCAGGCTGAAGTTGAAAGCGTAGTCTTCAGCCCCGATGGCAAAATTTTAGCTTCTATTGGTACTGACAAAATACTCAAACTCTGGAATTTAGAAAGTCAAAAACTACCAACCCTTTACCATCAGGCTGAGGTTGAAAGCATAGTCTTCAGCCCCGACAGCAAAATTTTAGCTTCTGTTGGTACTGACAAAACACTCAAATTCTGGGATTTAACAGGCCAAGAACTCCAAATTATTCACGAAGAGGCTAAGGTCAATAGCGTGGTCTTTAGCCCTAACGGCAAAATTCTAGTCTGTGCTAATCAAGATGGGATCAAATTTTGGGATTTAACAAGTAAGAAACTAAGTAGCTTCAAACATGAGGCTGCGGTTAAAAGCGTGGTTTTTAGTCCAGATGGTAAAACCCTGGTTTCTGCTAGTGAAGACAAAACCGTCAAATTCTGGGATTTAACGGGTAAGGAACTACGTAGCTTCAAAGACCAGCCTGCGGTCAAAAGCGTGGTTTTTAGTCCAGATGGTAAAACCTTGGCTCTTGCTAGTGAAGAAAAAATCGTCAAACTCTGGAATTTAAAAAGTAACGAATCCCAAACCCTTTACCATCAGGCTGATGTCAATAGTGTAGTGTTTAGCCCCGATAGCAAAACCCTGATTTCTGCTAGTAATAACTATGCTGTCAACGTCTGGGACTTAACGGGCAAACTATTATACACTCTCTATGATAAGCCTGAAGGCGAAAACGAGGTCTTTTACCGTGATGGTAAAAGCAACACTTACCAACCCTTGGGCAAAACTCTGGTCTTTAGTCCAGACGGCAAAGCCCTGGCCGCAGCCGGTCACGACAATACCATCATCCTGTGGGATTGGCAGTTAGATTCGCTCATGGTTAATGCCTGTGATTGGGCAAGCTACTATCTCAACAATAACCAAGAAATACCAAAAAGTAATCGGGATGTGTGCGTAGGCATAGCACATAGCCCATAGCCCATAGCAATCCTAAATGAATTTCTCGATGAATAGCAAATCAAATAGAACTGCTAAAAGTAGTCTCTACAGATATCAAATCTAAATTTTAAAAATATTTTTTAATAATTAATTTAAAGCATATACAAAAGCTTAAATAGCATTTACTTTAAAAACCTAGATAAATAAAAACAAAATTGCGCTTTAATTATTTTTTGTTTTTTATAATTTGCCATGTTTTAATATCTTATGTTATGGTTGAGCGAGTTAAGAAAAAGGTGCTTTTTATCTTTATTTTTTAACTAGTAAAACTGTTTTTCAGACAGCTTTTCTTGGTATTTCAATTAAATATTTACCAAAAGATAGGAGTCAATATGTCCCTCACATCTCATGTCATATCTTCTTCATCAGGACTAACTAAGTCAGATATACAAAGTCTTTTGGTGCTTTTGTATAAATTAGTAAAATTTAGTAAAGCATCGTTGCAATATATGCAATATGAATATAATTATAATTATATTCCACCTCTAGCTATGACAGGCGCTCTGCCATTGCCAGTCATTAAAGTAGAACTCCCAGCTCAAGAGTTACCTAATTTAAAATGGGTACTTTCAGTAGCTCAAAAAATAACGCTAATTTTGGTAAATGATACTGTCAGTAGCTTTTCAAGTTTCTTTGATCGCAGTGTCTCTTTCGGACTGGATGATGATGACCAAAGCGATAACTTGTCCCTCAATACTAAAGTCCAAGTTTTAGAAGATATCGAGCAAAAAATTCAAGATGCTGAAAGTAATCAAGAGTTAGAAAAGATTGCATTTGATCTGGCATCAATTACTCAAGAAATTACCGACGAAATTGTTGCTGCTAGTCCGTCTATTGAGGTTTCATTCGCAATTGAAGAAATTTCTGATTTTGATAGACAGATTATGGCTGTTGATGAGGAATTTGAATCGCATTATTTTCATGGAAATTTAGGAGACATAGATTTTTCTGCGTCATCTAATGCAGAAGATTCAATCACAGACTTGTTAAGTTCTGCTTTCAAGAAAATTATTAATTCTGATGCAAAATTGTTGGAATTAGAAAACACTGAACCCTCGTCCATAGAAGTAGAGTTTTCTATAGGAACATCTGCAAATAAGCCAAGTTTTGAAGATTATAATAAATTATTTAGAAAAATCTCTCTTCCAGAAATTAGCTCTAGGTTTCAAGAGGATTTGGTTTTTGCTTATATGCAGGTTGCTGGGCCAAATCCATTGATGCTTCAAAAGGTGTCAGAACAGGAAGATCCTTTACAAATTACTGACGAACAATATCAACAAATAGTTGGTACATCGGATACCCTGGAAGCTGCTAAGAGAGAAGGTCGGCTTTATAAAGCTGATTATTCTAAGTTAAAAAACATGGAAAATGGGAATTTTCCTAAACAACAAAAGTATCTCTATTCGCCTTTAGCATTATTTGCAGTACCACCATCAGGCAGCCCATCTCGGTCTTTAGTACCATTGGCTATTCAGTGTCAGCCGGAACATCCAGTATTCACCCCTCTAAATGGTAAGGAAAACTGGGCGATCGCTAAAAGCATTGTACAAATGGCAGATAGCAATTACCATGAACTAATCAGTCATCTTGGTCGCACTCACTTATTTATCGAACCTTTTGTAATTGCTACTAAGCGGCGATTACCAGCAAACCACCATTTAAGAATCTTGCTGGAACCTCACTTTGAGGGAACTATATTAATCAATTACGGCGCTCATAAAATCTTGGTTGCCAATGGTCGTGAAGTAGATGCGATTTTAGCTGGTACAATTGAGAGCGATCGCCAGCTAACTGTTGAAGGTGCCCAAGACTATCTGCATCATTTCAACAACGCCATGTTTCCCAACATTTTATCAAGTCGTGGTGTTGATAATACTTCTCAACTACCTGAATATCCTTATCGAGATGACGGACTGCTGATTTGGAATGCTATTCAAAAATGGGTGCGTGCCTATTTAAGCAGTTACTATACTAGTGAGCCACAGCTACTAGCAGACCAAGCTTTACAAAATTGGGCAAAGGAATTAATTTCCGAACAAGGAGGTCGCCTCCAGAATTTTGGTGAAGATGCGAATGGCACAATTAAGACGCTAGATTATCTAATTGACGCTGTTTGCACGATCATTTTTACTGCTAGCGCCCAACACGCTGCGGTTAATTTTCCGCAAGGCGAACTCATGACCTATACGCCTGCTTTTCCTCTAGCTAGTTACTCCCCAGCGCCCACAAATCCCGATGAACCAGGCGATTTGATGAGTATTCTACCTCCTATAGAGCAAGCCAAAACCCAACTTAAGGTAACTTATTTGCTTGGCTCGGTTTACTATACCCAGTTAGGACAATACTCCAACTCATACTTTAAATCCAAGCCACAATTGAGTTCGGCTCTGCTTACTTTCCAAAATGAACTCAAAGGAATTGAGCAAGAAATTAATCAAAAGAATCGTAAAAGGATAATGCCTTACAAGTTCTTGTTACCTTCCCAAATTCCACAAAGTATCAATATCTAGTAGTATGTCAAGCTCGTTCTAAGGGTTTGTAGTAAGCACTTTAGTGATTAGAAAATCAAAATAAGGACTAAAGTCCTTACTACGAACTTACGTACTCTAGAACTAATCAACACCCCGCAGCTTGCGAGTGTTATCAACTAAACTCTGAGCAAATTGATCAAATCTTTGGGAAAGCTTTTCATCTATTAGCTTGCTTTCAGGACTGAATGCACCCCAAGCTTGTCCGATCGCAATTTGCTCTGGAATCACCCAACCATGCACCCATCGGACAATTAGCCGTAGGTCATTTAAAGCATTACTATTAGACTGACCACCCAAAACACTAATTAATCCTGTCACCTTATCAGACAGTTGCTCAAAGCTCATCAAATCTAGAGCATTTTTCAGGACACCACTAACCCCACCATGATATTCAGGTGTCGCTAAAATTAACCCATCGGCGCGGCTGACTGTATCTTGCAACCGCAGAACATCTGGGTAATCTGGATACTCCTTTGCACCAGTGCAAAACGGTAGCTGTAACTGCCGTAAATCGAGAATTTCTACCTCTGCACCCGCCGCTTCAACCCTTTGCACTGCTATTTGTAAAGCAAGCTGGGTATATGAGTTGGGTCTTAAACTACCAGCAATCCCAATAATTTTCACCATAATTAACCCACAAACTATTAACTAGCTACTATTACCAGACTTTTAAAAAGCGGAATCGTTATGACTATGTTTATCTTAGCGATTTGTGCCGGAATGTGTCAAATTGATATCTATTGGGGGCTAGGGACTGGCAACTAGGAAGGAATTATTTTAATCCTATATGTCTAATACCTAATACCTAATACCCAATCCCCAATCCCAAATCCCCAATACCTAGTCTGGAAGTTAGACTAGATAAGAAAAGTGTAATTTCCAGTTATTACAATTTTTGGTAGAAGAATAGGCATAAAACCATAGCTCAACTTGTGCCAGCAGACAAAGGGTAATTATTATGACAAATTTGGGAAAAAAACCATTGATAAAAAGACAGTCGCCAAAGCGTGGTGCTTGGGTTGGTGCGATTGCAGCTAGTTTGATTATGTTACCAGGAATTTTAGGGAGTACTCCCGTCTTGGCACAAAAGGCAGAAAGCACCTCTTTAAATTATGGTGACTTGATCAAGAAAGCAAAGGCGGGAGAAATCCAAAAAGTAGAGCTTGACGAAACAGAACAGCTAGCAAAGGTTTATCTCAAAGGGCAAAAGGCTGATACACCACCGCAACAGGTGAGACTTCTGGCACAAAATACAGAGCTGATTAACATCCTTAAAGATAAGAATGTTGATTTTGGTGAAGTTTCTTCAGCTAATAGTCGAGCTGCTGTTGGACTGTTGATCAATCTCATGTGGATTTTGCCACTAGTAGCTCTAATGCTATTGTTCCTGCGTCGCTCTACGAATGCTTCTAGCCAAGCGATGAATTTCGGTAAATCCAAAGCTCGCTTCCAAATGGAAGCAAAAACTGGAGTAAAATTTGAAGATGTAGCCGGGGTTGAAGAAGCTAAAGAAGACCTCGAAGAAGTTGTTACTTTCCTAAAACAGCCGGAAAGATTTACTGCTGTAGGCGCACGTATTCCCAAAGGAGTGTTGTTAATTGGGCCTCCGGGTACTGGTAAAACTTTACTAGCAAAAGCGATCGCAGGTGAAGCAGGTGTACCATTCTTCAGTATTTCTGGTTCAGAATTCGTAGAAATGTTTGTTGGTGTAGGTGCATCTCGCGTGCGCGACCTCTTCAAAAAAGCTAAAGAGAATGCCCCTTGCCTAATATTTATCGATGAAATTGACGCAGTAGGTAGACAACGGGGTGCTGGTATCGGTGGCGGTAATGACGAGCGCGAACAAACCCTCAATCAACTGCTCACCGAAATGGATGGTTTTGAAGGTAACACAGGAATAATTATTATTGCTGCCACTAACCGCCCAGATGTTCTAGATGCAGCGCTGCTCAGACCAGGACGCTTTGACAGACAAGTAATGGTGGATGCACCGGATCTCAAAGGGCGACTGGAAATTTTGAAAGTCCACGCACGGAATAAGAAAATTGATCCTAGCGTATCATTAGAAGCGATCGCTCGTCGCACTCCTGGTTTTACTGGCGCAGACTTAGCCAACTTACTCAACGAAGCTGCCATTCTCACTGCTAGGAGGCGCAAAGAAGCTGTTACCCTTTTAGAAATTGATGCTGCTGTCGATAGAGTCGTTGCAGGTATGGAAGGTACCGCCTTAGTAGACAGCAAGAGCAAGCGCTTGATTGCCTATCATGAAGTTGGACATGCTTTAGTTGGCACATTCCTCGAAGGGCATGACCCTGTACAAAAAGTTACACTCATCCCACGAGGACAAGCACTGGGATTAACTTGGTTTACTCCCAACGAAGAACAGGGATTAATTTCGCGTTCCCAACTTAAAGCCAGGATTACTGCCACTTTGGGTGGTCGCGCCGCCGAGGAAATTGTTTTTGGTAAGCCAGAAGTGACCACAGGTGCAGGTAATGACCTACAACAAGTTACAGGAATGGCACGGCAGATGGTGACACGCTTCGGGATGTCAGAATTAGGCCCATTGTCACTAGAAAATCAGAGTGGAGAGGTATTTTTGGGGCGTGACTGGATGAATAAATCAGAATATTCTGAGGAAATTGCCGCCAAAATTGATTCACAGGTGCGTGAAATTGTTAACAAATCATACATTAGAGCAATAGAACTGTTGCAAGAAAATCGCATAGTTTTGGAGCGTTTAGTAGATTTGTTAATAGAACAGGAAACAATTGAAGGCGATTTATTCCGCAAAATTGTTGCTGACAATACCCAGGTAGCCGATGCACAAGTAGCTGTACCTCATTAGGGAATAGTTCATACTTTCTAGTACACTGTGAATGTAATTCAGTATTTGTGCTTTAGAGTTAGTTGAAGTAGCGGTTGCGTGTCGCGCAACCGCTACTTCATCGTGAATCATTGCACGACTACTTAAGTGCAAAGTACCCACACCTTGATAATTAGTAACTTGGGTTAGTAAATCAATAATTCAGCACCAGGATCGATGGAAGGTACATCACCGAAGCCATCGTGGACACAAGCAAGGTCAATCGTCCGCGCGCCGCCAGCATTCGTATACCCGACGCCACTGATTGTGGATGCAAAAGTTGCGCCTGCATTTGCTCCAACATTAGCAGCGTGAACAGAAACAAAAGTACCGTTCACTCGGACACCACACCGGGTAACTTCGTTGGCTTTGGAATTCACTACAGTTGCTGAGTAATTGACTATCCAACTGCCAGGGGGAACATTCCGTCGTAGCAATATGAGTGGAACTCCATCAGCAGCAGGCAATGAAATAGTTTGGCTTGTCTTATCATAATATAATGATGGGATTCCTGTTGCTGATGGTATGAAAACAACTGTCGAGCTAACAATAGCTAACAAAGAACCACATAATGTTAATCGCTTTATCTTTGGCTTGCTTTGAAACAGCATCATTTGAGGTGTAATCATAGCGATTTTTTATTAAACCTACCTTTTCTACAAAACTTTTACACGAATTTTATAATTAACTACATCGAAACCACTACCCACTTCAGAATTTGCAACATTCCCCTTATTTTTATTTAAACTACAAGCATTCATTTTTTCTTTTACTCTTCAACAAGCTTTTATTTAATAAGTAATTTATATAACAGCCAAATCATTTAAGTAGTTGAATGCTGGCAGCAAGGGCATGGGTACGTTGGCGTGTAGCGCGAACACCACTTTGTTGCAGGCGAGCGCATAAATGGAGTGGTAACAAGCACATATCAGCCGATAACGCGCAACTTGGGTTAATAGTTGAGCCAGTTACAACAGCGATCGCACAATCAGGCATCATTTTTTCTAAACTGAGTTAAGCAATCTCCCAAGCTTTTTGGTACAGTATTCTAGAAAATCCATATCACGAGAATAGGCGTTTGCCCTTGGCGTTGGTGCAGCCATCGCTCAAAAGCAATTGCCAGTTTATTGCTCAAAATCTAGAACGCAGTTGCTATGATCAAACGCCTGCTTGTGGTAGAGTCTCCCGGAAAAGTCAAAAAACTCAGTCAAATTCTGGGTTCGGATTGGAAAGTTCTAGCCAGTTGTGGTCACATCCGAGAACTCAGCAATGAAGGAGACGATTCCTTAGGCTTCGTCATGGATGGTAGTAATGTTAAATGCAATTACGTTCCGCGTGACCAACGAGCGAAAGAAACAATTCAGAAGCTCAAGTCTGCGGTGAGGCAGGTTGATGAAGTTGTATTAGCAACTGACCCAGACCGGGAAGGTGAAACAATCGCTTGGCACCTCAAAGAAACGCTAGGTTTAAGAGAACCGAAACGAGTAATTTATACAGAGATTACAGCATCGGCGGTGCAGAGTGCGATCGCTAATCCCAGAAAGCTAGACCAAAATTTAATCGGTGCTGGGCTGTGCCGAGATTGCCTAGATAAGTTGGTGGGTTACAAGGGTAGCCCTCTAGTTTGGGCATTAAATAACGGCGCTAAGAGTGTTGGCAGAGTCCAAAGCGCGACACTGCACCTGATTTGTCAGCGAGAAAACGAAATTCTGGCTTTTGTCCCCCAAGATTACTGGAGTGTCTGGGTAGATTATGCTGAAGGATTTCGAGCTTTTTACAAAGGGACGGTTGATTCTGCAAAAGATGCAGCAGAACAAGAAACTGAAACTCACGATGACGCGAAAGTGGGTAATAGTCCAGAAACACCGGAGTCTAAGCGCGTTCTTTCGGAAGCAGAGGCAACACGTTTAGTTGAAGAAGCACAGCAACATCCTCATCAGGTGATTCATTTTGAAGGAAAAATCGTTAACCGCCAGCCACCGCCACCATTTACAACTTCTAGCCTTCAGCAAGCAGCCGGTTCAAAGCTGAGGTTTGCTCCCGATAAAACCATGATTGTGGCTCAAAAGCTCTATGAGGCAGGGCTTATCACATATATGCGAACAGACTCAGTGATGCTGAGTCCAGAATTTTGTGCCAGCGCCCGCAAATGGTTAGAGCAAAATGACCCGCCGAATGTACCGCCGCAAGTCGCCAAGCATCGCAGTAGCAAATCGGCTCAAGAAGCACATGAAGCAATTCGTCCAACCGATGTATTTCGTCCCTCAGCTCAGTTGCGTTTAGAACTTCCTGATGATGAGTTTAATCTGTATGTGATGATCTGGAAACGGTCAATTGCTTCTCAGTGTCGTGCTGCTCAATTGCGTAAAACTTTAGTGATTACTCAGTCTGGTTCTCTACTGTGGTCAGCTAGAGGGCAAGTGATTGAATTTTACGGTTATGCCCGGTACTGGAATAATCTCAGCAAGGATAGTGTTTTACCTTCATTACAACAGGGACAAGCATTAAAACTGGAGAATGCTGGACATGAAAAGAAACAGACGCAGCCACCACCCCGTTATAGCGAACCAAAGTTGGTGCAACTGATGGAACGTAAAGGAATTGGTCGCCCAAGTACCTATGCTCCTACTGTTGCAACCTTAAAAAAACGAAATTATGTCGAGTTGAAGAAAGACCATCTGCAACCGACAGCGTTAGGATTAGAAGTTGATGCGTTTTTGCTCAAAGCACTGCCGGATTTACTAGAGGCGGAATTCACAGCGAAAATGGAAGATGCCCTTGATGCAATTTCTGAAGGAAAAAACTCTTGGCAGCATTATTTAACTAGTTGGAATCAGAATTACTTTGTACCAGCGCTTTCCAAAGCTAAAACTGTAGTTGCGAGTTCCCTAACAGGTAAAGCTAATGTGATAACTGAGCGCAAATATGAAACTTCCAAAACACGATGCCCTGAATGCAAAAATTTTCTCGCCAAAATTCCGAGTACTAAAGTTAAAAAGAAATATTTCCTCAAATGCATAAAAGGCTGTGAAAATGTCGTGCTATTTTGGAGCGACTTTAATAAAACTTGGCAGCCACCACAAACTAAAACAGTCCAAACTGAAAATCAACAAAAGCCTCCTGTCAAGATGACGGCATATCCTTGCCCAGTATGTAAGAAGCCTTTAGAGGAGTATAGTTACATCAAAGAAGGGCAGAGTAAGACAATGTTGCGATGTTCTGACCCACAATCGCGTAAAGATACCAAACATAAAGAGGTAGCTTATTTCAGGACGTCAAAAGGGTGGTGGAGTCCTAAGTTTGGGGAGATATCAAAAACTTAACTAATTTTAGCTATTAGTGTTGCAGGTCACTACATTTAGTCTTTTATTTACTCAGTTTCTTTAAAAATATCGTCATCATCTTCAATTTCCTCAGATTCCTCTTCCTCCTCCTCAGAAAAGTCAAGCAAATCTCGAACTTCAGCAAAGGAGTCATCTGATTCAGAAGATTCCTTTATCTGCTCATCAATAAAATCAACTTTAGGTAATATCACATGAAACTCTCTTCTCCAATTTGAAATTAAAACTTCATTCCAGTTAACCTCATTACTGACATTCTCTTTAGTACGTTTTATTAATTCTCTCACGCCATCAGAGGAATCAAGCAATATCATTTTGAGAAGTTCTATGCATTTCTCAACTCCAGAGTTTTTAGTGATCATGGCTAGTTTTTCATTTGGTTGTACTAAAACATTAGACCAATGAGCTTTATTTCTATTGAAAAAGCCATCTTCATACATCTTAGTTATACTAAGCAATATAGCATCAAGAATTTCTGGAATACGGTACTCTATTCTTATCTTAAGCAAGAACCTTGAAACAGCAAAAAAAAGAATTCTTTGTCCTATAAGAGTATACAGAATATTGGAACCCCGTAATTGTTTTATACTTGCTTTTTGGCTTGTAGTTAATCGAGGTTGCTCCGGTTGAAGAGGAATGTTTATACCTACGTAGTCAATCTGTGATACCCAATCCTTGAATGGCTGAAGTTCAGTAAAAAACCACTTCAGCAATCCTTTAGTACCTATTTCATGAAGTTTAGGATGAGACTCATAATAAGTCTCCAGAGCCATATTACGTTCATTTGGTGAATTGAATGATTTCTTTAAAGCTTGCTTCTGATGATCTTTCAATAGTTCAACAGTACATTGGCTCAAGAAATCTAGAGTCGTTAGATAAGGGTCTTGTTGATTCAAGCTTCTTGTTGTGTCAGACCATTTAACGAATCTATCTTCAAGCACTCCTTCCTCTAAAAGCTTTCTAGGAATCAATGCTGATATTTTGCTGTCATCCAACAACAGTTGAGTTGGTTTATCGATTGATTTTGCTGTCTTGTTTATAACTGTAAAAATATTGCGAGTCGCTTTGATTATCTCATCCCTTACAGTTTCACTTAGGTCTGCATGACCAACTCTACCAAGATTACCAAACACTAAATAAACAACTGGTATGTCAAAGGTTTCTAAGCAGCTAAAATTGTCATTTATTTGTTGAGAACTTAAAGGCTCTTTTCCAGTATGGGCGTTCCAATATCTTCTTAATGAAAGAAGTCTATGTTGACCATCAATTACAATTCTAGCTACATTCTTATATAGCTTTAAATTGACCCATTTTTCGACAATTTTTCCCTGACTACTAACTGTAGAGAAGTCCCAAAACTCTCTTTGGTCATTTGAGTTAGGCAAAAGTATGACGACAATTGAATTAAAAAAGCGAATTCCACCCTGCGCTAGGTAAGAAAATATGTCTGTATTAGCTCTATTTTCATCTAGTTTTCGCTGAACTCGTTCAGAGAAGCTCCAACTGCCTTGAATTTCATCAGCAAATCTAATGTTTTCAACTGCATCGCTTTGATCAAGAGTTGTTATGAAGTACCTAACCTCACCAAACTCACCACTAATTGCCTTATATTCAATAGTCTCTGGAGACTGATTATCTAATTCCATTTTTAACTCCTCTGTGTATTAAATTTAGGTTGACATAGTTGAATTAATAGGCTTTCCAACTCTCTAGAAATGTTTTTTGGGCAAGGTAAACAAACGAATAAGAATTCATCATTGGGTCTTATATTTGCATACTTTGAGAAAAACCCATCATCTCGCTCTAAATGCTGAATAAATCTATCTCTTAAGTTACTTGCAGTGCCAATGTAATCTGGACATTGGAGAATGCTACATGAAATTAAAAGATTTTTTAAAATTCTTCGCTCTTTAGGCTGAGAAACAGCTTTGATAAATTTATCCATTCTTGGAGACAAACCAACTGACTCTCCACAAGTATCGACAATGAACTTGCTTCTATTATCTTTCTCAGAAAATTTTGTTTTAAATACCGTATTTTTCATACGAGTATCTATATGGTCAGATAATTTATTTTCTAAAAAATCAAATGCATGATACAAGGCATAAATACCTGATGTTTCAGGAAGGTAATCTGCCGCAGATATAGTTGCTGTGACTACAGTAAAGTTCTTGAAAAAGCTGTCGTGGACTGTTTCTTCCATAGATATAAATTACAAAAAATTAGATGAAAAAGCTCTGTTCTATCCCCATGAGCAGAAAGCTTATGCCTTACCTCAACACCTAACATTTAAGACAGCATTTACTCACGTCTGAAGAACAAGAGTACATCTCAAAGACAAACGATGCTCCTAAAACAGAATATAGACTGTTTAGAGGTTGCAATGTGGACTTTACCATGAGTAAAGAACAGCTAAAAGCTGGTGAATATAAGTCTATGTATCTTTTAACACAGTTTCCTTGCTTTAGTCGCAAGTTCTGCGATGTCTATCTGCTCGTAGTGTTCAAAGAGTTGATGAATCCAGGGGTTATCAGTCAAGTACTTGACATAATAATCGAGTTTTAGAACAGAAGAGGCTTTATACCAAGGTACGGCAGTGCGAATTTCCTCAATAGTGATTGAATTTTACGGTTATGCTCGCTACTAAAATAACTCAGCAAGAATTCAGAATTTTGCTCCAATTAAGATTTAAAGCACAGAATAAAACCTTTACCCAATACCTTTTCCAAAACTGAACCCTATTGGCTACGCATTCATCCCATCCCTAAAGGACACAAGAGCATGAAAACTTTTTGGGTTTTCATGCTCTTGTTGGTGGTTTTTTGCTCTAATTTTTGTAAAGTTCGATTACAAATTTTTGTAGACTTCACCATCATTTCGCTTACCAATACGAAAAACATCAATCAATTTACTTTCTTCATCAATTGTGTAGAGAATTCTATATTCACCTTGATCGACACGATAACCACCCTCATAGCCTTTTAAGGCTTTGCAATCTTGAGGTCGAAAATTGCCTTGAAGCGAAAGGATTTTAGATACAACCTGTTTATAAAGTTTCGCTTGCAAATCTAACAAATCCTTTTCCGCAGTCTTAGCAATTCTCAAACTGTAGCGTTCACTCATTTCCACGCTTGGCACTAATTGCCTCTAAGGTAGTAAACCCATCATTTTCCTCAATTGCACGACGAAGTGTTTCTGAATCAATAACATCTTCAACAGCTTCAAGCAATTTCAAATCATCAAGACTGATAATTGCTACGGCAGCTTTACCATGACGCTGAATTATAATCCGCTCACCTTTATACTCAGCACGATTAATAAGCTCTTGGAAGTTTGCACGAGCTTCTGTTGCACTTATGGCAGTCATATCGCCTCATAAAATTAAATAATTGATCCTAACTAAAATGTAATTTTTGTACAAATTGCTAAAAATATACTAAATTTACATTATGTATTAATATTACACAATGGATAAAAGAATTTCCAGTTGATTTTAGATTTATGCACTGTGATGCGATCGCTTCAAACCCTCTTTAGCTCAATTTAGAGCAAGCGAAAGTCAGAAGATCCTAAGTACTTCCCCTAACTGTCCTCAGTTGTACCTGGCGTGAGCAGCCGCTTAATTTGGTGAGCCAATAATTCTAGTCCAGCATCCTTGGCAAAAAATCCATCTGCTTCGGGACACATTTGTTTGCCATGCACCTCTAACTCATTCTTGCTCATAAAAGCCGTAACGAGGATGACCAGAGGAGAACGAGGCAAGCGGCGCTTGAGAGCAGTAACAATTTCCATACCATCTGTACTTAGCTCATGCCGAGCCGTAGGCAGCACGAAATCGACCAGAAATATATCATACTGGTTTAGTTCGTCTAACTCCCATAAGAAACTAGACACGGACTTATAGGTTGCCACAGCATATTCTTGCTTCAGAAAGCGTTGGACGATCCGACACCAGTGTTCGTCATCATCCAAAATCGCTAGCTTGTACATGGAGATTCAATTCCTTTTTTGACCGAGTAGAGTAATCATATCCAAAAAGCCATCGTAGTCAGTGATGGGTTTGGTATAGCAACTGTCAGCCCCAGATTGGGACAACAGGAGATGTTGCTCGGCCGGCATGGTGTAAGCCGTCACCAAGATAATTGGTATTTGTTTCCACTGTTGCTTCAAATGGCGCGACAGCATGGAGCCATCGACTTTTTGTCCTTCCCACCTAGCTCCCGGCAAATTGATATCCATAATCACCAGTTCTACTGCCCCGGCTTCGCATAGGTGAAATATCTCTTTTGGTTCCACAGCAATAAACACCTGATGACCCCCTAAACGTTCGATTAGTTTGGCGGTTCCCTTAGCCAGGAGTTCGTTATCTTCAACCAGTAGGATATTCAAAACTGTCACCTCTGATCTGACTTGGTTCGTTTAAGGGCAAGGTAAACTTTACCGTGCTTCCTTGCCCTAGTCCTGGGCTTTCAAGCCATATCTTACCACCCATCAGTTCCACCAATCGCTTGCAAATAGTCAGCCCTAAGCCGGTGCCCCCGTAGGCACGCTGGGCAAAACCATCAGCTTGCACAAATGGAGAAAACAGTTGCTCTGAGTCTTCCATGTCAATGCCGATACCTGTGTCGTGTACCGATATTTGAGCCATTGTCCCAGTACTATCAACGACAGCGCGGACATCGATTTGACCCTCATCTGTGAATTTGAAGGCGTTATCCAACAGGTTTGTCATCACCTGACGGACTTTGATCTTGTCGGCGAAAACAGTCTCGATTTCACAGTGGAGTGTCAGAGGAATTGCCTTGTAGCGGCTTTCGGCGCCTGAGAGGAAACATTGCTCTTGTAAAAGCTTTTCTAGATAAACTGTCTCTAAATCTAAGGCTATGCGCCCGTCTTCAATCTTGGCAATGTCAAGCACATCGTTAATGATGGTGACAAGATTTTGCGTCGATTGGTAAGCGCCGTCTATATATTCGCGCAACTCATCTTCGTCTTCATAAAGGCGGTCTTTAAGCAACTTTAAATAGTTTAAGGTTGAGGCCAGAGGGGTTCGCAGTTCGTGGCTGGTAGAAGCCAAGAAGTTGCTCTTGAGGCGACTCACCTCTTCGGCGGCAGCTCGGGCATGAGAAAGAGCTTCGTTGTGCATCTCAACTATCAGACGTTGCTGCCGTTCGCGCTGATAGAGGCGGTTTTGCAGCACGGCTAGCGATAGGTGAATGTTCAAAGATTGGATGAGTTCCATCTCTTCGATGCTCCAGGCATGAGCTTTATCTTGTTTAAGCGCCTGCCATTGTGCCATTGACTGACGGGGGCGCTGTTGGCGCTCATCAGTCTCTTCATAGCCTGGCCAAAGACCTTGTGTGCCGATTTGGTCGCGAAAGAAGGTTAGATACCCTAAAAATTCCTTACCATAATACAACGGTTGAACAATCAAACCCCGAATCGGTGTGGTCTGGAAGGATTCAATCAGTTGGTGCAAACGCGGTTCTTGTTGAAGATTAATTACCACTCGCACGGCTGGTTTATTTTCTTGGGTTAAGTCAGCGTCGATGGGAGCAGGAGTTTCCCCTACCTCTTGCCAAAGGGGATGATTTTCTAGTAAGTTTGGTTGCTCAAGTTGGGATGGGGTCGGCTGATTTCCGTAAGTATAAAGATGGGCTGGTAAAGCCTCATCTGGGGAAGTGAGGTACAACCTGCCTCCAGAACTGCCAGAAGCTTTTACTGCTTGCTCTAAAACATTATGCAAAATCTGCTCAGGGGTCAGAGGCGCGTGCAGCAGAGTGGCAATCTGATTGACGATCGCTTCGCGTTGCTGTTTTTCCTGCATCTGACTCAGCAGATTTGCCTGGGTGATTGCCAGTGAAACCTGGTCAGCGAGTAATTGGACGATCTGCAAATCCTCAGATGAAATTCCTCTGGGTTCGGCATGATGAGAGATCAACAGCCCCCAGAGTTCCTGTTGATAAATTATTGGTACTACCAGAGAAGATTGCACACCCATCTGGGTGAGATAGTCCAGATGGCAAGGGTCTACTGGACGGCTTAAAATATCTTGAAGGGGTTGCTCTTGCACTTCTTCAACGGTCAAGTCACCGGTTGCCGTTGTTTTAGGAGCCGACAGTGAGTTGAGGATAATTCGCTGTTCGCTGACATTGACAATGGAGCGGGTACGTGCTTTAACAAACAAAGCCCGCGCTTGGGGCGGAATGTCATCAGATGGATAGTGTAATCCCAGTAAAGAAGGTAGGCGGTTGGGGGCGCTAGCTTCAGCAACGACGTGTCCATGCCCGTCACGATCAAAGCGGTAGACCTTAGTCCGGTCGGTTTGTAAAAATGCCCGCAACTCAACCACAGTTGCATCCAAAATTTCTTGCAGGTTCAGCGATTGCCGGATGCGGTTCGCCATCCGAGCCAGTAGAGCTTCTTTGCGTTCAGGAAGGAACTGATCTTTTAGGTTTCTAAAACCAGAATTTGTAGCCAACTCTTACTCTCGACTTCTTAAAATAATTATTTATTATTTAACCAGGCTAGCAATTACCATCGCTAATTTTGCTGGTTCTATTGGCTTAGTCAAATGTTTTTGAAATCCTGCTTGGAGAATTTTAGACTGGTTAATCTCTCCAGCATAAGCTGTCAGTGCGATCGCTCGAATCTCTCCCCCTTGTTCAGGCGGTAGCGAACGAATTTCCCGAATCAGCATATAGCCATCCATTTCTGGCATCCCAATATCACTTAAAATAATATGTGGTTTCTCAAGTGCAAAGGCTTTTAGTGCAAGCGATGCTGAGGCGAAGGCACGCACAGAAGCACCATACTGTTGCAGAGTGAAAACTATTAGCTCGCGGGTATCAACTTCATCATCCACGACTAGCACATTTAACCCCTGAAGATTGGGGGAACCGTCAGCCAAACCCTTATCTTCACTGGCTTCAGCCTCGACGCTCTTGATAGGTAACAAGACAGTAAAGGTTGCACCTTTATCTTCTCCCTCACTTTTTGCTTGGATTGTTCCACCGTGCAGTTCAACGATTTGACGAGCGATCGCTAAACCAAGCCCTAAGCCACCAAAGCTTCTTGTTGTGGTATTGTCAGCTTGACGGAAGTAATCAAATACGTGAGGCAGAAATTCTGGATTGATGCCCTTACCCGTGTCACTGACTTGGATTTGCGCTTGTGTACCCACGCGCTCAAGTCGGATTTCCACCTCACCCCCGGACTCTGTAAACTTAACGGCGTTAGATAACAAATTCCAGACGACTTGCTGCAAGCGACTGGGATCGCCCAAAACTTTCCCTATAGTTGGCTTAAACTGTTGCAAGTAGGTGAAATACCGTTCTGGATAGGAATACAACAGGGGGGCTTGACGTTCTAGGCAGATGCCGCAGCAACTAAAGCTATAAGGGGTGGCAGTTTGTTCATAGGCTTCTAACATCCCGGCTAGTGCGAACCAGCGACAAATATCTTCCCCGTTCTGAGTCACTTCAAGTAAACTGACACCTGCTGATTCTGCTTGACACAGTTGAGCAATTATTTTTACAAGCTTTTGGAGCAGAATTTGAGGCTGCTCAACTAGTACAGCACGGCATAAATAAACCACCCATTCCAAATCAACGAAACTATTACCCTGTATTCATTTTGACTTTTGACTTTTGACTTTTGACTTCCGCCCTGCGGTACTAGTTGCCCTATCAGGGTATGAAGTGCATCGTTTTCTTCCTTGAGGTTGGTGGTTCTGGGTATTCTACGGGACAACTCTTGAGTGATGAGAATATCGTCTAAACATATTTGCTCCACTTCCTCATTCGTCATTACACTACTCCGCTTCTAAGAAATATTGCCTCAGCAGTTCCTGTCTAGATTCACCCAAGTTTCGTAATATTTTTTCAATTTTTATCAAGAAAAAATCAAAATTCATTCTGAATAAAAGGGTTTTATACACGCGCATAATAAGGGCATTTTACAATCAGGTGGTAGTATAAAATTCTTTCATTCTTACTTCTGGATTTTGGCCAAGCTCTCTCGGCAAGGCAGGAAGGAGGGGGAAAGAAAAAGTTTTTGGGAAAGCCTTTTGCCAAGACCTAATTGGGTACAGGCCACCATACCGGAGGTATGGTGGTCTCCAATACGTTTAAAAACTCGCAACCCTACGCTATCAATTGTGGTTATAAGCCCCTATTAATTGTTCTCTTTAGCATAGATACCCCCTGCTTTCTTTTTTAGCTTCCTTTTATTTGCAAAAAATTAAAGACTACGACAAAATGATTTGCTGTTGGGATTTCCTGAGGAAAGAGTTTGGAAGTTCCTTCTAATACTAGCAATGGTTTTTTGTTTGAAAAGGCTAATTCCCTATTTCCTACTCCCCACCCACATAGATAATTTCAAAAATCAAATACGATTCCTATATTGAAATTAATTTGCAATTGATAGTGCTAAGGGAAGCGATGCCTGCGGCGAGCTACGCTAATGCTAATATCTAAAAATTGACTAGTATTTTTGACTATGAGATTAACATTGTTTAGTATTAATCAACACATTTGATTTACTTTAGCCGCGAGTTGTGCGATATTCATCTGCTCGTAGTGTTCAAAAGGTTGATGAATCCAGGGGTTATCAGCCAAATAATCAACATAATAATTGGGTGCTATAACTGAACAAGCTTTATACCAAAGAACGGCGGTGCGAATTTCCTCAATGGGGAAATCAGTATTTTGCTTGAGCCAAGGTATAGTTTGCTGGAGTGTGATACCAGAGTCTACCAAATCATCCACTAAGAGAATGCGGGAACCTAACTTTTCGGCAGTCATCGTTAAGTGGCGGGAGAAAATTAAATTATTTCTTTCTTGTTTACCAGTGCCACTGTAAGATGAGGTTGCTAAAATTGCCAACGGCTGCTGGTATATACGCGAAAGAATATCCCCGATTCGTAGTCCTCCTCTGGCAAGACAGATAATCTGGTTAAATTCCCAACCGGATTCATAAATCTGAATAGCCAGTTGTTCAATTTTTTGGTGATAATCTGACCAAGAAACATAAAGGTCTGGCATAAGTCTAACGGGAGTGGTAGATGGCTAGTATTGAAGGCGATTGCAGACTTTTTATTTTAGTATGAGTGCAAAGTTTTATGAATGATTCTACTGCTGATAGTGATAGCCAACGAAATCCTCTTACTGAAAAACTCGATTTTAAAACCAAGCTGGCTTACGGTGCAGGGGATTTAGGGCCAGCAATTACTGCAAATATCTCTGTCTTTTATCTGCTGATTTTCTTTACCAATGTCGCTGGTATCCCTGCGGGTTTAGCTGGCACTATTTTGATGATTGGCAAAATCTGGGATGGGGTAAATGATCCGCTTGTCGGGTTCCTGACTGATAAAACGAAATCTCGGCGTTGGGGCCGTCGTCTTCCCTGGATGTTTTATGGAGCAATCCCCTTTGGAATTTTATTCTTCTTGCAGTGGATTGTACCGCGATTTAGTGCAAATCAGAGTGAGAATATTTGGCCGCTTTTCTGGTATTACGTAGCGATTGGGATTCTATCTCAAGCGTTTTACACGGTTGTGAATTTGCCTTATACGGCGATGACTCCAGAACTAACTCAAGATTACGACGAACGCACCAGCCTTAACAGCTATCGCTTTACATTTTCTATCGGTGGCAGCATTCTATCATTGATTTTAGCGCTAATTATTTTTATCAAAATTAGCGATCGCCAACAAGCATATCTCGTTTTAGCAGCAGTTTGTACTGTAATTTCGATTTTAGGGTTATACTGGTGCGTTTTTGGAGTCCGCGATCGCATCTTGGCTTTTGAGGCTAAACGCATTTTAGTCGAGGAACCTGCATCTCTCCCCTTCGGCGAACAGCTAAAAATAGTCTTCAGCAACCGACCTTTTTTATTTGTTATTGGTATATATCTTTTTTCTTGGCTAGGTGTGCAGATTACAGCCAGCATTATTCCCTATTTTGTAGTCAATTGTATGGGCCTCAAAGAATCAGATGTGCCCACAGTGCTGATTGCAGTCCAAGTAACTGCTCTGCTGATGCTATTTGTCTGGGGTGAGTTGAGTAAAAAACTTGGGAAAAAAGTTGTTTATTTTCTGGGAATGAGTTTGTGGATAATAGCCGCCGCCGGACTATTTTTTTTAAAACCCGGTCAAATAATTTTGATGTATGTAATGGCTGTTATGGCTGGTATTGGTGTCTCCACAGCATATTTAATTCCCTGGTCGATGATTCCAGATGTGATTGAATTAGATGAACTGCAAACCGGACAACGCAGAGAAGGTATTTTTTATGGCTTCATGGTTTTGCTACAAAAATTTGGTTTAGCTTTCGGGCTATTTTTGGTGGGAAATGCTTTGCAAGTAGCCGGTTTCAAAGAATCTGTAGCCGGAAGTCCACTACCCATCCAACCTGAATCTGCACTGTTTGCGATTCGCATTGCTGTTGGGCCTATACCTACAATTTGTTTGCTTTGTGGCTTAGTTTTAACGTATTTTTACCCAATTACCCGCGAGATGCACGCAGAGATTATGCTAAAACTCAAAGAGCGGCAAGAGAAGAGGGGTTGACAATTCAAAATTCAACGTTGCTGAATCCAAGTATGAATCATGCGATGCCTGCGGCGGGCGTAGCCATAGCTTTAAGGGACTTCCTGAAAATAAATTATCCAATTTACTCAGATCATATTTCATATTTTTCTTTCTCCCCTTGCCCCCTGCCCCCCTGCCTACACCACGATCACATACTTTAATTATGCAATGCTCAAAATTCAATCTATCAAAATAGTGAATTCATTTCATTACTAATGACGCAAGAATTTATATCTAGGGAACGATATGGCAAATAAGCTAAATAAAGTAGAAATAGTATACTAAGTCACATGAGATTGTATTCTATGAAATTGAATTATGTTACAAAACAGCTTTCTACCGTAAAACGCTGGATGGCTACAACACTGTTTTGTATGTTAGCGATCGCTTTCGTTTGGCAAGGTGCATTTTTATCGAACACTTCAGCAATGGCTGCTCCTACCGCAACCTTGATCGCATCATCAGACGCAGGCGATAAAGTTCAAGAAAAAACCAGTAAAGATGCTGGACGAGCCAAAAATTTCATCGAAGATACAAAAAATAAAGTTAAAGATGCTGCCAAGAGCAACGCCAGTAAAGTTGATCAAGCAACGGACAATGGTAGTTTTGTTGAGCGCAAAGCAAAGAGAGACGCGGCTACAATTCAAAGAAGAGCAGACGAAGATGCGGCTCGGACTAAAGAAGCAGTAGACAACACAAAGAATGTTGTTGAACGCACTGTTGATAATATCAAGGATGCTTTTGGTAAATAGTAATCCTATCTAATTTCGTTCAAATCGAAAGGCTTAGATTCCCAACTTCTGAGAAAAGTTGGGAATCTTGCTGTTTACAAATAATTTAAGAAAGTCTAAATTTATTGCACAGATTAATTTATATTTGTGATGTGATTCTAATTCAATACGCTTGGGTTAAGGCTAAAACTCTTTGTCAAACTCAATTTTTTTAACGTAGACGCTTCTCTACGAGACGCTACGCGAACGGCTTGCCGCAGGCTACCGCCAAGGACGCCAAGGACGCAGAGAGAAGAAAGAAATGCTTAACTGAACTGTATTGGATTCTAATTGGCATGTTATTAGCTAGTTATCTTAGAAATAAAACAAAATTTTATAATTTTTATAATTATTAATTGAGAAAGATTATTTTACTAAAGAAATACTGAGTTTAGCTAAAGCAAGCGATCTAGTTAACGAGTTTCCGCAAACTGCTGCTATAATACTTGTTTTTATACGAATCAAAAGCCATTTTTAAGTAGTATTGCTTATTGACAAATGTGCTTTTGTTTTAAATTTTTTAAGTTTATTTGGACAAATTGTTAATAGCTAACAAATTTTTCAACATTATCAATTACGAAGTTATACTTTCCGCTACAACTTAGTAACAATGTAAGAGTCTGAATTATGTGAACAACCCCACCGTGGGAAAATCAAAATACCGAAAACCTGAAGTTAGAGAGGAAAACCCTATAATATGCATCTGAGCGAAATCACCCATCCTAATCAGTTGCACGGTTTATCTGTTCGCCAACTGCAACAGATTGCCCGTCAGATTCGAGATAAGCATCTCCAAACCGTAGCAGTTAATGGTGGACACTTGGGGCCAGGGTTGGGTGTTGTAGAATTAACACTAGGACTTTACCAGACACTGGACTTAGATCGGGATAAAGTGATTTGGGATGTAGGACACCAGGCTTATCCCCACAAACTGCTTACAGGACGTTACGATCGCTTCCACACCCTCAGACAAAAAGACGGAGTTGCAGGTTATCTCAAACTCTGCGAAAACAAGTTTGATCACTTTGGGGCTGGACATGCTTCTACAAGTATTTCAGCAGCATTAGGCATGGCTTTAGCAAGAGATTTAAAAGGAGAAAAATTTAAAGCCGTTGCTGTAATTGGTGATGGGGCGCTAACTGGGGGTATGGCTTTAGAAGCCATCAACCATGCCGGACACTTGCCAAAAACTAACCTGTTGGTTGTTCTCAACGACAACGACATGTCTATATCTCGTAACGTCGGCGCGATTCCCCGCTATCTGAACAAAATGCGCCTTAGCCAGCCGGTGCAATTTATTAAAGATAATCTTGAAGAACAATTCAAGCAAATTCCCTTCGTGGGTGAATCCTTGTCTCCCGAACTCGGACGCATCAAAGAAGGCATGAAACGCTTGGCTGTTCCCAAGGTAGGTGCAGTTTTTGAAGAACTCGGTTTTACCTACATTGGGCCAGTCGATGGGCATAATCTTGAAGAATTGATTGCCACCTTCCAACAAGCACATCAAATACCAGGCCCAGTTTTGGTACATGTAGCAACAGTCAAAGGCAAAGGTTATGAAATTGCCGAACTCGATCAAGTTGGCTACCACGCCCAAAGCCCCTTCAACGTAGCAACTGGCAAAGCCATTCCTTCTAGCAAACCCAAACCCCCGGCTTATGCCAAAGTCTTTTCTCACACTTTGGTGAAACTTGCCGAACAAAACCCGAAAATCGTTGGGATTACTGCGGCGATGGCAACGGGGACAGGTTTAGATAAACTTCAAGCCAAACTGCCCAATCAATATATTGATGTCGGCATTGCTGAACAACACGCAATCACCCTAGCAGCAGGACTTGCAACTCAAGGGATGCGTCCCGTAGCTGCCATTTATTCTACCTTTCTGCAACGCGCTTATGACCAGATAATTCACGATGTCTGCATCCAAAACCTGCCAGTATTCTTCTGTTTAGATAGGGCAGGAATTGTCGGATCTGATGGGCCCACCCACCAGGGTATGTATGACATCGCTTATCTGCGTTGCATTCCCAATATGGCAATAATGGCACCCAAGGATGAAGCAGAATTGCAACGCATGGTAGTAACTGGCGTTAACCATACCAGTGGCCCGATCGCTATGCGTTATCCTCGTGGCAATGGCTATGGTGTCCCCCTGATGGAAGAAGGTTGGGAACCTTTGGAAATCGGCAAAGGCGAAATTCTGCGTACAGGTGATGACGTGTTAATCGTCGGCTATGGCACAATGGTTTATCCAGGAATGCAAGCTGCGGAAATTCTCAGCGAACATGGCATTGAAGCAACTGTAATTAATGCCCGTTTTGTTAAGCCTTTGGATACCGAGTTGATTTTACCTTTAGCTAAGAAAATCGGCCGCGTTATCACCTTAGAAGAAGGCTGTGTCATGGGTGGCTTTGGTAGTGCGATCGCTGAAGCTTTACTAGACGCAGATATTCTCGTTTCTGTCAAGCGATTCGGTGTACCAGATGTATTAGTAGATCATGCTGAACCCAATGAATCTAAAACAGAATTAGGTTTAACTAGCCATCAAATAGCAGAGAGAGTGTTGCAAGCTTTCTTTAAACAGCAAGTATCTGCTATTGTTTAGTTAATTTTTTGTAGTAATAAATCGCCCACACTTGTTATTCAGGTGTGGGCGATTTGCTTATGAAAACAGCAAGTTTAATATTAAAAATATCATGTTCGGTTAAACTATTAGTCAATTACCGAAAATTATCAAGTATTAAATAATTACTTAAATTTATTTTTGTTTTTCCATTATCTGTATACTTAATCTTGTTAATTACTAGGTTCATTATACCATCAATTTAATAGCTGGATCAAGTTAGTAGCAAGCGATCGCTTTCTAGCTTTCATGGGTTTGACAAGTGAAGTTGACCTCGCATATTGTCGTGATCATTTTCAAAAATCAAACCGAATTCCGATATTCAGTCAAGAAGAATGCTTGTCAAAACTTCAAAAAAGGAAAAATATGCCAGGAACTACATTACCGACGGCTCAAAACATTGGAATTCTCAAATCTTTTAACTACAATGATGCCATAACAAATGCAAATCCAGTTGATTACTACAAATTTTCTCTAAGCAGCACAAATGATATTACTTTGTTGTTGAGTGGAGTAATTCAAAACTATCTCTATGCCAAAATCTATTACGACAAGAAT
>NZ_JAVRBU020000036.1:0-39767 GCF_034531135.2 Nostoc sp. CmiVER01
CCCGGATTCTTCAACTTGCTGCTGATGTATCAAGATAGGCAAGCAACAAAGCCTTAATGTAAGCCACCAGATGTAAGGCATTAAAGGACTCATAAACTCACCATCACTAATCAAACCATGAGCCATACGATTTCTTAGGTTACTGCCGGCGTGTTCGACTAGCAAACACCTTAAGTCAAATAGTGTGTCTTTATCAAAGATAGAAGCTATCTCTGGACGATAGAGAGTAGAGTTCAAATTGTGTTCGTTCTGAATACCGCTATCATCTAAACCAGAAGTGATTATGCCCCTTCGCCACATAAGATAGCGAATAGAGTTTTCAATTTGGGGAATCAGGATGTGAGTAGATGTGAAAAAGTCTCCGGTAAGTCCAGCATAAAGTCCTTTTGCAAACAAATACTCACGCTCTGGAGGAATAAATGGACTATGCGACACAATCGAGAGAATATCGTTGATTCGCACACTATGCTCTAGATTGATTTGATATCTGGCAGGCTCAATGTATGCTTGAGCTTGCAAGTTCTGGTAATAAGTAGCATTTCGGCACATTTCAAAACGAGTTGCAGCTTCTGCTTCTTCAGGATTACTGGAGAGGACAGAACCGGGTTGACGAGCAATAACCTTACCCATTTCATTCACCATGACAATAGGGAAGAGGTGAGAAGCTACAAACTCACGAGCTTGCCTCTGCACTTGTTGCTGCAATTGAGTAACATTAGTCGGAGTGCCTAGCAGAGTCAAAGCGAAAAGTGCATCTTGAAAGTCTTTACCCCTAACGTGATTTCTTACTTCCTCTACCAACTCGCTAATATCCTTTTTGTGAGAACTGGTAATCATCTCGTTGCAAGTTTCTTCTTGGTACTGAAGAAGGAGCCTGTGAACCTCCTCGGCTCTTGCTTTGGCATCCACAGTTTCTTCCCTCGTGCCGCGAATACTTCTGAAGGCTTCAACAGCGTGTTGCAAAAAGTGCGATGCAACCATATAGCTTGATGGAGTTCTCTCTAGAGCGGATTCGGCTTCCTTTACGTAAGTCTCGGCGGCTAGCATCGAAGCAGCAAATTCTTTGCCGTAGTCTTTCTCAATGCGATGCCATACAGCTTTAATATCCCAGAGAGTTCTTGCCCTGCGCCAGTCATGAGCCGATTCTGCTGAGGTTGCAGCTTTTTCAGCAAGGGCAGCATATTTTGCTGGTTCGCCAAGTCGGTACTCTTGCAATAACGCCATCAACTTTGCAGACAACCATAGAGGATCTTCTCCGTTGTAACGATCAAGAACTGCTTCTATATGTGCAACAACAACTTCATCCTGATATTTGATCTTGCGCGCTAGGCGAAGTGACCGCTCGATTCTGTCTACACAATAAGTCCAATGTTCAGGATTTTCTAATGTAGTTGCTGATTGTAGGTAAGCAGGAATTGCTAACTGAGCCATCCGATAGTCACGTCGTCTAACCCAGAGAATATCCGCTACTCGTGCCTGAAGTTCGGGATCTGAGATTTCAGTTGCAATTTCAGCAAGAAAGTCTAGCTGCTCATCTGTAAGATTCTTGAAAATGTCAGCAAAAAACTCTTCAGTTGATTCTGGCTTAATCGCAGCACTGGTTACGGCTGCCAAAACTCCAAAAACAGCTTGCTCCCTGAAATTTCCTGCTTTTTGTGCCTCCTGTGCTTTTCTCCAAAAGGTGCTGTCGTAGCTGAGACAGTCTCTCTGCTCGCTGCTGTTCACTACATCTTGCCAGCAGGCATTGGTGAAATCGTCTTTCCTCAGAGGTGGATTCAGTGGTGACATAGCGTAGCTTCTTTTTTTGTATTTTCTACTATGCCAAATTTGTAAGGATTCGGCTTGAATTTCTAGCGAATTTCACCATGTAGCCGAATATGTTCAACTAACCGCTTGGTTTCACCGCCAGCTAATTCTAGTTCCCTGAGATTGCCCACCAAAATAAACAATTCCCTTGCCCTACTAACGGCTGTATTCAGTAAATTAGGTTTCCGGTTAAGGAACCAAAAACTATGCTCTTGGTGACACTGGTAAGGAGAAAAGATAATAGCTGCTTTCTCTCCTCCCTGGAAGGTGTGAACTGTGGCAATATCATCCCAAGAAAAGTTTCGCCAACGGTTAGAGAGTCGATACTTGAGCGCGTTAGCTTGCTGCAAAAACGGCGACATCACGCCAATAGTCTTTGAGTTGTCATCCGAGCTAATAGAGTAACCTTGCTTTAGCAAGGATGTAATTACAGCTTCTACAGCTTCGATTTCTTCTGGATTGGTGTTATGGATGTGGCTTCCCTCGACATGGTAAGCCAATAGATGCGGTTCTGTTGCAGTCTGCTGATCACCTGAAAGGATTTGCAGACCACCGGGATAGTTGGGGCTGCAAAACTGAATAATGGGTGGGGTGCAACGGTAATGATTAGAGAGAATAATGCCATTGCCTAAGTCGCCTTCTGCGCCACTAGAGCCAGCAGCGCGATGATAAGCGGTAGCCGTGTATTTGGCGGTGGGGGCATAGCGATAATAGTCTTCATTCCCCATGCCCCGATCCAGAAAGGCGGTTTTCAGATATTGTTTGATGGTATCGTCGCAAAGGTTGATAATTGGCTCAATTTGTTGGGGGTCGCCAGCCACTACTGCCCGTTGCGATCGCACCAGCAAAGGAAATAATTGATGTACAAGAGTTGTCCCTGCCTCATCCACCAGTGCCAGCTTGATGATATTGGGCTGAAGAATTGGCAACATATTACGCATTGATTGAAGGGTGGAGGTAATGACGGGGAAAATCAAACTCAAGTCACGGAAGATAGCATCACTATCACTTTCCAGTTTTAGCAATGCCTCTCCGTCTCCCATCAAGACGCTGCCATAAGTTGACAATGCCCTCATAACGCTATCCTTGCGTCGGAGAACTTCTTGCAACAGAAACGCCCAGGCACATTGAAACAGTTCTAGCTGTAATTGGTGGTGGTCGTGGTAAAAAAGATTATAGAAATCCCCTTGTGGGTAACTATCGATTTGTTTCTGAATTTGTTGATATTCTGCTTGTTTTAACTCTAGTTCCTTATTTAAAGCTGTTAGCTGGGTTTGAATTTCAATTACTCCCCGGTTAAGATTCTGCCATTGTTGTGAGAAATCTAGTTTTTGGTTAACAGAAGCCTGGGCTGCGGTTAAACTAGGGCGGTCAAGGGGGGTCTGAAAGGGATGCCCTGTTGCCAAGGTGTTTAAAACAGCAGCGTTTATCCTATTTGCTAGACGCTTAAAAATTCGCTGATCCGTAGTAGCATTAAGCCAATCCAAAGCGCGTTTTGTGATGGAGTCGGACTCTTTTGGTAGCTCTCGTTCTGCCTGGGTTAAAGCTTCTCGTATTTGCTGGTAGGCATCAAGGGGAAAATTTGCATAATCAGACAAATTTGATAGCTGTTCAGTTAGGGCTTGGAACTCTGAATCAGTAACAGCAATCTCGTTATTGAGGAATTGGATTTCTCCATCTAATTGCGATCGCCGTTCGGCATCAGTGACTTTTTGAGCAGTATTCAAGCGGTCTTGCTCTATAAGTTGCTGAATTTCACTCTCGGCTTGGAGTAATTCGAGTTTGGCTTGTTGCCAAGCAGATTGATTAAATTCAGTATTACGCAGCCAATCTTGGGTTGATTGCAGTTTGGGTAAGGTTTCCTTACGGATATTAGCTTGATTGCCGCCTGAAAGATAAAACTGTTGAGCAGGAGAATTTATAGTCAGTCGTTGTTGGAATTTTTTAACGGTGCTGTTATTAGCGCCGACAAAGAATATTAAATTATTTACATCATCTTCACCGCGAACAAGCCGTAACGCTCGATTTACTACTTGCTGGGCTATGAGGTGCAGAAACACCTCCGTTTTTCCATTCCCCGGTGGCCCACAAACAGCAGTTAGTAAATTCTCCTGGGCGTGTTTGAGGACAGAGGCTTGAAATTCATCAGGTGCATGATCCGGGAAAGCACCCCAGAACATCACTTCATCTCTGGGTGATTGTGGCTGACCCCAGAGGTACTGCATCGCGGGGTGAGTTTCAGTTAGCCATTCAGCTTTAGAGTCCGGTTGTTGCAGTTCCTTGAGTATTTCCTGTATGTCTTGCTTAAGTAGGGCGTTATAGGGTGTAAAGTCACAGCGAAGCAAATAAGGTTGTCGAGAGGTTTTGTAGTTGACTCCTGGTAAGTCTACGAGTTCGAGAAAGTCCCGCAGCATTGGGAATCTTCCTTTAAATGTGTCTTCTAAGAATTTTAAAATTCCTGACGCAACAATCAGTGATTCGGCTTGTTCTTCCTCTAGTTTGTACAACCGCATTAAATTAACAATCACTGGCTGAAACTCGTATTCGAGCAAGTCCCAGCCAGTTTTGCGGTAATTTCCTTTAAAAATAGGTGAAATATCGATGGTGAACAGAGGCAGGTATTTGAGCTTTTGGTCTTTGCCCTTACCGTTGATTCTATAGATTTGGGGGAAGGCAACAGCGATTTGAACATCATTTTTGTTACCTCTAATGGCTGCTTGTTGCTGTTGCTGAAATTGGGTAAATACTTCACTATCAAGGAGTAACTTGTTGCCAACAAGCTGCACTCCCTTATCTACTACTTTTGAATAGATATCTGAAGAACGCTCGACCTCGGCTTGAGTCAGTTCCTCTAACCTGATATAGCCTAGCCAGGATTGTACTATCTGGATAAGTTTTTCTGACTCTAGCATAGTCACTTAAACATGAATCTTAGGCACTAAAGCTTAGTATAAAAAATATTTGAGCCTTTTACCTTCTACGTCCTGGTTTTGGTATGTAAGGTTACTCAACATTTGTGAGCGTTTCCAGTTGGGCAAGTAGTTTTTCTATTTGCTTACGCTTCTTTGGGTCTGACCAAATACGCGATTTTCTTAGTTTGGTAGTCGCAGCAGTAAAGCGCTCTTTGTAATTGTTAGATTCGGTGTTTGGGGTAGAAGCGGCGGCTTTCTTCTCACTAATGCGCTGTCTGATTTCGCTTAAAGACCAGTTTAGGGCAATAGCTTGTTCTAAAAACTCAACACGCTCATTCAACTTGGGAATCTGGGCGATCGCTCTAGCTTTAGTGTACTCAAGTGTTCCTTCCCTTAGTGCATCAAGGATATCTTCTGGAAGGTTGAGCAGTGGTAGGCGGTTGTTGGCGAATGATTCCCAGGTCATTAAGCCTAAGCCAAGAAACACTTCCTCAACAATTTTTAGGTCTGGATTTACTGGGGTAGAGCCATGAGTTTCATCGGATTCATCTTTTCCAATAACGTTATTGGAAGAATCTAAATTATCATTTTCATCTATGACAATATCATCCGGTTCAGCATCATCTGAATCCAATTCTGTTTTTCCAATAACGTTATTGGAAGAATTAGCCGCTTCTTTCCGTTCGTGTTGCAAGCGGCGCAATAAAGGTGGTATCTCCTCAACGCTTCGACCTAGTTTGAGAGACAGCAATTGCAGAATGCCTTCGGTTTCCTCAACTGGATTAAGGTCTTCTCGAAGTAAGTTTTCTATAAGCGCTAGTTGAAAAGCTGCGTTGTCGTCTAATTCTCTGATGACAACAGGAACTTCTTTTAACTCATTTTCTTGGGCTGCACGATAGCGACGTTCTCCCGCAACTACTTCGTGTTTGCCACCATCTACAGGGCGTACTAAAAGGGGTTGCAGGATGCCATGCTGCTTTATCGATTCGGTTAACTGCTTTAATGCTTCTGGGTCAAAGTAACGGCGCGGTTGTGTCGCTGGCAGAACAATCTGGTCTAAGGGCATCGACTGAGGCGCACTCGATACGCCTGTGGTGTCCCAAGGTACTTCAATTTTGCTTTTAAGGGGAAGGCTTGCTTTAGTAGTGCGTCTCATTTTAAAGATTCTAAACTAACGGCTATTTTTTTCAAGATTTGGACAGATGGGTGCTTTGGTTCGTAAACTGCAAGGGGCATTCGTTCTTCTGAAGCATCAACAAAAGCAGTGGAGCGAGGAATGGGGGCAAAGACAGTTCCGGCGCTTGCTAGCTGTTCGGTGATGGCTGCTAGAGTACGAGTGTCCTGGGAGTTCCGGGCATCGTATTTTGTCGGCACGAATCCGGCTATTTGCAATTTGCGGTTTGGTTTATTACGTACTGTAGCAACCGTTTTTAAGAGTTCTCCTGTTCCCTCAAAGGCTTTGAAATGAGTTTCCAAAGGCACTAGAACATGAGTAGCGGCTACAAGAGAGATGTAACTTAGTAGCCCTAAGCTGGGAGGGCAATCTATTAAGATAAAATCGTAATCGGATTCAATTGGTTCGATAGCTTCTTTGAGACGGAAATCGCGCATAGAAGCACTAACCAATTGCATTTCTGCCGTACTGAGAGAGATGTTAGCAGGGGCTAAATCCATGCCATGAATTCCCTCATGTATTGGCAAGGGTTGTTCATCCACAATGGCATTGTTGACAGTTTGCTCTATGTCTCTTGGAACCAAGCCCATAAAAATGGTTAAGCTGGCTTGGGGGTCTATGTCGATGAGCAGAACGCGATGACCCAATTGCGCTATTTGGTAGCCCAGGTTTTGGGTAAGGGTGGTTTTGGCAACACCTCCCGCCTGATTAAAAACTGCGATGATTCGGCTCATAAGTGAGTTGGTTTACTGCACCGTTACAATTAAAGATAACTGTTGATGCGTCAATCGGTACTGTTTTTTTGTTTGGGGTAAATCTCACCATTAATATACAACTCATACATAGTTTTATCTCTAATTCCAGTGAAGGCTAATTTTTGCTCAAGCTTGTGCAATTACGGTATGGTTATCAAAACTGAGCCGAAAGTTTCTCGGTTGGGTGCTAATCTGATTGCAAACCATTGTTCACTGACTAAAATCTTATTAGATGAAAAGTTGTGAAGTTGTCAGCATATGAGATTACCGGAATATGTGACTTCCTGTCTAAGGCATTGAATTACTCGGAACCAAAAACATCCGCACCTCAATTCCTTCCCAAATTGTGGGCGACACCCGTACAGATGCTTGTTTACACTGGATAATGAGATGATTGGCGTAGAGATAATTTTCCAGTGCTTTAGACTCTTCCTGGGATAAATTAATTATGTCTGGGCTAAGGTTGAAAGCATTGAGTAAAGTTTGTTGGAGGCTCTGAACAAATGTCCGATACACTTCCTGCGGTTGTTTCTCATCAGGAATTTTAGTGTTCAGTTCTTTGAGTTCGTCAATTAGCATAGTAAAATTAACGTTATTGAAGATTTTGAATGCTTCAAGTTGACGAGTGTAATTAATAGCTTCGGCGATGGCGTTGGCGATGGCGTTGGAGATGGCGTTGGCGTTGGCGATGGCGATGGCGTAGGCGTTCGCGTTGGCGATGGCGTAGGCGTTCGCGTAGGCTTCGGCGTAAGCTTTGGGGATGGCGTAGGCTTCGGCGTAGGCTTCGACTTCGGCGATAGCGTTGGCGTAGGCTTCGGCGTAGGCTTCGGCGATAGCGTTGGCGTTGGCGTTGGCGTTGGCGTTGGCGTTGGCAATGGCGTTGGCAATGGTGATCGCAACTGCACGTTTACCCACAGGTTTTAAATCCCCAGCAGATCCAGTTGTTGCCTGTTCTACCCAGTTTAATAAAGCTTGCAACTTTGGTGTGTTACTGTACTTTTGCGCCTCTTTTCCCATCAACAACAGCAAATTATCTGCACCACCCCGCATTAAACCAGCTACTAATAAAAACACTTCCTTCCAACGTTTATCTGTTAAGTGTTCAGTAACTAATTTCTCAACTAGGCGATGGTCATCAATATATTGTGCTGTTAGATATTCCTGTAGTGTCAGATGGGAGAAAGAGTAAATACTATCAGCGCGTTCTACTAATATCCCGTGTTGTACTTCAATAGATTTGAGAACATCTACCCCGTTGGTAAATCTTTCATCGGGTAGCATTTCTGCTAGTAATTTCTCAATTTTGTCTGCAATTTCCCGTCGCGGTAAAAATAAGCGGTCTTCTTGAAAGGCATCATGGGCAATTTCAGAAAGTATCATTTCCTTGCGTTTGGTATCCAGTCCCTTATAAAGGTCTTCCTGGGTAATACCTTTTTCACCTGCCCATTCTTCTAGTAAAACTCTCAATGCTCTTTCATAAAGAGTCGCTCGATTAGTGGGAATTTTACCAGAACGCTGATAGAGCAAACATACCAAAGTCAGTAATAATGGTGTTCGAGTTAATTCTTTAGCAGCAGTATATTCGTGGCTATTGAGTTTTTCCCAGCAATCTTTACCTACATCCGGTTTACTGCTAAACCAATTATTAATAAAGTTTTCAATTTGAATGTCATCAAAGTCTGCCATTGCCACATCAGTAAACCGTCGAAAATTGTGGCGATAGGCTGCTACCCTACAGGACGTAATAAAGCGATTTTTATCGTAAGTATCAACAAAGTTTTGAATGTGACTAATTACATTGGTTAAGTTTTTTGTTGGAACTTCATCCAAACCATCTAACAAAATTAGTAGCTTGCCTGACTCTAATGCTTTAGCTGTAAATTTTTCAGGCGAAGGAAAGCCACAAACACGAAACTCTTCAGCAATAATTTTCTCAATATCGATATCGCTGGATCTAAAGGCTTTTAATTCAATAAAAACTGGGATGCAGTCGTGTCTAAATTGCTTTCTTTTACCTTTCAGTACCTCTAATCCCATCTTTCGCAGAAACGTGGATTTACCAGCACCGGGGCCACCAAGTACCATCAGATATTGCTTATTATTAGCAACTTTAATTCCTTCTTGTTTACCTTTATCTTGAGATTGCAAGCTGCGGCTATTAGCTTGGCGATAAAATTTTTCTAAATTTTCGACAGATTCAAAATTACGAATGGCATCATTGTTTAAAAATTGAACTGCTGTGTAAACTGATTCCAGCGTTACAGGTTCACGCATTCCCAATACTTTAAGAATGCCGTGCCGTTCTGCATAGTTTTGAGCATACTGCTTTGATGCAGTAAAAATTAACTCCCTAGTTTCTTCATTTAGGGTTTTCCCAAACCATCCTAAAAACTTACCTCCGCCTCCCCAGAGTGACTGAAATATAGGAACAGCTATACCACTAACAGCAGATGCCGCGGCGGCGGCCACAAAACCTTCCATTCCTGTCATAAAACTAACCTTAGCGAGTAAATAATTTAAATTTAAAGCATTCTCGTTGGGGGTTTTGAGCGCTTCAAAAGAATTAATTAGAAGGCAACGGAGTGATTGCAACGCCATAGCTTTGAATGGCTACTACGGCCTCGTCTCCCAATGACCATCCGTGAGAGGTTAAGGTAAATGCACATTTGTCAAGAGGGTGCAGGAAAAGGGGATAAATCCAGCTTACAGACTGGCTTTCGCAGGGCTTTGAATACCCCTAAATCTTGATTCTCTGCACCAAGTTGAATCAATCTGTCTTTAAGCAAATGGTCATAGCTAAAAATTTTTAGTTTAATAGATGCTTTGGCTTTTAAGCGAGTAATAAAATGGACTTCTTGGTTAATAATGTTTCGTGACTAATTGATGTCGCTTGAGGTATTAAGCCGAGAACTCTGCATACAACATAAATTTAATCCGATCTAGTTTGACTGGATACTAGGGGCTTTTTCTAAAGGACACAGTCTAGAGTGCGGAATGTGGGAGCCATTGTTGTAATCAACTGGAATTCTCAGAAATCTTTCTGGTTTTATTTGACGTGGATCATTTCCAATAATCGATTTATTCGTGTTATAAATAACTTGCCATTTCTCTTCGTTCCCATAACAATTTTTTGCTATCTTTCTTAAGTTATCACCTGGTTTTACATAATACTTATAATATTTATTGTTGTCATCAAGCGGACTTTGTCTCACTGGTTGGCCAGTAGGGAGTGTTGGAGCAACTATAATATTAAGTTTATCTCTGTTAAAAATTATTAATATTATTAACAAAAACAAAGCAAGAACTATTAATCTATTATTTATAAAATAATGTTTACACAACTCGTCGTATCTTCTACGTAACGACGGAGGAATATTAGTTATCTCTAAAAAATCTGATTCATAAAAAATAGATTTTATCCGAAAGAAAAAATGATAAAATGTGAATTTAAGAAAACGATATATTATTAAACCACATATTTTTAGACAAAAGTTAGGATATTCAGTAAAGTTACTCTGGTCAATATCTTTACGAGATAAAAATCCCCACCAAGTTCTCCGATGTTTAAAAACGCCAGGCAGACCCCATTTCCATAGAGAATAAACTGCATTAACTTGTTTAGAATTCCATCTACCAGTTCTACACCCTCTGGCAACATGCTCACAGTTACTATACCACAAATTATATTTACTAGAATTCAAGTCAAACAACTGAACAAGAGGTTTTATTAACCAAGAACTAAACAGTTTCTTGAACGGTTTAGGGATGTCAAAAGTATAAATACGGTTTCTTAAAATATTTTCTTTGAAAATTTTTGCAAGTATTGCAACACGTAGTAAAGTGATTATTCTCTCATCATCGTTATAACTATTATCCTTCTCAATTTTGGGTAAGTTATTTAATACCCCCTGAAACTGTTTCCACGTTCTTTTTTGTACTATCATTCTTTCTGTACTATCTTCAACATTATTTCGTACTATCTCTTTTGTAAAATCTTTACCATTAAAAACCGAAAAATCGTATACATATAATATATTTTCTGCTACTATGCCATAATGCTTTAGGTTTGGAGATGCGCTAAACTCAATAGAAACTATATCCCCAGGTACTACTTTTCCCAACCAATCCAAATAGTTTTTTTCTATCATAATTAATATAGATGTCAAATAACAACTAGTAACTATTCAAATTTTTCCAAAAAAGTTATTTACTATGTAGATAACTTTGTATTCCGTATATAACAGGCAATTTGAACAATTCCCTATTTTCAAGATTGGCTATACTTGGTCAAATTATTACTATTATTTGCATTGCTTTCATTGTCTGTAAGCTTCTATTTCAAATTTTGAGAGTTAAAAATATTTAAAAAATTATTATTGGAAGCACTTTTTATCATTATTTCAGCTTTTTTTACACTAATCTACCTCCCGGCTGTACCCCTTATTTACCTTGTCATGATTAGTATTATGGTAAGGTGTTTGGCATAAATTCATTCTGACCTCTCATCACTTTTCAAACACCCTCTAAGACAAACTGCTCGCGCTGTTTGGCTCGCTGCAATCTAGCATCAATTTCACGCACTTCCTCATCTAAACGCAACGGTTTTGTGCCTTGAGGATTTGCTGCCAAAATTAAGATTGTTTGCACCATTCACTAAACCCCAGTTACATAAGTTGAGCAGATTCTCACTCAAATGGTTTTTCCAGTAGTAAGAACATCCCATTTGGTACTAGCCTGTTACCTCTTTATCTCACCAGCTTGGGGAACGTCGTTGCTTTCGAGCCATTGCTCGATTAGCTCAATTACTACTTGGCTCATCTTCTTACCACGCATGACACAGGTGGCATGAAACTGCTTCTTCAAGTCATCCGCGATGCTAATGTGCATTTTTTACATTGATATTATATACGTAATTATCACACAAATCTACAAATGTAAAAAAGGCGATTCCGAAAAAATACTAGTTAAAAAGCGTTTTTAGGGCTATTTTTATTGTCAATAAGCTGGGGTCTTATTGATAATACGTAATCATGATATGTTGCAATTGTGTTTCAAAAATTCTTTCTTGAACTTAACCCAGCACACCTTTGCATTCGAGTCAGGTGTACGCTCCGCATGGATCACAGGCTAAAACCACGCTCCTGCTGTCTGAGCTTTTGCTGCTCCTCTCTCAAATGAGCTACTAATTCCTGGCTCCAATCAGGATTATGGGTTTTAAGCCTTTTACCTTGTGGCAACAATTCCAATACTGCACTAGCGGCTTTATTCCCAAGATCATCATTATTGAATGCAACAACAACCCTATTGAAACTCTTGAGGAATTCCATAGGTAGGTTATTCGGGTCATCAGCTACTATCAACATGGTTCTAGTTGGTGGTAGTCCCTTGCAACTTGAAAGAAGGTAAGTGGCTGCTGACATCGCATCAATCGGTGTAGAACACAAAAAGACGTTTTCTACCTTGTCCGTTGGTTGCCCTCCCAACCTCAGATAAAACCAACCATAAGGTGTAGAGTTGTTTTGGTCGTACTCCACAGTGCGATGATTTTCTCTAGGCTTTGACCAAACTAATGCGCCAGTTTTTTCACCATCTAAATCACGCTTGATAAACAAAATATTTCGTTGCTCATCCATATAAAGCAACTGATTATTATGTAATCCTTGCGAAATATAATCTGGTATATAGCGTTTCTCGCTTAAGTACTTGTGCAACACTTGCCAAACAACTGTATCCTCTGGTGGTGGGGTGAACTGAGGCTGCTGTTGTTTGCGTTCAATATCTTGAAAGAGTTTTTCTAACTGCTCAATTGGGAGTGGTTTAGCAGGTTTGAGCAGCAATTCATTAATAGGTTCATCATCACGTTCTGTTTGGTAGTCAATGCCACGATGTTTTTGCAGCCCAGGGAAAGTATAAGCTGCGCCTAACTGTGTGCCACTAAAAGCCTGCCCATCTTTCTCATAAGAAATGCCTTTAGACTTACCATTTCTAGTGAAACCTGTTCTTACGCTAATGCCAGCTTGCTGCAACCGCATGATCAGCGTTGGCATTTGGGGATTATCAACTCCGGCTCTGTCAATTGTCTGCTGAACTGACTCTTTGATGATGCGTTGTGGAGGAGAGTCACGTTGTCCCTGTGAAAATTCTTCTTGCTCTCGCCTTATGCGTCTGATTTGTCCGGTGCTGGGTGTGCGATTCAGTTTCTCTCTACTGCCGATTACTTGCACTAACTCATAATCCTGTTCAATTTGTCGCAGAACTTTTTCAGAGCGCACATAATCCCAAGAATCATGCACTACTAGCCCTGTATCCATCCTGATTCTACTGGCTGCAATGTGGATGTGGTCGTCGTCGGTGTTATGGTGGCGGAAGATGACAAACTGATTGGCATCAAAACCCATTTCCTTCATGTAGCGATCGCCAATCTCGCTCCACTTCTCATCATCTAATAAGTCATCTTTAGCGGCTGATAATGAAACATGGTAAACAACACGCTCGGCATCAGGATTTAGTTGTCGAGACAGTTTAAATTCTTTGGCTAATTCTCTCGCATTTCTCCCGCTCATGTTGCCGCCAATGAGTTGGGCTTCATCGCGTGATTCCAAGTAATCTAACAGCTTGCGAAAACCTCTACCCTTCGTCTGCTTCCCAATCATCCTCTTCGTCTTCCTCTTCCGAATCTTCCGAATCAATGTCATCCCTTGCAATGTCCCGTCTACACTGATGCAGCAGTTCTAAAAGTTCTCTTAGCAGTTCTGGATCAGTAGGTAAAGTTCGCCCAATCTTTAGGGCTGTGTTGGTTGCTTTGACAAGCTGGTTTAGATTGTTCCCGATTTGTCCTAATTTCCAATATGTTTGTAAGCTAATTTTACTTAGTCGTTTAGGTAATGGACGCATCAACGCATTACGTCTCATCAGTTCACTTGCTGACATTCCCGCATCAAGTGATTTTATTCGCAGCAAGTCCAGTTCGATGTCGCTCAAGCGAACTGGGAAAATATGCTTTCGGACTAGAGCTTTTGACTGCTTGCGATTCGCCATAAAGAGAGATATTGATGGACATTGCGAGGGGGGTTTTTCAAGGGGGGTTTCCCCACTTGAACCAGTCTGCCGTTCGAGCGCAGCGAGACAAAGCGTAAGCTTTGAGGCATGGCTGGCTTCAAGCCCATTTTGGGGTAGGTGAGGTGTCGAGTGCTACGTGTGTACGGAGGCACAACGAGGGATTGGGGGCGAGAGTACTTTCGGCGTAGCCGTGTTGCTGACTATCCTACAACCTACAGAGGGATATATCAACGGCGTAGCTGGAATTTGATCAAATCAAGCAGTCGGTAAATTCTGGTTCGGCGTAGCCACAATAGAGGAGATAAAAACGGCGTAGCCGCTATATGAAAATTCTCTGATTCAGCGAAGCTACCACACAATATAATAGTTGGGCGTAGCTGTAATATGAAAAGATAATTCAGCGAAGCTGTTTTAAGTAAAGTTCTCTTATTCAGCGAAGCTGTAATAGCCAGATGTTTTAGCATTAGCTTGAATAAGAATACCAGCGAAACTGCCATACTAAAAACTAGTTCGGCGTAGCCGTAATACAAAAAGGTAATTCGGCGTAGCCGCAATCGCCGATTTATTTAGCATTTTGAAAACAAATGGTGCAAATTATTTCAAATAGCCGATAATTATCAGTTAATCGGGATTCACGAGATAACCATGAGTGAACATCAGAATTCAGAAGTAATTACGAAGGGCAAGATTGATAAGGCCATCAATCTACTGAAGGAACAGAAGCCAAAAGAGCGAGAAGATGTATCGGACAGAGACGCAGTTCGTCAGATGAGGAGATATATTGAAAAACTGACTTCTGACAAGTACGGCTATACTTACGATGAAGTATCGGAGATGCTGAAGGGTTTGGGGATTAATTTGAGTGGCAGCAGAATTAAATATTTAGTAGGTGAGTTGAGGAAAAGCAGTCGTCGCCGTCATCAAGCATCATCAAACAGTGACAGTAGTACATCAGTTCAAAGGGCTGCTGAAAATCAGCAGGCAGTTGTTGAAAGCAGCGAAGCTGAAGAAACACCTGTCAAGAGTACAAAGGGCAAGAGCAAAAAGTAACAGCCAGCAGCACATGAACAAAAGGATAAATCAGAACCACAGAGCAAACCAAGCAGGTCAGGCTTTGTACCTCAGCTTTACAAGGTCGAAAATTTATAAGCTGATTGAATTATTACAATCTATTGACCCAATTTAACAAGCAGTATTTGTGGAGTATGCCATTGATGCTAGGTAAATAGAATAATTAACAAAAGTTTTAGCCTTTGATGAGGTCACATTTAAAGTTATTTTAAGATGATTAAAGTTTGATATTAGCCTTTTTTTATGTAAAATTTGATGCTTTACTAAATAACTTTGGGGACGCTGTAAGACAAATTTTGAGAATTGGCTTTTCTCTGGTGAAAAGCTTTCATTGATGGAACTAAACAACGGCTAATTTACACTTATGCCAATTTCCAAAGTCCTTGCCCAACAACTGCAAAAACCTACTGTATCATTTGGTCGCTTAACGTACAATTTACTCAAACTGGTACGATGACCGCTAATACTACTTTAAAAATTATGAGAAATAGTAAAAATATTCGTTTAATAGAATTTTTAATTGTGATTGCCGTTGCCTTTGGTTCTGCAATTTTTGGTTCTGTATGCGTTCAGTTGACTGGGGCGGAGTTATATTACAACGAATACGCTAAGTATCCTATGATTTATTGGGGAACTACAATAGTCCGTCAATTGGCTATCATTGCCCTGGTAATTTATTTGATTATTAGACAAGGACGCAATATAAAGGAGTTAGGTTTCTCTTGGCTTTGGAAGGACTTGATTATTTCCATAGTACTGGCATTTATGGCATATATTGCCGGGATTGTATGGTGGCTTATTCTCTCTCAAGGATATTATATGATCATCGGAACTAAATTAAATATTCATCCTAATAATATAGAGTTTTTGAAAAAAGGTATTAATTTTTGGTCTGTGACTGCAATGTTAATTAATCCTTTTTATGAAGAACTTATTATTCGATGTTATACAATTTTCGAAGTTAAGTTTTTAACAAACAGCGTAGGTTTAGCAGTTTTTATAAGTGTAATTATCCAAAGTACATATCATTTATATCAAGGTTTTGTGCCAGCTTTACTATTAAGTGCAATGTTTGCAGTTTTTTCACTCTATTACATAAAATGGCAACGGATTATGCCCGTTATCTTGGCACATATGTATTTTGATTTAATCGCACTATTTAGTGCAGCTAGCCGCTAGAATTTTTATTCTGTTGCAACAAGCTTTAGGTGACTTCTGCTCACAAATGCTTCTTGATACAAGTTTTGTGGCGAAGGCGTTTAAGCAGATACACCGATTACAGTTTTGTTAAGCTTTCATACTGCTAGAAAGCATTACAATTTTCAAAGCTTTAGTTTAGTTAGACTAATGACGTTCACCTATTCTCTATACCCAGATAATTGGTCAGAAATTGCCACGGACGTTAAGCAACAAGCCCAGTGGCATTGTCAAAAGTGCGGGTTACACTGTATACCCCCTGGTGAAAAAACATCACATTTAACACGCTCAAAACGCAGAGTGTACACCCTACAGGTTCATCATTGGGACAGAAACCCAGCTTAGAACCACAGAGGCAACCTTATAGCTCTTTGCAGTGCTTGTCACCTTTTATACCATAGGGGCGGGAAATCAAATGTTTCACCGGGGCAGCTATCTTTGTGGTAAATAAGTCATGGACGATGATACTCAAGAACTAATCGCAATTCAGCAAGAACTCTCAGGAATTAGTGAACGCCTGAGAAAGATTTTTCCGTCAACTCATCCCCAATTTGACAACGTGTTTGAAGACGTGGGTGCAGCTTCTTATTACATCCGCGAAGCTGGTTATCGTCTGGAATCAGTTCTTATGACTGTTCAAGGTGATAGCTGTGATTTTACCCCCTGCGTGACCAAATTTTGAACCATAACGTGACCAAAAGTTAACGTAATTTCAAGCTTTTGAGTCAATCAATAACTTAGCTTTATGAATCAAATTATGTCCGCGTGTTTTAAATGTGAACCATAATACGACCAAAAGTTTTATTTTGAGACTTGGTAAAAAATGCCGAGCAAGACACACTAATTTAGTCGAAAATTTTAAACTTTCGGTCAAAATATAATTCAAAATGTCCACAATATGGTTCAAAAATATGTTTCGCCAGAAATTGAGTGATAAAGCGATCGCCTAAAATCTGAATTTTTATTTCTCTCTCATCGCGGTACGGTACAAATGAACTATTTGACCATATTCCTTGCTGTAATTAAGTTTTGAGTTTTTTGAACTCCATTTATAGCTTTGAACTATATGTTGTCCTAGTACAAAGTGAAGTATTTCGTGACCGTTTGGCTAAATTATCGTTCAAATCACAATAGCGCAGGTTCTGCGAGTGATGCAGAGATTTCAGAAACTGAAATTGAGTAAACTTCAGTAGGCAGACAACTCAGTACAATCATTAGCAAGTCAGCCTTAACAGCCGGGCTACATGAGTGTAAAACTCGCCGCAGTGCAGTATTAGTAAAGATTGTGGCAACTTCAGCGACGTGTTCTAAGGTATCTTCAGGTGATGATTCTGATTCAGCAATCAACATCGGGAAGTATGTATGCGCTAACCACTTTTCATCCTCGTCTAAGTCAGCCAAATTTTTATTACTACCGCTATTAAGACTATCTAATAGCAGGAGTAATAATTTTTTAAAGTGCTGCCAGCCCCCCCAGCGTTGGGTAAATCGGCTCACCCATCCTTGGGTAGTGTCTATGATTTTGGCGATCGCCTTTTGTCCAATTTTCTGGTGTGACTGCCAAAGGTGGGTGAAAGCGTTGACTATAGCGTGTCCGGTCTGCTGATCTCGGCTACCCGCTTCAGTGCAAAGAGAGCAGGCATCGACTACTTCTAACTTGACTCCCGGCAGTTCATCTAAGAGAAAACTAAGGTCATAGTCAGCGCAGAAGTAGAATGTTAGCTCCACATTGGAGCGACGATGAGCGCGTAATCGCCCAATCTCTTGGATGATTTCTGCTCTTAGCAGGTCTGTGAGATACTTTTGGAAAGTGCTGTCTTTATCTTCCAGGTTGACCCTTTCGCCAGTCATCACCTGATATTGTGCTGCTAAAACACCGATGTTTTGGTAGGGAATGCCAAAAGAAGCGATCGCATCACATTCACTAAACCTATTAACACCACGCCCATCGACAAAGTGACCGTATTCTGTGTAGCCCTCGGCTTGAGTTGCAATCTGTTTCCAATCGATAATGCCAAGGGTGGGGCAGAGTTCTTTCAAGGTTTCTTTGAGGGCATTAACACGGTTGCTGAGTGTATCGGAGCGATTTTTGGGCAGTTTCCCCAGCCCAGTGACGTTGACGACTTTTAAATTGTCGTAGTCTGGGCGTTGTTGCTCAATGATTAACACAGGATCATTGATGCCCAGTTTCAATTTCAACTGTTGAGATTTGAAAGTGGCATCAAGGTAAATATTAAATTGGGCAGATTTGGCCAATTCAGTATGTTTGGGGTTTCGGCGGTAAATGCTGAGTACACCCCACCCTGACTGAAAACTACCATCACCTTTCCAAGCTTCCAGAAAGTCAGGCAACCAGTAATTAGGCAAGTCAAGAAACTCCCTCCCGGCGGTTCGTGCGCTGTCTTTAACTACCTTTTTGGCAGCATAACGAGCCGCAGAGCTTTTTTTGAGTTGTTTATCTTGGGTAATATCAATTGAGTCCAAGTCTTCTAAGAAAGTTAAATCAGGTTCTGAGGCTTGGCTAATGGCTTCGATATTTAAACCTGTGGGGAAAGGGGGCAGCAGCGCTCGGATGCTGGCATCATCAAAGCCGTAGCGGTTAGTGGACTTAATTTTTTGGGTAAACAGTTGGTGTAAAACTAAGAATGCAGGTTGCAGCTGTGACATTATATTTGGTTCCAACAGTAGCAGCTTGCCTATGGTGGTTTCAAAATCGCTGAGGTTTACATCAACACTACGCACGGGCTTGATGAGCGTACCAGCTTCTTCCCATAACCGCCCAACGGTGAAAGTTTGATCAGCAGCATTAGTTAAGGTGACAGGGGTAGAGTCTGGGTGCGCTCTGAGTGAGGAATAATTTTGAATTGCAGTGCGCTTTTGAAAGCGGAAGCCAAAACCGTCACCACTAGCGAAACGGCACTGATTTTTAAGGGAACAACCGCCACAGATGGGGCTGATGCCGCTCTCTTCAAAATCAAGGCTGCTAAAATTCTTGTTGCGGAAGGCGTTAAACAAGTAAGTTCTGTGACAATTGCCGTCAGTGTCGGCAGTTTCACCCGCTTTAGTCCACAGTTTAAAATCCTCACCTGTAGGAGTTTTGCGGGTGGGGTCAAGTTTAAAGCCGTTGTGCCGCACTGGTAAGTCAACAAAGTTTTCTTCAATCGGTAGAGTAGATGGGTTTCTGTGGTTGGCATCCTGGTAAATTAGTTTATCAACACCGAATAAGGCCGCCGTCAATTGCCCCGCGTTGTAAGACTTACCTAGTCCTGGATGGGAATTATCTAAAATTTGCGTCCAGCCCTTAGAAACAGCTTCCACCCAAGCAGCAATATGTTCCTCTGGCTGGCAGGAGATAGAGATATTGCCTGTAACTTTAGTTCGGAACGGGATATTGCCGGGCTTGTAAATAATTACATTGGGCGAAGGCGTGTCAATTTCTGGTTCAGGCTGCGGTGATGGGGGCGCTTTAAATCCTTTAAATACCTCAGCAATTGGAGCGATCGCTTGCTTTAATAAATTTTGGAAGCTGCTCAAGTCCTCTCTGACTCGTCCAAGCTCCCACTGTTCGCGGCTAATCAGCCCTTTGTCGCGTTGATATGGTTCATACTGCCGTTGCGGGAATCGAAAGCCGTACTGCTTGGCAATGTGAAACAGTGTGCCTAGAGTAATTCCCCCACGGCGAAAACTGCGAATTTTAGCGTGAATGTTCCAAGTTGAGCCTTTGATGCTGGGCGACCACTGCTCGGCTATAATTTCCGCATCTGTTGCCCCATAATGATTAACCAGCGCCATCAACACCTGACGGCATTCGTCATAGTTACCGCTTCCTGGGGTACGTGGTGGAATGAATGAAAGCGCGTTTTGGATTAGCTGGTCAATGTCCCAGCCTTCAGTGAGGGAAATCTCACGCCACTCTTTACGCCGTGACTCAATTTCTTGAATTCGTCGCTGATACTCAATACGCTCAATTTGCGCGATCGCAATCGCCTCACTTATCCATTCTGCTGGTAAAGTGGCTTCAGGGTTGATCAGGGGGAATTCTGCCTCTGTGCTGCCATAGAAAACACGACTTGCATCTTTACAAGCTGGGTCATGGGGCAACTGCTGCATGAGGAAGCGCGTACAAGCTTCTACAGTATCAGCGCCTTGGACATATTCGGGGAGAAGGAAAATCAACCGAAATTTATGCCATTCTGGTTTATGGCTGGCTGTGGTGTAAATTAAAGCACAGTGTTTTTTAATGAAGGGATGGGCTAGGGCTTCTTCTATGGTTAATTGGTGATCGTAAACTTTGATAGAATTTCCGTTTGCGTCCAGTATTGGTTTGCCGTCCTCATCACGGGCGACATCGGAATTATCAATGTCGAGTAGTAGCCAGTGAGAACCAATGACATTGGCCTTACTGCGCCATTTTCCCCCTAATAATCCGGCACAGATGGCGTGACCTGCTTTAATATGTTCCTGGACATCGGCTAGAGTGCCTTCTACATCAATGAAGTTACCGGCCAGCTTCTTAAAATCCCAGTCTTTGTTTGTGCCATAGGTGTTTACAGCGAATTTAAACTGACTTTTTTGCAGTTCGTAGTTGCTATTAATCACTGATTTTTCCCTCAAATACGTTGTTTTTCAGTATTTGGAGGGGTTTATCGTGCTGCTACATCTTAATATATATTGAATTCGCTGCGTTGCTTGAATTTGCCAAATTTTGGCTTTGAAAACAAAGATTTAATGACTTTTTTAGCCAAATCTGCCAACAGAAGCACATGAAAGTTGCCACAGCTATCGATATAATAGTGTGAAGGCAGCACGGACTAAATCTCATTTCCAATCAGTGGTTTCTAGTGCCAACTTTTCTTCCACTGTTTTGGTTTGTTTGAGATCCCCTCTCCTGCTCCAGTAAATAGAATATGAGTTTAAATCTCGGATAAAGCGTCACTACCTAGTAGTGGCGCTTTTGTCCATTTATCTTTTGATACTGTTGTATATTTACCTCCGTTGTACGCTTCATTTCAGTACTTGCCTGATCTTACAGAACAATCGAACACTTGACATTCAACTTCAACACGAATTATCCGTAACGTTACTTAACAAGCCTGCTTGATGGTGGTTGTACGTTGGGCTGGTAGTCTTCTGGAGCTTTAGTCATATATTGCCCTTAGTTTTCTTGGTTTTCTCTTCAGGCTTGTTTCCTTCTGAGTTAGTCCTTTCGCCCTCCATTTCATCTAGATATTTTTGCAATGCCTTTTCTACCACTTCTGAAATTGTAGTTTCTGTAGATGCAACAAAAACACGAAGCCTTCGGGCTAAGTCTCTCTTGACCAGCCCTGTAACACGAGAATAATCAGGGTTTTCTCTCCTGCCCAAATCATCAGTCTCAATAGTTTGCTCTACCATTCTCCCACGATATTTTTAAAACATTTTTTAGTTCACCCGTTATAACGGGTGAACGTTAGTCTATAATATCATTATCAAGCCAAAAAACGCCACCCAACAAAGGCTAGAGTTGCCGGAAAGTGATGCTATGGCTTGCCCCGAACTGGATATCTGGATTTGTGTAGATTTAGCTAAAAATCAACGCCAAGCCAGAAAAATAAGACTTTTACCAATCATCGGAACCATGACAACCGTATATTCCAATGCCAAAAATTGGCTCGTGCAAGCAGACTTGTTAGCCAAATCAGGGCTAACTGACCTGATCGCCGGAAAAGACTCAGGTGCAGGGTATGGCAAGGCAATCATCGGTGATTTTTCGATCATGATGCCAGCCGCATACTCACTAGTTCGCAACCGCAACATCATGCACCACGAAACCATTTCTAAAGATGGGGCATGGTTGCGTTATGTAGAAGGTTCACGCCTGGACTTAAAAGACGTTCAATTTTTCTGGGGCAGTGCGGCTCTAGCTCAAAGTGACCATACTTTGCTGCACGAGGACAAAGCCAAAAAAGCAGAACTGGCACTAGAAAGCATTCTTGCAGACTTAGCAGTTCTCAATATTCCCGATGGGGTCAAGCTAGAAATTAGTTTGAGCAATCACAACCCAGAACGCTGGGCAACTGAGATTAAGCGCAGAGTTGAAGGGACTCACACCTTTGAACATCTGCACCCTGTAACCCGTTCCATTGTCACCAAGACAGTTGAGATTGTTGTTACAGGCATTTACCCAGAAGGATTTGGAAGCATTGCTCACTGCTTATTTGGTGAAGCATCCCTGGTACTTGACCCCTCAGAATTAGCGATCGCACTCGATATTGGTTCATCAACTTGGTTGATTACCGTGTTTAATGGCAGTGGTGCAGTGATTGACCGTCACTTGATTGAAGGTGGAGCGGGTGAACTGCACAGCATGATTGCCGAATCTCTCGACAAACGAAACGACCGAGTGAGTCTGCTGTCCAAGGATGTAAAACACTCGCCCAGTTTGGTGAACCAGGGAATTGTAGAAGGGACTTTCATATACGGCGGCAACCACCTGACAGGTAAAAAGTTTGAAACAGAGTACAGCCAAAGTCTTGATGAATGGTGGAGTAACAGGATTGAGAAATTCGCCAACTTTGTGACTGCTGGCAATTATCTAGACCGCGCTAAATACCTTGTCGCCTGGGGTGGGGGTGTTTCCTTGCCCGTGGTGGATCAGAACCTAGTCGGTTTAGGCTTCGTGGTCTTGAATAATCCCCAATTCATCAATGCTTTGGGGTTGAAGCTATTAACTCAAATTGCAAGAGGAGCTTAATCAATGAATTACGAATCTCGGCGTATAACCATCTCCTACCTAGCAGTAATTGAATTGTGCAAGATTTTTGATTTACCCCAAGATGCACCAACACAGGCATTATCAGCAGGTGTAGAGAAGCTGATTTTTCAACACGGCAATGTGCAACCATCGCCCAAAGTTGAAACAGCAATATCTACACAGCCCAATAAATCGGCACTTAGCGCAATGGTCACTAATTTTAAGGGGGCAGCATGACCAAATCCAGATTCAGAAACACGGTTTTAGGCATTGGTGCAACAGCAGCAGCGTTAGCCCTTGGCTATTTCGGAGTCCAGCAGCTTGGCAGAAACAATATGTTAACTATCGCCGCAACTGTGGGGGGTGCAGGGGCTATAAGCTATGTACTTCAAAAGCCGAGTGAGCAGAAACAAAGAGCCAGTGAGCCAGAAGCACCAACCGCACCAATCAAAACCCAAAGGAAAAGAAATAAGTCATGAGATCCCAAACATGATGCAGACACAACCCCAGAAGGGGACTAGCTCTCATCATCAGTAGTTCGGGCGAGAGTATTGTATAGAAAATAGGAGGAATTATGTCACAGTCCGGGTTTGAGGCGCTTAAAGAAATGATTTCTAGAAACCTCGATAAAGGTAAAAAAGGGGAGACAACCTTTCATGGTGAACCGTCTGAAAATGTCGGGCCAATTTTAAGTGCAGCTAGCGAATTAGGTTTAGAGCAACACACAGTTTTGAAGCCAAACGGGGAGACTTACAAAATCACTCTCAAGCGAAAGAATTAGAACTTACGTGATAAAAACCCAGAGGAAACAAACAAGTCATGAGCAACCAAGACACTCAAAAGACACAGCCAAGCCTAACAACAACCGAAATAATGACCATCATCCTCGGTTGCGAACAGACTCTTAGGTTCGTGCAAGCATCCCCAAATTATCAACAAATCGAAGCCTCTGAACGGTTCAGTACATCGAATGACCTGCGTCTCGGTGATGCTGTCCAAGCTTTGATGGAGATTCACGAAGCCATCCTAAATATCGAGTTCTATTCCCAAGTTGAGGGGCAAACTTATGGTTTCAATGACAGCCTTGCAACGTAACCACCTCTATGAATTCCGTGGTCAACAATTGCGCTACAGCCACCGGTCTAATTCTCTTGTCAATGCACCTTTCATTTTCAATGACTCGAAAGGCAAACGAAAAGAATTAAGCCAAAACCAAGTGCAGAGGGAGGTTTTTGAATTAAATGAGTTTTGTGAAAACTGATGATGAAGGGATTGCCCTGACCGAGCAAAGTAAGTGCAATCGCCTCATCCGAAAGTGCATCAAGTACACATCGTTACAAGGATTTTAGCAGCATGGCACTCGATTACAAAAATCCCAACGATTGGGGCAAATCACCTCTGACTGACTCCGCCCTGAGATTAGAGCAATTCAAAGCCGAAAATCCTGAACAGTGGGCATCAATGATTGAGGCTGATATCGAGGCACTTTCCACACCAATATTCGAGAGTGAAGATTACCCACCCTTCACCGGGACGGAATTTCTAGCAACTCATGAAACCATTGATGACCATCCATACTCTGCTGCATTTGGTCAATTCTTGGGTAATGGTATTGACCCTGATATTGCAAATATATTGGCGTTTGGTGAGAAGAGATTTGATTTAATCTCTGATGATTTTGACGACCCCATAAGGCAACTAGCAACGAGAATCTATAGCCGATTTGAAGAGATGGGTTACTGGGATGAATTGCCCCAATCATCCAGCAATATCGACTATGACTACATCCCTTATTAGGAGATAAAATGGCACGTAATTTTGGAACTGCGAAACTCAAAAACCATATACCCACCACTGCCCCAGGTACGTTAGGAGCAATGGGGAGACTATTTGATGTGTCGGCTGAGGAGTTCAATAAAGCCGTTTTAGGAGATCAAACGGTAATCACCAAAATTGCAGACATGGCGCGACTGTCTGACACTGCAAAAGCCAATTTACCCAAGGCATTGGAGGCATACCGCAAAATCATTGAAACCACAGGGGACGTAAACCAAGCCTATGCCGAACTGGTGCAATTGACCCAAAAACATGGTACGCAAACCCTGAAAGCTATCAACACCAGTAAGACAGGAGAGCAGCGCTTTAAGAACGAGATGACCGAAATGCAGGCGGAACACGTCAACGCCACTACTGCCGAGGCAACCCGTCACGCTCAACGCTCATCCTTGATTCAGATATCTGGGGCCACTGCGGATTTAATGGCGATCGCAAAGTATGAAGTTGATTTAATCAAAGCTTCTAACAAGCTGCCTGAGACACAAGACGCGGCGGATCGAGCTTATGAAACCGCAGTTACTAGCGCACTGTGGACAAACGGTAGTGAAGCCAAGACTGACCGCATACCCAAGCCCAATTACTCGCGCACTGCTGGGATTAGCCGAGTAGGGCAGTGGTTCCGCAATTTCATGGGCATTTAACCCATAGGTAAGTCGAAAGCCAGTAGTGACGGTAAACTCTGGCTTTTTCTGTTTCACCCCTCTTGCGAGGTAAACATGAATGAAATTGATTCCCTATTATCACAGTTCCAAAATACCAGTGAACAGTCCACACCATTAATGTGGGGTGAAACTACTTCAGAAAAACCGACTCCAGAGAATGAAGACGGCGATCGCCTTGAGCAGTCGATTAGAGATGTCTTCAGTAACAAGCAATTGCTAAACAAAGCACTGGCTACATTTCTGGGTGTGTTTACTGCCAATGCTGGAGTCAGCCTACTAACGAGTTTGGGAATTGGGGCAATGGCTTCTGGCACATTGGGCAGCATTGTACTGGGGCTATTCTTCGCCAATACCCTGACCAAGCTTCACTACTCAGGACAAATCCACATTGACAAAGATTTTTTGGTAGCGACCGCCCAAACCGCAAGTGTAGGGGCAACTCTTTGGATTGCCTTTGATGAATATAGGGCAGTGTCAGAAGCAACTAATACAGGTAAGACACGGTTCTATCAGGAGGTTAAAACCTACGAAGTTAAGCCAACTCCCAAGAGTGAAATACCTTGGGGCTTGATTGGGGTAGGTGCTTTTGTGTTGTTGGTGATTGCAGCAATCGTCAGGGGAACAAACCAATGAAACGCAAACAATTTGAAGAATACTTGCGTTCGGGAACAGCCAACAATATTACTGTGGGGGTGCTGGCAATCATCGGGTTAATTTGTGGGGCAAAGTCATTTACTGGCACTCAAATTAGTTTGGTTGAGTATTGTTTCATCCCCTCAACGCTCACCAAGCCGGTTAACCGTCAAAGGTACTGCACTCCCAACAAGCGTTACATAATGCCAGAGTCGGAATTTTATGCTGAAGCTTATGCACCAGCTAACCCAGAGTTTCAACGTGATAACTTCTTGCCTACCAAAGCAACCAGATTAAGAATTATTCCACCAAGTAACCCTGATAAACCGCTTTGGGGATTAGCTTCAGTGCTACTCGTTGGTGGAGCTTATGGGTTATCTAAAGCTAGGGAATGGCGATTAATCCAACTAATGCCTTCAGTTAGGGAAGAAATTCGTAGCAACTGGTTAATTTCTAAACTTTGGTCAGGGTTAAGGCTCCATAAGGAAGCATATAGCGCCCAACTAGATTACGAATTTCACCAATGGACGGAGAATAGACGGGTAAGAGAAGCGCAGTTGTCAAAAATGACACCGCAAGAGTTAGCTATCTTTCAGGAGCAAGTGAGGTTAAGGGCAGAAGCCGAAGCACGGGTGCAACTGCAACAGGCAACGGGGCAGCCAGCCGCCGCATTGCCGGGGCAGTCAATGCAGGATATCGCCAGGGGTGACGATAAAGTGACCGGCTCTCAACAGCAGACATTACAACAAAATACTGCAATTAGCCTTCACCCATCAGAAGCTCTTGCCCTAAATACTTTGCAAGCTCTAGCCAGAGCCGATAGTTCCACTGCTTTAGTTGCTGCACCAGGAAGTGGTAAATCAGTCACCCTCAATCACTTAATTCAGAAAATCTTGGCAGATTCCCCTAATGCTGATATCTGGGTAATTAGTGCTAAAAATGATAGTTTTTGTGGTTTACGAGAGAAAGAGAGAGTAATTGTCTTTGATCAGGAAAACCCAGACCTAGCCAAAGAGGTAATTGACAACTTTTACACGGACTACAAAAAGCGTAAGCAACTACCAGAATCAAAGCGCGAATCCTTACCACCATTGATTCTAATTTTGGATGATTGGCTAGTAATTGCTGACTCCTTAAGCAAGCTTTACTCTGATTGGAATTATGGGAGTAAATTACTTGATGTTCTGCTGATTGGTCGAGAGTTTAATACTAAGTTTATTGCTTCTCTACAGTCTTTTAATTTGGCAGCTTTGGGCATTGAAAAGATGGATGCTCAAACCCGGATGTGCCTTAACTTACTGCTGTTAGGTAACAAGTACATTAAGAACGGAAGGGAGCAAGAATCTTATGGTGTATTGGAACTAATTTTAAATAGAGGTGACATTATTCCAGGTAAGCAAGAACGGGAGCAAATTAAATCTAAATATCTGTCAGTGAAAGCAGTATCCTATCAAAACTTCCGCCCAGTAATGATTGCTTCCGTTGGGGGTTTTGTAGTTGCATTAATGCCGAATCTATCTAATAAAACTAAGTCAATTGCTTCGGAGCAGGAATATCTAGATAGAGTATTTGACCTGGAATTTAATTTAACTGCTGCTCACAATATACATCCAAAGCCATTATCGGAGGTGGCTAAAAAGATTTATGAATACTTCCATAATGTCAAAAACAAAACGCCAAAAACATTACGCGATTTGAAGAAGGCTGACAGGTTATCTGGTTATTCAGACCAAGAATTAATTGATGGGTTGGCTGAATTAGTTGAGAAGGAGAGGATAAATTCTGACGCCCCTGATAGCTACTCTCTGCCTGATTGGTGAAGGTAATGCCGTAATGCCGTGGTGAGCAATAGCTATGTCAAACTGGCTTTTTGATGTGTCTACGGCATACGGCAGCAATCACGGCACTCCTTGCCATGTATAGGTCGTAGCCTACGGCATGGTTACGGCATCTCGGACAACCACGGCAGAAGCATCAATAATAAATTAGTCAATAAACAGCCATTTATTATTAGATAATTAACCCGTATCATCTGAATTTTTTCATTGTTGAACAAGAAGCATTTACCCTTTTAGACATCAAGACTGTTATTTCAAAATCTCCCAAAATAGAAGTAAGGAGTGAAGCCACTTGTGGAGAGATAGGTTTTCTGTTAATTGAACAGATGAAGCCTGATATTTTGCTAATTGATTTACTATTGCCGGATATGAGTGGTTGAAAATTTACTCGCTCTCTCAAAAATAAAATTAGTTATTAATAAAGCATTTCAGTGTAAGGAGAGCGAAAAGATTAAGTTGAGTATTGCTGGTATCTAAGCCTTATTTATCTTATGTATATAGTTAACGGAAACATATCTTACTACATTAAGGAAATTTAATAAGATTGGTGAGTAATTATCTTTTCGCCAAACCATCGCCATTTTAAATATAGGCACTTTTTCGGTAATTTCTCGATACACAACACCAGTTCGCTGAAGATTCATGACATTGGCTGGTAGCAATGCAACCCCCATTTCACTTGCAACCAAACTGAGGACTGTGGGCATCCATGCGGCTTCTTGCACTATATTCGGGTGAAATCCCGCTTCCATACAAGCTATTCGAGTCATTTTATGTAGTCCTGGTACTGTTTCACGACAGGGAAGTATAAAAGGTTCATTGGCAAAATCTGCGAGTTGAACTTGTGAGTTATTGGCTAAGGGATGTTGCTGAGGTAGTACCATCACCAGTGGTTCTTTGTTTACAACTTCGTAGCGAAGAACATGATGCTTATCCACATCTTGTAGATTGTATAAATTCTCAAAATCTATATCTAGAGTACGATTTTGCAGTCTCTGGCGACTGTCTTTATACAAAAGCTCTTGCAATACTAAGTCTACTTGCGGGAATTTCTGACGAAAAACACAAAGAATATCTGGTAACAAACTATTAGAAATCGAAGTATTAACACCAACACTTAAACGTCCAATTTCACCTTTGTCTGCTTGTTGAGATAATTTTTGAAATTGCTCTACTTGTCCAAGAAGGTGTTGTGCTTTTTTCAGAAAGACCTTGCCAGATGGTGTTAGTTCTAAGCGAGGGTTACGGACAAACAGTTCTACTCCTAATTCTTCTTCTAGTTGTTGAATTTGTCTGCTGAGATGGGGCTGAGGAATATGCAGTTTTTTTGCTGCATGGCTGAGATTGATATCTTCTTGTTCTGCTAGAAAAACAAAACGTTTTAGACGTTCTATATTTATTGGTTTTGGATATTCTTGGTTCATATTCAGCCAAATTTCTGATTAATAAGTAAGCATAATCAAAATTACTACGAATTTTCATTATGTATACATACCAATTTAGGTATAGTCCCATAACTAGATTTACAGACTGTAACTACTTAAGATTGATTGCAACAACCACTGGAGCAGAAGAATTTGATGACAAACAGAATAAATTCAATTCAACGAGCATTGATAGCTGCGGGAGTCCACGGAAACGAGTTCACTGGTATCTATCTCCTCAAAAAACTCGAACAGCATCCTTATCTGATGCGTCGAGACAACTTTGAAACTTTAACTTTGTTGGCAAATCCCAAAGCATTTGCAGCAGTGCGTCGATATATAGATATAGACCTCAACCGTAGTTTTAAAAAGTCTGATTTACAAGATTTGACGCGTTCTAGTTATGAATATATCCGAGCCAGAGAAATAAATAATTTATTTGGTGTAAATGGCAAAACTCCAGTTGATGTCATTTTAGATATTCATAGCACAACTGCAAATATGGGCTTAACTGTAATCACCAATGTTCACCCTTTTAACCTGCAATTAGTTGCCTATCTTCAGAGCGTTAACCCTTCTGTAAAGATTTACATTTTACCTAAATCAGAAGAATCTTCTAGCTTGCCATCTATTTGTGAGTTTGGCTGCACGATTGAAGTTGGAGCAGTATCTCAAGGAGTTTTAAAAGCTGATATTTTTCAGCAAACTGAAGCCTTGATTATCAATGCTTTAAATTACTTGGAGCAATATAATCGCGGAGAAATTCTATCTTTTGACAACGGCCTCACAATTTATCACCATATTGGAACGATTGATTACCCCAGAAATGAATCTGGTGAACTGCAAGCGATGATTCATCCGCAACTTCAGTCTAAAGATTATGAGGCACTTGAGCCAGGTCAACCGATGTTTATAACTTTTGACGGACAGACTATTACTTACGAAGGTGAATCAACTGTGTACCCAGTTTTTATTAATGAAGCAGCTTATTACGAAAAAGGTATTGCTATGTGTTTAACCAAAAAGCTGTCAATTCCTAATTATTCTCCAACTCTTTCTCTCTGTGCCTCTGTATGAAACTAATTCATATTTACTTTTAGCAAAGCCCTTCTTTTTTATCGTTAATCAACCAAAGTTATTAAGTCAACTAGCATTGACTTAGTATATTTATACCTTGGCCACAACATTTATTTATTACAAATTAAGCAGGTGTAAAATCTGGATAAATATCAATACTTATGTGTCAGCTTGGTGTCTTTAGCATCCTTACTAGGGTCAGATGTTAACGTACAGGCATTGCGTCTCTTTACTAACTCATTTTGATATAGTACTATCCCTAGATTTATAGGATTTAACCTCATAAGATTAGTTACACAACTCTAGTGTTTTAAGCTGTTCCCAGCAGCTAAAAATACTAGAGTTAGTTAATTAATTTTTGGATTGACAGGCAAAAAGTGATTACTTAAGGGGTAGAAAATGAAAATAGTTCCTAAAAATGCCTTTATCGAAGGCGTTATTTTGCCTGCACTTATTACTACTTTAGTATGTAGTGCGATAGGTTTGGCGATTATTGACAAAAATATTCGTCCTGTCTTTGTTCAAACTGTGATTATCTACTGTTTTAAAATGTCAGGCAATCGAGATAAGTAAGTAGTTATAAAACCTGAGAATAGGTGGGCATAGTGTCTGCCTACCTACTTTTAATTTGTTGATGGTGTCTCAATCCCACACAACACATTAAAGGCAGGCGTGAACTGTCATTACCACAAGAGTCAGGGCAGTTATTAGGGACTTCCAAGTAAATAATTATTCGTTCACTGTTAAAGCTGGGGGGTATTGAGCCGAGATACGTGTAAAAACCTGCAAAATGGACTGAAAAGCCCTACTGTATATAGCTAATCCCCAGAGTATGGATGCAGCCAACGTTCTAATTGCCAATCAACCTTACTTGCATTACTACTGCCAAAATATACACGGCATAGCTCTCCAGTATCAGGCTCTAATAGTGAATATTCCCAAGTCTCACCTATTGGCCGAACCTCGGCGATTACACGAATTATTTGCTGTCCTGGGCTGTAAACTTGTACCTTTTGCCCTTTACGATATTTGGGACTCATAATGCACCGAAAACAAACAACTAAGACTTTAAGCGTTTCCAGTCTAACCTAGCAGGTCAAACTTGCTACATCTAGGGATCTAGTTAGCAAAGTGGAATTCACTAAAATCGCCAGTGCGACACAAGTTGTATTTTGTTGCATTTAGCTTGCCTAATGCGTGAGCTATCTGGGATGGCATTGACGGAGAGCGATCGCCCTCTGGTATTGTCAGGAGTTGGGACAGAAAGCTCTTATGAGAGTTGTTCCTAGTCAAATAAGTAACCCATCTTGACTTCACCACATTTTTAATGTTGTGCTATAATGTGTGTAACAACTCTAACAGCAACATCTGAGAAGTTAGAGAAAGCTACGTAAAGCTAAGAGTTTAGGCAAGTTGGCTAGTCAGGCTATTAGAAAGCCGTTTGAAAGCCAGGAGAAGCCAGTAGAGATAGCTATTAAAAAGCAAAGTTAAACATTAATAGTTTGCTGTTTGGGTTGATGTACTAAAACATCCTCTCAAACTATGAAAAACAAAACTCTCATAAGGCTCAAGCTGGTCAGTATTGTGCTAGTCATTTTGCATAATAGTTATCTTTTATACAAAGATATACAAGACCCAGTTTTTATTCAGCTTCTACAAAACTGTGTAGAAGTTATTACTAAGTAGCAAAAAACCCCCAACTCATCATTGGGGGTTTTTTGTAATGGATGGTTTTCAACCTTCTGCATAAATGTGTGATGGCTAACCCCCCACAGCTGGATAATGGTAGTCGGTATTGTCAAGCGCCATTTTGTATACCACAATAGCGGTGATTGCCACAGATACTTCCTGTCTCACTCACTAAATAAAGAGTTGAACTAGAGAAGATTAACGATAAAATCAGTCATCAATAATATGCTTATTTCGGTTTTTAGTGAAACGCGACTCTATTTATTACCAAATATTTAAGCGATTTCCTGCGTTAATTTTTGAACTCGTTGATGACCGTCCCCAAGAGGCACAGAACTATCGATTTGAGTCAGTTGAGGTGAAAGAAACCTCCTTTCGCATTGATGGGGTCTTTTTACCTCCAGAGGGTGCAACACCCAGAGTTATCTTTTTTGCAGAAGTTCAATTCCAGAGCGATGAAGGTTTGTATCATCGGTTTTTTACCGAATCAATGATGTATTTGAACCGGAATCGGTCTGAATACGATGACTGGTACTGTGTGGTAATTTTTCCATCACGCTCTTTAGAACCAAGCGATACAAGAACTCATCGCATATTTTTAAACAGTGACCAAGTGCAGCGCATTTATTTGGATGAGTTATGTAATCCCGATACTCTGCCAATAGGCATCAATTTAATGCAGTTGACGATCGCATCGGATGCAACGATGGCAGAGCAAGCGCGTCTATTGATTGAGCGAGTACAATTAGAGTCAACTGGCACACTGCCGAAAAACGAGATAATAGATATTATCACCACAATTGCCGTTTACAAGTTTTCTTCGTTGAGTAGAGAGGAAGTGGAAGCGATGCTGGGACTAACTTTAGAGGAAACGAGGGTTTATCGGGAAGCGAAAGCCGAGGGTGAAGAAAAAATATTGAAAGCAGCTGTGCCACTGTTACTAAAAACAGGAATGAGTATAGAACAGATTGCTCAACAACTCAATGTTGACGTAGAAGCTGTCCGGCTTGCTGCACAGCAGAACACGAACGAGTAAGCGCACGGGAGATTGGCGTTTACAAGTTTTTGTGAGTTTGAGGGTAAAGACGTGGAAGCTATGCTGGAACTGAACATTGAAGAAACACGAATCTACCAAGACTTGGAACGTCAAACCAAATTAAAAGCAGCAGCACGCCTTTTGAGCATGGGCTACAGCATCTCCGAAGTGGCAAAAGCAGTTGATTTATCGGTAGAGGAAGTCACAACAGAGGTAGTAAATTCTCAAACGCACACAGGACAAGGTGATCGCACAGAGTAAAGTGTCTGAGTTTGAAACAGAGTTACCTGCAAGCTGCTTTTTGGTATAGACAAAATTGATATCAGCTTTGATAGCAAGCAATTGGGATATTTGGCATTCTATTACAGGCGTTTTGGAGGTCAGTTTCAGTTTTAACCAACTGACTGTTGATTATAATTTTCTCCAGAGCAAGCAGGAGAGATACTTTTCAAGTTTGCGTATAAGTTTTTACCTAAAAATTTATTTCTTGGCGGTTAAGGAATATTCACTTTGGGTAAGTAATTGTACTTGAAAAACGCGAGAATTTTCGGGTGATATTTGGGGAGGGATATCCGTAGATGAAAGAAGTGCGGTAATGTAAATAAGCATTAACATTACCGTGCTATGTTAGTTACTCATACTAATTCCGCGTTATCACTCAGCTCTGCTATTCCCGTTCTCAACGAAGCCAACTGGCGATCGGAACTGGTGAAGGACACTAGGTCAGCAGCAACCAAGCGTGCCTATGTGCGTGATGTGCGGCAATTCTTTATGATCATGTGGCGTGTGGAGCCAAGCTTGGAGATGATTAAGCAGTTTTTTGCTTTAGACCAAAGGACGGCTACCCACATCATTCTTGATTACAAAGCACGGCTAATGAATGCTGGGTTAAAAGCTAACACTGTTAACCGTTACCTCAGTGGGATTAAATACCTTGTGGAGTGGGGCAGACGGTTTGATTTGTGTCAGTTTGTCTATGACTCGGCAGTAATTAAAAAGGAGAAGGTCAAACCTTACCGCGACACCACCGGGGTAGATGTTGACATTTACAATCAGGTATTCGACATAATGGATATCGCTACGCCCAGGGGCAAACGTGATTACGCTTTGTTTCTATTGCTGTGGACTAACGTTTTGCGGCGTGGTGAAATTGCCAAGCTTTTGGTTAGGGATTTTGACTCTGGGAGTTCTAGGCTGAGAGTGTTTGGCAAGGGCAAGGGTGTTGAGTTTGAATGGGTAAGCCTGCCTGCGCCCACGGCAGAAGCAATCCAGGACTGGCTTGATTGCCGTGGTAAGCTCAAACCAGATGACCCTCTGTTTATCGCTCTGGATTTCTACTCTTACGGGCATCAGCTCACAGGTGATGGAATTTATGCGATCGTGACGCGAATTTGCTCCCGTGCTGGCATTTCTAAACACATGACCCCGCACAAAATCCGTCATAGCGGCATTACTGACAGTCTTGAGGTATCAAATGGGGACTACCGCAAAGTGCAAAGTCTCAGCCGTCATGCTGATCCTAGAACTGTAATGATTTACGATGATAATCGCAAACAGTATCAGGCGGAACTTAGCAGCAAGCTGGCTCAACGGGTGGGCAAGCGCAAGTCTTATTAAGTGGCTTAAAAAAAAGGAAAATCGAAAATGGATACATATATTAATTTTGAAGGAAATATAACTGAAGAAACTTCCTATGACTTGGAACAGCTTGCAAATCTTATTGAGCAAGACTGTGATGTATCTGTAAAACTTGAAAAGCAGCTGATTCGACCCGGAGTAAAAGATAGCGGTTTGACAATTGGTTTAACAATTGCTGGTTTGGCTGTATCAGCAGTTCAAACTTTAATTGCTGTTATCTCATATTGGGAATCTAAACAAAACAAATACTCATTATCTATTTCTTTGGCAAATAAAACAATTATTATAGATAATCTAAAACAAGAAGAAACAGAACAAATTTTATCAGAGATTGTCAAGTTACCAAGTAATGTCACTGAAAAAATAGAAATTAAAGTTACAAGAAAATAGTAGATGTCTATGTTTCAAGACAAACCACGAAGAATTGCTTTTGTAGTGGCGGCTTTCACAGGCGAAGAGTTAAAGGCAGGAAAGCGTGATGTTGCTCGTATATATGCACTATTCACAGATCAAAAGCTTGGGAAGTGCGATGCAGGAAGTTCTAAACTAATTCCTGAATGCGAAAATATTCAGCAATTTCAAGAACATTTTTCATCTATTCTAAAATCTTGGAATTCGGAGACTCAACTAATATTTTATTTTTCTGGACATGGAGATGTTTTACGGAATAAATATCGTCTTAAAGTAGGTCGAAATGAGGATGATTTCTTAGCTTTTCAAAACATAATTACCGCATTAGAAATGGCTGGAGTTAGTCGAGCTATATTAATTCTAGATACTTGTCATAGCGGAGCAGCCATTGGTATAAAAGATCCAAACCATGACTCATGGTCTGTTATCAATCCAGATATAATTCCTCGTGGAATTGTAATTATAGCTTCTTCTCAAGCTAGCCAAAAAAGCTATGAATTAAAGGATGATTACTCCAGCGTTTTTACCCATATTTTATGTGAAGGAATTCAAACTGGTCTTGAAGGACAGCCTACCTATAAAGGACTTATTACTGTTAGCAATATTGTCGAATATATTAAAAACAAGTTACAGAATAATGAACAGTATTCGGCATATAACCAACGTCCTATTTTTCATATGGATAAAGCGGATGGAGAAATATGGATAACGATGAATCCGAGTGGAAGTCTTAATCTACAAAAATCATCTTCAAAAGCAATTGATAGCAATATATCTAAAGAACTAAATACAAAATATACAATTTTTCTAGCTGATGCTGATGATCCGACAGCACAAGATTATCGTATAGCAGCCAGACAAATTATTCAAGAAGAGTTTTCTTTACAATGGAATGTTTTAGAGAGACATGATATCTGTCCTGAATATCCTCCATCCGCAGAAATATGTGGTGAAGCTGCATCTTGTTGTGATTTATATCTAGTTTTTATAGGTTTTTTTTACGGAAGTGTCTATGAAAATGAAAATTTAAGTTATACAGAGTATGAATTACGAACGGCAGAGAAAGTTGGTCAAAGAATAACTATTTTTATATTAAAAGATACTCCTATTAATACTAATCCTGATTATTTAAATAAACAAATATTATTACTCGAATGTCAAAAAGAACTAAAAGATTATATTGAGTTAAAAGCTCATATATTTAATGTTCAATATGTTTCAAATTTAGATGAATTACAAGATAAACTTAAATCCTATTTACAAGATTTAGATAAAGAAATAAAACAAAAAAGCAGTGATGATACAGTAACACTAATACCAACCAAAAATATAAATTTCTTAGGTGACTACACGCATTTAAACTATGATCGCCGTCCAGTTTTATCTCATAAACTTGAAGATTTGAATAGTGAACTGATTACTACATTTCTTGAACAGCCACAAGCTAGAACAGCCTTGGGAAGTGTTGGACTCTTGCGTGCAAAGCGAGAGGAACATTTGCAAATCCTGGGTATTTTACATAGTGATAGTCGTAGACCAACACTTGGTGCATTTCTATGTTTTGCTCCTCAACGTTTACTGGCAGACAAGTTCGCAGCTTGTGGTTTTCATATGGTTGTTTATAGTAATACACAACGTGGTGCATCAGAAGCAAGTCCAGAGTTTGTCATAGATAATCTGCTGAATCTATTTGAAATAGGCATGAAGTTTCTGAACACCAAGGCAAATTTACGACGGACAGGACGAATTGGTACAAATGAGCGTGATGATCTTGAAATTCCAGAAAAAGCTTTACGTGAGGCATTAGTTAATGCTCTAGTACACCGTGACTATGAGCATTCTAGTTCAAAGGATCAGCCTACACGCATTGAAGTTTATCCGGATAGAATTGAAATTACTAGCTTTGGTAGCTTACCGGAGGGAATTTCTCAAACCGAACTAAATCAAAATCCAGAAAATGTTATTCCAATTAGGCGTAATAGTATTATTGCTGATGTATTCAGAATAATGCAGAGAGCAGAGCTTAATGCTAGTGGAATAGCTCGGATGCATTATCTAACTCAAGTGGCGGCTCTTCCGCGACCAAAAATTATTCAGGGAGAAAACTCGCGCACAGTTAAAGTTATCTTTCGTAGACCACCACCACCAGGAGAAACTAGGCTAGATTTCTTGATAGAAACCATTCCCGAAATCGTCTACAGTCCTTTGAACGATAAAGTTCAGCGCAGTGAAACTGTAATTAAGTTACTCCAGCAATTTAACCTAGATCCAGAGCATCCACCTGCTGATTTTAGTGGTGTTTACGCTTACGCCTTAGTAGAGTACGGTGTGGGTAAACCAAAGCCGTTGCTAGAATTATTCCGACAAGAAGCAATTAAACAAGCTTTTCGCACAGCATTAGACCACAATAACCCCTCAATTCTGCTGTCTGAGGTTGATGCTTTTCTCGATGCCTATACATTGGGCGATGATATTAGAAATTTAGGGCTTGATGTTAGGCGAGAGGTAGCTGAATTTGCGACGGTATTTATTGAAGTGGCGAAACGTAGCCGCACACCTGCTGATGTATTGATGAACCAGAAAATCGGTTCTCTACATAGCAGGATTGCGAGTATCCAAGAACAACTCGATAGATTACCGACACTGGAAGGTATTCGCACAGAAATAGCCAGGTTAGCAGCACAAAATTATCCTGCATTACCAGGAAACGTAGAGACGCGAAATTTCGCGTCTCTACAAGACGAAAATCAATGTAGAGCGATCGCACTCGCCCAGCAGATGCGAGGATGGTTTGAAACTTTGGGCTATGACTTTGAAAAATATGAAATCTGGGAAGAAGAATATTTTGAATGGATAATTAACATCCCAGTGCGTCGCGGTTATGAGCGCGTCCTTGTACGTGGTGTTGCTGGAGAAGTTGGATTGAGTGATGTGATGACCTTACGTTCCTCAGTCGAGGCACAAAAAACCGATGAAGGCTGGTTGGTAACTACCCGTCGGATTTCTCCCACTGCAAGAGATGAAGTCAAGAAGGAAGAAAATCATCACCTTGATTGTTTCACCTTTGACGAACTAATTGATTTAGATGCAGACTTTAGCGGGTATCTCGACTGGTTAGAAGCAGAAATCAAACGCCGAAAAATTGATACCAAGTATGTACCCCTTGCTTGTACAAAAGAAGAAATCGATCCAGTTACCAAACAACGGATAGGCGTAAGTTTCTATGAAGAAAAAGATGGCTGGATTGATGGTTATATCGACTTGTGGCTTGATGAACCCGCAAAAGAGCATATTTCAATTTTGGGAGAATTTGGTACAGGTAAAACTTGGTTTGCTTTACACTATGCTTGGACTGCACTTCAACGTTATCGTAATGCTCAGAAACGTGGCGTTGAACGTCCCCGTCTTCCTTTAGTAATAACCTTGCGTGACTTTGCTAAGGCGTTAAATGTGGAAAATGTTTTGACAGGTTTCTTCTTTGCTCAACACAATATCCGCATCAACAGCGACGTTTTTGACCAACTCAACCGCATGGGTAAGTTGCTGATAATTTTCGATGGTTTTGACGAAATGGCAGCAAAAGTAGATCGCCAACAGATAATTAACAACTTTTGGGAACTGGCTAAGGTGGTAGTTCCTGGTGCAAAAGTGATTCTTACTTGTCGCAAGGAGCATTTTCCAGAAGCAACGGAAGGACGCGTATTGCTAAATGCAGAATTGCAAGCATCTACTGCTCATTTAACAGGAGAAACACCCCAGTTTGAAGTGTTGGAATTGGAGAAATTTAACGACGAGCAAATTAGGCAGGTTTTGTCATACCAAACCGGAACTACAATCATTAAACAAGTGATAAACAGTCCGCAACTATTAGATTTAGCTCATCGCCCAGTGATGACTGATTTAATTTTGGAAGCCTTACCAGATATTGAGGCGGGTAAACCGATGGATATTTCGCGGGTGTATCTGTATGCAGTGAGGCGGAAAATGGAACGCGATATTAAAGCGGAACGTACTTTTACTTCCTTGGCTGATAAACTGTACTTTCTATGCGAAATTTCCTGGGAAATGCTATGTAATAACCAAATGAGCTTGAATTATCGGCTTTTTCCAGAACACATTCGCCGCTTATTTGGTTCTATTGTCCAGGAAGAGAAAGATTTAGACCACTGGTATTATGACATGATGGGGCAAACGATGCTTATCCGCAATGCTGATGGTGATTATACCCCAGCTCATCGTTCGTTGCTAGAGTTTTTTGTAGCTTATAAGTTTGCGGCGGAGTTGGGGATGTTAGCACCCGATTTTATTGAATTGGCGCAAGTAAAATCATATTTGGTTACGAGTGGAGCGCTTCAAGATTATACTTGGTCATCCTATTTTCGACGGCAAGTGGACGAGGAGGGAATGATTGTCCCAGTTGCACCACTGAAAAGATTTGTTAGTGAGCCAATGGAGAATTTGAGTAATACTTTCGGACGAAAACCCTTAACGAAAGGAGTTCTTGATTTACTGGTGTCGATGGTTGATTTTACAAAAGCTAGACAAAAGCTTAACGCTATCATTGGAGAAATTAAGGGCAAGACAGAACAAGAAGTTGGTTATATAGCCGACAACATAAACAGCATGAAAAAACTTATTAGTACAGCTTCTCGGGAAGAGGATTAGAGTTTCTGCTCTTTTTAATCAGAGGCTTTAGGCAGTTCCCTACAACAGAGTTGTTAAATCGCCTCGGTACTTGTCCCGGATTCTTCAACTTGCTGCTGATGTATCAAGATAGGCAAGCAACAAAGCCTTAATGTAAGCCACCAGATGTAAG
>NZ_JAVRBU020000037.1:0-36460 GCF_034531135.2 Nostoc sp. CmiVER01
AATGTTATCGCCCACCCTTTTAATTGGAGTCAAAAATCAACTACAAAAATTCTTGCCAAGTGTGAAATTGTTAATTCCGACAATACTACTAAAATCCTAGATGCGAAAGCGGCATAATTTCCGACCCTTTTTTATGGTGGGCTGTACTTAGATCAGTTTTGTACAAAATAGCTTTGGCAAGATTGGTATGACTTAGATATGTATTGCTCAAGTTTGCCCCAGTCAGGTTTGCACTACTAAGATTTGTTCCAGACAAGTTTGCACCAGTAAAGTTGGCATAACGCAAGTCTGCCCCAGCCAAGTTTGCACCACTAAGGTTGGCATAGCGCAAGTCTGCTAAACGCAAATCTGCTTTCGTTAAAGAAGCCTTGTGCAAGTCCACTTTTCTAAGAGTTGCCCGTATCAGATTAGCAGCCTTAAGGTTTGCTAAAATCATATTTGCTCCACTGAAGTCGGTTCTCCAGAGAACTGCCGCAGTCAAATTGGCTTCGATCAGGTTTGCTTGGCGCAGGTTGGACTGTGATAAAGCCGCATTAGTCAAGTTAGCTCGATTCAAATTGATTCCAGCTAAACACACCTCGCTGAGGTTAACTAAGTGCAGGCTTACTTCAGGGAAATTTCTCTCTCCTGCACAATAGCGTTTGAGAAGTTCATCAGCATCCATACATCCTGCCTTCCAACTCTCCATTTCTCACCTGAAAATTACAATATCTAATCGATAATTGCTGAAAATAGCTCTCATTCGGAGATTTTTAATAACTCCGCACTAACCTTAAAACTGTTTAACAATCTTTTACAATATTGCCGATGGTATCGGTTGCTTTCAAGAGCGATCGCACAACGAAAATACCAAATAAGCCCTTTTTTGTTTAAGCATATTGAGTATGACGCTCGATGAGTCGCTACCGCTTCTCTACGAGACGCTACGCGAACGCTAGCGGTGTTGCTCCTTCAAGTTTTTCATAGAGGCACGGCACTGCCGTGCCTCTAAAAGAGTGGTTTATTTACGTACTAGGTTGAGCAGTTCTTTCGGAGAAGCAAGTAAGTCAATCGCTACAAAAAAGATTTTGCCTTGGGGATCTATCAAAAACCGCCATGCAATATTCATCCCAACACTGGCGCCGAACCAAGGGGTTTGCACTTTGCCTGTGACTTTAACTTGTGTATAGCCATCTTCCACTGGCTCAGATATACCACGCTCTGGGATCATCTTTAATCCTTGGCATTCTTCACGCATATAAGCGCGGATTGCATCTTGACCAACAATCGGTCTTTCAAAGGGAGGTTGCAAAGCACCTTCTGAGCGAAACAGAGCAACCGCAGCATCAAAGTCATTGGCATTCATGTTATTGATATAGCCCAACACTGTAGCGTCGTTGATACCTTCAATAGTGACTTTAGTCCGAAATGCTGGTGCTGTGGGTGGAGCCACTGGCTCTGATACTTTTTTGTAACTACCAGGAGCATTCGGGTCGAATCCCATGTTAATTACAGTATTTCGTAGAATGGTGATTTGTTGACCTGAATCAGCATTGCGGATTGCTTGCAACACATCAGCAGCTTTAGGAGAAAGCTTGTAGCCTTCTGGGATAGGAGCAACGATTCCCTGAGCCATCCATTCTCCTAACTGATACCAGAAGCCCAACTTGATGTTCACGGTGAAGGATGCATAGGAACGGCACAGGGGAGTATCAGCACGGTTAGCCAAATCGTACATGACTTGCGTTTGAGCCTCAAAAGGCATCTGTTTAATTTGTTCGAGTAAGCCTTGTGCAAGGATCATGTTAGCTGCTCCTGGAGCGGCAACCGTAATACTTCTACCCATCTCGGTATAAGCAAACCAGAGTAATGCTAGTTGATCTTCAGCATTGAGCTGAGAGAATGATTCAACAACAGTTGGAACAATGTCAGCAACTAGGGTGCCGGGAAAAATACTTTGAGCCGACTGGATGGTAAAAGACATAGCAGATGTTCCCAAAAGAAAATTACAGTTGTATCGAATGTGAAAATCAAATGTGTAAAGACGGAAGGTAAATGCGTCTAGCTGTTAACAAAGGTACTTAGCAGTATTGGCGTAGACATCGCTTTAGCAAAGGCATAGCGATTTTCTTGCCGTTGATGGATACTCGGCAAAGCACATTGCAGGCTTAACTGCATAGTTATCTACAAAACCTTGATCAACAGTGGTTTAACGCATTCAGGTGCTTTTGTATCTTTATGTAAAGAAACATAACAATTTCGTTACAAATAAGCAATACTTTCTCAGTTATTAATTTATAATTTATGTTTATACAAAACATAAGTTTTACTTAAAACAGGTTATGCATAATTGCTGGCTTTGTGCGTATTAATTTCCAATAACAACGCCAAATAGCCCGTCATAGACATTACACGGCTCTACACGCATCAAATTTTGATAAATAATCTTTAACTGAAGCGATCGCCTCTTTTAAAGAAGCTAAACCGAGTCTTCTTGTGCGATCGCCCCTGTTCGCGTTCGAGCGTTATAGGCCTTTGTAAACATTGCCTACTTCCCACACAAATCCAAAATACCCTACTTGCTTAGTACGGCTTTCACTACTTTTCTTTTATGTCAATTATTTGCAAAAACATATTTGCAATAATCTATATTAATTTACAAACAATAAAAAAATGATACAAAATTTCTGTTGATGAAATTCCACAGACAGGGTTTGAGCCTATAGAGAAACACTTTAGATTTACAAATTTTCTTCAGTTGACAAATAAAACAATTTAGAGTCAAACTTATAAAAACTGATTTTAATTATCCTAGAAAATATTTAATTGGCTCACTCGTTTCTAGACCTGATTTCAAAAACTTTAAAATCATTAATATAAATCAAGCGTGGTTATTGTTTTTCACTGTCGGTCAAGATGACAAAGGGCTGGTTTTTCACTAACCTCTTAATCGTTATTGAGGTAATTGGAATTCTTTGGGTGATTTACTTCAGCCAATTGGGATGATCGAGTTTGTTCATTTTAGTGTGTAGTAACTTCAATTGAGGTCTTGGATTTGAATACCAAGACTTATTTTCGATACATATAAAAAACTTTCTTTAGCTTTGGAAAAAGTTTGATGTTGATTGGATTTATGAAGCTTCCCAATTTATCACGGTATTGTGGATATGTAGGTTTAGAAGTAGCACAACTTGTTTCCAAATATCTTGCAGTTCAAAGTAAAACCTATGTAATCCAAAATAGAAGGATATTGATAAATCAACTTTTAAAGTCTGGTCTAGATTCTCATACAGCAAATCGAACTGTTACTGTACTTATATCAAGCCCAATTTTACAATTAACCAACAAAAATCAGTGCGCAATTAATTGGCGAAATTAACTATACAGGCAAACAAGGGACAAAATCCCATTGTTAAAGGTAGGCAAATCTCGCTACAGTCTAGTAGTAAGTCGGCACAATAAAAGCAAACTTATGTCAAGAGAAATAAACAAGGTTAAAACCCTCTTTCCCCCTGCCCCCTGCTCCCTGCCCCCTGCTCCCTGCCCCCTGCTCCCTGCCCCCTGCTCCCTGCCACCTGCCTTTTTTAATCTTGCTGCCGCCGTTCTTCCACTCCTTGAATAGAAATTATACTGCTGACACTCTCTACATCTGCCATTATCAAAACTGCTCCCTGCATTTCAATGCCAAGCAATGGAGCGATCGCCAGGTAACATTTTATTTGCCTACCCCGACGATTGGTAGCATCAATGATCATTTCTTGAAACTGTTTTTTTCCCGATAGGGAATCGCGGATGGGCGATCGCAACTGCTCGACGGGTAGGCCAATGTCTAAGCTGAAAATAGACTTTCCTAAAACTTCATCAGTTCGCAAACCCCATAAATCTTCTACCATGTAATTCCAAATTGAGATGGTAAAGCTGCCATCAATTACTACTATTCCAGTTTGGAGACTTCTGAGAATAGAGATCAGGAAAGTATTAGTGCGATTCAGTTCTGTGGTGCGCTCGCTCAACTCGCTATTAATTGTCTGTAATTCTTCATTAGTAGATTGTAATTCTTCATTCATCGTCTCCAATTCTTCGTTAGTAGATTGGAGTTCTTCGTTGGTAGTTTCTAATTCTTCGTTGGTGGATTGCAGTTCTTCGTTGGTAGTTTCTAATTCTTCGTTGGTGGATTGCAGTTCTTCGTTAGTAGTTTCTAATTCCTGTCGGGAGCGTTGTAGCGCCTTTTGGAGTTGAATATAACGGGTGACATCATGAAAAGCGATACTTACACCTAAGAAACTGGTGTCGGTGTCTTTCAAAGGCGTAATTTGTACATCCAGATATTGGGTTTCTGTGTTGGACAAATAGCGCTCTACATTTGTTAGGGTGATGGGGCGGCGTTCATTATAAGCCCGTTCAATTAGCGATCGCAACTCAATTGGTCGATAAGAAAGTTCTAAATCCTGGAAGGGACGAGCTAAATCTCTGAGGGAAAGGGCAAACATATTCCGCGCTTGCTCATTCGCCAGCACCAGAATTCCATTGTTATCAATGACTACTTGGGCGATTGGTGCTGTGTCGAAACCTATATCTCGCAACCGGAGGTGTCGAGGCAAACGGTTGCTAGATTCGTCATCTACTGAATTTGTCATAATTAAGAGACGATTGCGGATATTAACCGACGATACCTTAGTAAATATCCGGTTTTTTAAGTCTAGTGGCGTAAACAGACTCGAATGCATTAATAGCATCTCCGCTTTTCCCAAAAACAGATAGCCTGCATCAGTTAGTGCAAAATGAAACCGGGCGAGAATTCGTCCTTGAGTCTCAGAATTAAAATACATCATCGTATTGCGGCTAACCAGCAAATCTAAGCGCGAAATGGGCGCATCTTGAAGCAGATCGTGGCGACCAAAAATTACTGAGCGGCGCAAGTCTTGGCGGAAGACATAGCGGTTCGCGACAATCTCAAAGTATTTCTGTCGCAGTTGATCTGGCACAGCCTGAATTTCTTTTGCTGAATACGTAGCAATGCGTGCCTGGTTGAGAGCCTCTTCATCTACATCTGTGGCATAGATTTTCACTCGTTGGCGAAATTCGTCTGCTCCTAATCTTTCAGCCATCAAGATTGCCAGGGTATAAGCTTCTTCCCCAGAAGCACAACCAGCGCTCCAGATGCGGATTTGGTCAGAACTTTTTTTATTTTTAATCAGATTAGGGAACACTTGCTCTGCTAGATATTCCCAAGCTGATGGATCTCGAAAAAAAGCGGTGACGTTAATTAAAATAGTGTTGAAAAGATAATTGAATTCTTCTGGATCAACTTCTAGGTAATCTAAATAATCTCCAAAGTTGTCTACGCTCAATGACTGCATTCGCTTGCATACGCGACGCATCAAAGTTGAGCGCTTATAGCCTGTAAAATCGAATCCCCGGCTTTGTCTAAGATAAACTAGTAAATTTTCAAATTCGGGGTCTTTTTCTGGGGAAGTCATAGGGTAGGGGCAGTGGGCTGGGGGCAAATGAGTGGAGTTATGAACTGTGTCTGCGAGTATCAAAGACTCGTCCACGAGGAAAAAAGACTCATTAAAGGAGTTCTAAGCCTCATTAATGACGTTAACTCAGAACTTGCACCAGTCCCAACAACCGCCTCAGAATTCATTCTGAGGCTTATATATAGCTAAAGTCTTCTAAAGAAAACTGAATAAGGAAGGATTGGAGTCTACTTGAGTGGACTTACGCTATTAGCCAGAGAATTTATTCTCTGGTGGGAAAGTGGGCAGGTGCAAGATATAACTTGAACTATGTTGACACCAAGTTGCATTTTAAAATATATTTCTTCAGCCCCTCAGCTTAGTAAAATTCTCCCATGACTAAAGTTACTAGGGTGCTGGAAATTTCATCGAGGGGGAGAATAAAATCTACGTTGCCAGTTTGAATTGCGGCGGAAGGCATCCCAGAAAATTCGGCGGTTTTTGTGTCTTGAACAATGATGATACCGCCCATTTTCTTAATCGCTTCTACTCCCATCGCGCCGTCACTACCCGTTCCAGTTAGCACAACACCGATGGCTCTATTTTTGTAAGTGGCTGCAACCGATTTAAATAATAGGTCAGCCGAGGGACGTAAAAAATGTACTGATTCCGACTGTGATAAGGAAAGAGTGCCATCACCGTTAACCAACAAGTGATGATTAGGTGGAGCAATGTAAGCCGTTCCTGGGGTAAGGCAATCTCCCTCTTGTGCCTGTTTGACTTTAATAGCCGTGCGCCGACTGAGAATTTCTGCCATGAACGACGGATGTTCGGGTGCGAGGTGTTGCACAATAGCGATCGCGGCTGTAAATTCTGGAGGTAGAGTCGATAACACTTTAATTAAAGCAGTTAAACCTCCTGCGGAGGCTGCGATCGCCACAATATCAAAGGCAGCATTATGAAAGTGAGGTAGATGATTTTTGGCATTTTCTGCCATCTGAGTCATGATTTTTTGGCTGTCACTATTCAGACAAACTTCTTTGATTACAAAAATAATTAATAAATTTAAAGATAAATTTTAAATTTAAATCCATTACACAGTATATTTATGTTACTTTTACCTTTTTTTTATTAAATAGATAACTCAATCCTCCTGTTCTAAAATGCGTTTTGCCTGTAAAAGTTGCTGTTTATGTTCCTCACTAACTGTTGGGTATTGCAGATTTAGTTCTTCTAATTTTGTGCAGATGATATTGGCAACAGTCAGTCGTGTAAACCATTTGCGATCGGCTGGAATAATATACCACGGGGCCCATTTAGTACTAGTATTATTAAAAACTTCTTCATAAGCATTCATATAATCATCCCAAAAAGCTCGTTCTCGGGCATCGCTATCTGAAAACTTCCAATTTTTTTCAGGAAAATCAATCCGTTGTAAGAAGCGTTTTTTTTGCTCTGCTTTTGAAACATTGAGAAAAAACTTCAGGACAATAATACCATTATTTACCAAATATTTTTCAAAGTTATTAATTTCTTTAAAACGCTGCTTCCATATTTTATTCCCTTCAGGTAAGTGGGGAAGTTGTTGTTTTTTCAGCATTTCTGGATGGACACGAACTACTAGCACTTCTTCATAGTATGAACGGTTGAATATTCCAATTCGACCTCTTTCTGGTAAAGCCTTAGTTGTTCGCCACAGATAGTCATGGTCTAATTCTTCCGCACTGGGCCCCTTGAAACTAAACACCTGAAATCCTTGCGGATTTACACCAGAGGTCACATGTTTAATTGTGCTATCTTTACCAGCAGCATCCATTGCCTGAAAAATAATCAACAAGGAATATGTATTTTGAGCGTAGAGAATATTTTGGTAATTTGCTAATCGTTCAATATCTGCCTGTAATTTAGTTGCAGCATCAGCTTTTTCATGAAACTCAGTCTTATAGGCTGGATCATAGTTTTTTTTCAGAGAAATCTTTGAACCTGGTGGAACAATGAAAGCATCGTGATTCATAAGTTTTAACCAATTCTGAGAGTTTAAGTCCCTCTTCAATCATCGGCAAGCTTTGTGATTCTTTCTAAATTCCTGTTATAAAACTTAATGACATAGGCGTACCCCTATTCTCAAGCAAAATAGGTGCAGTGTCAGTCTGTAACACGCTACGCGAACCCGTAGGTTGTTACGAATTACTTTTACTCAGCACTTACTATTTTGATTTCCGTCGCCTTGGCATAGGACGCATCGCTTCACGTCCCAACATAAACATCCCTGCAACACCCAAACTGACAAACCAAACATATTGATACCAGTACTGCCGAATTTGCTCACCCGCCCTGAGTTCTGGACGCAACGTGTTTAAGTACAGCAGCAGTACTAATATCATTAGCGCCCCAAAACCAACAAAGCTTAAGCCAATACCAATTCGTGCATGTCGCAGTTCAAAATCACTAATATTGTCTAGGTCAATTTCTGCCAATTCCTTAAAAGAATCGTCTGCCAAAGATGACGCCGCATGGAATTTATTGCTCAGTTTTGGTGGCAAAATCAGCGACAGTGTTGCTACGGTTGGGCGGCGTAGCAAAGCCTCAGTATCTCGCAGCAATTCTAACGGCTTACGGCTAGTAGTTGGTTGAGCAAAATCTATGTTGTCTGTAGGAGTTGGGGCATTAGCTTTGCTTTCAAAATCCATAGTACACTTCAGAAGAACCAGGATATACATAGCCTAGCGAATCAAGAGACAAATACGCCAAAATAATTACGAATTAGCAATTTCAATTACCCTCGTCCATCTCTTTTAATGTAGCTAATGCCGACGGAGATAAGCGACTCAGATAACTAAATATCCAGTATTTAAAGATAGTGTTTAAAATTACCGGAAATGTAGCAATAAAGAAAAATACTATGGTTTTATTGCCCGGTAGCCCTAAATGTTCTGCTAATCCTTCAAGAATAACCTCCCACCCTTCTGGTGAGTGAAATCCTACAAATAAATCTGTAGAGAGAATGATTAAAAAAGCCTTAGCACTATCACTTAGTCCATAAACAATATTATCTAGAAAAGATTTTACAAGCACAATTTCTTTTTTGCTTATGATGATAATTATACTAAAAGAAATTAGTGATATTAAATCAGCGAATACATTACTAATAACACTATTCTGTTTTATATGAAATTCCTCAGCTATCTCAATGGCTCTATCTTTTATCTTTTCTGTTATTGCTTCTGAAGAAATTGGTGGTGCTTGATTTAGAAAATATTCAAACCTTAGGATTTGTTGATAATGATGTAATTCATGGAGAGCTTCTTTTTCCATATCAGAATTGAGAAAAGCTTGATTTATACTGATTTCTCTGTTTTTTTCTAATATGGGATATACTAAAAAGTTTTTAGATAATTGTTGGGTTAAAAATGGTACAATAATTAACGTTAATATAAATCTAATAGAAATTTTTGTTCTATTTTTAGAAAGTCGGTGATTTCTAATAAACTCTTCTTCGGTCTGCGGTACAAAATCTACTTTGATTCTATTCAGTCTTTGACCCATAGACCTCGATAGTAATCTAGCTTGTTGATATGGAGGTTGAGGTTGGGTCTGATTAAGATTAGATGATAACTGTTTGTTGACTTCGCTCTGGTTAACCTGTAGTGGTTGAGAAATTGAGATTAACGCATTGTTGCTAATTATTTCATCTTTTAAAGCGTACCTCTCTACAACTTCATCAATAATTTTGAGATTTTCTAACAATACAGAATTGGAGAGATTTAAAATTTTGCGACTAAGACGAAACTCTATAAGTCTTAATTTGATAATAGTTAAATTCTTATCGAGGTATCCTTGCCAATAAGACATCACATTTTCAGTATAATTTACTGATTGTGAAGATATTTTTTTGCCGTCAAAATGTTCTATTTCAATGTTTTTAATTCTCTGAGCGGCTTGTTGAGCTTCTAAGAGTGCCCTTTCTGGTGTATCTAAAAACCAAACGTTAAGCGATCGCAAATAATCTTTAAGATTTTGGCGAAATAAATTTGCTGTTCTGCCGAAGGGGTTTTTCATTATATATGATTCTCTATATAATGCGTATAATAGTTATATAAACATTAAAAAATGGTAATATCTAGTTTAAAATATTATTAATCATTAACCATAAATATATTAGATAACTTTATTATTTTGAGTGTAGACGTATTTAGAGGATTAGGTACAGGGAAGGGGCGATTTTCTATAATTTTAAATCGACTCGGATCGCCATTATCGGTAAAGACTAGTGTGACATGAATACAAAATTACACTTTATAGCTTAATATAGCAAGCTTTGTAGAGACTTAGCCTGTTAAGATTTTTTAGCCTTATTTAGAAATATTGTCAAAAAACTAAAATATATCTTGAGTTAGTTTCAGTTAACTTGTCTAACAATTCAGAAGGCAGAAGTACAAGGGCAGAGGGCAGAAGGAACCCACCCTTACTCATAGTGGTATTGAAGCAAGGACGCTGTTTTTCCTCGCGCTGCGCGCCTCGAAAAACATCTTTGTTTAAACTGGGCTTTAAACCCAGAACTAAAGTTTTTATTTATCTTTTTCTTCCCTTCTGCCATCTGCCATCTGCCCTCTGCCTTTCTTTGTAAAACTTGAAGATTTTTGATTAAGTAGTCATTAGTCATTGGTGCATACCCCGTCTCTTGCGATGCTCTGAGCAAGTCTTTGGGATAAAGCAGTAGGGGATAGAAAGAGTGGGAGAGTAACTCTTGACAAATAACTGTCCTTTGTCAAAAACTCGCCTTATGATGGTCTGATGCTATATCGGCACAAAATAAAAGTTGGTCATTACAAGCAAAAAATTTGAACCAGAATTTATTGACAATATGAAACTCAGTCTGTGCATGATTGTGAAAAATGAAGCAGCAACACTGCCTAAATGCCTGAGCAGTGTCCGAAAAGTGGTAGATGAAATGGTAGTCTTGGATACAGGCTCAATTGATCGCACTCCGAATATTGCTCAACAACTCGGTGCGAAAGTCTATCATTTTAAATGGTGTAATGACTTCAGTGCTGCCCGCAATGCCGCTCTAAAATATGTCACTGGAGATTGGATTCTGGTATTAGATGCTGATGAAACTCTCGCACCAACAATTGTACCGCAGTTGCGAGAAGCGATCGCAAGAGACGAATACCTGCTCATTAACCTCGTTCGCCACGAAATTGGTGCAGAACAATCTCCCTATTCTCTGGTTTCCAGGCTGTTTCGCAATCATCCAGATATTCGCTTTGACCGTCCTTATCATGCCTTAGTGGATGATAGCGTATCAGCAATTATAGCCAAAGAACCTCATTGGCAAGTAGGTTATTTACCAGGAGTGGCACTTTTACACATAGGATATCAAAAAAGTGCGATCGCTCAAAATAACAAATATGCCAAAGCAGCTACAGCAATGGAAGGGTTTCTCGCTACTCATCCTGATGACCCTTATGTTTGCAGTAAATTAGGGGCATTGTATGTGGAAACTGGGAAAATTACCCAAGGTATGGAGTTGCTCAGACATGGAATTACTACTGCTGAAGAAAACTACGATATTTTGTATGAACTCCACTACCATTTAGGCATTGCTTACAGTAGGTTGCAAAAATTCCCACAGGCTATTTCTCATTATCAAGCTGCGATCAAATTGCCAATTTACCCCATGCTCAAACTAGGAGCATACATTAACTTGGGTAACTTACTCAAAGCAGCAGGAGATTTAAAAGGTGCGAAAACTGCTTACGCCACAACTTTGAAAATTGACCCTAATTTTGTTTTTGGACATTATAATTTGGCGATGATATTTAAAGCTTTGGGTTTATTTACAGATGCGATCGCATATTATCAAAATGCGATCGCCTTAAATCCCAACTATGCCGAAGCCTATCAAAATTTAGGGGTGGTGTTGCTGAAAGTTGGCAATCATCAAGATAGTTTAACAGCTTTTAGAAAAGCGATCGCCCTTCATGAAAGGTATAATCCCGAAGAGGCGAAGAGACTGCGCCAAGGTTTGCAGGAAATGGAGTTAATGTAAAGGTGAGGGGCATTAGGAATTGTGAATTGACATTATTATCAATATTTTAGGGGTTCGGATGAGTCAAAGTATTGATGAACGGATACGTTGGACAAGTGCAGACTTAAAGTTATTGCCAGATAACGGTAATCGGTACGAAATTATCGATGGGGAATTATTTGTGACTAGGGCACCACATTGGGGACATCAGAAAGCCACAGCAAATATTTGTGGAGAATTAAGAGATTGGTCACTCTCAACAGGTCTTGGTGAGACTGTGCCAACACCAGGAATTATTTTTACTGATGCAGATAATGTTATTCCCGATGTAGTTTGGGTAAGTAAAGAACGCCTTGCCATTTTACTTGATAATGAAGGACATTTAACAGGAGCGCCAGAACTGGTTGTAGAAGTACTTTCTCCTGGAGTACAAAACGAGCGACGCGACCGGGAAGTTAAGCTAAAATTATACGCTTCTAGAGGAGTTCAAGAATATTGGATTTTGAACTGGAAATTACAACAGGTTGAAGTATATCGCCGAGAAAAAGCAGTTCTGAAATTAGTGGCAACATTATTCGCAACAGATGACTTATCTTCACCTCTGTTACCGAATTTTGTTTGCACTGTAGCGCGGTTATTTGTATGAATGCGCGAAACTTCGAGCTTACAATTCAGAACTTCAAGATCGGAACACAAAACATAAGGCTGAGAACCCTGAACACTGAACATCAGGTTAAAAGACTTGCAATTAAAAAATGTTCAGTAGCGTAATGGACTATTTTACATATTGTGATGCTTATACCAATTCTATATGAAGATGCATAGAATATTAAACGAACCGCCAAGTACGCCAAGAGCGCCAAGAATAAAGAGTTAACTTATTTAGTACCTGTATTATTTTGTATAATCACTCAACAATAACATTTATTCTTTATGTTATTTATAAGAAAATTCTTGTTTCCTCAATTGTCGATAGAGGTTGCAAAAACCTTTGCCATAGGAGCCTTGACTACATTTATCACTACTGTAACTATTAATCAGCCCAGTTATGCTATCGACATAAAATTATTGGTAATTGGTCTAAGTGATGCTTTAAAAGTTGCGACACTCACGGCTGAAGACTTCTTTAATCAGGGTTTGGATAAGATAAAGAAAGGAGATTTGCAAGGAGCGATCGCAGCTTATACTGAAGCAATCCGCCTCAATCCCAAATATGCCCTAGCCTACATCAACCGAGGTGTTGCCCGCTCTAAATTGGGAGATGAAAAAGGGGCAATGGAAGATTACAATCAAGCTTTGCGGATTAATCCCAATGATGCCTCAACCTACTACAATCGGGGTGTTGTCCGCGATGATTTGGGAGATAAAAAGGGGGCAATGGAAGATTACAACCAAGCTTTGCAGATTGATCCTAACCATGCCGAAACTTACTATAACCGGGGAAATGTCCGCGCTGATTTGGGAGATAACAAGGGGGCAATAGAAGATTACAACCAAGCTTTGCGAATTAATCCCAACTATGCAGAAGCTTACACCAACTTGGGTGTTGTCCGTGCCCAATTGGGAGATCAAAAGGGGGCAATGGAAGATTTCAACCAAGCTTTGCGGATTAATCCCAACTATGCCAAAGCTTACAGCAACCGGGGTCTTGCCCGCGCACAATTGGGAGATAACAAGGGGGCAATGGAAGATTACAACCAAGCTTTGCGGATTAATCCTAATGATGCCCTAGTCTACTACAACCGGGGTATTACCCGCTCTGAATTGGGAGATAAAAAGGGGGCAATTACTGACTTCCAGCAAGCCGCAGATATTTTTAAACACCAAGGAAAAATAGAGGATCACCAAAAAACACTGGAAATCATCAACCAACTTCAGAAGTAGATGCTTGAGGCGTCGCATCTGTTTCGCTTTGTATCAAAATTCCCACTAAAATCTGCATCAAAATTTCTAAATCAGTTGGCACGCGATACAACATTAAATCTTGAGTTACTTTCCGTTCTTGACGATCAAAACTACCAAACTGCCAAATATCCCCAGTAGTCACAGCACCATACAAAATTGGCTCATCTGATTCTACCCATGTATCTAAAGCAATCAACTCTGTCGCTAACTGGGTAAATCCCCGTGTTAAGTCTGCTTGTTTTGCTTCTACCACTAAGATATTGTGTTTTGACTGAAGATAGTAGTCTAAGTCACCTCTAAGATACTGGTTTACTTCAATAGGGTACTCAATATTAACTATTGCTTTTGTGATGTGCGCTACTTCTAATAAAATGGGTGCAATTAGTACCTCTCGTCTAGCGGCTTCACTAGTTAGACTAACACGAGCGATCGCTTCTTCTAGGCGTTGGTGTAAATCTAGTAGTCGAGTCAGTAATTCTGAAGCAGCGACAGGTAAATTGATTGAAGATTTAGTTAAAGTTACTCCTAATTCCCGCAAAATATCAGCAGGAGCGAATTTCATTTGGAAATAGCTGCGGAATGTGTAGAATTCATTTGGTTTAAGTATCGGGGGACGGTGACGTTCAGTTGTCATTTGTCATTGGTAAAGATTTTAAGTATATTTATGTATCGTAACGCTGTAATTACCTGATTATGCGAATCATTGCCCGCAGCACGTTACGAAAATTTTGGGAAGCATATCCCGATGCCGAACAGTCATTAAAGGCTTGGTTTGATGAAGCAGCTCGTGCAGAATGGGATAGTCCGGCAGATATCAAAAGTACTTATCGCAATGCCAGTATTATTGCTAATAATCGTGTTGTTTTTAATATCAAAGGTAATGATTACTGCTTAATTGTTTACATTCGTTATGATATTGGAATTATTTTTATTCGTTTTCTGGGAACGCATAAAGAATACGATAACGTAGATGCAACAAGTTTCTGAGACAGTAATACCTATGCTTGAAACTCGTCCAATTCGCACCGAAGCTGATTATCGTGCTGCGCTTGATGAAATTGAAAAATTGTTTGATGCAGAACTAAATACACCAGAGTCTGACCGATTGGAAGTTTTAACTACGCTGGTGGAAGCATACGAGCAAAGGCATTACCCAATTGAAGCACCAGATCCTATTGAAGCAATCTTATATTATCTCGAATCTCGTGGGTTGTCTGTAGATGAATTAGAGCCTGTTATTGGCAGTAAAGCAGAAATTGCCGACATTTTGCATCGCAAGCAGGCGCTAACCTTGGAGATGATTCGAGGTTTGCATCAACAATTGGGGATTCCGGTACAGATTTTGATTCAACCATACTCTTTGATGCAAAATTCAGCTTGATGGTACTGGAATTAATTTAAATTTCAGAACTCGGAACTTCGGGTTTAAAAATGAACTCCACCCTTTCTTCTGAATCGGAAAAGGTGGAGTGAAAAATTGGAGAGTTGCTAAATTCTCCTCACAAATGACAACTAACTAAATACGCGACTTGACAAATTTCTCTAATCTATCCATTCCCTTTTCAATCGTCGCCATATCTGTGGCGTAGGAAAGGCGAATGTTGTCATCAGCGCCAAAAGCAATTCCGGGAATAACTGCAACTTGATGTTTTTCTAGCAAAGCGTCACAAAATTCTAAAGATTTTAGACCGGTTTTGCTGATATCAGGAAACAGATAAAAAGCGCCATCTGGTTTTGCAGTACTCAATCCGGGAATGGCGTTGAGTCTGTCTAACATTACCTGTCGGCGTTTGGCGAAGGCTTGGCGCATTTCTTCGACACAATCTTGAGGACTTTGTAGGGCTGCGATCGCACCATATTGGGCAAAGGTACACACGTTAGATGTACTATGCCCTTGGATGGAACTCGCTGCTTTTATGATTTCCACTGGCCCCGCTAAATAGCCGAGACGCCACCCAGTCATGGAATAAGCTTTCGCAAACCCATTACTAATCAAAGTGCGGTCAAAAATTTCCTTCCCAAGAGAACCGATGCTGATATGTTCTGCACCGTCGTAGAGAATCTTTTCGTAAATCTCATCAGAGACGACAAAGATATCTGCATCAACTACTACCTGCGCCAGTGCTTTGATTTCATCTGGCGTGTAAACCATCCCCGTAGGATTAGATGGAGAGTTGAGGATAAATAACTTTGTCTTGGGGGTGATGGCTTTACGGAGTTGTTCGGGAGTAATTTTATAGCCCGTACTTGCATCTGTAGGGACAATTTTGGAAACTCCGCCGACTAATGTCACCATTTCTGGATAACTTAGCCAGTAAGGTGCGGGGATGATGACTTCATCGCCTGGATCGATCAATGCCACGATTAAGTTGTACAGAGAATGCTTACCGCCATTGGTGACGATGACATTCTCTGACTTGTAATCAAGACCGTTATCAATTTTAAGCTTATGGGCGATCGCTTCCCTTAACTTTGGTTCTCCGGCTGCTGCACCATACTTGGTTTTGCCTTCTTCCAAAGCTTTGACTGCTGCGGCTTTAATATGCGCTGGAGTATCAAAATCTGGTTCTCCAGCACTAAAACTACAAACATCTATTCCTTCCGCCTTCAGTGCCTTAGCCTTGGCTGCGATCGCTAAGGTTAATGAAGGTGTTACCTGACTTACTCTTGCTGCCAGCTTCATTCTTACTATTTTTGGCAAATCTTTCACTAATCTAAGGATATCCCAGAATTCCTACCAAGATTTGCTTTTCTGAATTCGTTAGGAATTGGGGAGTGGGGAGATAAGGGAGCAAGGGAGAGTTACTAATGACTAATAACTCCGCGAAGTGGTTTCATCTCTTGACTCTTAACCATGTATTATGTATAACTTTACTTTTAGAATAAATTAATTGTTTATATGCAGATTAAGAAACTTTTTGTCACATCTTCTCTGTTAATTACTAGTCTTTTTATACCTAATGCTGCTGTTGCTCAAAATCGCGGTACTCCAGGCAAATTTGATTTTTATGTACTGACACTCTCTTGGTCGCCGGATTATTGTGCAGCAAATGGTAGCCGTGACCAACAGCAGTGCGGTTCTGGAAAGAAACTTGGTTTTGTACTACATGGTTTGTGGCCACAGTATCAAACTGGTTATCCCGCTAATTGTTCCACACAAAAATTACCATCGGAAGTAAGGCGGCAATTTCCCAATTTATATCCTAGTAATAAACTTTACGATCATGAATGGGAAAAACATGGTACTTGTTCGGGGAAAACTCCTGCGGAATACTTGGCATTGAGTAAAAATTTAAAAGATGCGATCGCTATTCCCGCAGCTTACAATCGCCCTAATAAACCCGTGCGTACCACAATTACAAATTTTAAAAATTCATTTGTGAGCGCGAATAATCAAATTACTGCTGATGGTATAGCACCTTTTTGTTCTGGTTCAGGAAGATTTTTGCAAGAAGTCTTCTTTTGTTATTCCAAAAACGGCGAACCTAGTATTTGTAGCGCCGAGATTTTGAAGCGATCGCGAAAAAGTTGTGGTCAGCCAGATTTCTTATTGAGAAACGTTAGATAAGAATGGGGAGGCAGGGGAAGAAGCAAGGGAGCAGGGAGCAGGGGAGAAGAATTTTCCCCTCTGCCCCCCGCACCCTGCCCCTCTGCCTCTTTCCCACTCCCCACTCCCTAAGCTATCGTCACATCTGGCGACAAATAAACATCTTGAATGGCATGAAACAGTTTTACACCTTCTTCAAAGGGGCGTTGGAAGGTCTTTCGCCCAGAAATTAATCCTGAACCACCAGCGCGTTTATTAATTACAGCCGTGCGAACTGCTTCTGCGAAGTCATTTTTACCAGTCGCGCCACCAGAATTAATCAGTCCTACACGCCCAGCGTAGCAATTTAGTACCTGGTAACGAGCTAAATCAATTGGGTGATCGGTTGTCAATTCTGTGTAAATCCGCTCATCGGTTTTGCCGTAACTCTTGCCAGTAGCTTTAGCAATTGCTCCGTAACCATTGTTATTTTCAGCTAACTTTTGTTTGATAATGTCGGCTTCAATCGTCACACCCAAATGATTCGCCTGTCCGGTGAGGTCAGCCGCAAGGTGATAATCTTTATCTTGCTTAAAAGCATTGTTCCGCAGATAGCACCAGAGAATTGTCACCATCCCCAGTTCATGGGCGCGTTTAAAAGCTTTGCTGATTTCCTGAATTTGTCTGGTAGAATGCTCTGAACCAAAGTAAATTGTTGCACCAACGGCAGCTGCTCCTAAATTCCAAGCTTGTTCTACATCAGCAAACAATACCTGGTCAAATTGATTGGGGAAAGTTAGCAATTCGTTGTGGTTGATTTTGGCAATAAAGGGGATTTTGTGGGCATACTTGCGCGAAACGATACCTAATGTCCCCAAAGTGGTAGCAACCGCATTGCAACCTGCGGCGATCGCTAGCCTGATAATATTTTCTGGGTCAAAGTAAATCGGATTGGGCGCAAAAGACGCACCTGCTGAGTGTTCAATCCCTTGGTCTACCGGTAAAATAGACAGATACCCAGTATATGCAAGACGACCAGTAGAATAAAGTAATTGAAGATTACGTATTACTTGCGGGTTGCGATCGCTGTTGAGCCAGATGCGATCTACAAAGTCTGGCCCAGGCAAATGTAGTAAATCAGTAGGAACTTTTGCTTTGTAGGTAAGCAAGTCTTCAGCCTCTTTACCTAGCAATGACTCGATAGAATTAGCCTCTATGAGCGCTGTAGTCATAGTTTTTTCCTCAATAATTGAGCAAATGACCTTTGCCTTTAAGATAGCATTTTTAATATTCCTAACCTGGCTGTGCAGGTATTGACTATATTTAAAAACCTTATGATATAGCAATCTGAAATCACTTGTAAAAACTTATTTTACTGATTAAACGTGAGATTTAATCGTCAGAATTTGCGTTTTATCCCAAACAAATGATTTTTTAACAAAGATGCAAGGTGATAATAGCACACTCAAGAGCAGAATTTTTATCCAATGTATGTTGATGGTCTTTAACAGAGTTCCTTCCTGCAATCATTGACAAGGGTAATTTGCTTAAAGCAGCTTGTCCTTGTTAATTTAGATGGTATCTGGATTTACGCCATACTGTACTAGCATTGGCAGTAAAGTAAAACCTATCTTCCCCCTATAGTGGTAATAATAGTTAAAAGAACAAGATAATTCTATGAGTAAGTTTCAAATCGATATCGACTTCAGCAATATAGATTTAGCTTCCCTTGAGACAGAAGAAGATTTTCAAAGAGAGGCAAAAACATTACTACCAAAGGTACTAGTAAAACTAGGCGAAAGTGTAGGTGAAAAGACTTGGGAAGAATTACAGCAAAAGCTGCAAGGCACTGGAGGTATCAAATCTTCTCTAAACGAGAAACGCAAGTTTATGCAAGAAACAGGAAGAACTTATCAACGAAATGCCAGTAAGAGAGAAAGGCAAGAATTGGAAGACTATATAGTAGAGCAATTACGCCAGCACAAGCGGTAAAGATCCACCTAAGCCTGATGTACGTATATTCTAACTTCTATTTTTAGTAGGGTGCGTTAGCCTTTGGCGTAACGCACCACTGTACTAACTTCTAGGATTCAAAATCATTGTAGGGGCATAATATATTTTGCTCTAGAGACTTCCAACTAAAAAAATATTCTATCGTGGTGTAGGCAGGGGGGCAGGGAGCAGGGGGCAGGGGGAGAAAGAAAAATATGATCTGAGTAAATTGGATAATTTATTTTCTGGAAGTCCCCTACGAGTCTTTGATACTCGTGAACGAGCCTTTGATACTCGTGAACGAGTCTTTGATACTCGTGAACGAGCCTTTGATACTCGTGAATGAGTCTTTGATACTCGTAGTTTTTTAACGAACCACTAAGGATGCATTCGCGCAGCGTCTCGTCAGAGAAGGACACGAAGAAGGAGAAGAAAAAGAAATATCTCTATAAATGAAATGAAGTGAAGTAAAGCGGTGCGTTAGCCTATGGCGTAACGCACCCTAACAAAACACTAAAGGAATTAGGAATAATAAATAACTTCTAACTCCTAACTCTTGTACAGACGCGATTAATCGCGTCTCTAATTTTTACAACGCACAACTCAACTCGCCGGCTTTTTGACTGAAGCGGTGATTCTCTCGATAATCTACGGGACAATCTATCACGGCGGGCACATCTTGAGCGAGGGCTTCTTTGAGTACCGGAATCAAATCTAAAGCCGATTCAACTCGGTAGCCTTTTAAACCCATGCTTTCGGCTAATTTGACAAAATCAGGATTACTGAAATGTACAAAAGATGAGTTTCCTTTGCCAAATTGATTTTCTTGCTTCCACTCAATTAATCCATAGCCACCATCATTGAAAATTATGGTGACAAAAGGTGTACCGACACGCAAGGCTGTTTCTAATTCTTGGGAATTCATCATAAAGCCGCCATCGCCTGTTACAGCAACAACTTTGCGCTTAGGATGAACGAGTTTTGCTGCTAAAGCGCCAGGAATGGCAATACCCATAGCCGCAAAGCCGTTAGAAATAATGCAAGTATTAGGGCTATGGCAATGATAATGACGGGCCATCCACATCTTATGTGCGCCAACATCTGAGATGACGATATCATCTGGGCCCATCACTTGCCGTAAGTCATAAATTAACTTTTGCGGCTTAATCGGAAATCCGTCATCATGGGCGTACTGTTCGTAATCAGCCCGAATCTCTGATCTTAAGCTAATGGCAAAAGGATCGGGTTTACCTTGTCTGTCTGCTAATTTTAAGATTTCATAGAGGGAATCTGAAATATCTCCCACAACTTCGGCGTTGGGAATATAACTACTATCAATTTCCGCCGGACTTACCCCAATATGCACAATAGGAATTTCACCATTACGATTCCATTTTTTGGGGGAAAACTCAATCAAATCATAGCCGATCGCAATTACTAAATCTGTGTTATCAAAGCCACAAGTAATATAATCTCTTTGCTGTAATCCCACTGACCACAAAGCTAATTGATGTGTATAGGGAATAACGCCTTTACCCATGAATGTATTGGCAACAGGTATATTCAGCAAAGTGGCAAATTGCGTTACAGCATCACTCGCCTGAGCGCGAATTGCCCCATTTCCGACTAAGATTAATGGGTTTACTGCTTGGCAAATTGCGGCGGCGGCGGCCCGAATGCTAGCAAAAGATGCATAGGTTTTTTCGCTATTATCCTTACGCAAAGGTTTGCCTTCGACGGGCATAGCAGCAATATTTTCTGGTAAATCGATGTGAACTGCACCAGGTTTTTCAGATTGCGATCGCTTAAATGCTTTCCGTACTACTTCTGGTGTAATACTCGGTCGTACAATCTGCTTGTTCCATTTAGTAACAGGTGCAAACATTGCCACCAAATCTAAATATTGATGGGATTCAATATGCATTCTATCTGTTCCCACTTGACCAGTAATCGCCACTAAAGGCGCACCATCGAGGTTAGCATCTGCTACCCCAGTCATCAAGTTGGTTGCCCCAGGGCCAAGAGTAGAAAGACACACTCCAGCTTTTCCCGTTAAACGTCCGTAGACATCCGCCATGAATGCTGCACCCTGTTCATGACGAGTTGTAATAAATTTAATCGAAGAATGTTTTAACGCTTCCAAAACGTGCAGGTTTTCTTCACCAGGGAGTCCAAAAATATATTGCACTCCTTCATTTTCTAGGCACTGCACCAATAATTCTGCTGTATTCATTTTATTTCCTAACTATTTATTTAGTCATTTGTCCTTTGTCCTTCGTCATTAGTCATTTGTCATTTTTTTGGCTAATGACCAATGACCAATGACTAATCATTTAACCCACACGGTTTTAAGATTGACAAACTCATGTATACCCTGAATACTTAATTCTCTGCCATATCCAGAACGCTTAATGCCACCAAAGGGCAACCGAGGATCGGATTTGACCATACTGTTAATAAACACGGCACCTGCTTCGATTTCCTCAACCAAGCGATCGCTTTCTTGGTTGTTGGTTGTCCAAGCACTTGCACCTAAGCCAAAGGGGATGTCATTAGCGAGTTTAATGGCAGCATCGATATCTGGAACCCGGAATAACAAGGCTACCGGGCCAAAGAATTCTTCTTTGGCAATTGGTGCTTCAGGGGGGATACCTATGATAATCGTTGGTGGATAAAAGTTTCCAGAACGATCTGATAAAGGATGTCCACCGATAAGGACTTTACCACCACTGCTAATGGCATTTTGGACTTGTTGATCTAAATCCTGGAGAATACCAGGAGTTGCCAATGGGCCTAAATCGGTATCTGGTTGCATGGGATCGCCAACTTTGAGCGCCTCAAATTTTTCTAAAAGTAATTTTTCAAATTTGTCTGCGATCGCTTCTGCGACAATAAAACGTTTCGCTGCAATACATGATTGCCCGTTATTCAACATCCGCGCTGTAGTAGCTGTGACAACTGCTGTCTCTAAGTCAGCACTTTCTAACACAATAAACGGGTCACTTCCTCCTAATTCCAAAACGGTTTTTTTGATTTGTTTACCGGCGGCGGCGGCGAGGGATGCACCTGCTGGTTCGCTTCCGGTCAAGGTAGCAGCTTTTATGCGGTCATCAGCCATTAAATCGGCGACTTTAGCAGCGCCTATTAATAGAGTTTGAAACGCACCTTCAGGAAAACCTGCCCGTCGGATAATATCTTCAATTGCCAAGGCGCACTGCGGCACATTGGAAGCATGTTTGAGTAAGCCGACATTTCCCGCCATTAAGGCTGGTGCAGCAAAACGAAAAACTTGCCAGAAGGGGAAATTCCACGGCATCACGGCGAGAATCGCACCCATTGGTTGATAACGTATAAAACTCTGGCTGGCATCCGTTTTTACACTGACATCAGCCAAAAAATCAGGGGCATGTTCGGCATAATAGCGACAGACGGAGGCACATTTTTCGACTTCCGCGATCGCAGCTTTAAATGGCTTACCCATTTCCAGAGTCATTAACTTAGCAAATTCTGCTTTGTCTTGCTCTAAAATATCAGCAGCTTTTTGCAGCCAGTGCGATCGCTCAGAGAAATTTGTCTGACGATACTTTTCAAAAGTCTGATTAGCTAAATCGAGTTTAGCGGTAATTTCTGCATCATTGAGTGGCTCAAAGGTTTTGAGCGTTTCCCCAGTGGCGGGATTAATGGTGGCGATCGCCATTACCTGACCTCCCAAAAATAGCTTGAAGCTGGCTTCCTAATGTTATACATATAAATTGAGGAAGCTACTACCCAAATTCTAATCTTTTAGCTAAGAATTAGCTGCCCAATATTACAATTTCGCAACTTTAATTGAATTAAACTATACTAATCAATAAGTATTAATATTGATAAATTAAATCCAATTGAAGTTGTTATAGCACAATCGAGGAATCAAGCTATGACTCAAGTCTTACGCAAAGTAGTTACATTTGATGAATTTGTTGCTAAATATCCAAATAACACAGGACAACGTTACGAACTATATGATGGAATAGTAGTAGAAATGCCCCAACCAACAGGCGACCATGAAGAGATTATTGTATTTTTATCTACAAAAATAACTTTAGAATATAGTCGCCTCGGACTGCGGTATGGTATACCAAAAACAGTATTAGTTAAACCACTTGAAAACGAATCAGCTTATTCGCCAGATGTATTACTTTTAAATCTCCCTAATTTAGTTAATGAACCTCGGTGGAAAAAAGAATCAACTGTTACTCAAGCAGCATCAATTCCTTTAGTAATTGAGGTAGTGAGTCAGTGCGTTGCGCGGGTTCCCCGCGTTGAAGCAACTGACGAACCCGTAAGGGTAAGTACAAACTGGCGTGATGATTATCTGAAAAAATACGCTGACTATGAAGAAATGGGAATTACTGAATATTGGATTGTAGATTATGATGCATTGGGCGGTAGAGAATTTATTGGCAAACCCAAATAACCTACTTTTTTGGTTTGCTGTTTAGAAGAAGGTGAGTATCGCATTAGTAAGTTTCGAGGAGATGACCGAATTCAGTCGCCAACTTTTCCAGAGTTGAATTTGACCGCAGAGCAAATTTTTCAAGCTGGCATCAGGTAATTCGTAATTCGTAATTATTCCCATTCACGATTCACCATTAAGCTTTAAGTAAATATTAATGGACTTGGTTTCCCCACTCCATAACCTTGAGCGTAATCGACTCCAAGTTGTTTGAGTCGTTGTAAGATAGCATCATTTTCGACAAACTCAGCGATTGTTTTTATCCCCATTACATGCCCAATGCGGTTAATCGCTTCCACCATTGCATCATCTACAGAATTCTCGATAATGTTCTTAATAAATCCGCCATCAATTTTCAAATAGTCTACTGGGAGGGTTTTAAGATAGGCAAAAGAGGACATACCACTACCAAAATCATCTAAGGCAATATGGCAGCCCCAGCCCTGGAGTTCGCTAATAAACTGACTGGCTTTTGTTAAGTTAGCGATCGCTACGGTTTCGGTAATTTCAAAGCAAATTGACTGTGGTGGAACTTGATACAATGGAAATTGCTCACGCAAAAAGCTAATAAACTGATCGTCGTTGATACTAGTGCCTGAAAGATTGATGGCATAAATAGCTTTACTATGATGTTCTGTTAATGACCAAGACTTAAACAGGGTTTCGATCACCCAGCGATCAATTGTCGGCATCAGATTGTAGCGTTCAGCTGCCGGAATAAATGCCATCGGTACAACTAAATTTCCCTTCTCATCTCTCAAGCGCAGCAAGATTTCGTAATGAGTTTCCTGTGTTTCTGTGGGAGCGATCGCTGTAATGGCTTGGGAATATAAGCAAAAACGATTTTCTGCTAGCGCCTTGGTAATCCGTGAAACCCACTGCATTTCTCCACGCTGTTGTAAAAGTTCTTCATCGTCAAGCTGAAAAATATGAACGCGATTACGTCCCTTATTTTTAGCAGCATAGCAAGCGGCATCTGCGTAGCTCAACAGACTGGCTCTGTTATCACTAATTGCATTAATTTTTACTAAACCAATACTGGCTCCAATAGAAAAAATACTGTCTTGCCAAATAAACCGAAACTCTTGAATAGTTTCGCGCCAAATATTAGCAATCCGCATAGCTTGCTCTAAAGAACATTGGTAAAGCAATGCGCCAAATTCATCGCCGCCTAGTCTAGCTAATACGTCTGTTTGACGGATCTTAGTTTGCAATAGTCTTGTGATTTGCCGTAAAAGTTCATCACCAGCCGCATGACCACAGGTATCGTTGACAATTTTGAATTGATCCAAATCCAGATAGCACAAAGCGTGTTCTAGGTTGTGTGTTTTGGCGTTGCTCACCGCTTGTTCTAAACATTGTTCAAATTCGTAGCGATTGACTAGCCCCGTTAAGAAATCGTGGCTTGCTTGCCAAGAGAGTTGACGGGAGAGGCTGCGGTTTTGGCTAACATCATGAAACACCATGACTGCACCGACAATTTGATTGTAGCGATCGCAAATTGGTGCAGCAGAGTCATCAATAGCAATTTCTTTGTTGTCACGGGTAATTAAAACTGTGTGATTTGCTAGACCGACGATCTGCCCTGATTTTAAAGCTTTTTCTACCGGATTTTCTGCTGGTTCTCGCGTGGTTTCATGGAAAATTCTAAAGACTTCTTTTAATGGTAAACCTTTTGCTTGTTGCTGACTCCAACCTGTGAGCATTTCAGCAACGGGGTTGAAATACTCAATTTTGCCAGCTGCATCTGTAGTGATCACCCCGTCACCAATAGAATGTAACGTAACTTGCGCTAATTCTTTTTCATGAAAGAGTTCTTCTTCCATTTGTTTACGTTGCAGCAATAAACCCAATTGGGCAGCAATAGCTGAAATATTTTCTACCGTCTGCTTATCCTGAGTGGCAATTGCCAACTTAAAAAATACTAGCACTGCCAGAACTTGCTGGTTGACAACCACAGGAATTCCCAACCCAGCTTTGATGTCATTTTCTAAAGCTGTATCTTGACGGAGAAAAATAGTTTCTGGTTGTTTGGAAATATCTTCATGCCACTCTGGTTGCTGTGATGCCCACACTCTTCCAGGTAAACCAACGCCTAAAGCAAAGGTCAATTTTTCACTCACCGCCCGAAATTCCTCGATTTGGGGTAGATGATTCTCATGCTCATGGTCATTGATGTACCAAGCTGAACTACACTGTAAAACATGACTATTCGCAGAAGGAATCCAGGCTTCGCCATAGTCCCAATGAGTTGTTTGACAGACTAATTGCAAAACTTGCCCTAATGCCGAGTTGAAATTTGGGGACTCGGCGATCGCAAATGCGATTGTTTTCAGGAAGCGGAGTTGCTCTTGTGCTTGTTTGCGATCGTTAATGTCTCGATGAGTCCCTGTCATCCGCAGTGGGTTCCCATCTTCATCCCGTGTGACAACCTTTGCGTAATTGGCAATCCATTTCCACTGGCCGGATTTAGTCAAGACTCGATAATCAAAGTTATAAGCATGGGAACTATCTTGAAGATGAGCATTCAAGGTTTCCATTACCCAAGGCTGGTCTTCTGGATGAATCAACCGCTCCCAAGTGCTAACATGACCTGGGAGTTCTCCGACGCTGTATCCTAGCATTTCCAGCCAAAGGGGACTCAAATAAACTTCGCCAGTAGAAATTTTCCAGTCCCATAAACCATCGCCAGAACCTTCCAATGCGAGTTTTAGCCTTTCTTCACTTTTTTGGAGAGCGGCTTCTCCCTGTATCCGCTTCGTGATGTCCCGAAAGCTGAAAACTCGTCCGATGGGGCGATCGCTAATCCACTGCGGACGAGTATATAATTCAAAAACTCGCCCATCTTGAAATTGGCAAATATCGTAAGTCTCCTTCTCTGGGCGGTTAAGCATTTGATTAGTCGCTTCCAAAAACGCTTCTGGATCTTGGAGTTGACTAGCAATAAATAACAATATTGGCTGATCCTGTCCCCATTTCATCGCTTTGATAACTGAGTCTGGAACTTGCCACATCTCAAGAAATTGAGTATTGAAGTTAATTTTTATTCCCTGAGCATTAAGAACAAAAATACCATCAGCTGTAGATTCTAAGGTTGCCTGAAGTAATGAGTTAGACTTTAGCAAGTCATTATTCGTCAGTTTCAACCGCGCTGCTTGTTTTTGGGTAAGTTGAGAAAAATAGAAAACTAGCGTCACCAGTAAGCTTAAGAACAGTCCTTCTACCAGCACTAGCTGGGCTACCGGAGATAGTAGCAATTGAACTTTTGGGCTAGTATTTGATAGCTGCTTAACAAGTATATTGTTCCAACTATTTATCGCTTGCCAAAGTAATAGATTTGCAGTCAAAACTCCAAAACCAATACTCAGGGGAAACCATCGTGGTAGGCGATCGATTCCCTCAAAAGCTAAAAGTTGGACGCTAACCCCAATCATCAGCAAACCCAGCCCTGTTGGAAGTGCTACACCTGTTAGATATCCCCCTTTGTATTTATAGGCTGTTTCTAGACCGCTAACGTAGCCGAATAATGCTACAAGTGCAATGGCGATCGCTCCTGCTGATAACAATCCAGCAACAATTAATAAACGTTTGCTCATCTTGACTAGAGATAAGCATAGCGATGCTATACCTAATAGAGTAAAAGCTAGTGCTGTATTCAGAGAAGGGCGGCCAGGTAAGGGAGTACCAACTTTAATCACAAATTGGTGGATAGATTTATCGCTCCCTAAAGTTTCGGTAGAAGTAAGAAGATTGTTTGTCAGATAGTCCTGTATAAAAAGTTGGTCGATACCAAAGTTTACCTGAAAGATATATTGTGCTAAAGTCAAGCCACCAATCAGAACAACCACTAAGCTAAATCCGGCTGCAAGTAGTCGCCACTTTTTGATTAGAGTCAGCAATGCCCAGCCATTGAAGAAAAACGCTAGAGCAGTGTTGTAGCGCATGGGAGGCGAATTTGGCAGGACTTGAATGATGGCACTGAAGTGAGTATGCCACGCAAGCATCACCAAAAATCCCAAAATGGCACTGAACCCTCCAGTGAACAATACCATGATTTGGGGCGCTTTAGCAATCATTTTTAAAGCGGATGAATCAGCCATAGCCTTCCTGATTGCACAATATTATTTTTCATTTATACTCAGTATTCCCTTCTTGGCACAAAATTACTCAAATTGCCATTGAAGGTGATTCAACAAATATTTGAAGTCGCCATATTCAAATTAAAGATTAATAAATGGAGTAAGAATTGTTGGCATTGGCTGCAATTTTGTCTGATAAACTTTAACTAATCGCTCAATACCTTTGAAACGATAATCTCCCATTTCTTCAAAGTCTGAAGGCAGTGAAAGCATTTTATGAGTGGCTTCACTAATCACGCATTCACTAGGAGGACAAACTGCTTCCATCCGAGCAGCAAGATTAATCGTCGCGCCTAATGCCGTATAATCTACCCTTTGGGAACTACCGACATCTCCTACAACAGCCTTACCGCTATTAATCGCAATACGTAATTGAAGGGGTTCGTGCCAAAAACCGTTGGCATTAAGATGTTCCAGACGAGTCAGCATTCCTTTAGCAGCATTAACAGCGCGATCGGCGTGATCTGGTTGCGGTTCTGGAGCGCCAAAAAATGCCATAATACAATCGCCAATATATTTATCTAAAGTGCCGCCCCAAGTAAAAACTTCTTTTAGCATTTCTTCAAATAAATTATTTAATAATTGAGCGATCGCTGTTGGTGTTAACCGTTCAGAAATTGCTGTAAAGCCAACCAAATCTGCAAACAAAATACTGATTTCGCTCTCGGTGGGAGCTAAACGACCACCCGGTAATGCACCTACAGAGATCAACTGCTGCACAACGGCTGGAGAATGATAGCGTTCTAGTCGGTGACGAATCATTTCTTCAGTTTTGAGTTTCTCTACCAGTAACCAACGCTGGACGCTAGAAGCTACAATGTTTGCTAAAGCTGAAAAAAAGCTGAGTTCTTCTTCGCCTTCATTTGCCCAATGGTAAGAAGAAAGATTAGCATCGGCATACAATACGCCCACAACTTTATTTTCATCCCATAAAGGCACTGCCATCGCGCTGCGAATGCCTTTAACCAAAATACTCTGTTCACTAGCAAACCGTTCATCCTGCTGGGTATCGGCTGTTTGAATAACAACTTTTTCGTCAAATACCTTTTGACAGATACTACGACTAATCCAACTTCCATCAGAGGGGAGATGTTTTTGTTGGGAAATATTTCTAGTAGCAGAATTAACTAATTCTAATTGACCGCAACCATTAACATCAATTAATAATGCCAAGCGATCAATACTATCAAGGTAACGAAAAACCACTTGCTGCACCTGAGAAAAAATTTCTTCTATAGATGCCGCCGCACAAAGATTTTTCGCTATGTCCACTAAGTCTTTGAGACGGGCAATGGTTTTGTCTTTATTATTGATGTTGCCATCTTTGCTATCGGCTGCGATCCATTGCTGTTGTAATTGTTCGACATTGTGAAGGATTGTTCTTTGTTCATTAATATCCGAAGTTCCATGATGCCCTGTCGGTTGTGAAATCGGGCTTGTGAGCAGCACTACCAGGCTAACATTGCCCAGCCAAACGATATCGCCGTGATGTAACTCTTGGGGGAAGTTAACAAGATATTTATTTACTTGCGTCCCGTTTTTGCTGCCCAGATCCTCAATAGTCCACACACCTTCAGCTGTTTTCATCAAGCGGGCATGGTTGCGAGATACTCCAGCAAAAGGTAAGTACAGGTTACATTCCGGCAAACGGCCAATTGTGAATATATCTTGATCAACTGCGATCGTTGTCTCGGTATCTCCCTCTTGTAGGCGTAGCGTCAGTTCAGTCATGAGTGTGATCCATCGAAGCTAGAGGTGCAAGCAACTCTAAGGTAAGTTATACACTACAGGTTAACCTTCACCTTTTCTTTATGACACTGTTAACTGCATTCCGACAACTGCATGTGACAGATATTACATTGAAAGAGACAACTTTGCTGGAGATTCAGTTCGCAAATTTTCAATTTTGTGAGCCAGTACGGTAAGTTCAGATTGCGGCTGTTTACCCTGCAAAGATCCCTCCAACCCCCGATAAATTACAAGGCTAATTTTCTCCTCCTTTACCCCTTTTTAAGGGCGCTGCCGCAGACGAGAGTATCTTCTTATCCAAACCGCACTGCTTCACCTCCTGCCTTTCTTGATAAAACCCTCAGTAAGAGCGTATATCCGCCATTAGTGTCAACTTAAACCCAAACCCAACTATATGTAGTTTTCATAATACCTTGATGATTTCTTCATAATTTACTGCTCATAATTATCTACTAGTAAATAATATAAAAGCAGCGTTGATATTGTGTACAGTTCAAAAGTAGCTTTAAGCATCTATTAGTGGTAATTAATAATTCATACTTAGGGCAAAACAGTAAGAAAAGTTTTTAGTTACTTACTCTCAACAATCATTGATATAGTAACGGACAAAAAACTTAGGACAATAATAAAGTTACAATACACGCTTGTTAAAAGTATCTAGCATCGGCTTGTTTTAACGGCTTTGTTCAATACTATATATTGAAAGTAACTTTATTGCTATCCATTAGTAATCATAGTAATCACAGAATAACTTATGAATAAATATCCAGTTTCCGCTCAAATATTTAATTTACTGATTGTCATTATCAACATTGTTTTAGTACTATTAGCTACACTTTATCCATTTAATTTTTCCATCCCAGATAGTTTTTCCATCCCAGAATTTTTTGCTAATTTTAACAATGCTAGTAATTTTCAAGACCAAGTAAATAATTTTTTGCTGTTTATGCCTTTAGGGTTTGGCTTGACTAGACTCTTGCAGAAAAGAAAGATAAAAACAGGAGTACAAGTTTTCATAGTTACTTTGGTAAGTGCTAGCTTATCGTTTACAGTTGAAGGATTGCAAATATTTCTACCTTCAAGAATGCCTACTCCATCAGATATTATGAACAATAGTATTGGTGGATTTATTGGTTTTATTTGTTTTGATATATGGAATAATCAAAGCTTTAAAAAAACTATTGCACAGATAGAAAATAGTAGAGCTAGCCGCTCAAATAAACAGATAATAATATTTTTTATTGGATATATATTTTTAACATTCCTGATTTCGGTATTGTGGCAAAATACGATAATTTTGAGTAATTGGGATAGAAATTATCCCCTACTGATTGGCAACGAACAGACGAGAGATAGACCTTGGCAAGGATACATATCTGAAATTTATATTGCTGATCGAGCCATCTCAAAAAATGAGGTAGTACAAGGATTAGCTGATTCCAGTTACTTTAATAATCTTGGTAACTCTCTAATAGCAAATTATCAATTTAAAGGAAAGTGTTGCTATAAAGAACAGACTGGACAATTGCCAGAACTATTGTGGCAAGGACAGCCTTCAGACGCTCAAGAAGGTAAAGGTGTTTTTTTGAGTTCTAGTCATTGGCTACAAACAGCTACTCCTGTCACAACTCTCAGCAAAAGAATTAGTAAAACATCTGAATTTACACTTAGTACTACCCTTGCTACTACTAACTTAGAGCAGTTTGGTCCTGCCCGTATTATTTCAATTTCCGGCACTTCCCTACGTCGCAATTTGACACTAGGACAGCAGGGAAATGACTTAGATTTTCGATTACGAACGCCGATAACTGGAGAAAATGGAGCAGATTTAAGACTGAATATACCTAATATTTTTAAAGACACTAAACTTCACCATATAGTCATCACTTATTCCAGAGCAACTATCCAAGTATATGTAGATAATTTACAGAATTTTTACTCTTTGAATTTATTGGAATTAATGCCTAAAAATCAGAAAATTTTTTACTATGCGCTAACTTTTATTCCTCTAGGGTTTGGCTTAACGATATTAACTCTTCTAGCAAAAAGAAAATTGATACTTTCTAATTTCTTGATTTATGGAGGGATATTAATACCTTCTCTAGTATTGGAAGGTATTTTAGTAAGTGAGAGCGGAAAAAATCTTAGTCTAAAAACCTTGTTACTGGGTATGCTATTTACAGGAGGAACTATGTTGATTTTAAGGATGCGGGCTGCTCGATTAAAAATGAGAAATTAACAAATTTTCTTTTATCCTTATTTAATTAGGAGGTAATTCTAAACTAATTTCACCTAACGAACCCTTGCGAAAATCTGTTAAAAGTTGCCTTGCTGCTCGCTCTATATCACCTTTGTAACGATGCTCCGCCAAGGCGTGCAAATAGGTATCTCCGGTGTCTGATGTCGAGTCGAGTTGGTAACGAGACTCTAATGGTTTCTTAGGTAACAAATCTGTGGCTACAGCTTCCAAATAGTTGAGTAAATCCACTAGGGCTGCTGCTACTAGCTGGTTATCGTAAGAGGCTTCACCGATATCATCACAAATGGCTAATTTCAATGCTGCATCTTGGTCTTCTAATCTTAAAGGGATGACACCAGGAGCATCTAGCAATTCTAAATGTTCGGAAATTCGCACCCAGCGCAGTTGGCGCGTCACCCCAGGACGAGCTGCACTTTCTACTACTCGCCGTCCCAACAGGCGGTTAATCAAAGCTGATTTTCCGACATTGGGAAAACCAATCACCACAGCTCGCACTGGACGGGGTAACATGCCGCGATCGCTTCTTCTTTTATTAAGTTCTACTCCAGCAGCTTGTGCTGCCCGTGCCACTTCTGCTATACCTTTACCATGTTGAGCGTTGGTAAAATAAGGGACTTCTCCTTGACGTTTAAACCAATCTATCCACAGCGATCGCATTTGCGGCGTAATCATATCTACTCGGTTAAGTATCAACACCCGTGTCTTACCCTCCACCCACTCACCGATTTGGGGATGGTGAGTCGCTAAGGGAATCCGTGCGTCTCGTACTTCAAACACCACATCTACCCGCTTCAGCTGTTCTTTGAGCTTCCTTTCAGCTTTCGCAATGTGACCCGGATACCATTGAATCAGGTTTAATCTATAGTTTTGAGTTATAGCCATAATCAATTACCAAATAAATTATTATCACTTATTAATTATCATTCACTGGGGCTTGATGTAAAATTATCCGATTACCATCAGGATCATAGGCATAAATTTCTCTGCCGTGGGAAGCAATGGAAATGTCTCCTGGTGGGGGATAACCTAATGTTGTTAGGTGAGCGATCGCATCTTCTAAATTACTCACCTCTAAACACAAACTTATCTTACTTTTGGCGTAAACCCAAAGTGGCTTGTCGTCAGACATCGCTTCAAATTCTGATTCATTTGTGTTCTTAGGTTTAAAAATACCTAATCGCATACCAACTAAATTAAACTCAGCATAGATATTTGGAATCAAAATAACTGGCTTTTGCTCCAGAAATCTAGTATAGAAATTCACTAACTCCTCACAATTAACCGATGCTATGGTGACAAATGCGTTAGTGTACTGGAAAACCATATAAGCCTTAAGTTATTTGATTTTTTTGAGATCACTTTTCTAAAGTTCTTACACTCAGGACTTGCGGTAGTGTCGAATCTGGTGGATAAATTACATCTACCTGTACTATTCGCTTAGTTGAAGGTGGAAGTATAAGCTGCACCAATGTTTCTAACACCTGACCAGTTCTGTGCCATAGATGTACATAGCGTGTCTTTTGTTGACCTTGGCCATCAAAGTAGCGTAGACCACGAAAGAAAGTAAAATACCTTCAATTTTAATCCATTCTGGGCTATTGCTGTTAAAAACGGGTATGTTATCCAACTTACCTGGTAGAGCCAGAACTTCTCCTGGTTGCACAATTTCTTGAGGCGTTGGCTTCGGTGAAGTTTGAGCGATCGCTGAATTATCTTTTTGAGTTGTACATCCAAAGTTTTGAGTTATGGCAAATCCTAATAAAAGTGTGAATACAGATAATGGGAATTTAGCCAGCATAAATTTAAGCATTAAGAAAGCTGTAGTGTCAAAGATTGGAAATTATTACTACAAGTTCCTTGAAGGGAATTTCCGATCGTGCGTAAGCATAGCCCGTCGCAGACATCGCCAGAAATTACACTTGGGAGCAAAGTGTCCTAACCGTGAGTAAGGTTGAAAGATGGGTTATGTCTGTAGTGTTTTTGCCCGTCAAAGAAATGATAAAGTTGCAGAAGGCTGTCTACCTACCCACAACACTTTTATTAACTGTCACCAACAGATTAAATGCTAGTTACAAATTTTGTGATTACATAAACTGCATCATGTACTAAAATAGATAGTACATAAGAACTATTCATCTTGGCATCCAAACCTGAAAGTGTCAAGGGCTGAATACAACTCACTATAATAAAGCGATATCAATCCATGAAAAGCTCTCAAACAGTAGAGTTGTTAATGGAATGATTTTATCTATTAATATTTATTAAATTTAGACAAAAGTCTTATGGGAGTTAGCAAAGAGAGAGAACGATGTTGGAGAAGCTCATAAAATATTTTGTCTACGCGACAAAAGGTTATATTACAAAAACACAGCTAATCAAGTTTTTGTATTTAGCTGATCTTTACTCTGTCAAATGGACAGCAAAGCAGCTGACACATTTAGATTGGCGTTATTATTACTATGGCCCTTGGAATGAGGATATAGATAATACTTTAAATCAAATGGATGGTAAAGAAATATCTCAAGAATCTCAGGGAGATACAATACTTATCAAACTTGGTGCCCAAGCAGGTAATGTAGATGATTTAGAATTGCCTATAAGTTTGACGTTAGTACTGGATAATATTAGGAGAGAATGGGCTGGTGCAGGACAAGATAAACTTACTCAGTTACTAGAGTATGTATATAACACTGCTCCCATGATGGAAGTAAAAGATACCCACAGACCTGAAGAAAAAGTTAAACTTAACTTACAAGCAGAAAGAGATAGATTAATCAATGAATTAGGCAATTAGGATTATCAGGTGGCTGGACAAAAACCTAGACAAGGTTGGATCTATTTTATTAATCCCTATAGGGTATCTCTACGTTGCAGAGTTGGACACACTCATATTTATGATTTGGATGAGCCAGGTGAAGTACAATGTCAGACTATCTCTTGCACTGAAAACATCAATTCTAGTAGAGTTTTTAGAGGAACGCATCCTTATGTAGTTTGGACAGGTGATCAGTTTCAGGATGAGTCAGGTTATATAGCAACTTTTTCTGTTATTCCTCTAACCTCACAAACAACATCTAACGGTTTACCAACAACGTATCCAATTAACCCAACTAGCCAAAACGGTCTTGAGAAAAATTCTTATGTCCTGGTTCATCAACTGTGTACTGTTGATGCTAATTGCTTCAAATACTCAGCAGGAAATTGGTTGGAACGCATGGGACAACTAGCTAAAGCAGATAAAGATGCTATAGAGCAGCGTTTAAAGTATTTTTTAAATATTCTAGACAATCCTAGTGATGACTGGTTTGCTCAAAATGCAACTATAGAGCTTTTACAAAAAGTTTTTTATTTTCTGCCTGACGAAAATGCAAAAAATAGAGCCATAGAAGAATTAATAAATAATTTAGGCCGCTCGTAAATCAGTAGTCATTGCTGACAATTTTTCTGTAATTTTATCTCTAACTCTTCCCAATTAGGAAGATAGGCATACATAAAACATTAATCAACTCATTCATTCTCACTAAACACGCATCAGCTAAAGACATTGGCACATTCTGATACCGTTTGAGCAACTCTCTAACCGTTCCTATTTCATCACTGAGACGAAATGAAATTTGAATATTACTACTACTAACTAATTCCATTACAGCATCTTCACCACCATAAAAATTTTGCAGTATAAAACACGCCTCAGTAATTACTGCTTCACAAGTAAAGAAAGGGTAAGCTAGATTAGCGACTTCTTTAGTAGCCCAACTATGATATTGTTCCCGATTATTAATTAAAGCAACTAGGGGGCCAGTATCAATAATGATATTTTGCTTCACTACCTGCCGAACCCTTCTAAATACTTTTTATTAGTCGCCAAATCTCCTGGGCCTCCATCAACACATCCAATAAACTCCTTAGCGGCTTCTAAAAATGAAACTTCTTTTTCCTCCTCCTTATCCTTAAGTGTCTCCTGCTTTTGCATATCCTTAAACTGCAAAAACTCAATAAAATTTAATACCTCTTGTTGCTTATCAGGAGATAACTTTTTCAATTCATCAATTATCATTTGTTGCTTATCAATTGCTTGAGTCATTGCTGTATCCTGGATAAAAATAAAAATGAGAAAACAGATATAGTTGATTTAAATTTTAGCAACTTACACTCTAATAGTCATTGCAGACAAACTTAAATACTCAATAATCAGCAAGCGTAAATAGTCTAACATCCGTAAATAAGCTTTTGTACCCTGATATTCTCCATTACTACCAAAGTAAAATTGAGCAACAGCAGGAACATCAAAAACTGCCAGGTGATTTAAGTTATCAATTGCTTGCTGTTGATTTTTTATCTCACCCTTGACTTGAATTTGACTGGCATATCCTCTGATATTAACTGTTAATAGTTTAAGTTATTCTAAAATCGAAAACTCATAATGAGATGTGGGAAAATTGGCGGCGATTCCCTCGCGTTCTGATTTTGTGGTTTGATAGTCACTGGTTAACTGTTCTAAAATATGAATAATCTGATTTTTAGTTCTATCAGACATTAATTTTACACTTTCTCCTTGACGCTTACAGCAGTTTTCAGTTGTGTGAATCACAATTTTACCAGACCTAACCCCCAACCCCTTCTCTACTAGCGTTGGGAAGTAAGCCTTAAAGCCTCTCTCCTTGTAGGCTAGGGTGTACACACAAGTATGACCAGCAGAGGTTTCAACTCTTTTAGTAGTTTCATAGGGTAGAATGTCACTTACTTAAGCAAAAGTTGAGGCTCAGATCCCCGACTTCTTCAAGAAGTCGGGGATCTAAATCCACGTTATTTCAGTGACATTCTTTCGTATGGTGCGTTATGGACACGCCGAAATAACAAATGAGTACTCCGAAATAACAAATGAGTACTCCGAAATAACAAATGAGTACTCCGAAATAACAAAT
>NZ_JAVRBU020000038.1:0-34948 GCF_034531135.2 Nostoc sp. CmiVER01
ATAGGACAGGTGCTGGATTTGACGTTATTTTCAGCTTACTACCTGTCCCTTTCCTTATCCCGAACTCAGGTTAATTATCTTTTTCGTGACAAATTATATTGAAATATGTCCCTAACACAACTTACAGGAATATTAAGAATCGCTATAGTATTTATAAATTATTTATGAAAATTTTATTGATTCTTCTCTGTGTGTTCTCTATTCCTCTGTGGTTTAATTAAAAACTAATTTTTAAAACTTAGATAGGATTGTTATATATTATTGAACTTACTATTTAAAATTAAAAAAAATTATTTAATTTTGCGTGTAACAAGCTTGGGGCAGACATACAAAACTCTTCCTATATCTCGCCTATACTAGTATTTTTCACCACATTTAAAAAATCTAAATTTATTTACATAACGCAATCTTCCTAAGCATGAAATATGGATAGAATTGCTGCATAAATCTCTTACCTAACTCCGATAACTTAACACAGGTTCCCATTAGGAATACCTGATTTGATATTTAAATTCTGGAATAGCCAATAGGCTTTACTATCAACAAGATTTTGATCATGACACAACAAATCATTCGTGAAGCACCTGCTCCTGATCCGTTAGAAGGTCAACAGACAAACGCATTCTTCCACGTCCCCGCGCCTAATGAGCCTATTCTCAATGTCAACAACATTCAAGGCAACATTTTAGGTGGGTTCAATAAAGACTACCAAGCCCTCTTGTTCCTTGAAATTGAAAATCCAAAGGCTTTCAAGCAGTGGCTTAAGTCACAGATTGACTTCATTGCCACCGCCTCAGAAGTGATTGCCTTCAACCGTCTATTTAAGTCCACTAGAAAACGACGAAACCGTGAAGGCGCTGTTAAAGTAACCTGGGTCAATATAGCTTTCTCCTTTGAGGGGCTGAAAAAACTAACCAATGATGCCGGCTCATTTAAAGATGAAGCTTTTAAAGCTGGGCTAGCAGCACGCGCTGCTGATCTCAACGACCCGGTAGACAAAGATGGCAAACCTATTGGCTGGGTTGTCGGTGGGCCAGATAATGGCAAAGTTGATGTGGTTTTTATTATTGCCAGCGACGATCGCACCGACTTGTTAGCAGAAGTTTCGCGGATCTTAGAAAGCATTGTGACATTTACAGACGAGCAAGGTAAGCCTAAGAGCAGTGGAGCTAGAATTACCTTCTTAGAAGAGGGAGCCAACTTACCTGCACCCCTGATTGGACATGAGCATTTCGGCAACCTGGATGGAATATCACAACCTGGCATTCGTGGTCGAGTCGCTGATAATCCCAAAGAACTTCTCACTCCTCGGCAGAATCCAGAGAATAAAAACCAGGGCAAACCAGGACAGGATCTTCTATGGCCAGGAGAGTTTGTTTTTGGCTATGAGGGTCAGGACAATGATGCTAAAACATTAGAACATAGCAAAGGTAAGGTTGTATCGGCAGGGCTAGACTGGGCGAATGATGGCTCTTACCTTGTATTCCGCCGATTACGTCAAGATGTGTATAAGTTCCACAAGTTCTTGAACGATATTGCAGTTGACTTAAACACCGACCCTCGAAAGGTAAGCGCAAAGCTAATTGGTCGCTGGCCTAGTGGCGCTCCCACTGTCCGCACGCCCGAAAAAGATGCCCCAAACTTGGGTAATGATGACGATGCCAATAATGATTTTGAATTCAATGGTGATGATCCACCCAAGGATAATTTCTTCAGAAACGATGTAGTCCCGCCTTCGGACGATGCAACGGGTCTGCGTTGTCCATTTATTGCCCATACCCGCAAGACTTATCCACGCAATGACAAAACACCAGGAGGTAGAGTCCCTGGTTCCGAAGAGATTGATATTGATCGCAGTGAAGTTACCACTCAAAAACGCCGCTTACTCCGTCGCGGTATTCCCTATGGCCCGGTGTCTCCTTCAACACCGAACAATCCGCTAAAAGATGATAAGTTTGTTGATCGTGGTCTCCACTTTTTGGCTTATCAGACCTCAATTGTAGAGCAGTTTGAGTTTGTAACCCAGAATTGGGTTAACAATTCAAAGTTCAGCGAGGAGGCTGCTACCGGCCATGAGTTTGAAGGTAAATTAACTCTTGGCCCCGATCCAATTATTGGTCAAAGTGATAATAACAAACCAGGTGGCGATCGCACACGCAAGTTCTTTATCCACCTTGAGGATGACCAAAATAAACCTCAAACTAAAGAACTGACCGCACCTGAAGACTGGGTGATTACTACTGGTGGCGGCTACTTCTTTGCACCGTCGATTTCTGCTTTGAAAGATGTATTGACAAAATAAGGATTTGAGGTATATGTGCTGAACCATTTTGTAGCAATCGGATGGAACTGCAAACTTCCCAAGTTTTGTCTGTCAATAAATGCTCAACGCTCATAGCACAGTGGTCTATATTATGGGGTTTGTAGACCGTTAAGGGAATTATGAATTATGAATTTTGTTTTGCATCATTCATAATTCATTTATTTTCTGTACTCCCCACTATCAAATTTTATGGATTCAAATCCAGCATTGTGTGCAGCGATCGCTAATTACATTACCACTACTCCCCAGCAGCGAATTACTTTCGCTGAATTCATGGACATGGCGTTATACCATCCTGAATACGGCTACTATTCCAGCGATGCAGTCAAAATAGGTTTTAAAGATAGTGATTTTTTCACCTCTCCTAACCTCTGTCCTGACTTTGGCGAGTTACTAGGCGAACAATTTTTCCAAATGTGGGAAATTTTAGGAAAACCTGTACCCTTTTCTCTGGTAGAAATGGGAGCAGGTCAAGGGTTGCTAGCTTTGCATATCCTTAAATATCATCAACTGCATTACCCAGATTTTTTTGCGGCGCTGGAGTACATCATTGTTGAAAAGTCCCCAACTTTAAGACAAGAACAGCAGCAACGCTTGCAAGATTTCCTGGTACGTTGGTGCAATTTAGAGGATATACCACCAAATGCGATCGCAGGCTGCTTTTTTTCTAATGAATTAGTTGATGCTTTCCCCGTCCATCAATTCATCCTAGAAACGGGCCAACTCCGAGAAATTTATGTGACAACAGATAAGAATGAGAAAGAAACCAATGCCCCATGCCCATCATTTGTAGAAGTCACAGGAGAACCTTCAACGCCCCAACTAGCTGAATATTTAGACTTAGTAGGAATCAATTTTACCCATGCATATCAAGATGGCTACCGTAGTGAAATTAATTTAGCTATTCTTGACTGGTTGAGTATAGTAGCAGACCGCTTGCAGCGCGGTTATGTGTTAACAATTGATTATGGCTACCCCGCCAGTCGTTACTATAATCCCAGGCGATCGCAAGGAACGCTACAGTGTTATTACCAGCATCGTTTCCATGACAATCCTTATATTAATATTGGGCGACAAGATATTACTGCCCATGTTAACTTTACGGCTTTGGAGCGCTGGGGTCAGAAGTACAATTTAAAGAATATTGGTTTTATCCAGCAGGGATTATTTTTGATGGCGTTGGGGTTGGGCGATCGGATTGCAGCCCTCTCTTATCAGCAGCTACCTCTCTCACAGTTACTACAACGCCGGGACTCACTACACCAACTTATAGATCCCACAGGGCTGGGCGGCTTTGGAGTCTTAATTCAGAGCAAAGGTCTGGACAATACAGAAATTTCTCAACCATTAAAAGGATTGACCCTGCCAGAGTAAACGTAAAGAAAGAAAAGTTAAAACTCTATTTAAGAATGCAGTATCAGTCTTATTTAGACTAGCATAACAGTGATTACTGTAAACCTAAACACAATACCAAAGTAATAATTATGTCCACTCATGATCTGTTAATGCTAGTAACCTTACTTACTCCAGGTATTTTACTTTCAGTGATAATTATGATGACTTTTGCGGCTGGTGGTTAATTACCAGAGACGTTAGTCACTAATCAGTGAATAGCTATCAGTATTTAAAGATAACTGTTCACTGATAACTGATATTAAAATCAAACGATGGAAACGCGATGTCTACAACAGGCTACGCCTACGCTGTACCAAAGGAACGTAAAAAATGAAGGTGGCATTTCTGGGAACTGGACTGATGGGACTACCAATGGCTCAAAGGTTATTAGCCGCAGATATACAGCTAGTTGCCTACAATCGTACCCCAGAAAAATTAGCACCACTACAAGCAGCTGGGGCTGAAATTGTTACACATCCTCGCCACGCCATTCGTGCTGCTGAGTGCATAATCCTCATGCTGACTAATGCCCCGGCCATTTATAATGTGTTGCTTTCAGACACTGCTTGGCAAACTTTGGAAGGGCGCACAATCATCCAAATGGGAACAATTACTCCTACAGAAAGCCAGGAAATTAGGGATGCAGTTGTTGGTGGTGGCGGTGAGTATTTAGAAGCACCTGTATTAGGGAGTATCCCGGAAGCAAAAGCTGGCGAGTTAAGTGTTATGGTAGGGGCCGAGCCAGAACAATATCAATACCACTTAAAGTTACTCCAAAATTTTGGGACAGAACCTTTACTTATTGGGCCAGTGGGATCTGCTGCGGCGCTCAAATTGGCACTCAATCAACTAATAGCTTCCTTGACAACTAGCTTTGCTTTGAGTCTGGCTTTTGTCCAGCGTCAGGGTGTCGATGTGGATGTGTTTATGCAAATATTGCGTGACAGTCCACTTTACGCATCTACCTTTGACAAAAAGCTACAACGGATGTTGAATGGCAATTATGCTGATCCGAATTTTCCTACAAAACACTTGCTCAAAGATACAGAATTATTTATCTCAGAAGCAAAATCTCGAAGTTTGGATCTCAGCAGTATTAAAGGTGTTCGGCAAATCTTGCAAACAGCCGTGAAAATGTCATTTGCTGATGATGATTACTCATCACTATTTTCTGTAATAAAAGAATGGGGAGAGTGATCGAGGAATAAATTTTCGTAAGGTAGCACAGCTAGCTGTGCTACCCTACTTGAAAAATATTGTAATTTGAGACACATTGAGGAAATCTCCCTACACCCCGGCATCCCTGATATGGTTTTTGAAAATGCTGAATCAAAAGGTTTTAACTGAATTGTTAATAAGGATATTACTGCCCATTAGTAGTTGATTGAGGAAATGGTAGAGATTCAGGCTGAGGCTGAGGCTGAGACTGAGGTTCTGGTTGAGGATTAAGAAAATCTTGCCAAGCCCTAATTTGCTCTTGCGCCGCACTATAAGCAGCACTACCACGTGGTATCGATTTGGCAATGTCAATGCCTCTAGCAATATCAGACTGACCTTGAGAGCGTGCTATTTCTAACAATTGCTGACTCCACAGGTCAATAGCTTGATTCGCATCCATACGCAAGATGCTATTGTTTGAAACCCGATCTGCCAGCCTCATTGCCTCAACCAATGCTTCTGGCGTGCCAGCTGCGCCCACTTCCTGCGCTTTTTTCCAGTTTTCTCTGGTGCGGATTTCTCCTTCCCAGCCATTTATCGCAGCTTGTGCTTCCCCAGAAAGCGCCCTTCCCGACGAGGCAATTTGTTGAGCTGCACTAATGGCGGCGGTAAGATTTCCACTCTGAGCCAGTTCTTGTGCTTGATCCAAATAGGGTTGGTCTTGAATTCGCTGAATCTTTGCTACCCAAGTGCGAATTTTTTTCTGTGCTTCTGGATATAATGCACGACCTCTGCGAATTTCGCTGGCCTGGGCGATCGCAGCTTGCAAGGAGTTAATATCATCAAATATTGCTATCTGTTCGGCGCGTTCTAAATAAGGTTGGTCTTCAATTGTCTCCACTTGGGCACGCCAGCGACCAATTTCTTGCCTAGCTTCTGTGGCGCGGGGATTACTTGCAGGAATCAGCTGCACTTGAGCGATCGCTGCTGTTAAATTAGGCACTGTTCCCTGGCTAGCCAATGTTCTCGCTTTTTCTAGATTGGCAACATCTTCAATTTCCAATTGCCAGCGAGCAATCAGTTGCTGTGCTTCGTTATACACTGGTCTGGAAGGATCAATTTGTTGTGCTTGGGCGATCGCAGCCTCTAAACCAGAAACATTACCTATCCAAGCACTTCTTTTCGCGTCAGCTATGGCGATAAAGTCATCTGTTTCGCCCTGTAGTTTGGCAATCTCTGGAATTTGTCTAGCAATATCTAGTGCTGCATCCGCATCTCGCTTGTCTAGTTTTTCCTGTGCCAATTCCAGCATTTTGCGTCCAAATACCGGAATTGCTTCCTGAGCTTTTTGGTAAATGTAACTTTCTTGTCCAATAGACTGAGCTATCTTGATAGCTTCTAATAAATTATCAACAACTTTGCTGTTTGCTAAACTTTCGGCTTTTCCTAACTTATCGCCATCTTCTCGTGCTGTGGCAATTAAACGATTCAATTGGTCGTATTTAGTACCCGCCCAGTATTGATTGTCTACGCGCAGCATTTTGGCGGATAACATAAATGCTGATTGCCAGTGCTGTTCCCGCACTTCGACGATCGCACCGTTGTATGTGGCTTCTGCCTTTGACCAAATTGTTTGCCATTTGTCAACTTGCTCATTAACCAATTTGTAAGCGGGTAAGTCTTCGGGTATCTTCCGAGCAGTTGCGATCGCTTCCTCTAAATTACCTGTTTGGAAACTTTCATCAGCTAGCTTCAAAATATCGCGTGACCATTCTTCGATAAAACGATCAATTTCTCCATGCAACGGGTGATTTTGCGGTAGTTGCTTCACCAGAGCGATCGCTTGTAAAAGGTCGTTTACTGTCTGTTTAGAAGCCGCCAACTGAGCGCAGTGTAGCCGCACCGAAGCACTAGCTAGCGGCCAGAAAATCGACGGGCAATTAGGGGCAGCTGGCAACTTTAGCAGCATTGCCATTGCCAAGAATCCTACACTGCCGGGAATCAACATTATTAGTACCAGCCACAATGTCCAGCTTTTCATCCAGCGTGGCCATTTCCCAAAAGTACTACTGAGTTTGGCAGTTTCTTTTGAATTACTATTTATAGGTAATCCTTTCGTATGGTTTTTTTTTCGCCGCTTCACTGACTTGGAGTTAGAACCAGTAGCTGGGGAATCAAATGGCTGAGTTTCACCGAATTGTTCTGTTCGGGATAATCTTTTGTTTTGATCTGGCTCTCTTCCACTGGCTGAAGACCAACTGTCTGGAATATCCCGCTCTGTCATCTCTCACACCAAAATAATTGAATAGCGCTCTGTTTTAGGTTGATAATTCCATTGTTGACATAGTAACTTTCTCATCATTAAAAAGCTACTTTTTTGAATATCTCTCTCCACAGAATATCATTTTCAATCTAAAAAATCAGTGCTATTTTATACGTTATCCTAAAACAGTAGATTCAGCTTGCAAATCGGCAATTAGTTGAGCCAACTGATCGCTACTTGCTTGATAAATGTTGCCGCAAAATTCGCAAGTTGCTTCAGCACCATTGTCTTTAACAATCATATCTTGCAGTTCAGCTTCTCCCAAAATCTTTAGTGCCCCCAAAACGCGATCAAAAGAACAACCACAGTGGAAGCGCAGCATTTGCCGTTCGGGAAAGATTACCAGTCCCATGTCTCCTAACAAGTCGTTAAAGATTTCCGTCAAAGTCTTTCCAGCTTGCAACAATGGCGTAAATCCTGCTAGACCAGCAACCCGTGATTCTAACGTTTCTACTAAGGCTTCGTCTCTAGCAGCTTTGGGCAATACTTGTATCAGTAATCCTCCAGCCGCAGTTACTCCACCTGCTCCCACAAACACACCTAAAACTAAAGCCGAAGGTGTTTGTTCAGAATTTACCAGATAATGAGCCACATCATCGCCAATTTCTCCAGAAACTAGTTCAACAGTACTGGAGTATGGATAACCGTAACCAATATCCCGGACAACGTAGAGGTAGCCACCACCCACAGCACCACCAACATCTAGCTTTCCTTTGGCATTGGGAGGCAATTCCACCGATGGATTCCCTACATATCCGCGTACCGTACCATCTAAGCCTGCATCTACCAATATGCCACCCAAAGGCCCATCGCCCTTCACCCGGACATTGACCCTTGACCCAGCTCGCTTCATACTAGAAGCCATCAACAAGCCTGCTGCCATAGTCCGACCCAGTGCTGCCGTTGCCACATAGGAAAGCTTGTGGCGTCCCCGTGCTTCTTCTGTTAAACGTGTGGTGATCACACCTACCGCACGAATTCCACCTTCGGCTGCTGTTGCACGAATTAACTGATCCGCCATGAATAACCTTACATTTCTTAACAAGTTCACTTTTTCTATTCTAAGTTCTCTGCTGCTAGAAAAGTGACGCTGCAATAATCAGTGATTGTATTTGCAATATTAGAAGTAGCTATGTCTCATCTTTAGGTAATCCTATAAAAATGCTGGGTAATTTTCAACAAAGCCAACTGCGGATCGAAATCGAAGCGTCAAAAGATGCAATTCGTGACAGTCTGCTGCATCCGGTGCAACTAGAAAAATGGCTCTTAGGGCAACGCTTTGCCCCAGGAATGCCAGAAGAACTGCTTCCCGGATTCCAGTTTACAACCTGGACTGGGCCAGTTGCGATTCATCATCAAGTAGATGTTGTCAAATCCAACTGTCTCCGCTTGGTACTTAGCGGAGGCATTGACGGGTTCCACGAATGGTATTGGGGAGAAGGTTGGGTACAGTCCCGCTTGGAAGGAGTTTCACTTTTGCCCTTGAATTTGGGTCAAACTTTGAGTTTGTTGAGCTTGCGTCAGTTTCTGGCAACTCAAGAACGTTGATTTGAGTAAAGGGATTGGGGATTGAGGATTGAGTATTAGTTATTCTTTGCGTCCTTAGTCCCCAGTTTATGAATCAGAAGTAATACCTTGAAAGCTTGTCCTGTTTCCTTAATTTACAGAATAGCGATCGCCCCCCTATTTCCCATCTGCTGATATTGGTTCATAGATGCGATCGCCTGTCTCTTTGTATTGAATCCGCTGGATATTGCCGTCTTCTTAAATGAGCTTTTTTGTAAGACTCCTATAATTTGGCGTTTTCACTCTGGAGGGTGAAAGCGATCGCTTTGCTTTTATTACAGATAAGTGCCTTGACCGTATATTCTTAAGTATGTAAATACCAAGCTTATATATAGCTAGCGATATAACAATTAGCGCATTTTAGTACTATCATCAAATCTTTATGATTTTATCTAGAATTTTATCTTTTCTTTATTTAATTTCAACAAATTTGTGTTGGTAGAATAAAGCTTTTTTCAACCTAATCAGTAATTAAGCAAAATTATGAGTTTCTCTATTAGAATCAATTATATATCTTAAGGTTAGTGGTGTATAAAAATATTCTGATATAGCTATTTTTATATAAAAATGCTTGTTCAAAAACCACAATTACAGTTTGAAGTTTTATAAAGCTATTTAAGCACGAATTGTATAAAAAAGCTGTTTGGTTCGCTTAATTATATCTTTAAATCTGGGCATTAGGGTTGATTTAGCAGTATTAATACTTAATCAGCTTAATTTATATATTTTTTGGCAAAATTAAGTTTTTATATAGTCATACTTATATCAATATATATTGACGACTACGATTTTTTAATAAATTCTAATTTATTTGTAATCAACTTTGTATCAATCCCTACCATAGAATATCTTTGTTAAAGATGTGTAATACACATTTCTTAAACAATTAGTTGCTTGACCTCTTTAGCAAGAACCATATAATACTTTTAACGGCACAAAGAGCTACCAAATATACAACTTTGTACATTTGGTACTTTCAACGTGACGCAAATTTAATTCCAACAATCAAGTGAGAATTAAGATCATGGAAAACACATTATTTACCGAATTAAGCATCAAGGAAGAATCAAACCTCTCTGGTGGTGGTCGTCGTGGTGGTAGCTTCTTCAGCAATAATAACGTCGCCATCGGCAATACTGCTGTTTCTATTCCCATAAGTGTTGGGAATTTATTTAGTAAACAAATTTCAGTTGCAAACGCAGGAAACATTTACGACTGATCGTAATACCGAAGGATATAAAACTCCTTGTCATAGGCAAACATTATGAAGTTTAGTACAAAGGAAAGAATAAACGTCAAGACACGATTAAACGTGCCTTGAAGGAATAAAGCGTTGCCTTTTAAATAATTTATCCTGTTGACGCAGGTTAAATTACTTTTACAGCTTTCTAAATTGCTAATCGACATACTACAAGCAATTTAGCCGTTTACACTTTGTCGTGCTTATCTTAACATACGTTTATTACTACCCCACTACTTTTCTTCAACAAAGTTAACAAATTCCGAATGACTGTTGTTTCATAGTCACAGTCAATCGCTTTCTTTAGAGCTTTTTTCGGAAAATACTGCTTACCTTTAAGTAGTCAACTAGGGAATAGGCACTACTATATGCAGGGACAAAACCCTGCTATTTTTTTGGTTTTTTCACAATCTTATTTGATATTAGACGTGTCAAATTAAATACCAAGTTGTTACACAACATAGTGAAGAAGATTGTGGAAAAAATTATTTTTAATTGTCAAATTAATAAATCTCGAATTGCGTTTCTATCTCGCCTCGGAATTCAATTCACGGCGGGATGTAGGTGAGTGTGACAGTTTCACTATCACAAAAAAAATGTAGGTAGAGGATTTTTCGACTTGTGTGTACACCTTAGCCACTAACAAGGGGGTGGTTATAGCCATTGCTTCCTCTGACAAATTTTTACCTTGGTTTGACGACTAACACTGAACAATTGGCTTCTTCTACAACTTGACTGCTAACAGAACCCTGGACAATTCGCTTCATCCCCATCAATCCCCGGCTGCCAATTATAATCAAGTCAGTTTTGTAAATATTGGCAAGGCGAATAATCTCTTCAGCAGGATCGCCAGTTACCAGTTCTAACTCACTGGTGACTGATAACTTTTCCTGATAGGCTTGCAGTTGTTTTTCAATCTGAAAATAAGAAAATGTTGGTGACTCTAGCTGAGGGCGATCGGCGGGTAGTTCCATTTCTGACTCTGGCGTAGGAAACACATGACAAAAAATAACCTTGGAATCTTTTGAGAACGCCAAATTATTTAAAGTCTCAATTACTCGTTCTGAAATTTCCGAACCGTCCAGAGCTACCAAAACACTATTTAGCACCGCTCTCGCCTCCTAATGAGTAGACCCCTTACATAAGTATCTAGCAAAATTCGTCGGCAACGACACTAAACCAATTTTTATTTGCCAATTATTATATTTAAGGCTGTGCTGTATGCCAGTTTCATGGTGGTGCATTATAGTAACTGGTCTAGAGACGGTTTTCGTCTCCCAGAAACTACTGTCGGCAATGCCCGACTTGTGAATGTTTAAAGGTTAGCTGAAGATCGGGATAGCAAATGGCGCGCGTTAGCGTAGCTTACCGCAGTTAAATCAGTGAACTGTTCACTGTTGGCTTCCTTACCCGCCTTGAACTAAAGTTCAAGACTAATAGCTAAAGTCTACTGAAGTAGACTAAAGATTTTTGAGTATATCTTTAGTCATCTTTCAGATGACTTTTGCTATCAGCAAGGAACTTCAGTTCCTTGCAGGACATGACTTTTACGTTAAGTTGACATCTGTGACAACTTTGCTACCTTACGATGGAATGTTTTTTAACTAGAAGTCACTTATAAGAAAAAATGAACCATTCCAAATCACTCTTCTTGCTGAATTCGGCGGCGGACTGAATCAGCATGAGAAGGTAAACCCTCTGCTGTCGCTAGCACATCAATGGCACTAGCCACATTTTGCAGCGCAGTTTGGGAGTATTGAATAATACTAGAGTGTTTGAGGAAAGTTTCCACCCCCAATGCCGAAGCATAACGGGCAGCACCAGAAGTTGGCAAGGTGTGGTTAGGGCCTGCCAAATAGTCGCCTACAGCTTCTGGTGTGGAGTAACCCAAAAAGATTGCCCCAGCGTGGCGAATCTGTGGTAACAGTGCCCAAGGGTCTTTGATTTCTAATTCCAGGTGTTCCGGGGCAAATTCATTTGAGAGTTCTGCTGCTGCTTCGAGCGATTCTACAAGGACAATCAAGCCGTAGTGAGCGATCGCTTTTTCTGTGTCTATTCGCCGTGGGTGATCTACTAGCTGTCTTTCCAAGGCTAATTGCACATTTTTTGCCAAAGCCGCATCTGTCGTCAGCAAAATTGCTGCCGCCATCGGATCGTGTTCGGCTTGGGCTAACAAGTCAGCAGCTACATGCACCGGATTTGCGGTTTCATCGGCAATCACCAGCACTTCGCTAGGGCCTGCCAAAGAATCAATGCCAACGGTGCCATAGACAAGTTTTTTCGCTAGAGTGACATAAATGTTTCCAGGGCCAGTAATCACATCCACTTTCGGAATTGTTTCTGTGCCGTATGCTAAAGCAGCGATCGCTTGTGCGCCCCCAATGCGATAAATTTCTTGCACTCCTGCTTCTTGGGCAGCTACCAAGACTGCTGGGTTAATTACACCCCCTGGGCCTGGTGGTGTCACCATCACGATGTGAGGTACAGCAGCAACATGAGCCGGAATTGCATTCATCAGCACTGTACTGGGATAGGCGGCACGGCCACCAGGTACATACAACCCCGCCCGATCTACGGGAGTGTAGCGTTTGCCCAGCACTACTTCATCGTCACCAAAGTGTACCCAGCTTTTTGGGACTCGCTGACGATGAAACGCTTCAATTTGGCGGCAAGCTAGCCGAACTGCGCCCAACAACTCTTTTGACACCTGCTGATAGGCTGCATCTAGTTCCGAACCTGTGACTCGGAGTTCTTCTGCTTTCAGGGTTTGTTTGTCAAATTCGGCTGTGTAATGCAATACAGCTTTGTCGCCTTGGCGCTTCACTGCTTGCAAAACTTCCCGCACCGTTGCTTCTTTGTGAAGCACCTGTTCGTCATGGGTGCGATCGCAGATCCGTTGTAGTTCTGCTCTAACGTCTGCCTGCTGAGTAATGATTCGCAGCATGGAGTAAGGACAATGCCAAAATATAATATTCACACCTGAGATTTAGTATTGCTCTTGACCCACTGGGGTGTGCAAGCTGACTCTAATTCTCTTCTCTAGCTTAACCTGGATTTTTTTGATACTCTCAAGTCTGCCAGCATCTAGTTTGCTTGATCAGGCCACTTAATTGCTCAGTCCGACTAGCCTTGGTAGGTTAGCGCCAATAAACAAGTGTGCCATTTCTTGCTACTCTTACGCCCTTACCCTTACTCCTTGCGGGGTGTAGGTAGTGTATTTACACATCCAATCCCCCAGATTTACAGAGGGTAGGGTCTGAGTGTAATTTTTCTTTTCCTAACTTTTAGTAGTTAAAAACTGTACAGAGACGATAATATAGTATCGATTCTATACTTTATAAACCCCTGAAATTTAGCTATTTACAGTTCCTTGCCTTTGACAATACACCTGTTTTCGGGACAGATTGATTATATTGGCAATCACATTGCTTAATCAGGTAAGAAGTTAGGGTAACTATTTTACATGTACTTTATTTTAACGCATTTCCTTAATTGACGACATACCAAATTAAGGACTGGGGATTTGGGAGCGAAAACTATGGACTATCTTCTACTACTGAATGTCCAATGATAGATTTTTTTTAGGAAATTATAACATTGGCAATTTGAGTGCTATATTAGTAAGTCTAGTAGTGTGTGTACATATTAATAGTATTTTTGGAATTGACTGTGGCGAATACAAAGTCTGCTCTCAAGCGTGCCCAAATCGCAGAACGTAACCGACTGCGTAACAAAGCTTACAAATCAGCAGTCAAGACGCTGATGAAGAAATACATTAATGCTGTAGCTGTCTATACAGCTAATCCTACCCCAGAATTAAAACAAGAAGCAGAGGCTCGCTTATCCGAGGCTTACGCCAAAATAGATAAAGCGACCAAGCGGGGTGTCCTTCATCCAAATAATGGGGCAAGGAAAAAGTCAAGATTGGCTCACAGACTAAAACCTCTGACGCAAACAGCCCAGTAGCCATTGGTCATTTGTCCTTAGTCATTAGTCATTGGTAACAAAACAAACGACAAATGACGAAGGACAACAAGAAAGGACAAAAGATGCAACTGATAGACACGCACGTTCATCTCAACTTTGATAGTTTTCAGCCGGATTTAGCAACAGTGCGATCGCGGTGGCAAGAAGCAGGAGTAGTACGTTTAGTACATTCTTGTGTTCACCCAGAAGAGTTTTCCAGAATTCAATCCATAGCGCACGAGTTTCCCGAAATTAGCTTTGCCGTGGGATTACATCCTTTAGATGCTGATAAATGGGATCACGAAACAGCCGAGAAAATCAAAACTTTAGCGAGTTCTGACTCTCATGTGGTAGCAATTGGGGAAATGGGGCTGGATTTTTATAAAGCTGATAACTATGAGCATCAGCTGATGGTGTTTGAGTCACAGTTAGCGATCGCATCTGAACTCAACTTACCAGTAATTATCCACTGCCGCGACGCTGCGGTAGCCACCAGAGAAGTGTTGCAAAAATGGCGCGAACTCAAAGGAGAAAGAGTACGGGGCGTCATGCATTGCTGGGGAGGAACGCCAGAAGAAACTCAATGGTTTCTCGATTTGGGGTTCTACATCAGCTTTAGCGGGACGGTAACGTTCAAAAACGCCAAAGCGATCCAATCCTCGGCGGCGATGGTAAGTAGCGATCGCCTACTGATTGAAACAGACTGCCCATTTCTCGCCCCAGTTCCGAAACGAGGCGAGAGGCGTAACGAGCCAGCCTACGTGCAATATGTAGCCGAGCAAGTAGCTAAACTGCGTCAGGAAACGGTAGAGGCGATCGCCCATCAAACCACCCAGAATGCCTGTGAATTATTTGGTCTGTCAATATAAAGCGTGCAATAATTCTCTTTTATTCCGTTGTGCTAAAAAAAATAAAACTCTAGAGAGGGAAAATATGGTAATATTATTCCCTCAAAAACATTTTGCTTGCGCCATAATGATAAAGGAAGGAACCTAAAATTTCTGAGCCTAATTTTCTGTCCTGTTATCGGCTTGGCCATCCTCCAAATCTCTACAAGCGGATGCTCTCCACACATGACTAACTGTGCCAACTCAAGTTGAGCTAGATTGCACAACATCGGCTTGGCGTGTATCGAACCTATTCAAAATCGTTAAACAAAATTGCCTTGTGAGTACAATCCAGCAAAATGAAGTGATTCTAATTCAAAGCCGAAAGGTGCGGATCATTCCCTCAGTCTTAGGATATCTAGGATATCACTGAGAGTATAAATAGCCGGGTGGATTAAGACACACCGTCTAGAGCTGCGTCAGCAAATTAACGCGCTTTTTGGAGGGGAAATGAAGAAAGTAGATAAAACTCAGGAATATCAGGAATATCTCAACTGTATATTCTTCTTCAATCAAGACTATAGTGGGTTTTTGGCGTCTAAATCCCTGATTTTAGGCGATTACCCCCTTGTGCAAATTGCTTATTTCAGCTTTCATCGCTGCGTTTGCCCACACCTGCTATTTACAGGTGTGTAAGAAGCTCCCAAACAGCTATGGACACTAGCTTGCAGTGGGAAACGTTAAATAGCAGTGTCTAAGTAAAAATTTAACCAGGTTGACAAAGGTAGAGGCATGACCAAAGACACATATATGGAACCCGCCTTTCTGTTGCCCGACTTGATTGAAATTCAGCGATCAAGCTTTCGGTGGTTTTTGGAAGAAGGGTTGATAGAAGAACTTAACTCCTTTAGTCCTATTACAGATTACACGGGCAAATTAGAACTGCACTTTTTGGGTCATAACTACAAACTCAAGGAGCCAAAGTACAGCGTCGAAGAAGCCAAACGGCGGGATAGTACTTATGCCGTCCAAATGTATGTTCCCACACGGTTGATTAATAAGGAAACCGGGGAAATCAAAGAGCAAGAGGTATTCATTGGTGATTTGCCTTTGATGACCGATCGCGGCACGTTTATTATTAACGGAGCCGAGCGGGTAATTGTCAACCAAATAGTGCGATCGCCAGGCGTTTATTACAAATCAGAAATCGACAAAAACGGGCGACGTACTTATTCAGCTAGCTTAATTCCTAACCGAGGAGCATGGCTGAAATTTGAAACAGACCGTAACGATTTGGTGTGGGTACGCATTGACAAAACCCGCAAACTCTCAGCCCAGGTACTCTTAAAGGCTTTAGGGTTATCAGACAACGAAATTTTTGACGCCTTACGCCACCCCGAATATTTTCAAAAAACCATCGAAAAAGAAGGGCAATTCTCTGAAGAAGAAGCTCTGATGGAGTTATATCGCAAACTCCGTCCTGGTGAACCACCCACAGTATTAGGTGGACAACAACTCCTAGATTCTCGTTTCTTTGACCCGAAACGTTATGACCTTGGTCGCGTCGGACGCTACAAACTCAACAAGAAATTGCGCCTTTCTGTCCCAGACACAATGCGCGTGTTGACTGCTGGCGATATCTTGGCAGCCGTAGATTACCTGATCAACCTAGAATATGATATCGGTAATATCGATGACATTGACCACTTAGGCAACCGTCGGGTGAGAAGCGTTGGTGAATTGCTGCAAAACCAAGTGCGGGTGGGCTTAAACCGTTTAGAGAGAATTATTCGAGAACGGATGACTGTATCCGATGCCGAAGTGCTAACTCCCGCTTCCTTGGTGAACCCCAAACCATTAGTAGCAGCGATTAAAGAATTCTTTGGTTCCAGCCAATTAAGTCAGTTCATGGATCAAACCAATCCCTTAGCAGAACTGACTCACAAACGCCGTCTAAGTGCCCTTGGCCCTGGTGGTTTAACCCGTGAACGCGCTGGTTTTGCCGTGCGGGATATTCATCCTAGCCACTATGGACGCATTTGCCCCATTGAAACACCAGAAGGCCCCAACGCCGGATTAATTGGCTCCTTAGCAACCCATGCGCGGGTTAACCTGTACGGCTTCCTCGAAACACCATTTAGACCTGTAGAAAATGGGCGAGTCAGATTTGATCTGCCTCCAGCTTACATGACAGCCGATGAGGAAGACGATCTACGGGTTGCTCCGGGAGATATTCCTGTAGATGAAACTGGGCACATTATTGGGCCACTAGTGCCAGTCCGGTATCGCCAAGAATTTTCCACCACAACACCAGAACAGGTGGACTACGTAGCAGTATCTCCCGTACAGATTGTATCGGTAGCAACCAGCATGATTCCTTTCTTGGAACATGATGATGCTAACCGAGCGCTGATGGGATCGAACATGCAACGGCAAGCAGTACCCCTGCTTAAGCCAGAACGTCCTCTAGTGGGTACTGGTTTGGAAGCCCAAGGAGCAAGAGACTCCGGGATGGTGATTGTATCGCGTACCGATGGCGATGTCACCTATGTGGATGCTACAGAAATTCGCGTCCGTCCTAAACCTAATACCCCCGAAATTAAGTACACCCTTTCCAAGTACCAACGTTCCAACCAAGATACTTGTTTAAATCAGAAACCTCTCGTCCGCATTGGTGAAAGGGTTGTTGCTGGTCAAGTATTGGCTGATGGTTCCTCCACCGAAGGCGGTGAATTGGCGCTAGGACAAAATATCGTCGTTGCCTATATGCCTTGGGAAGGCTACAACTACGAAGACGCGATTTTAATCTCTGAAAGATTGGTACAGGATGATGTCTACACCTCAATTCACATTGAAAAATATGAAATTGAAGCTAGACAGACAAAACTGGGGCCAGAAGAAATCACTAGAGAAATTCCCAACGTCGGGGAAGATGCCTTGCGTCAGTTGGATGAACAGGGAATCATTCGCATTGGAGCATGGGTAGAAGCTGGTGATATCTTGGTAGGAAAAGTCACACCTAAGGGTGAATCTGACCAACCGCCAGAAGAAAAACTGTTACGTGCAATTTTCGGTGAGAAAGCACGGGATGTGCGAGACAATTCTCTGCGAGTACCAAACGGTGAAAAAGGTCGCGTAGTTGATGTGCGCTTGTTTACTCGTGAACAAGGCGATGAACTGCCACCAGGAGCCAATATGGTAGTCCGGGTATATGTTGCTCAAAAACGCAAAATCCAAGTTGGGGACAAAATGGCAGGACGCCACGGTAATAAAGGGATTATTTCTCGGATATTACCGGCGGAAGATATGCCTTATTTGCCCGATGGTTCACCAGTGGACATTGTACTTAACCCCTTGGGTGTACCTAGCCGGATGAACGTCGGTCAGGTATTTGAATGTCTCTTGGGTTGGGCTGGTCAAACCTTGGGAGTGCGATTTAAAATTACTCCCTTTGACGAAATGTACGGGGAAGAGTCATCTCGCCGAATCGTGCATGGCAAATTGCAAGAAGCACGAGACGAAACAGGGAAAGATTGGGTATATAACCCAGATAACCCAGGCAAAATCATGGTGTATGACGGTCGTACAGGTGAACCTTTTGACCGAGCAATTACCATCGGTGTGGCTTATATGCTGAAGCTGGTGCATTTGGTGGATGATAAGATCCATGCCCGTTCCACAGGCCCATACTCACTGGTAACTCAGCAACCCTTAGGTGGTAAAGCACAACAAGGTGGTCAGAGATTTGGAGAAATGGAAGTGTGGGCATTGGAAGCCTTTGGTGCAGCTTACACCTTACAGGAATTGCTTACAGTTAAATCTGACGATATGCAAGGACGGAATGAAGCGTTAAATGCGATCGTTAAAGGTAAGGCAATTCCTCGACCTGGAACCCCAGAATCCTTTAAGGTGCTGATGCGCGAGTTGCAATCATTGGGGTTAGACATTGCCGTTCACAAGGTAGAAACCCAAACAGACGGCAGTTCCCTAGATGTAGAAGTCGATTTGATGGCAGACCAATCAGCCCGTCGCACACCTCCTCGACCAACTTATGAATCTCTTTCCCGCGAATCGCTGGAAGATGACGAATAAGAATTAGAGAATTGGGCATCGGGCATAGCAAATGGGAAAAATGCCCAATGCCTAATGCCCCGTTCCCAATGTTGTAAAACTAAATATACTCAAAACTCATAACTCGAAACTCAGCACTTAAGTATGAGACCTGCCCAAACTAATCAGTTTGACTACGTAAAAATCGGCTTGGCTTCCCCTGAACGCATTCGCCAATGGGGCGAGAGAACATTGCCCAATGGTCAAGTAGTCGGTGAAGTTACCAAGCCAGAGACGATTAACTACCGAACTCTCAAGCCAGAGATGGATGGCTTATTTTGTGAGCGCATCTTTGGCCCCGCGAAAGATTGGGAATGCCATTGTGGCAAGTATAAAAGAGTTCGTCACAGAGGTATTGTTTGTGAGCGCTGTGGGGTAGAAGTTACCGAGTCACGGGTGCGTCGCCACCGCATGGGCTATATTAAACTCGCCGCACCAGTAGCCCACGTCTGGTATCTCAAGGGTATTCCTAGCTATATTTCCATCCTGTTGGATATGCCCTTGCGGGATGTCGAGCAGATTGTCTATTTCAACTCTTATGTTGTCATAAGTCCAGGTAATGCCGAAACTTTAACTTACAAACAGCTATTGAGCGAAGACCAGTGGTTGGAAATAGAAGACCAAATTTATAGCGAAGATTCTGTGCTGCAAGGCGTAGAGGTAGGTATTGGGGCTGAAGCGCTGTTGCGTTTGCTTGCCGATATCAATTTGGAACAAGAAGCGGAAAGCCTACGCGAAGAAATTGGCAACGCCAAGGGACAAAAGAGAGCCAAGCTAATTAAGCGACTACGGGTAATTGACAACTTCATCGCTACTGGTTCCAAACCAGAGTGGATGGTAATGGCAGTTATTCCTGTGATTCCGCCCGACTTGCGCCCAATGGTGCAGCTAGATGGCGGACGGTTTGCCACCAGCGATTTGAATGATTTGTATCGGCGGGTAATTAACCGCAACAATCGTTTGGCACGCTTGCAAGAAATTTTGGCACCAGAGATTATTGTGCGGAACGAAAAGCGGATGCTGCAAGAAGCAGTGGATGCTTTGATTGACAATGGTCGTCGAGGACGCACTGTGGTAGGGGCAAATAACCGACCCCTAAAATCTTTGTCCGACATTATTGAGGGTAAGCAAGGACGTTTCCGACAAAACTTGTTAGGTAAACGAGTTGACTACTCTGGACGTTCAGTAATTGTGGTCGGGCCAAAGCTGAAGATTCATCAGTGCGGTTTGCCTAGAGAAATGGCAATTGAGCTATTTCAACCATTTGTAATTAACCGCCTGATTCGTAGCGGCATGGTAAATAACATCAAAGCTGCGAAAAAGCTGATATCCCGTAATGATCCCAGTGTCTGGGATGTGCTGGAAGAGGTGATTGAAGGACACCCTGTAATGCTAAACCGGGCACCAACATTGCACCGCTTGGGTATTCAGTCTTTTGAACCAATTTTAGTAGAAGGTAGAGCGATTCAACTGCATCCTCTGGTGTGTCCAGCCTTTAACGCCGACTTTGACGGCGACCAAATGGCGGTACACGTTCCTCTTTCTTTAGAAAGTCAGGCTGAAGCGCGGTTGTTAATGTTGGCTTCTAACAATATTTTGTCACCAGCCACAGGTAGACCCATCATCACGCCTAGCCAAGATATGGTATTGGGAGCCTATTATTTAACAGCAGAAAATCCCGGTGCGACAAAAGGAGCAGGAAATTACTTTTCTTCGCTAGAGGATGTAATTATGGCTTTCCAGCAAGATCAAATTGACTTGCACGCCTATATCTATGTGCGGTTTGACGGTGAAATAGAATCAGACCAACCGGATACAGAACCCGTGAAAGTGACGGAAAACGAGGATGGTACCCGCACATTGCTCTATAAGTTCCGTCGAGTCAGACAAGACGCTAAAGGCAATGTAATTTCTCAGTATATATACACAACTCCTGGTCGCGTTATTTATAACAATGCCATTCAGGAAGCACTAGCAAGTTAGGGAATAGGGCATGGGGCATAGCGCATAGGAAAAATTACCAATGCCCAATGCCCAATGCCCAATGCCCAATGCCCAATGACTTAGGACTAATGACTAATGACTAACGAAAAAATGATTTTTCGCAATCGGGTGGTTGATAAGGGTCAGCTGAGAAATTTAATTTCTTGGGCGTTTACGCATTATGGTACGGCGCGAACCGCAGTGATGGCGGACAAACTAAAAGATTTGGGATTTCGCTACGCTACCAAAGCCGGGGTTTCCATCAGTGTAGATGACTTGATGATACCACCAACTAAGCGATTGCTCTTAGAGGCAGCCGAGGAAGAAATTCGTGCTACTGAAACCCGTTATCAACGGGGAGAAATTACTGAAGTAGAACGCTTCCAAAAGGTAATCGATACTTGGAATGGTACTAGTGAAGCCTTGAAAGATGAAGTCGTCGTTCACTTCAAGAAGACTAATCCTCTCAACTCCGTATACATGATGGCATTCTCCGGGGCACGGGGTAACATCTCTCAAGTCCGGCAGTTGGTGGGGATGCGGGGACTGATGGCAGATCCTCAAGGGGAAATTATCGATTTGCCCATCAAAACCAACTTCCGTGAAGGACTCACTGTAACGGAATACATTATTTCGTCTTACGGTGCCAGAAAAGGATTGGTGGATACTGCCTTGCGGACGGCTGACTCTGGTTATCTCACTCGCCGTTTGGTGGACGTATCCCAGGATGTGATTATTCGGGAATTTGACTGTGGTACCACCAGAGGAATTCCCATTCGACCAATGACAGAAGGTGCCAAAACCTTGATCCCTCTAGGAACCCGCTTGATGGGACGGGTAGTTGCCGAAGATGTGCTGCATCCGGTGACAAAAGAAGTTATTGCACCACGCAATACCCCAGTTTCTGAGGACTTGGCGAAGAAAATCGAAAAATCTGGGGTGGCAGAAGTTGTGCTGCGGAGTCCCCTAACTTGTGAAGCGGCACGTTCTGTCTGTCAACACTGCTACGGCTGGAGTTTAGCCCACGCCAAGATGGTGGACTTGGGCGAAGCTGTGGGAATTATTGCTGCCCAAAGTATCGGTGAACCTGGCACCCAGCTAACCATGCGGACATTCCACACAGGTGGTGTGTTTACTGGAGAAGTGGCGCAACAAGTTCGTTCTAAAATCGATGGAACTGTTAAGCTTCCCCGCAAACTAAAAACCAGAACATATCGTACCCGCCACGGGGAAGATGCCTTATATGTTGAAGCTAATGGCGTCATGCTTTTGGAGCCAACAAAAGTAGGTGATGTTACCCCAGAGAACCAAGAGGTTCATCTTACCCAAGGTTCAACACTATATGTATTTGATGGAAATAAGATAAAACAAGGTCAGTTGTTAGCAGAGGTTGCCCTTGGTGGACGCACAACTCGGACTAATACAGAAAAAGCAGTTAAAGATGTAGCCTCTGACTTAGCAGGAGAAGTGCAATTTGCAGAAGTAGTTCCAGAACAAAAAACTGACCGTCAAGGTAATACCACAACTACAGCCGCACGCGGTGGCTTGATTTGGATTTTGTCTGGGGAAGTTTACAACTTGCCACCTGGTGCAGAATTGGTAGTGAAAAATGGAGATGCGATCGCTTCTAACGGAGTTTTAGCAGAAACCAAGTTAACCAGTTTGCACGGCGGTGTGGTGCGCTTACCAGAAGCTACCCCAGGTAAGAGTACTAGGGAAATTGAAATTATCACTGCTTCTGTGGTACTAGACCAAGCAACGGTGACAGTCCAAAGTTCCCAAGGGCGGAATAACTACTTAGTCTCCACTGGCAACAACCAAGTATTTAACCTCCGGGCTACACCAGGCACAAAAGTGCAAAACGGTCAAGTAGTAGCTGAGTTAATTGATGACCGCTATCGGACAACCACTGGTGGATTCCTAAAATTTGCAGGTGTAGAAGTCCAGAAAAAAGGTAAAGCCAAGCTGGGTTATGAAGTCGTGCAAGGCGGTACTCTTTTGTGGATTCCTGAAGAAAGCCACGAAGTTAATAAAGATATTTCCTTGCTGTTGGTAGAAGACGGTCAGTTTGTAGAAGCTGGCACTGAGGTAGTAAAAGATATCTTCTGCCAAAACAGTGGTGTGATAGAAGTTACTCAGAAAAACGACATTCTGCGGGAAGTTGTGGTTAAGCCTGGAGAACTGCTGATGGTGGACGATCCCGAATCAGTGATCGGGCGAGATAACACCTTCATCCAACCAGGTGAGGAATTCCAAGGCAATGTCGCCACGGAATTGCGTTATATCCAGTATGTGGAGACACCAGAAGGGCCTGCCCTGTTGAGTCGTCCAGTAGTTGAGTTTGCCGTACCTGATAATCCAGATGTGCCATCAACTACATCGGTAAGCCAACAAACCGGGCGATCAATTCAATTGCGGGCTGTGCAGCGACTACCTTACAAAGATTCAGAACGCGTTAAATCTGTTGAAGGCGTGGAACTGCTGCGAACCCAGCTAGTGCTGGAAATTGAGCAAGAAGAGGAACAAGACCATAATGCTTCACCCCTGGCAGCAGATATTGAATTAGTAGAGGATACTGAAGACCCAGAAGTTCAACGTTTACAACTGGTAATTTTAGAGTCCTTGGTAATTCGTCGAGACATTACCGCCGATGCCACCCAAGGTAGCACTCAAACCACACTTGAGGTACAAGATGGGCTTACCATCGCCCCTGGATCTGTGGTTGCACGTACCCAAATCTTATGTAAAGAAGGCGGGGAAGTGCGGGGTGTCCGACAAGGAACCGAAAACGTGCGTCGCTGTTTAGTGTTGCGTGACGCTGACAGGTTAAGCATTAATACTGCTACTCAGCCAAAAGTAAAAGTGGGTGACTTACTAGTAGAAGGTACAGAAGTTGCTCCTGGAGTTTTTGCCCCAGAATCAGGACAAGTAGTGGATATTAAAAGTGCCACTGCTGCATCTGGTGAGGAATCAGCCCTGAGTACTAAAAACTATGTTGTTACTACCCGTATCGGTCGTCCTTATCGAGTCAGCCCTGGTGCTGTGTTGCAAATAGAAGACGGCGATTTGGTACAACGGGGTGATAACTTGGTGTTGCTGGTGTTTGAACGCGCCAAAACCGGAGATATTATTCAAGGTTTACCCCGGATTGAGGAACTACTTGAAGCTCGTAAACCCAAAGAAGCGTGCATTTTATGTCGCCGAGGGGGTGAAGTTAAGGTAGTTTACGCTGAAAATGGTGATGAAGCGATCGCTATCAAGGTCGTAGAATCAAATGGCGTGATCACAGATTATCCTCTAGGCCCAGGACAAAATTTGATTGTGCCAGATGGATCGACTGTGTTAGCAGGACAACCATTAAGCGATGGCCCATCCAATCCCCACGAAATTTTGGAAATCTTCTTTAGCCTGGGTTCTGAAGATGGAATCTATGCTTGTGCTAGCCATGCTTTGCAGAAAGTACAGTCATTCTTGGTGAATGAAGTGCAAATGGTTTATCAATCTCAAGGGATTGATATTTCCGATAAGCACATTGAAGTGATTGTTCGCCAGATGACCAATAAAGTCAGGATTGATGATGGTGGTGACACCACAATGCTTCCTGGTGAATTGGTGGAACTGCGCCAAGTTGAGCAAGTGAACGAAGCTATGGCAATTACAGGCGGTGCTAGGGCACAGTATACCCCAGTATTATTGGGGATCACCAAAGCATCGTTGAATACCGACAGCTTTATCTCCGCCGCATCCTTCCAAGAGACAACACGGGTACTTACCGAAGCAGCTATTGAAGGCAAATCCGACTGGCTGCGCGGCTTAAAGGAAAATGTAATTATCGGGCGATTGATTCCGGCTGGTACTGGCTACAATACCTATGAAGAACCTGGTGCGATCGAAGACTATGCTGCTGATATTAGCAGTAGTGTCTTGGATGAAGTAGATGATCCCCTGGATATGGTCTTAGATGACCGCACAGCTCGCACCTATAATTTAGATTCTCCTACTCTTGGAGAATCTGGTTTTGGTAGCAGACGTGCAGAAAGGTCAGTTCTTGATGACGAAGATGAATTAATCGCTGATGAAATCGCAGACGACGACGATTACGAGGAAGAAGAAGAAGACGACGATGATTTCGACGATGAATAGAGACTTGAAATTTCCCGTCTCTATTAAAAGGTAAAAATTAATAAAGGCAAAAGAAGATTTTCTTTTGCCTTTTTATTTTGCTCTCTAATCACCATAAATCTAGCTATTGCTAGATGCTGTAATTCTCTCAAGAGCTATAATCTACATCTGTTGCACCGAGAGATTAACTTGTGGATGTCATATTAGAACGATCGCACCAATTAAAACAAGCCTTAGTTGATTTTGTCCTTGATGCTGAAGGCGAACTAGCACAAGCACTGGAAACTTATGCAGCCGCACAGTTGCGCCGTGGAAGTGGGGATAGTACACAGCAGGACTTAATTATCGATAGCTTTCTGACAGACGGGAAAGTCGGTGATAAGTCTCCATTAGACTTGTTTATCGAAAGTCATCCAGATTTAGAACAAAGCGATCGCAACCTGATCAACAGTTGGCATCATAGTTTCATTGGCTTATTTGCCATTACTAACATCTTACCTGATGGCTTTGAATTGACAAACTGGTTAACAGATAAACACTACATTGTCAAGCCAAATAATACTCAAACATTACAGGCTATATCTCGGTTGAAAATAGGAGAAATTTTACTAACTCGCATCTCTCCTGTTACCGATAGCTACTGGATGTTTTCTGGCCCCTACACAATAATGGGCAAATTAGGTAAACCAAAACTTGCTGTAGCAATTGGTAATTTCAAAGAAAACTATAAAAGTAATCTTTACAGCGATGCTCCAGACTTGCTAGAAGAAGCTTGGCAGTCAGTAGGAGAGTATCATCAGCAGTTTGTAGACTTTTTTGGTACTGATGAAATCACACTACCTGGATACCAGCTTAATAAAAAAATAGCTGAATTCCAAGAATTAATCACTGAAAAACGCTTTGCCGAAGCAGGAATTGATACTTCTAAATCTTTAGCTGAAGTAGCAGAAGCAGCTGGCATTGGAGACGATGAAATAAAAGCAGCAGCAGAAGAATTTGGTGCTGATTCCAACGTAGTCTCTCAGATGTTTAACAGCAAAAGCAGTAATAGCAAAATGGTGATGCCAAAGGTTGATTTACCTGCGGAACTCAAGAAAGCAGAACAAGTAACAGCCCTTTCTCATCCTCGTTGGGGACAAATGTTTTTACCAACATATAGTAAGGTACAAGCAATTTTATCGGCAGAGGACTGGCAAAGTGTTCAAGGAGCGGAAAAACTCATTCGTTACTACCTTGAAGATAAAAGTATTAATGCTTTTATTTGGCATCGGTTAGCACAACAGTATCCAAGTAAATTAGAAAATGTGTTGCAAACAGTTCTGCAACGTCCAGAGTTTCGTCTTGACAGCGACTTAGACGCACTTTTGCAAGAATTCAATAAACCTATTGAGCCAGATTTACCAGAAATTGCTAGTGTCCCTATACACCTACACAATTTATTTCAAGAAGCTTTAGGAGAAGTTAACAAATCCAAGCCTAAGAGCAAAGGGCAAAAAAAGCCAGCAAAAGGTTTTCAATAAAGTTAACAAATATATCTAATATCTCACCCTAGCCACTTAGGATTTAGTTTCTAACTTAGAGTTATTTGTAGGAGCGTACAGCTAGCTGTACCTCCCAGCGCCTATGGAATACAAGTATTAAAAACGATATAAAAACTAAATATTTATATTTAAACTTCGTTAGATAGCAAGTGAACAATCTCATCTACGATTTCATCTGGACTCTCAAGCTTGACTAGAAATCGATTAAAGCCAGCATTTAAAGCCTTATGACTTGAGACTTCCCGTGTATAAGAAGTGATAGCGATCGCGGGTAACTGTCTTAAGGATGAGCAAGAATGCACTCGAATTTGCTCAATTAACCAATTTCCATCATGATCTGGCAATTTCACATTGCACAGCAGAATATCGGGATGCAGTGATTCTACCAAGGCAAGGGCTGCTTCTGCATCCCTTAAAGCTATCACTTCTGCACCATCTGCTTCCAAAACGAAGGTGAGCAAATCTGCAATATCTGGCTCATCCTCTACCAGTAAAATCAGGGTTCCAATAAGGTGCTGAAGCGAATTTGACTCAGTTTCTTGATTGATTTTTTGATCGGTTGTCATGCCACCCTTTTATTGCCTGCTATAGTCTCCTATTTCTATTGCAACGCATGAAGAGGAATAAATATTCAGCCTAAATACAGAAATTTGGGATGAAAAGTTTTATCAATATGAAGAAGTTAATTCACGGATCACATTCACCGCCTTGTTAGGTAAGCGATCGCCCCGAACAAGTTAGTTATGACCACAGGCTTTAATAACCATTAGTCAAAAATAATTTTAGTTAGTATAATAAATCACGCTATTTTCTAGAACTAGATTCGGGTAGCGTCTCTGGGTTACGCTCTCTCAAATCAATAAAAATAAAATAATCAATGCGTGAAATCAAGCCTTGGACTACTACTCTAGTAGTCATAATATCTATTATTGCAACTTCAATAGGCGTTTACAATCTTGAATCGTTTCTAAACACTGTCTGTTTGATAAATACTATGCCTGCTATCAGTAAACATTGTAAGGCGTTGCCCTAACTGGGTGCTTTATAGTAGATGTGCCTCTGAGCCGCGCCAAGTTGGTAAACAGTAAAGCTTTGTGAATCAGTTGATTAATATTTTTTGGTAACAGGTAATTGGAGAAAAGCTATTACCCATTACCCATAATTCATTACCGAGATTCAGCTTGAGTTGAAACTGTTAATACTTGCGGTGGTGTAGCATCCGGCGGATAGAGAAAGTCAACTTCTACTAAAGAGCGATCGCCTGCTTTCATATTTAATAAAACTAAGGGTTCCCCTGGTTGACCTCTCTTTTGCACTAAATGCACAAACTGAGTTTGCGGCTGATTTTGCTCATTTTTGTAACGTACCCGAACTGTCCCTCGGAAGAATACTTGACTGGCTGGTGTACTAAGAAAGCGTAACCCCGGTTTTCCCAATTGATCCTCCTTAAGTGGTGTTTGTATCGACACGCTTACAGTTTGAGGACTTTGAGTATTGTTGTATAGGGGTAACTTGAGATTATATTGAATTCCATAGTTCCCATGAGCGCGATATGCGGTGTCAGGATAGCGCACCAGCATAGTAGCACTTTGAATTTGACCAGTTCCTAATGTACCGCCATGCAGGCTACTCAGAGGGTAGGAAAACACTTGACCAGGCTGGGGAATAGTCAAATACCTGGCTTTAGGATTATCTACTAATAAAGCTCTCCATCGTGAACCAGCAGCTACTCCAGCAACACGCCCGTAAATTCTTGGTTTGCCAGTTTCTTCTAAGGGAGTGGGCGCTTTATCCCGTGGGCCAGCTAAATCACCATTATCTAGTAAATTCTGCCACTCTTCTAAAGTCGGCGATCGCTCACTGCCATCGGGATTCACTCGTGCAAACATGGCTAGGCTAGCTGCATAGACAGTGCCATTACTTTGCAATCGGATCAATGTAGACCGACCATTGAGAGGTGGTGTCAATCCTTGCACAGGAATTGGTAAATTTAGTAACATCCGACTTTGCCCTGCTGGAATGTCAATTTGGGCAGGAAAAATCTCTTGTCGCTGCCCTCTCAGCACATCAGACATGACGCGATCGCCTGGGCCAGAAAAAATTGTACCCAAAAGATTTTGGCTAAAGGATGGTAGATCAATAAATGGTGCATCCGGTTGACTCAAATAACTCGCCGCCTGCCAAATATTCACCTTTACTGCTTCCGAACTAGGGTTGTGCAAAATTATCCCTAAATAGAGTGTTCGCAAATTCTCTGCTGGTTCAGCTCTAGTAATATGATGGGCAAAAATATCAAATCGTCCTCGAAAGGGAAAATTTAGATGCGCTGCTGGCATTTTTTTGCCATTTGGTGGAAAAGTGGAGAGTAAAATTCCTTCTTTCAAAACCAATTCTGGACTATTGCTGTTAAAAGTTGGCACTGTATCCAATTGACCTGGTAAAGGACGCACTTCTTGTGGTTGTATGACTTCTTCAGGTGGTGGCGTGGCAGGATTTAATTGAGCAATTGGGAAAATTAGTAACAATGGCAACATATACTTAGATATTTCTTTCACCATACAGACATTAACAACTTGATGAAAGTGCCAGTTTGTTAATAATTAATACGGAATCTGCAAGAATCCCCATCAATTTTCTTGATTGAGAACCGGAACGTGGGCAAAAATACAACCTACCATGAGTTGCTTTTAGCTTAAGTACTCTTTACGAGACACTACGCGAACACAGATAAATTTCCCGCAGCCGTAACTAATCTCAATCCCTGCTGCTCTCGTGACTAATTCTTTTAAATCAACTGCTGTTTGCAAAACAATTTTTTTACAGCTAAGTAAAGCGGTGCAAATAATTAAAAGTTTCTAGAGAGGACTTTAGTCCTCAAATGAAGGCTAAAGCCCTGATTATAAAATAATCTCAAGGCTTTTTACATTACTTAATCTAATCTGATTTATTCTCGCCTACATACTTAGCAACTGCTTTCCCACTTAATTATGTACAGCTTACAGCTATGTCACACCAGATGATGTAATCAGGTTGAATTGCATTTATTTTTTCCATTACCCGAGTACTGGCAAATTGTACATCTACCGGCAACTACGGTAAAAAACTTAAATCATCTGGTATCAGATCAAGTTTGGTAACTTCAAATAATAAATCATCAGAAGAATTCGACTGTTGATATTTTAGGCAAATGTCAAAAGAAGTTAATAGAATTCTTTTCTTCATAACAAATATTATTTAGAATAGAAAAACCCTCCATAATAAATTTACAAGGAGCAGGTGAATGCCAGTAATTGCGGTCGTAGATTACGAGATGGGAAATTTGCACTCAGTCTGCAAAGGCTTGGAAAAAGCTGGAGCAACTCCTAATGTTACTTATTCTCCAAAGGAATTAGAGCAGGCAGATGCAATAGTTCTGCCGGGGGTGGGAGCATTTGATCCAGCAGTCCAACACCTGCGATCGCGTGGTTTGGAACAACCTATAAAAGAAGCGATCGCATCTGGTAAACCGTTCTTAGGAATTTGTTTAGGATTGCAAATTCTCTTTGAATCAAGTGCAGAAGGTACTCAACCAGGACTAGGAATTATCAAAGGAAAAGTGCGGCGGTTTCGCCCAGAACCTGACATCACTATTCCTCACATGGGTTGGAATCAACTGGAAATGACTCAACCAAAAAGTATTTTGTGGGAGCATTTACCGTCCGAACCTTGGGTATATTTTGTCCATTCTTACTATGTTGACCCAATAGACCCGCTAATCCGTGCAGCAACCGTCACTCACGGTACTCAAACTGTCACAGCTGCGATCGCCCACGAAAATTTGATGGCAGTCCAATTTCACCCCGAAAAATCCTCTAATATCGGATTGCAAATCCTATCTAATTTTGTTGCTCAAGTCCGCGAAAAAATTCCTGCCTAATACTATTTTTGTTATTTGTTGTTTGTCCTTTGTCTAAAACTAATGACTAATGACAATGACTAATGACCAATAACTAATAACCAATGAGCCTGAGAATTTACGGAAATCGCCAGCTAAAAACTTTACCCGGAAAAGAAACTAGACCCACTAGTGCGCGGGTAAGAGAAGCAGTATTTAATATTTGGCAGGGAGAAATTGCAGGTTGTCGCTGGCTAGATTTGTGCGCCGGTACTGGTTCAATGGGCGCAGAAGCTTTGTGTAGAGGAGCCAGCCTAGTAGTGGGAATTGAACAATCGAGCCGAGCCTGTGCCACCATCCAACAAAATTGGCTACCTGTTGCCAATGCCGAGCAAGAACTTCGGGTATTGCGAGGAGATATTGTCCAACAGTTAAAGAATTTATCAGGCAAGCAATTCGATAAAATTTACTTTGATCCACCTTATGCCAGTGGATTGTACCAGCCAGTATTAGAAGCGATCGCTCACTATCAACTTTTAGATCCTAGCGGTGAAATCGCAGTTGAACACGCCTCACAAGGTTGGAAACCGCCAGAAATTACCCATTGGGAAATTTGCCGCGAGAAAGTTTACGGCAACACATCACTTACTTTCTACAGAATTGTCCAATGAGAAAAGAGGGGGCAGACAAAGAAGCAGGAGGAGAAAATTTTATTTTGTCTCCCTCATCCCCCTCATACTCCCACTCAAAACTTAGCACAGGCTAAACCATAGCTATCCGCTAACAAAACTCAGCACTGCTTATCCCCCCAACTGATTGGGGCGCTTATATTGCTTATAGGCAGCGTAAAACAGTCCAGCAAGGGTGACGAAAACTAGACCAAGCACAATACCTGATAGTAAGGGTTCAACCACTGTAAATCTCCTCTTTGAAATTATTAAATATTCGTTGCCTGTTTTTGATTTTACCAAATTTCGTATGAATCCTGCGCCCTACAGCCTTTTTGGAGGGTGACTGCCCACAAGAAAATAGTCTTCTGTGCTTGCAGACACAATCAAGAACTTTTAAGCTATGTGTAGGAAATGAAAACTTTTTAGCACACCTAGATTTTCACAGCAAACCTTTTGGATAACCAGATTACCAAACCTGAAATTTTGATTCAGAGGATCGTTTTATTGACGCTGGCTATACTGCTAGTAGTCCCTTTGGGCTTTTTTGGTGTTCAGTTGGTTCAAGCCTCCGATCCATACGTCAAGAGCGTTCTATCCTTAACAGGAAACCCAGTTCAAGGACACGCGATCTTTCAAATTAACTGTGCTGGTTGTCATGGCTTGGAAGCAGATGGGCGAGTAGGCCCTAGTTTGCAAGCTGTCTCAAAGCACAAGTCTCGATATGGACTAATTCGCCAGGTGATCAGTGGCGAAACCCCCCCAATGCCAAAATTCCAACCTAGTCCCCAAGAAATGGCGGATCTTTTGAATTATTTAGAGTCATTGTAAACATTAGAATTTTTGGTTGTGGGATACACAATAAGATTTTGGAATAGAAGCATAGTGAGCGTAGACACAGCCCGTCGTAGATATCGCTTTACCAAAAAGATAAAGGGAAAAATCAGATTCAAATGATACTCGCTATAGAGTGAGTATTTCTGGTTAACTAAAAACACTTTATTAAGAGAGGGTTATCTCAAAGTACCCTAGCTCAGTTTGATAAATTCGTCTTCTAAGTTGCAGTGGCGATAAGTCTCATTAGTTATTGGTCTTTGTCCTTTTCTTCATATCTGACCGCATTTACGTAGAATCTTTGATGAAAAGTCATATAAACTGTATATTTTAGAGTATGTTAAAGCCACTATTTAATTATCACTAAAGTCAGGTTGCATACCTAACTCGATAAGATTAAGACAAAAGTTCCCAATGAATGGACTAAGGTTTAGCTTCTTTAACAAACTAGATACTTTGAGATGGCCGAAAGCTAATGACTGAAGCGATCCAAATCGGTAATCGTACAATTACAGCTAGTGAATTGATTTCCTTACTGGCGAATTACCAAATGCTGCCACAGTTGCAGCGCGAATTAATCATTGATGAGGCGATAGAGCAAAACTCACGCTCCGCCAAGCTAGAAATAGAGTGTACACCTGAGGAAGTAGCCCAAGCTAAACAGCAGTTTTACACTGAAAAACAGTTCAAAAATGAAGAAGACATCCAGACTTGGATGGCACATCAAGGGCTGACTCCCGAACAGCTAGAAGTTATTATCACTCGTAAGCTTAAAATTGAAAAATTCAAGCAAGCTACTTGGGGTAATAAACTGGAATCCTACTTTTTTCAGTCCAAGACAAAACTAGACAAAGTAATTTATTCTCTACTGCGAACCCAGGATGTGGGAATAGCCCAAGAACTTTACTTCCGCATTCAGGCAAAAGAAAACTCTTTTGCTGACTTGGCGCGTGAATATTCACTCGGCCCAGAGGCCCAAACTGGAGGCTTAGTAGGCCCGATTGAACTAAATGCACTACATCCGGTAATGGTGCAAATGCTATCTAGCAGTCAGCCAGGTCAGATATTGCCCCCTACTCGCATCGCCGACTGGTTCGTGATTTTGCGGCTGGAAAAATTTATCCCCGCACAACTAGATGAATTTATGAAGGTACGACTGCTCAATGAACTCTTTGAAACCTGGCTACAAGAACAGCAAAAGCAAATCATGTCTGCACCACGATCAGAGGTGGGAATGCTACCACAGGGAGAGGGCGATCAACCTTTAGCCTAACTAAATATGGGAGGTAACTCCTATGCTTGGTTGGTTTCAAAACTGAACATAGCGATCGGTCTGTTAGTATTCATGCTGGAAGAGCGATCGCTTTTGATGTTGTTCAAATAGTAGGCGGAATTGCACCTCATTAATTTTTAAAAAGTGGAATCTCGCTTTTGTCAAAATAAAATAGGGGTAGTTAGACTAAAAAGATTAGAGAACTTGCAGCAGAAAGAAGTTAGATAATAAAAGACGTGGCTGAACGTGCCAAGAAACTACAACACAGTTAAAAATTAACCCGATATCCGGGAATGAATATGGTTGATCTGACTGCTATCCTGAATTTCTAAAATCGAACCTTCAATAGAAGCTGCCTATGAATTATTTAATCTCTGTTCAACCTAATTTTTAATTAAATGAATCATCAGTCTGATGAGGAAACTCCTAATATTTTAGATATAACTTTTTCGACTCATCAACTCTCCTCAGAACGTTTAGGTGCAGTGCCTGAAGGGGTGACAAAGCGGCTGAAGGCAATAAATAAAATAGAGGAGTGTGACCGTTTTGGGGTAAAAAAAGATAGGTCAGGTATTCTCAACAAGACCTATCAAATGATAATGTTACCTAAATTCTACCAAAACTGCGCTCATTATGTACTGACACCCGCGCAGTACAAGATGCTAGAAATCTTGCTGATGCTATTGCAATTTCATAAAACTGTGACAATTGAGAAACTAGCAACAGTCTTTCCACAACCGATAAGATTTGAAAGTCGCCGACGGAGTATACAAAAATTTTTACTGCTACCGCAGTTGTCGATTCCATATCTGTGGTTTCCCCTGCTCAAACGATGGGTAAAAAATAGTCTGAAAACAAGAGAGAAACCGCTGATATTTGCGATTGATAGAACACAATGGCGTTCGCAAAATGTATTTGTAATTAGTTTAATAGAACAAAAAAGAGCAATACCTGTTTACTGGATATTGTTACCGAAAAAAGGATGTAGCAATTTGGGAGAGCAGAAAAAATTAATTCGTCCACTATTGCAGTTATTTAAGGGATATCAAATGCTGGTACTGGGAGATAGAGAGTTCCACAGTATAAAATTAGCAAATTGGTTACATAGCAAGAGCATTGACTTTGTATTGCGTCAGAAACAAGGTACTTATATTCGGCAAGAAAACCAATCACACCAACGCTTACAATCTTTGGAATTAACTCCCGGCATCTCGTTCTTTTTAACAGGTATTCAAGCAACGAAACAGAAAGGTTTTGCTAAATTTAATCTCGCCGGATATTACAAACGCAAATATCGTGGAGTTGTTGAGCCTGCTGGCTGGTTTTTATTAACTAACCTTGATAGTCTCAAAGATGCCATTAAAGCATTTGAGCGATTGCCGAAACGATGGATCGTAGAACGTACATTCGGTTGGCTCAATCGATTTCGGCGTTTGAGTAAGGATTATGAGTACATAGAATTAAGTGAAGCTATGATTTATGGTTCATTGATTCGTCTGATGATAAAGCGAATGGTATCTTAAGCTTTTGTTTACGAATCAACTCTAACGTCCATCAAGAATAGACTTTCTTAAATCCCAAATTCTTGAGTCATAAGTCATAACAATTTATCCAATACTAAATTCAGCATAAATTAAAACCCCCTAGCTGTTATGAGAGCTAGGGGGTTTTAGTTTAAGAATAGAACCTGGCATCGAGCTATTTTTGCGTAGGGCAACCCCTAAACTATCGTGGCCGCAGCAGCG
>NZ_JAVRBU020000039.1:0-28941 GCF_034531135.2 Nostoc sp. CmiVER01
TTTGAGCGATTCTATCTCAGACTTGAGGGATGGAATTTCTGCTAGTTGATTTTGTATTTCTGTTAGTTGATGGGAATTTTTGAGCGATTCTATCTCAGACTTGAGGGACGGAATTTCTGCTAGTTGATTTTGAATTTCTGTTAGTTGATGGGAATTTTTGAGCGATTCTATCTCAGACTTTAGGGATGGAATTTCTGCTAGCTGATTTTGGATCTCTGTTAGTTGATGGGAATTTTTGAGCGATTCTATCTCAGACTTTAGGGATTGAATCTCGCTTTGTTGTGATTGCACATTAGTCAACAGTTTGCCTATCCAGGAATAATTAGATTGAAGGCCGACTAATACATTAATCAACTTCACATTTTCTTCTTGAGAAGATTCCCAGGCACAGCCAACAATTTGAGCAATGTTAGTAAAAGACGTAATATTATCACTCGATATTGCTATACCTACTCCATCATTTAAACTTGAAGGAACAATATAATCACCTGACTTTACAGAACCACGTACTTTTACTCGTACCTGACCCATAAATGCCACTCTTTCATATAAGTGCTGATTTTCTGAATTAGGTAGATTTCCAACAATTATCGGTTGGCTACTAATAGCCATAAGAGTTTGGGCATTTTCAGTTTTTTTAGTAATTTTACCGCCAAAAACTCCAGTAATGTCACCTTGTTCAATAACTTCATCTATTTGAAGTTTAGGCAGCCATTCGGCATAGTCACTGCCTGTACCACTCAAATTGTTAGCACGAATATCACCATTAATATGTAATTTTACTTCTGGTTTAGTTGTACCGACACCAACATTTCCATTTGCTAAAAAGACAACTTTTGTTGCTTCTTCTTCAGCCAAGCTACCTGGTGAAAAAATCAGATCGCCTTTTTCTCTTAGCTCCATTTGATTTTGAGTATTGTTAAACAAAATCCTGTGGTTATCGTCTAAACTCCTAATTTGCCCATTATCAGCAAAACATAATTCACTATTTGAGTCGAGCCGAATATTTCCACCACTAATATGCAGCTTATCATTTGGTTGGGTTGTTCCAATGCCTATGTTGTTATCATTTCTGACAAATAGAAGACTTTTACCGTCACAGTCAGTAACATTTAGTGCAGAATAATTGCTGTTCCTAGTTTCACCTGTAATTTCTAAACTTGAACCTGGACTATTATTTCCAATCCCAACTCTGCCTTTTACCAAAAGCCCATCTGGTGGAGCTTGTTGTTTTTCGCAATAATCTGCACCAATCACAACCCCGCCTTTGACATCTAATCTATTTTTGGGATTGTCTACCCCTAAGCCTAATAGTTTTTCTATATAAAGACTACCGATGAGGTTAATGCGGTGAGACGCACCAAAATGAAGCGCAGGCCAGCAACTACAATGTACACTCTTACTTGAGAAAGTAAGTTTATGTAAATCTACCTCTGGACTGATGCGAACGCCAGCATAGTAACGAACATGATTGTGATGGTGTTCTATTTTGCCACCATCACCTAAAACTAAGCAGGCTAGTGGAATGCGATCGCCTTTTTCAATCTCATCACCATCCTCTAATATCTCAATTTTAGGAGATTCGTGCCAGCGTGTCTCATCTCTTGCTCCTACTGTGGCGATATCCGATGGTTCTTGATGATAAGAAATAACAACATAAACCTTACCACATCCAAAAATTTTTAGGCTTTTCACTTGCTTGGTAGCTAAAACAATTTGTCTGCCTTGCTGGTCTACAGCAGTACCAGGAAGTACTTCTATATGATATGAGTTACACTCAGCGATAATTTCTAGACCTTCGGCAATACCAGGAGTGTGCAACAATCGATTATGTCTTCTTTGTCGGTCTATGTGATATTTCTGTTCGTCAGTGAAGTCATAATTATTTAGGAACTGACCATTAAAATAACGTAGTCTTTTTTCTGCATCATGATTGCTTGTCATTTTTGTAATCCTGATTTTGTAAGTTTAACTGTTAAATTTTCCGAGTATTAAAGTTCCAAGAATAGTATCAACTCCAACTGTGGAATATATTCCAAGTTGAATAGCAGGGATTTCAGATGCTGGGGATGCAAGTATCGTGTCTATTCCTATCGTTGATCGCACTCCAAGCTGCATTAAAGGAACTTCGATTTCAAAATCATAATCAGTGTGGGCTGGTTTTTCTTGATCAATAATTGATCTAGCTAACTTTTGTTGGCGTTTACAAGTGTTAAAATTTTCTTCACCAAAGTTAGCCAAAAAGATTTTTACTAAGAAATAGTGGGGGAAACCGCCGCCCAAAATAGTATCGATACCCACAGTAGAAATTTTGTTTACTTGTAAATGCTCATGAAATTCATATATTTCAACCACTGGACTAATATAAGTATTAAGCATTTCTTCGATCCCAGCTTTTGTTCCGCGCTTACGATACAAAGGGACTGCACTGCTAATTAAGCGACGCTTGTCCTCTTGATTCCAATCCTCGCGCAGATGCAGAGCTACCCAACTAGCTAGCCATTCTAGAAATTCGGGTGGCGATCGCTTGGAAGCAGGCAAACCAGGGCCTGGTTCAAAGTAGCGATGGATACCAGCTAAGTACATTTCTTGAGTAGTCGGATCAATAATGCCATCAAGGATTTCTTCTATACCAGGTTCATCAACGTCCCCTAAACCTGTAATAATTTTCTCAAAAGCCAGTAAGAAGCGACCAATAAAGTTAACTCCGTAGTGATCTACATCTTCCTGAAAAATGGCTGGTAAATATTGTAAATAATTACTTACTTGTGTAGGTGGGATGTTGTCTGTCATATTTTACCTAGCTTAGGATTAACTGGATGAACTAACTATATTGATCTCAAAAAATTCCTTATCTACTTTCACAGTTACTAATTCGTCTGGGTATAAAGTAACGCTCATGAGTGTGTCGCTATGCGCTCTATTTAACCGCCAAGTTTCTTGTGTATGTAATTTAACTGCTTCTACGTAATCAATTTCTGGAATGTTCTCTAATAATTGATACACTTCCGAAACGTATATATCCCGTCCAAAAGGCCAACCTTGACCATCGCTTCCTCCAGTTAGGGGATGAAAGAATTGGCAAATATCTTTAACAGCTTTTGTGCAGGCTTTGTCTGGTAATGCGTCTTCTACAAGAAATAACTTTGCTGTAATTTTTACTGGCACATATTGTGGCTCCACTATATGATGCTGTGTAGTCAATAAACGCCGCTCATCTAAAAATTTCCATAAACTTTGGCATAAAGCCTGCGTTGGCTTGGGTGTGGGGCTGTTGGTGAGATCAGGCACTACAATCAAGCTCATATTTCCGGGTGCTGGCTGTTGTCGTACTTTGGGATCAGTTAAAGTTAGGTTACGTTGGGCGATGCAGTGCGATCGCTTAACTTTACCTTGCTCACCCAAAGCTTTTGCTTCTGGTGTCTGTGGCCATTTCTGCATGGTTAAGTATTCAAAATCATCACAAGTGATTGCTCGATAGCGTTCCTCCAGATTCAAAAGTGTCTTGTGGATGGCTGCGTTTAAAGCTTTGGTTTGTTGATCTCTTTCTGAAAAATTATCTTGAAAGCTCCAATCTTGGCCGTTAAGCAGCTTAAGAAAACTGATAATATTTTGGTCTGGGACCCGGTTGATTTGATAAAGCTTCATCTCGGTCAACCAAGCCAGTAATTCAATGAGAATAATGCCTGTATCTGTGGGGTTATGATTTGTCCACTCCGGATACAAATTGGTAATCAAAGAACGAGCTTCTTCTACAAGTTCGGCGTAAGTATGGTCATCTAAATTTGGTAAAGGTAAGGTCATAATTTAGGCTTCCTCCGGCAATGGTGAAATGACAGTGATAGAATGGTTGCCACAGAAAACTAAACATCTCGCTGGGATCAATTGCTTGCTTTTAGGGTTTTCCTCAATAGATATAGTTGTGACACACTCTACGCCGTCAATCGATTCCAGCAATCTATAAAAATCAGACTTGTGTGGTTTGCGACCAAAATCCCATCCTAGTTTCTCCCAACCACCAGTAACTGGATGCAGAAAGTCTTGTAAGACTTTGACTATAGTTCCTTCAAGATTCATGCTCATTGCTAAAGATACTGGTATTATTTCTACTTTGACGCTAATGGCGATCCAATCTGGGCCGTAGGTTTGCAACTCCAAAGTAGGCGCACAGCGATCACGAATGTAATTGGCAACATTTTCCAGTAAATTCAAACTGGGGATAGGTTGAGGCTTCTGGCTATGGGGTACAACGAGCAACTCTACTACACCAATACCATTTTTCTGGGAAGGAGTAACTGCCTTGGCTTTGGCAACAGCCGGGGATGCTTCTTTGGCTAAATCTTCAAAATCCTGAGCAGTTACAGCTCTACCCCGATGCCGCAATGTTTTGGGGCCTCGTTCTTTGACAGCATTAAGTGTCTCTGCATCAGCACCACCACCCGCAGATTCATAGTTGATAACGCTGTCGATATAGGGTACTGCCGATTTAAGTTGAACAATGGTTTTTGCTGGGCAGTTACCACTTTCACCGCCACCAGCCCGGTAAGTTATCCGGATATTGTGACGACCTTGAGGCGGTATCATTCCGTTTTGATCGTCACCAAAACGCACTTCCCCAGTCAGGTGATCTAGAATATAGTGCCGATCCCATGTATCAGACACCTTAAAATTAGGTACTTGATGCCAACGCACCCAAACACCTTCTAACTCACCAGCAAAACCTAAAATCGGTGCGATCGCATTCTTCCCCTCAAGTTCAGTAATTTTGCTCTGTTCTTTAGGCGAAGGCATCTGAGGTTCCAATACTTCCAGATGCTGTCCCTCTAATACAGGTATTTTGGTAGTGCGGAAGACTTGATTTTTTTGGTTATTACTAGATCCCAAAATTTCATTTTCGATTGTAATGACTTGAGTAGCCCAAGTCGTATTGAGTAGCAGGTGTCGCACAGATGTTGGTAAGCTTGGTTGCTCCTGTTTTCTGTAAGCACGTAACCAATAAAGGCTGCGACCAAATTCTGTACAAGGCTGAATATCTTGCAAACCCGTGAATGTAATTAAGCCCTTTCGAGTAAAAGCATGAGTTTCGTCCTGAAATTGCAGAGGAATCCAACCTGAAAAACTAGAATATTCCCAACTGATGGGATCTGGTTTTTTAGTGAGATTTTGGGGATTGGAGGATTTTTCTGCTTGGTAAAGTAATGGCTCTAAGCCTACATAGAGTCTAATAGCTCGGTTAGAGAAAGGTTGGTCAAATCCTAAGTAGAGGGTTGGTTGTTTATCTGCCGTAAGGGTAAAGGGTTCAAAATCAGAAGAATCTAGTTGGTTTGCTGTGGCTGTACAATCAATATATGTGTAGTCATTGTAAGTTTGACAGGCAGACACAGCACTACTGCGTTCATATTCATAATTTAGGGTTAGGGATGCAATTGATGGTGGGCTTGAAGCTAAGTTACTGCCAAGAACTACACTTGCGCCAATCGCGTGATCGTGGGTGAGGGCTGCACGGAGAATAAATTTACTTTCGGCTAAAATAATGCTTTCAATCTCTGCGTCTTCTTGGTTATTACCACTAAAAGCAATTTGAATGCGATCGCCAGGCAAGAAACCCCGAACACTATTGACTTTTATTATTTTTTTCTGGTTTGGATCGGTTTCTTGACTATTTTCACTTAATGTAGTAATTGTAAATTGTTGATCGAGAGCTATTCCCGTACCGTAACTACCTTTAATAATCCGAGCGCGTATCCAATAATTGCTTTGTCCATTGACTATTTGTAAAGCAACTTTAGAAGGTAAGGTAAATTCAATTTTGCCACTTTTAGTAAAAGCTTGAGTTGTATCAATAAAGCCAGAGTTACTACTAGAATTATGAGGTGCTGAGTTGCCTACTGGTTGCCAAACACGACCATTCCAAACTTCCCATACAATCTCTAAGTCTGCTGTAGGATTAATAGGTAACGGTGAAAATTCACTAAGTTTGACATTTAAAGTCACCTTACCTCCTGGGTTAGCAAATGCTTTTTGGCTAGCTAGGTATAAAGTGTCATTAAAGACTGGTTGTGTACCGAAAGGATAAAAATCTTTACTTAGGTCAAGTGCGAAAAAGTTAATAAAACCAAAATCAGGAGCTAAGTCATTGTGCTGGATGTTTACCTTAACACTGATATGGTTAATCTTTGGTAATTGATCATTTGGTAGTAAAGAAGTATTGAGCCGAGCCTCTAGCCATGCAGCTTTCACTCCGTTAATAGTTCGCTCTGTTGGGATTGGAAAGTTTGTGAACGAGACTTGCCACTGGTTATTTTCTGTGATTAAGGAGGTAACTAAGTTACTAATGTCACCTTCAGAGTTAATGGCTAAATGAGCTAATCGGATATATATCTCAGGCTGATAATTACTGGCTTCTGCTTCTGGAAAGACTGAGATCAAGGGGTTTTTTTCACCGTAAGAAATAGCAATAAATACTATTTGGTTAGTATATTTATTTAAATTTAAAGTCTCTATGCTTAATAATTCAATTTTTCTACCTTGAGCATCTATAGCAGTTCCAGGGAGTACCTCTGTTTTTTTTGTATCAAAATTAAATTTAATAACTAATCCCTGAATAATATTGTTGCTATCCCAGTAGTACCAAGATATTGGCATTCGTGACAGTTGATCTGTATTAGATGAAGAAATTAACAGAGTAATAGTTTTTTTATCAGGTAATAAAAATAACTCGTCATTTGCTAAATAGAGGCTGTGAACAATGGAGCGATCTCCACTGAAAGCAGGAAAGCTTTGCTCTGCCAAACCTTGAGCTGCTTGTGTATAGTCACCGTAACGATCGCTCAAGGGATCACGCACAAATACAGTTGTCAACTGGGAAGGGGTGACAACTAAATCTTGATCGGTTTCAAAAATAATTTCTTCTAGTTGGCTTTCAGTGGGTGGGGCAATCACTTGAGTTTGAGCAGGAACGAAAGCATCAAGAGGGCTACCAACCGCTAAGTTGAAAGTTAATGGTACTCTGGCTGGCTGGGGTGGTTGGATTTGAATACCAATTAAGTCTAAAAAAGTTAAGAAATTCTTTTCTGGTACTTTATTGAGGCGAGCGATCGCCAATTGGGTCATGCGCGCAAAGATCCGGATTAATGCTGCTCCAGCATCATGATTTTCAGATGCTTGCCAATGTTTTACTTTTACTAAATTAAGTCCTTGTATTTGACTGATTTGCTTGGCTAAATCATTTTTTATATAAGTCCCAGCAGTAATTATCTCATCCGTATCAGGGATAGTAATATCTTGATTGAGAATACGACCATTGAGTGCTTCAAATGTTGGTCTTACTTCACTTGTAAAAGCTTGAACTAAAGCTTCTGTCTGTGCAACAATCTCGTCATAATTGCGCTTATCAATCTCCGGAACTTTCATACGCCCTGATATTCTAAATAAAATGGATAGACCATGTTGAATTCATTGTTAGTAGCACGCACCCGATAGTCGATGGAGATCAGCAATATGTAAGCTTTATCGGAATCAGGAAAGGCATTTACATTAATTAGATCAATCCGAGGTTCCCACTTAATTAAGGACTCAGTTACCTTACTAGCAACTCTAGTTGCTGTACCGGCACTATTAACTGCGAAAACAAAATTGTGGATACCGCACCCAAAGTCTGGACGCATCACCCGTTCTCCAGGCGCAGTTTCTATAATCATCCTGATCGCCTTACGGATATTTTGTTCGTAATAGGCCATTGTGATTTTCCCCTTCTCATTTAATTGTACGGGAAACTCCCAACCTACACCCAAAAAATTTGTATTAAAGTTCATAAAATTTCCTTTCAATAGCTTGCTAATTGATTCTCACCAAACCTCCGTTGATCTTCAATTCGGGGCCTGCTTTTAGGCTCATATCTTGCCTAGCTTTAATATCTACACCTTTTGTAGAGTTAATTTCGATCCCGCTTCCGGAAAGAGTTAGTTTACCATTAAGTGACTCAATAGTAATATCTGCGTTAGCAGTAATAGTAATAGAGTTGTTAGCAGTATTAATAACAATAGTATTTTTACCTGAGCCATCAATAATTTCAATTTTCTCTTGACCCTTACTATCATCTAGGCGGATGATGTGACCGCTACGCGACTTGATTGTGCGCTTGTTATTTTGACCATCGTTATTGTTCTCTGGTTGTTTATCTTTACCGTTCCATAGTCCCCCCAAAATGTATGGAAATTCTGCCAGTCCATGTTCAAAGGCAACTAATACCTCATCTTCGACTTCCGGCAAAAAGTAAAGCCCTCGATTATTACCAGCCATTGGAGTAAGCACTCTAGCCCAATGACTATCAACACCGATATTTTTCTGCTCATCCCATAACCAAGGAAAACGAACCTTTATCCGCCCTAAGCCTTCGGGATCTTGATTATTAGTGACAACACCTACAGTTACACCGTAAAAATGATTATCTTGATCATCAGAATGTAAAAGACTTGCTAGTAGACTAACATCAATCATGTTGCATTTCTCCTAACAGTAAAGCGGGTACGATAGCCTTTTTTTGGTGAACAGGTATGAGTAGTTGAGGTGATATAGTAATTACCACTAAAGCGTTGACCAATGCCTTGAATTTTTAGAACTTTACCAGCTCGTAAATCCGTGCGACCAATGGCAAGTCCCTCACCAGTGATATATTCCAGTGCCATGTCTTTTAAATATCCCAAAGCAATTTGATCAGCCTCTGCTTTGCTGAATATAGGTCGCTTAACGCTAGAGTTGATAGCAGAACCAAAGCTTTGATTAGCATCCGTAGGGCCAGTAGTAGAACCACCCATAGTTGTACCCTCATTTCCCGCCTTAGCTAAACCAACAATCTCTGATTTTTCCTTGGGATTCCAGCCGCGCACTTTGATCTGCCCGACTTCGGGCAATGTAGTTAGGCGAGGATAAAACTCCATTAAGTCTGTATTGAGGTCTAGCGTTAACACAGGACTATCAGCATTTTTATGAGGTCGAAAATAAAGAGTCTTGTCTTCTACAACTACCTCATAGCCTATACGTTGAGCGCGCTCCTGCAAAAATTCCCAATGGGTTTGGTTGTGCTGTAAGACATAATCTAGCTTAACTTGTGTATCTTCAGGTTTGGGGATTAACTTTACTGCGTTGGCGATTTTACTTGCAATTTCACTGTCTTTCATCTGAAGAAAAGTTTGGGAATATCGTCCGCGTAGTAAACGATGACGGCGATCATAACCACGAACTATGACGCTAGGTGCCTCATTCACCTCAAACTCTGGTTCTAGACTAGTAATTTCACCATTAAATAGTTTTTTAAGGTGATTTATATAACCCATCTGGATTTCGACTTCGTTACCCATTTTAAACCAACGTTTATCGTCCGACCAAGTAACTTGATGCTTTTGTATATCCCAGTTAGTAAGTTTGAGGCTAAACATACTGGGTGCTTCTATATCTTCATGGACAATCACAGTCATTAAATCAGTTGATATCTCGGTGGGGATAGGAGTGCCATTTATAAACACACGAAAATCGGGCACTATTGTTTGCTTGTCACCTAAATTCGCCATATTTTTAGATGTCACCTCCCAAGGAAGAGCCAGGACGTAAAGCAGGAATAGCCAGTACTGTGCCTGGTTTTAAGTAGGTAGGGTTATCAATATTGTTTGTTTGGGCGATCGCACGCCAGAGGGATGGATCTTCATATTCTTCATAAGCAATATTGCTTATTCTTTCTTTGTCTTTGATAATTCGCGTCTTAGCTACGTCTGGCGATTGCTTATTTGTTAATTTAGCGTCTTCATTATCTGAGCGCCATTGTTTAAAAGAACATGTAAGGTAAGCGCGTACAGGCGTACCGTTATCCAGAAACAAGGTAAAGCGTTGGTTTAATTGCTCTAGCACCCATTGAAAGTTATTAAAGTCAAACATTCCCCACATCAATTTGCATAAAGGTGGTCGGTGTAATGAGCCATGTTTCTCTATGGTTGTGAGATCAAAAATTTTATTAGTGTGTGTACGAACATCGGTCTTTGCCTCATAGGTGTCACACAATAGGTTAATGGTTAATTGTGCTGGTTCACCATGAGTAAATTGAGATTCTGGTACATCTGATTCATCAGTAGGAGCTAATCGCCAATTGGCTGTTTTGTCAATAGTGATTTCATTGGGATTAAACAAAACAGTAATTTCTGCTCCAATTTCGGGAATAATTTTCAATTTTTCTAAGGCCATTGCCTTCCTCCTCGTCGTTCGCTTTCTATGGCAAGTTGCCGCATCACCTTTCGCATCACCCGATCCGCTAGATCATCTATATCGATAACACTCTCACGATCAGCTTCTCTGCTTGTGGTTGAATTATTTTGATTATCAGTATGAGATTGAGTGTCGTTCATTTTTGATGAATTGCTGAGTATGTTGGCACTTTCCTGAGCGCGATTGATAAATGAATTATGAGTTCCAGACATGACTGAGTTATTCGTTGGTTGTAATTTCACTCTTGAGTGAGTAAAAGTTGATGAATGAGAGACAACTAAGGGCATAATCCCAGAAATAGGCGGTTTTTTCCTCCTTATTTCCTTCACTAAAGGTCGTACAGATGAGCGTTGTATTTTCTGGCTATTTTCATTCGTTAGAAAAATAATTTTTTGTAAGGGTGTAAGGCTTTGCACCCTTGCAACATAGTCTGTTCTATTGAAAATTGCTGTCATAGGTGTTGTCGATATTTGAGAGTTGGTGTCTGCCTGCCCAGAAAAACCGGAGGATTTGCTTTTGGAAGCAGTAATTGGTTTTACAAGTTGCAAATCTTGTTGTGTAAAATTGGATCTAGTTTGTCTGGCGGATACGCCTTTAGCCAAATATGATGTGATCGGCTTTTGTTGGTGTTCGTTAGCTTGTAATCTGTTGATTACCTCAAATTTAGAAGAGTTTATGGAAGAGGATTTGTCAGTGGCTTGCACTTTTGAATCAGTAGGGTGACGCAAAATCTGGGGCGATCTCTGCACATCAATCCTCGGCTCTAATTGAGTTTGATTGTTATATCTACTACGTTGACTTTGGACTAACTTAGCTAACAGTGTTTGACTCTTAGTTAGTTGCTGCCTTTGTGTCTGCATAGTACGTACTAGTTGAGAACCAATTATACTTGATTGGACTAGGGGGCGTTGGAGTCGTCGTTGTAGTTGTTGTTCTGATGAATGTACTTGATGATTAGGGGTAGAGTTGGATGCTGATATTTGTGCTGTTTTTTCTTTCGCATTCATAGGAATGCTACTAGAAACAAGCTCACTATTTTGAGTCACCATTGATGATGGTAATAAGGTTTTTTGTTGATAAATAAATTGCTTTATCGTGTGAGTTGGAATTGTAGTAGTTGTACCATTTCCCTTTGATTTGACTACAGATACAGATGGTAGATTAGCACGGATACCTATCTTTAAAAACTTTTCATGTGTAAATTGATGCTTTGCTTTTGCTTGAACAATAGTTAGTTTGTTAGCCTCCGAACTTTGTAAGGTAGCTGATTCACTCGGCTTGCTTTTCTGGTTAATATGATGTACTTGTTGAGGAAGGAAAGTTTCAGCAGTAGAATTAGATATGTCCACTAACTCAGGTGAGTTAACGCCAGAATCAAAGTCCAGTAAACGTCGTATCTCATCATTATACTTTTTCTGTACTTGTGAATCTTGTTTATGAGGCTGATGCTGGGCTAATTGTGTGAGTGACGGTAAGCGATCGCTCAAGCGTTGGATGCGTGATTGAACAACACGAGATGCTTTAAAGTTGAGTACTCCTGATTGGACAATTGGACGAAGGAGTTTGCTTTGTAGTTGGTTTTCTAAATCGAGTTTTGATGTTATCTGTGCAGTGTTCGTAGCAATTCCACTGTTTTTGGTTACGGATGGTAACAGTGATAAGGCGTTTTTTTGTGGATCTTGTCCTAAATTTTGAATTGGTCTATTAGTTGCGATTTTAGCTTTGGGGAATAAGATGTTTTGTTTTGAGTTATGTTTGCTAAATTGCTCAACATTGGTAGTATTTTGATGTCTTCTTTTAACTGGGACAATGGTTGTTTTGGCTATCTTTGTATTTTGGTAAACATCTGAAGTACTAACCTTACTAGCTTGTTGGTCTGGGACAATAGTCTTGGCGATGGCTTGAGAATCCGCAGATACGGTTAATTCAGGCAAATCTTTACTGGAAATAAAGTTTGGCAACCTGTGTATCTCATCATTAGACTTTTTCTGTACTTGTGAATCTTGTTTATGAGGCTGATGCTGGGTTAATTGTGTTAATAACGGTAAGCGACCACTCAAACGTTGTATTTGTGATTGGACAGTACGGGCTAGTTGAATAGAAGCTAGCCTTGGTTGTAATAGCGGACGTTGAAGCCGTTTGTATACTTGAGTGTTTATATCTAATAAATGTGGCTGGGAATTAGTGATAGACCTATCGCCTAATGTGTGTACTATTTGCTGTCCTGAAATTAGAATTGGTCTGCTAGTTGCGATCTGATCTTTAGGTAATAAGATATTTTGTTTTGGGTTATTTGTGTTAAATTGAGCAGCATTAGCATTGGCAATGGCTTGAGAATCCGCAGATAAGGTTAATTCAGGCAAATCATTGCTGGAGTCAAAATCTGGCAAACGCTGTATCTTATTATTGGACTTTTTCTGTACTTGTAAATTTTTTTGATGAGGCTGATATTGGGTTAATTGTGTTAGTAACGGTAAGCAATTGCTTAAGCGTTGTATTCGTGATTGAACAGTCCGAGCTAGTTGAATAGAAGCTAGCCTTGGTTGTAATAGCGGACGTTGAAATCGTTGGTATAGTTGAGCATTTATGTTTAATACATGTGATGGGGAACTAGCAATAGACCTATCGCCTAATGTGTGTACTATTTGCTGTCCTGAAATTAGAGTTTGTCTACTAGTTGCAATCGCATCTTTGGGTAATGAGATGTTTTGTTTTGAGTTATTTGTGCTAAACGTATCATCTCGATCTACATCTACAGATGATAAAGGTTGGCTATGGTAGCCAACTTGATGCTTTGCCTGAACAGGTAAAGCAAATTTAGTAACTCCCCAATTGTGATCTTTTTCAGGATTATTACCGTAGCTAACTTGATCTGTAATCGAAGTATTGACAGGGTATTGGGAATCGAACGCAGCAGCTATATCAGGCGATTCATAGTTAGAATCAAAATCTGGTAGGCGTAGTATATGGTCGTTGGGGCTGAGTTGGAACTGAAAATACCCAATATTATTAATCAAAGGATGTATCAATTTTGCTAGCAATGGTAAACGATTACTTACTCGTTGCGTCCGGGATTGGATAGCACGAGCAAGTTGATTACCAGTTACACCAAATTGCACTAGCGGACGGCGAAGCCGCTTAATGAGTTGTGGTTCTAGAGTATCCTGCCAATTTTGATTGTGAGTAGATGGGTAGTTAGTTTCCATAAACCATTTACTAAAGCGATCGCGTTACAATTCCAGCTATTCCTCGCACAGTAGACGTAGCACTGCTTGCTGTTGGTTTGACTATGCCTTGGTGAACCAGTTCTACTGTCTCGAAAGCAACAGTAGCACTGTCTGACTTAAATTCCGGGCCACTCCACTTAACCGGATAAGCTTGCCGGAAATCCCACCACATTGCTGGTAATCCTCGTTGATCGAGCAAATAAATTGTGCCGTTTCTCCGTTTAATGATGCCTTTTGCCACATCTTGATACCATCTCCATAAAGCTTCAATGTCTGTCAGACCACGTTTCAAAACTAGGTTTTCGGAATAAACTGTTCTACCAGGTAACTTATGGGTAAAATTATTTTCTCCGCCTTCTTTATATTCTTCGACTTCAATCTGACTCTGTAGACCACTGACCTCAGTAAATCCACCAACTATCAATCCATTAATCTCGACAGAAAAATTAAAGGCAGCATACGGATCAATAGTAATACCTAGCGCACCAATGCCTATTGCCATAGTTAAGACTCCTCTATGTGATTGAGTTGTTGATCTGCTGATTAATCTTGGCAATCTCGCTCACCCAATTTTGTCGTTCTGGGTGTTCCAAGGACATAATTTGCTCATAGCCCCAGTGGAAGTGATAGGCAATATAAGCTATCTCCGCAGATAATTTATCCGCAGGATAGCTCATGACTCCCCCAGGCTGGCTGTTTCTACCTCAAATTCACCTTTGCAATGAGGACATTGCACTAGCAACCGACTATTACCATTTTGGTTGATCCGCAAATAGAAGTCCTGCAAGAAGGCAAAGTCAGCAGCAAATAAGTTCTCAATGACCTTGGTATTAATTTGCTCTAAATTACCCAGTTTGGTAATCACTCGTGCTAGCAAAATGATGACGAGATAACCAGGATTTGTCTGCACTTTGTAATCTTTTAATGGCTCAACCTCGTCGTAGGCAGTGGCTAATCGCATCATGCCTTCACGGTGGAGGTTGCCCTCCAAGTCTATATAACCCTGCGGCAGGGTGAAAGGAAACTCTGTTTGCAACATTATGCCTCCTAGTTCTTAATATCTAGGCTTTTTCTATACCCTCATGAGCAATTTCCAGGGTTTCAATTGCCACTTCGTTACTAGTAGCATTAAATGTTGCTCCCGTCCATTTCGTTGGCCAGCCAGCTTTGAACTTCCACTTTAATTTTGATGCGCCTGTATCATCTAATAAAGAAATAGTGCCATCGACACGCTCAACTTTACCTGTGACTGCTTTTGTTAACCAATCCCAAAGTGATGTGTCATCTGTAATTCCATATTTCAAGCTGATATTGGAATATTTAACCAGACCTGGTAATTTCCTTACTGTTAGAGTTTTTTCATTACCTTCTCTATATTCAATCGGGTCTTGGCTAGAATCTAGACCGGAGCATTCTTGAAATCCAGCACGTTTACCACCAATCTCCAATTCAAAGTTATATACCTTATATGGATCTTTACGATCGCCAGCTGCCATAATTTAATCTCCTGAATTTATTAACCAAATTTGGGAACTTCAGTAATGCTGATCCCTGTTTTGCCGTGGAAGATAGTAACAACGATGAATTCGCTAGGTAAGATGGGAGCAATACCAATCTCTGTAACTACTTGTCCTGCGTCTCTTACTTGCGGTGGGTTAGTTTGTTCATCGCATTTCACATAAAAAGCTTCCTCTGCTGTGCTACCTTTAAGTGCTCCTTGTTGAAACAGTTCATTAAAATAAGTAGACAGTTCTCGTCCAATCCGATTCCATAAAATCGCATCGTTCGGTTCAAATACGACACTCAGCATATTCCACTCGATCCAACGGATAATCGTGAGGAACAGCCGTCGCACGTTGATATATGTCCAGTCTGGGTCATGGCTGAGGGTACGAGCGCCCCAAACCAGAATCCCTCGACCAGGAAAGTTACGTAAACAGTTAATACCTTCTATATTCAGTGCCCCCTGCTGGTTGTTTGTCAGGTTAACTTGCAATTCTAGAACATCGTTGACAATTGCATTTGCTGGTGCTTTGTGGACACCGATATTTTGGTCAGTGCGGGCATAAACACCTGCAATATGACCGCAGGGCGGTACAAGGAGGCTTTTGAGGTAAGAATCATCTTGAACTCGAATCCAAGGATAGTAGAGGGCTGCATTATGTTCTTGGAGTCTTTCTCCGTGATGAAGTACTTGTTGTGCATTGGCATTAGGTAGAGAATTGAGAATGGCAAAGCGATCGCCCAAACGATTGCAATGCTCTAAAACCGCAGACTGCATGGTTAATACAATCTCAAGGTCTGGGGGTAAATTCTCTGATATTGGCAATTGCTCAATCTCTGGCGCACATGGATCATTTGTCCAGTTTCCTGGTGGTAGCGATCGCATAATATCTGGCACACAAACTAAGTCGATGGTGTAAAGTAGTTCGATTGCCTCCAACCCTGCAAGTAGGGCTGCGGAGGGTGAGATATTCTCTTGAAGAGGAACGACATAGCATAAACTCCCACCGTTTTGAAAAAAGCCACGTACAGCATAAGGCAGGTAGCTATTATGTGCTGGCTTACCAAAGTACCGTTCAAATTGGGCCCAGACAGTTAGAGTTTGGGGTTTGTTAAATTTTTTATTGCTGTGATTATCTTCAGGAACTTTTGTGGTGTAACCCAAAAATACAGGCACCCCTGTTTGCAGTTTTTGTTCTGGTGGTTGAACACGCTCTTTATAATAAACGCCAGGACTTTGATGTTTAAGCATTTTCTACTACTTGATACAGTAATACAGTCTCTATTGATTGCTTGGCCCAGTCCACTGGCTAATACGGAAGATCACAAATTCTGCTGGTCTGACAATCGCCACTCCAATCTCTGTAATTACCTGACCCAGTTCCCGAACTTCAGGTGGGTTAGTCTCTTCATCACACTTTACATAAAATGCTTCTTGGGGTGTAGTACCAAACAAAGCACCATTACGCCAAACAATTGTTAAAAAAGCAGTAACATTAAGTATAATTTTTGACCATAATTTGGTATCGTTGGGTTCAAAAACTGCCCACTGGGTTCCCTGATCGATAGATTCCCGTAAAAACAGCATTGTACGACGGACATTGATGTACTTGTATTCCCCATTAGCATCACCGCCCAAGGTGCGCGCTCCCCATACACGGATACTGCCGTTGAGATCGCGGATGCAATTGACACCTTGAGGGTTGAGTCCTGCTTGTTGAGCTTTGCTGATTTTTTGCTTTAAACCTAAAGCACCTAACACGACTTCGTTAGCAGGAGCTTTGAACACCCCTCTAGTATTGTCTACTCGCGCATAAATTCCAGCGACATGACCACTAGGTGGTACGTATATACGTCCATCTCCTTCTGGGTTAAGCGTTTTGGCAGCAGGATCGAGAATTTGAATCCAAGGGAAGTAGTAGCCAGCGTAGTTTGAGAAATCAGGGAGGATGTTATTGTCGCCAGCTTGCGGGTCAAGTAAGCTGAGGTCTTCCAACTCCTCTGGACTATCGAAAATGGCAAAACGGTCTTGAGTTGCCTGTTGACAATGTATAGTAATAGCACTAGTAATAGCATTATCTGTTATACCAGGAGCTGCAACAATGGCTATCTCATCAATGGGTTCAAATTTTTCCTTGAGAAAGTCAGCAGTAATTTTGCTTGGCTCATCTACCCGTATCACATAACACCGAGTCCCACCGTTGTTAAAAAAGCCATAAACTGCCTGGGCTAGGGTATTTTGTCCTGGATCGGTTGAGAAGTCCCCGAAGAATTTTTTAAACTCGCTGAAGTTTGTACACAGTTTCACTTCCCCAACTGGTACAACCTTGAAAGTAGGGAACTTAGCTTGATAATCAGCCGTGATAATACTGCCTTGAGGTGGTGGTGAAGCAAACTTGACTTGAGCTACCGGCTTGCCATTTTCATCTTGGGTATCTGGCTCGAAGGTGGCTTGAATGGGGCTGCCATTAATCCGAAACTTAAATGTATTGGTATTGGTTGTGTTACTTGGGTATTGTTTCAGTGGAAAGGTGTCTTCCAGTGAATCGCCTGTTTTCTTTTTTCCTGTACCAATTAGCTCATTTTTTACCTGGAAGGCTAGCAAAACGTAATTACCTGTGATTGTTGCATTCGGTGGGGGAGCTTGAGCAAACTTGACTTGAACAACACCATCAGAATCAGGTTTATCCTGAATTTCGGCTGGCTTTACAACATTATTAACTTTAAACTGAAACGTCCCCTTGGTTTTGCTGACTAGTTGGTCTGGTAAATCAAAAGTAGTATCATTTCCATTTCCTTGTCCAATCTCTATATTTGTTCTTTTAATTCCCGCAGCGATAGGAATAGTAATCTCATTTGGTACAACTCCAATGAATCCTGCTGTACTAGTTCCCACACCTGCAATGGGTTGAATCGCAGAGGGGATTTCCTCAACATATACTCCAGGTGATAGATAAGTAGTTTGTGGCATGTTCTTCTTTCCTTCGTTTGAAAATGAGTGTTTAATTACGGATTTAGAAAACGGAGAGGTTAATTTATCTATTTGTTGCGATCGCTGCTCTAAGGAAACTTGTTTGTGAGTGGGAAGTGCAAGCTTGACAAGCTTTTCCAGGCATTTACACACTATTTCTTTTTTTCAAAACAAAGTCTAAGGTCTTCTCTATGCCAGCTTCATTGAGCAGTACTTTTCCAGAAGCGATATCGTAACCTGCGGCAGAAACTATTATAATTCGTTCCTGTGTCTGTGATGCTTCAAGCTCCATTAGTAGATACTGCCCTTGTTGATTGCTGAATGTGCGTTCTGCGCTTTTATTTACCCGTACTTGTGCCAAAACCACAGGATCACCATTTTGGTCAGATATCTTACCTTTGACGATAGTAGGTGACAGGGCAATGTCAGCCGCAGCCATGACTATCTTGTTCTCATTCTTACGGGATACAGTCACCGTTACCTGAGCAGTGCCGTAGCGTTTGCCAGCAGTTGGCAGAGAAGCTGTCAAACTATACTCGCCATTAGGTAAGTCTAAGAAATGAAAGTGACCATCAACAGCAGTTCTAGTTCGGTCGGGGCGTTGTGTCATCTTTTGCCAGCGTTCTCCGTACTGTAAAGCTTTGAGCTTGAGCCAGTTGCTAAAAGACTCTGGTGCTTTAGTAAGCATGACTTCAACACCACTAATAGCTTTGTTTGTTTGGGCATTAGTTATGCGTCCAGCGATCGCAATTTGATGCCTAGCCGACTCGATCAACAACCACTGCGACACCATAACTTATTCCTCCTATGTATTAATCTGCAATTCTGTTGCCAACGGTGTTGTGAGTGGTTCTTGAGCTACCACGCTAATCGTGATAGTGTAATTCAACACTGCTTTTGGCTTGCCTCCCAGTGCTTGCCAGAATTCTCCTATACTCTGGAGTTGAGTTGGTTGGAGAGACATAGTTGGTAGTGGTAATTCCTGTTCTACCAGACTTCCCTGAAGAACTTCCGATGGAAGTGTTGGGTAGCGTAACAGTATTTTCATCACTTCCCCCAGTAAACGATGTTCATCTCGAATTGGGGTAGGGGAAGTTTCATTAGTCCAAGCAGTGATCAGGTAGGAACAGTCTACTCGTACCAAAGGGGACTTTTTAATGGCATTACCATTACTCTGGCGTTCTACCAGCCATTCGTTGTTGCGAAGTTCCCGATTCTCTCGCACGTCATAAAGAAATAAATTAATCGCAGGTAAGGTGACTGAGGTAGGTGGAAATTGAGCGTTGGGTGTAATAAAACTGATGCTTACCTGACGGATTAAATCTGGCGATAGTGAATGCTTAAGTAATTCTTCTAGAGTCCGATCTAGATCATCAATCATAAAATTTTGTGAATCTTAATTATCCTGTAGAACACCTATTCATCAATAATGCGCGTACATAGTGCCAGATTATGACGTTTTACTGCACGCCGTAAGGGTCTTGAATTTCAGCCAAGGCTTCTAGAATTATTAGTTGGCTTACGGGAGTAAATACCCTCTAATATGAACACACCGCCTTCTAACACCAGGGCAAACGCATCTAAATTACTCTTGATCACAACGAAGGTTAAGAACCAACGAAAAAAGCAGGATTTCGCCCTTGATTATCTTTTAAGCCCCAAAGCGATCGCCTAAGGTTTTCGCAATAAGCAAAACTTAATGACATTATTTTTCAGGTCTATTTGAGAATAAACCTTTCTTATTGATATGATGCGGCCGCCCTGCTTTTAGCACAAAGCTAAAGTTCCGACACTTAGAATGAAATAGCCCTGCCTATTTTTCCATCTCTCTTCTATAAAAGAATTTAAATTATAAAGCTAGCTTGCGTGTCTTGATGATGGCAATGCCATTGTACAATTCATTATTTTGTTTAACGGGCAGAAGTAGTATAATATTTTTCCCTGAAAGAAGCAAAAAAAGTATTAAAGCTTGATATTTTGGAAAGTAATTAAAAAATTAAATCAATATTTGATACTTTTACTAAGATAAGAGCCTACAAAAATTTTGGTTTGCATTAATAAAAAATATGCAGAGATGGTTACTATAAAACCACTTGAAGAGAGATTGTACTTATTTGTGAATTATCAAATTCTTCAGATGAAAATATTTGATTAGCTCTATTTCTATCTAAGGTAAAATTATGGCTATCATACTACTGTGCTAACTTCTCTAGAAGGCTAATTATTGTGACCCCCTTACATGGTAATCAGAATAGTTTATACGTAGCAATTTCTACGTGTTGTTGAGTATTAACTAATTAACAATTTAGCATTTATTAGGCTAGTCGCTTATTACTAACTGGACTCTTTCATCATATTTCAGTGGTTTGTAAAAAAAATATCTATCTAAAGATAGATATTAAATTGTACTATACGCTAGAAATGAAGGAGAAAATTTGTTGATAATACAAGCTAGATAAAGGTTTGAAGGACATAAACCCCTAAAAAATTGCCCTAAAAGCTAGTATTTCCTGCTAAAGAGCTATGCAGATATAACATCTGACTTTTCCCGTTAAGTCTCGAAAAGCTTGGTGAACAACATCGGTGAGAGGTTAGAGTGATTGCACTTTTGTCAAGAAGGTGCGGGAAGATAAATCCAGCTTTGAGACTGGCTTTCGTATGGCTTTGTGCGTCTATCTGAAGCATTGTTTTGGACAGTGTACGGGTATCAGTTTTATCGATTCAACGTGCTTGAAGGTATGTCATAATCGTCGGATTTCTAGGCATAAAGTGTTTGAGGGCAGGTGGGTGTTATTGATAGTCCAGAAGAGAAGGAGTTGCTGTTGTCGGGGTTAGTAGTTAAGCAACAGGGTGTTTTGAAAGTTCATAATCGGATTTATGAATTAATATTTGATAGTAGTAGTTGGGTTGAGATTCATATAGCAAAAATTGGTTGACTAGTGTTGCTGTACTTACTCAGTATTGGTCTTACTGTTACATAATTTCTCATTTTTCTGATTGTTGAGATAATTTTGCATCAAATTACAAGCATTTTCCATAAGCATATCTAGATCCCAATCCCATAAAATTACGGTTGTGTCGTCACTACCAGAGGCGAGTTTTTTGCCGTTCGGGCTGAATACTACACTATTGACACTTCCTGTATGCCCAGTCAGAGTTTGTAAAAGCTTGCCCTCAGTATTCCATATTCTGATCGTTCCATCAGAGCCACCAGAGGCTATAGTTTCACCATCTGGGCTGAATACTACACTATTGACACTTCCTGTATGCCCATAAAAAGTATTCAGGGGTTTACCCTGCCTGTCCCAAGTTCTCACAGTTTTGTCATCACCAGCAGAGGCAAGGGTTTTACCGTCCGGGCTGAATGCCACACTCTTTATACTACAGTTTTGTTCTTCATTGCACTGATACTTTATAGGATTATTTATTTTCTCTTCCTTGCTATTTCCTGAATTCCACTTGCCATCTTCTGAATTCCATATTTTCACAGTTCCGTCCTCACTAGCAGAGGCGAGGATTTTGCCGTCCGGACTGAATACCACACTATTGATACTCTTCGTATGCCCATAAAAAGTATTAAGCAATTTCCCCTCAGTGTTCCAAATTCTTATGCTTTTGTCTTTACTACCAGAGGCAATGGTTTTGCTATCCGGGCTAAATACTATAATAGTGACACCATCTTGATGCCCAAAGAAGGTATACAGTTTTTGGCTTTCAATATTCCAGATTCTGAGAGTTTTGTCACCACTAGCAGAAGCTATAATTTTGCCGTCAGGGCTGTATTTTACACTTGTGACACCACCTTGATACCCATATAAAGTGGATAATATGTTGCCCTCAATGTCCCAGATTTTGACAGTTTTGTCGTCACTAGCAGAAGCAAGAGTTTTGCCATCCGGACTAAATGCTACGCTCTTAACAGCACCTCTATGCTCAATGAAAGTATGCGGAGGCTGTGCTTGAATATTCCAGATTCTAATAGTTTTGTCCCGACTGGCAGAGGCAAGAGTTTTGCTATCTGGACTAAATGCTACGCTATTAACAACATCCTGATGTCCAGTCAAGGTTAGCTTTCGCTTGTTAGCCTTTAAATCCCAAACTTTGACAGTCTTATCGTAACTAGCAAGTGCAATGGTCTTGCCGTCTGGGCTAAATACTACGCTTTTGACCGCATTCGGATAGTACAACACATACTTAAGCTTCAACTTTGTCTTATCCCATTCCAAGATTTTGACACTTCCGTCAAAACTACCATAGGCGAGAGTTTCACCGTCTGGGCTGAATACCACACTCTTAAGAGGAGAAAGCTTGGGGGTACACTTTTTAGTATTTTGACTTTTAGAACAATAACTGTTGTTTATGGAAGTCAGTAACTTACCATTAATATTCCAGATTTTGACAATTCCATCCTCACCAGCAGAAGCGAGAGTTTTGCCATCTGGGCTGAATACTACACTATTAACACTACGCTGACCTGAATCAAAAATTTGAGGCAGCTTATCCTCAATAATATTCCGGATTATTATTTTTCCGTCTTTACCAGCAGAAGCGAGAGTTTTGCCGTCCGGGCTGAACACTACACTATAGACTGCATTTTTATGGTCTCGGTAGGCGTGCAGCAATTTACCCTCAGTATCCCAGATTCTGACATTTCCCTCAAAATCACCAGATGCAATAATTTTGCCATCCGGGCTAAATATTACACTATAGACACTACTTTTAGACTCAGTGAGAGTGAGCAGCAATTTACCCTCAGTATCCCAGATTCTGACTGTGTTGTCGTCACTAGCAGAAGCGATGGTTTTGCCGTCTGGACTAAATACTACACTATTAACAGCACCTTGATGCTGTATTAACCGATTCTGTTCTCTGACATTATAAACATTCTGCAATGCTGCTGTAATCAGGGGCTGATTTGCTTTTTGTTTTTCCAAAATCTTTCCAGCCTTCATACCCTCGAAAAGAGCATCAAACTCTTGACGTGAGTTCAACAATGATATTGAAGATTGACCTAGAGAGTCTGCTTTAGCTAATTCTGTTTGCTGTGATTTCTGCCAAGCTACCAGTCCTAAGCTAGCAGTAACAATAAATCCAAGGATAGAGCCGCCAGCTATTCCCCATGCTGTATTTATTTCGCGCCGACGACGTACTTCTTTTTCTTTTTCTTGGCGTAAACGCAAATCGACACAAGCCTTCACATAGTCAGCCTCAAGTTTATTCAAAAGACGTTGCTGGGATAGCATTTGTGCATCATCTATCCTCCCACCCCGAAGTTGCAAATAATCTTCTTTTTGCTGAGACTGATTCCAATCCAGTGCAGCTTGACGAATTTTCTCACGCAGTTGCAAATTATTACGATTTTCGTTCAACCAGTTTTGCAATCTCTGCCAGTAGCGGATTAAGGCTTCATGGGCAACTTCTACTTCTTCCCGTTTTGTAGACTCATTGATGCTGGTAACTACAAGTCGCGCACCTTCGCCAGCCAATCGCTGCACCAGATTTTTAGTTAACCCCAAGTCACTATCTACAGGTACTAATTCTTCCAACTCAACTCGCCGTCGCGTATCGCGTCGTTTCTCACCTTGTACAGCTTCTTCATCCAAGCGGGTTAAGCGCACAAAGATATTGCGTACTTGTTCTTTTTCCTGCGGTGATAAGCCATTGTAAACAGCATCAGCAGTCTGAGAAATTGCCATTTTCACACCACCAATCGCTTCATACTGCTGACAACGCAACCATCTGCCGTGTCGCCGTTTCCACAACTCAAACAATGCGTGTTGCAGCAGCGGCATTGCTCCTGGTTCTCCTTCAACTTCATCTAAAATGGAATTGCTCAAACCAGCTTCAAAGCGCAAACCCACTTTTGCAGCCTGCATTTCCATTGCTCGACGTAACTGGGCTGAATCCATAGGAGCAATTAATTCTTGTCTCACCTGCATCATTTCTTTAAGTTTGGGGTGAGTTGCACATTCTCCCCAAAAGTCTGCCCGCATCGTAATTATGACTTTTTGCTGCTGGCTAAAACTGATTAATCGCTCGATGAATTTTTGTCTTTGCGCTGCATCACTACAGAGAGTGAACAGTTCTTCAAACTGGTCTATCACCAATACAAAATCCTGGTCTTGAAAGGTTGATAGACTTGTTTGCAGTGTAGCAATTGGTTCACTAGTTGGTGTCATGTAAGCCATCTGGAGGTTTGGCTGCTGGCTTTGTAGTGCTGGGATTAATCCTGCCAATACCAGGGATGATTTACCACTACCAGAAGCCCCCAACACAGGTAAAAAATTGTCTTGCGCCAGTTTCTGTTGTAGTTGTGCAATCAACTGCTCCCGCCCAAAGAAAAACTCCCGGTTTTCCAAGCGGAATGGCTTCAATCCTTGAAAAGGACAGCGTGAGTCGTAGGCTGGTGGTTCTTCTGTACCCAATGCCAAAGCGGGAAAACTCCAATCCAAGACCTCGCTACATATCTTATTGACTGTATCCAAAGCCTGCTGCTGTTCTTGCAGTGCCTCTTTGGTTTCAGTACCTAACGTTCTATTCAGCATTGTTATTTGCTGATTAAATTCATCGGATAGTATAGGCGCACGTTCTGGTAGTAATGCTTTTAAAGAATCTAAACCATCCTTGATTTCCTTGGATGTAAGCGGGCGGTCTGGAGTATTGCTAAATAGCGGTCGTCCTCCTAGACGGCTAAACAGTGCTGGCACAGTTATGTCATATCTACCCTGCAATCCAGCTGTAGCTTCGCTCAATGCTAAATCTACATTGCCATGTACTCTCAATTTTTGATAAAAAGTGGTAGCTAAAGCTTGAGCAGTTTTTATACTAACTTTGTCCGTCATTGCCACGACGGCAGGTATACCCAATTCTCTAACTAAGCGTTGTGCTAGTCCCCCCATTGCTCCTGTTGCTTCTGCTGTATTACTAGCACTTTCGCAAGTAGACAAAAATACAAAATGCGGGGCGCGGCGTAATTTACTTAGTCTATTAATTAAAGTAGTTGCGTTGACTGGTGCTACTTGGTTGTCATCAGTGGATAAATAAATGGCAGTCTCTCCATCCGCTAATAACTTACCGTGGCATATCAAGTGAACTAATGTATAGTATTTTTCATTATTTGTGAGACACTGCAAAACTGCATCCAAAGTGGGCAGCGCGATTGCACCATCAACTTTTGCTAAAACATCGCCAGGAATTTGATTACTAAAGGCTGTTTTTATACCAGCTACAGCCGCATCCACATCAAAACTATCTAATTGAAATCTACCTAAACCTGATGGACTGGCTGCTACAATCAAAGCCTGCAAGTCCCGCCGCCCGATCGCTGGGAACAATTGCTCTGTAATTGCCGGAATGTAGAGTGAAAAAGGTGTCCTTTGGTTAAGTGACAAAAATACCCATTTTCCATCTAAGGGAACACAGAGTTTCTCCCAGTGTAGTTTTTTAAGATCATCTGCTTCGATATAGAGCAAAACATGAAGATAATTATTTCCATCTTTAGCATCTTCCAAAGTTGCTAAAGCTTTGGAAAAAGCATCACGGATATCATTATGAAATAGTGCTTTACCTAATGCCGCACCATATTTATCTGGTTGTCCAATTAATGCTCTAAGTGCAGCAATATCATCATTAATCTCAAGTATGCCTTGATTACGAATCGGCACGAATTGACCTGGTTTGGTATGTTCGACAACTACAGGCCAGCTATCTTGATATTTACGTTGAATAGTAATTTCAAAGATGTTCATGATTTCAACTCCAGGAGTAAATCATTGACAGCTGACACAGTTGCTTGAATTTGTTCAACTTCAGATGCAGGAGCCTGCTGAACTTTTTCTAAAAAAGTTTCTAAAGATTTAATCAAATCCAATTTAGCTGGCTGTAATACAGATACTTCTGCTGTTGCAAATGCGGCTGGCAAAGTCACTTTTTCAATGATTGGTCGTTCCACAGTGTTTCTATCATAAATGGGTAGTCGTACTGCGGGGTCGCCAATAATTGTATAGCTTCGAGCATCATTGTTGGCTGTCCACATATCGGCTATAGCTGAGTTATCTGCGATCGCTCCAAATTTAATTTCTTCTAGTTGACTGCTGAGATCGGAAGAAAGTTCTGCATAACGCTGGTTGAAAAACTCCATAGCCGATCCCACAGGATGCCCTTCCATCAATCGCTTTAAAGCACTTTGGAAGACTTGCAACTGCGCCCCAGCCCTCTCCCACATAAAAGAATATCCCCAAGCTCGTTCCACATGGCCAACTACAGCCAATGCCCCTCCCTGCGGATGACTCAGCAAGCGCCGTGGTAAACCAGCCACAAAAGCACGAGGAGCAATATTTGACCTTTCATTAGTAGTTTTATTATGGGCGAAGTCATCGAATTTAGGCGTGCCAGCACCATAACAGGCAAAATGAATGGCAATTAATCCCAGCAAGCGATCGCTGACACTAATATCATCCGCAGAAAAATAAAAATCTTCGGGAATTTTTTCTCTCCACTGGAGTGGCCCTGGCCATTCTTGGCACAGCAATGCTCCTTGGTGGCGTTCTTGTCGGGGATCGCCATTGAGAAAACCCATACCGTGACTAGCTGTAAATAACAAGCTAGGAGTTTCATCGCCACCTAATAATTGTCTCAGTCGAGCTTTAGTAGCTTCATCTTTGAGGACAGTTTGGACATTCCAGCCTGGTTGGTCTTGGGCTATCCATTCAGCTAGGGGTTTAATTAATTGGTCCGCACTGAGTTGAGTTGCTCGATCGCCACTGTTCCGCACGCCGAAAAAGCTAGCACTGCGGGGTAACGAGAACTTACCTGTTTCTGCTTCGACAACGCTACAAGCATACTGAGCATATTCTTCTAAAGTATCAAAATAAATCCGACCTACCGCATACTGCACATCAAGTTGGTATTGAAAGCTATAAGGAATAGTTTCTGGGTCGCCTACAATCAGTAGGTAGTAAGGCATCTTATCAGGGTCGGCAGGCCCTTGCCCTACTTGATGACGTGCCAAAAACTTAGTTTTCGTCTCACCCGGACGATAAGCTTTTACGCCGATATATTCCTGATAATAATGTTCTTTGTTTTGGGTAGCTTGTTTTTGACGCAATTCTAACAATGGGCTAAGTGCTTCTTTAATTGCTGGGTCAGCATTATAAGCAAAGATTACTCCCCAACCAGTTTCTGCTAGGTTTTTCGGGTCTACTCCCTCTATGGGTGCAAACTCTGGGTCTAGTCCCTTGACGTGTAAATTTTTCCTTTGTAATTCGCTTAAAAGTTCTAAATCTATTTCCTCACCCTGAGCAATTTGAGAAACTTGCATTGGTGTCAGGGGTGGAAGCAAATACTTACCAGTCGCCCCATCAATTCCATTAAAAAATAGCGATTCTTCGTTCATAATTTGGCTATTCCTTGATTTTCGATTGACTTAACTAGCGAGCACAGCTTGCCACACAGCATGAGCTACTTCTGGTTTAGCTATATCATTGTGAGCGCCAACAAAAATTCCATCATGGGTATCACATATATACTGAGTACTATCCAAATTATAAATTTTACCTGTTGTAAATGGGTACGCTTCACTCACAGAAAGCATCTTCATGTTTACAATTTCCAAACCTGGACCACGTACCCCAAAAGTGCCTAGTGCGCCAAACTTAGGAAGCTCAACAGTTTCAAAAACTATTTGGTGGCGTATACCCGCAGCCAAGGGATACATCTTACCAAGCGCTGCATCTAGTTCAGTTTGTGTAGTAACAATCGGGCCGGATACTTTATTATCAGCAACTACAGAATGAAAGTAACCCGGACGACCTGGTAAAACTGGAATATCTGCACAGTAAGACCACAGCGATAAAGCACCTTGTACTAAAGCTACAGAATTAACTGAACGGACTAAAGTGTTATGGTCTCTGGGCCCTGCTAACATAGCGGAAACAACAATACATCCAAAACTGTGACCCATGAGATGAAATCGCACGGTATTTGCAGTTGCTTTTTGTAGTTGTGCTAGTAACTCGAAGCCGCCAGTTTCACCAATTTGACGCGCTCTGTCTTTCATTTTCCAAAAAGAGAGGACTCGCAGGGGCATCAAAATTCCACTCAAGTTGAATTGACCAAAATCAACTGGTTCTGCTTTGGCAGCTTCAAATATACTTTCTGGATCGAAAGATAAGCGATCGCTCCCTGGCGCTGCTCCTTCACCATCATTACCTAAACCTGATTCCTGATTTAAAACTTCGTAAGCTTGACGTACCTCTGATGGCATATAGTCGGGTGTAATATTTTCCATCGCTGCTTGGAAAATTGTATGAAGTGCCTGTCGGGAAGTATCTGTGTCAGCTATTCTCTGAGCATACTGCTCAATCAAACTCTCTAATGGAGAAGTAGATGTTGAATCAAAAGAAACTGGATTACTAAGTTCTTCATTACCCCAAGGCAAACTCGGCCAATATAAGCCAATTAATAGTGGGTGAAATTCCGATCTTGCTTGTTCAATTTGTGCAATATCATTTAAATTATTGTGCATTGCACCTATCCATTTGTTATATTGCTGTCGCGCTCCAGTTACATCACTCATCCATCCATGACTAAATATAAAGACATCTGTGATTGGCTGACCAGACAGGATATCTAACAACTTTTGGCTCATTTTACCTTGAGGCTCATCACGTTCATTAACAACAGCATCAAATGCGACTAAATAGTACTGTAATGAAGTTCCAGGTATTGTTTCAATTGGCATATAAAACCTCAAAAAACTAATATTTATTTAATTTAAATTAGTACTAATCGAGCTTCAATTGAAATTATAAACGGGATAATTCACTAAAATTTTGCTGTTCATCCCCTACAATTCTATAATCTAATTGCACCTACTACAACTTCTTTATATGGATTAACTTTAATATACTTATACCAATTTAATATGAAGCTGCATATAATAGGGGAAAGCAAACTCGGTAAGTTGATATACCCATGAGCCGCCCA
>NZ_JAVRBU020000040.1:0-21400 GCF_034531135.2 Nostoc sp. CmiVER01
TTATTGAATTCGGGCAGTCGTTTATTGAATTCGGGCAGTCGTTTATTGAATTCGGGTAGTCGTTTATTGAATTCGGGCAACTAATGTGTAACATATTCACAGATAGAAAATGAGCAGGCAAAGCTGGTTATGATATGGCAATCTGTAGAGATAGGAATTGGCGCTCAGATTTATTAAGAGTTTTTAGCATTACTGGAGTGCTTGCTCATGTCATATTTTATTGTGAAAATAACGCTTTAGCCCAGATTACTCCTGATGGAACATTGGGTAATAACTCTTCAATAATCGCTCCCAATGTCAATATTAAAGGTAGTGCTGCTGACCGCATTGATGGTGGAGCAATTCGCGGTGCAAACTTGTTCCATAGTTTCCAGGAATTTAATCTTGGAGAATCCCAGCGTGTTTATTTTGCCAGTCCCACGGGAATCTCCAATATTCTCACACGAGTGACCGGAAGTAATATCTCCAATATTCTCGGCACATTGGGGGTAGATGGTGGCGCAAATTTGTTTTTTATCAATCCCAACGGCATTTTATTTGGGAACAATGCACGGTTAGATGTGGCGGGTTCATTTGTAGGGACTACGGCGAATTCTTTTGTATTTGGCAATGGCTTGGAATTTAGCGCAACTAATCCTCAGACTCCTTCCCCATTACTAACAGTTAATCCTTCGGCGTTATTATTCAATCAAATTACTGCTGGCAGAATTGAAAACAGGTCAATTGCACCAGCAGGAATAAATCCCGCAGGTTTTAATGCATCTGGTTTACGAGTAGGAGATGGTAAAGGTTTGCTGCTAGTGGGTGGTAATGTCAGCATGGATGGTGGACAGTTAAATGCTTATGGTGGGAGAGTTGAATTAGGGGGGTTAGCAGCACCTGGAAATGTCAATCTTCTTTTTAATGGCGATAATCTCAGCTTGAAATTTCCTCTTAATGTGACTCGTGCTTCGGTGTCACTTACCAATCAAGCGCGTGTGTATGTAAAAGCTGCTGGTGGTGGTGATATTGCGATTAATGCCCGCAATATAGATATTTTGGGAGGGAGTCAGCTTTCTGCTGGTATCGCCTCTGGTTTGGGTCAACCAGAGGCGACTGCGGGGGATATTACGCTTAATGCTACGGAGGAAATCAAAGTTGCTGACTCCGGGAGTAGGATTCTCAATCTTGTGAGTCAGGATTCAAAAGGCAATGGCGGTAACATTACTATCGATTCTGGTGACTTCTCTCTAAGTGATAGCGCTCGACTTGAAGCCTCAACTTCAGGAGTGGGGAATGCAGGGAATGTAACAGTGAGTGCAAAAAATGCTATTGATTTTGCAGGTAACGCTTACATTTTCAGCACCGTAGAAGCAGGAGGTAATGGTAATGGTGGCAAGATCAATATCAATGCTACAACACTGTCACTTACTGATGGCGCTCAACTTTCTGCCTCAACTTCAGGAGTGGGGAATGCAGGAAATGTAACAGTGAGTGCAAAAAATGCTGTTGACCTTGCAAATGGTGATATTTTCAGTACCGTAGAAGCAGGAGGCGTAGGTAAAGGAAGCAATATCAACATCAATGCTACAACACTCTCACTCACTGATGGCGCTCAACTGCTAACCACTACTGATGGTGCATCTGATAACCAACCAGCAGGACAAGGGGATGCAGGCAATGTCAATGTTAAAGTCACAGGTGCTGTTAATATCTCTGGGGAAAAAAACGGTTTTCCTAGTGGGATTCTCAGCAATGTGGAAACGGGGACTGTTGGGAATGGGGGTAACATTACCATCGATTCTGGCTCGTTCTCTCTAAGTGATGGCGCTCAACTTGAAGCCTCAACTTTTGGACAGGGGAATGCAGGCAATGTGACAGTGGGTGCAAAAAATGCTGTTGACCTTGCAGGTAATGCTTACATCTTCAGTACGGTGTCAGCAGGAGGTGTAGGTAAAGGAGGCAATATCAACATCAATGCAGCCACCCTGTTACTCACTAATGGCGCTCAACTGCTAACTGCTACTGAAGCATCTGCTACCCAACCAGCAGGACAAGGGAATGCAGGCAATGTAAATGTTTTGGTAACAGGTGCTGTTAATATTACTGGGCAGAAAAACGATTTTCCCAGTGCAATTTTCACCGATGTAGGAACGGGAGCAAGAGGTAATGGGGGAAATATAAACATCTCAAGTGGCTCGTTCTCTCTAAGTGATGGCGCTCGACTCGTCGCTAGCACTGGTGGACAAGGTTTAGATTCACCTAACAGTCAGGGGGGAAATATTACCCTCAATACCATAGGAAAAGTAGAAGTTGCGGGGCCAGACAGTGCTATCCGCAGTACTTTGCTCACCGGAGGAGTTGGAAATGGGGGTAATATTTTTATCAATTCTGGCTCGTTCTCTCTAAGTGACGGCGCTCAACTTTCTGCCTCAACTTCAGGAGTGGGGAATGCAGGGAATGTGACAGTGGGTGCAAAAAATGCTATTGACCTTGCAAATGGTGACATCTTTAGCACCGTAGAAGCAGGAGGCGTAGGTAAAGGAAACAATATCGACATCAATGCTACAACACTGTCACTCACTGATGGCGCTCAACTGCTAACTATTACTCGTGGTGCATCTGCTACCCAGCCAGCAGGACGGGGGGATGCAGGCAATGTCAATGTTAAAGTCACAGGTGCTGTTAATATCTCTGGGGAGAAAAACGATTTTCCCAGTGGGATTTTCAGCTATGTGGGAACAGGGAGTGTTGGGAATGGTGGTAGCATTACCATCAATTCTGGTGACTTATCATTACAAGACGATGCTCAACTTCTTGCCTCAACCCGTGGACAGGGGAGTGCAGGGAATATTCGCATCAATGCGAAAGATACAGTAACTGTTTCTGGAACTACTCAAGAGAGCAAATTTTCTAGTGGTTTATTCACATTTACTTATTTTAATTCCACTGGTATTGGTGGCGATATTACCGTAAAGACCAATATCTTTCGCATCTCCAACGGCGCTTTACTGGATGCACGCACTAGAAATAATCAAAAGGGTGGCGATATTACGGTAAATGCAAATGTCTTTGAAGCACTCAACGGCGGACAACTCACCACCACTACCTCAAGCAATGGACGTGCAGGTAAAATTACTGTCAACGCTGACGATAAACTAATAATTAGCGGTATTGACCCTAGTTACAGCGATCGCATTACTAAATTTCCTGACAACGTACTAAATATCGGTGCTAACAGTGGCCTTTTCGTCAGTTCCACTGGTTCAGGAATCACAGGCGACATCGAAATCAACTCAAACCTAATTACCTTAGACAACCAAGGTAAACTTAACGCCGAATCTGCATCCGGTAACGGTGGTAACATCGACCTCAACAGCGATTTACTCTTACTCCGTCGCAACAGTCAAATCTCCACCAACGCAGGTACAGAAAAATTAGGTGGCAATGGCGGTAACATCAATATCAACTCAAAATTTATCGTTGCAGTCCCTAACGAAAATAGCAATATCAGCGCTAATGCCTTCACAGGGATTGGTGGTAGAGTTAACATTACAACAAACGGTATTTTCGGTATTCTCTTGCAAAAAAGCCCAACCGAAAACAGTGACATTACAGCAAGTTCCCAATTGGGAGTGAGTGGGGAAGTAACTATCAACAGTCCAGATACTGACCCCAGTCGCGGCTTAATTCAACTACCCTCTAACCTTGTGGATGCATCTCAACAAATTGCCCAAGGTTGCACTCCTAGAAGAGGACAAAATGCCAGTAGCTTTATTGCCACCGGACGCGGTGGATTACCCCAAAGTCCTAATGAACCGTTGCGGGGACGAGCAGTGATTACTGGTTGGGTAGATTTGCCCGCACAAGTAACACACACAGTCACGGATAAATCATCTACTGCATCTATAACCAAATCTAGCGATCCGATTGTGGAGGCTCAAGGGTGGATTGTTGATGCTAACGGTAATATTATGCTTGTGGCTCAATATGGGCAAAGTTCTTTTATTCCCTCTGCCATGTCTTGTAGTCAATGATTCGTTACCCCAATTGGGGGAGGAATTCCTATGAAACCCAAGAGTTATAAAAACAATCAGTGGCAACAGATACATAACGGATACAACAGGTTTTTCTCCCCTGCTCCCTGCTCCCTGTACCCCTGCCTATTTACTCGTCCCTTTAAAATCCATAAATTGCCTGTTTTCATCCTCTTGGTTGTGATGACAGCTTTTTTGTGCGTTACTGTTCCTGTTGCTGCAACTATAGAGACACAACGTATCGCAACTCTTGGAATCTCAATCCAAAATCCTCCTGCACAAACACAAGACTTGCTGCAACAGGGTAAAGTGCTATATGAGGCAGGACAATTTGCAGAAGCGGTTAAAGTCTTGCAACAAGCAGTTAAAAGTTATGGCAGCCAGGGCAATGAATTGCAGCAAGCTGTAGCATTAAGTAATTTGGCGTTGGCATATCAAAAAATGGGTAATTTGCCACCAGCGCAACAGGCAATTACAGATAGCTTGAAGTTGCTCGAAAAATCTTCTTATTCCCAAAATCTTCAGGTTTTGGCTCCAATTCTAGATATTCAAGGTAGTATTCAACTAGACTTGGGACAAGCTGAACAGGCACTTAACACCTGGCAACGTGCGGAAGTCAGCTATAGGCAATTAGGCGATCGCAATGGCATTATCCGCGATCGCATCAATCAAGCACAAGCATGGCAAGTTTTGGGATTTTACCGTCGGGCTTTGACGATCTTGACTCAATTGCAAGAAGAGTTACAATCAAAACCTAATTCAGTCAGTAAAGCAGTAGAATTACGGTCTTTTGGTAATGCTCTGCAATTAGCCGGAGATTTGAATCAATCTCGTCAGGTATTACAGCAAAGTTTGTCAATTGCCCAAACATTGGATTCTCCCCAGGATGTGAGCGCGGCTTTATTTAGTTTAGGCAACACGGCACAAGTACAACAAGATTTTAAGAGTGCAATACAGTTTTATCAGCAAGCTGCTGCGATCGCTCCAAACTCGATTAGTAAAGTTCAGGCTCAAGTTAATCAGTTGAACTTGCTAGTAAACACGGGACAAACAGCCGCAGTGCAGACACTATTGCCACAAATTCAAACTCAACTTACACAACTACCTGCTTCTGTAACAACTATTTATGCCCAGATTAATCTAGCTCAAAGCTTAATGAAATTCGGGACTACACCCGAAGCGATCGCTCAAATCTGCGCCAGAGCCTTGCAACAAGCTCAAAATTTGACAGATAAACGAGCCGAGAGCTTTGCCCTTGGGACTTTGGGTAGTGTATACGAACAAACTAAACAATGGTCAATAGCCCAGAATCTCACCCAACAGGCACTGAACATAGCCCAAACAATCAATGCCCCAGATATTGCTTATCGTTGGCATTGGCAGTTAGGACGCTTGTTAAAACAGCAGGGAGAGATAGAGGGCGCTATTACCAACTATGATACTGCGGTTAGTGAGTTGCAGACTCTCCGTAGTGACTTAGTGGTTGTGAATCGAGATGTCCAGTTTTCCTTTAAAGAAAGTGTAGAACCTGTATATCGAGAGTCCGTAGAATTATTGTTGCAGTTTCAGCAAACTCATCCGAGCGAACCAATCCTAGACAAAGCTAGACAGAGGATTGAAGCACTGCAACTAGCGGAATTAGACGACTTTTTCCGGGAAGCTTGCATTAATGCCAAAACTGTTTTGCTTGACACGGTGGTAGATAAAGATAATCCCACAACTGCAATCATTTATCCCATTATTCTGCCTGACCAACTCCAAGTGATTGTCAAAATTCCTAACCACCCACTGCGTAATTATACAGTAAATAAGTCCCAGAAAGAAGTAGAAGGTACTATAAAACAACTCAGAGAGTATCTATTAGAACCTGATCGAACTGAGGAAGTGCAAGCGTTATCACAGGAAGTTTATGGATGGTTAATTAAAGAAATTGAGTCAGATTTAAAAGATAATGGAGTAAAAACCCTTGTATTTGTACTGGATGGAATATTACGAAATGTGCCAATGGCCGTATTGTATGACGGTCAGCAATATCTGGTAGAAAAATACGCTGTAGCACTCAGCTTAGGACTCCAGTTACTCGCACTCAAACCCTTGACACAAACAAAACTCAATGTACTAGCTGCCGGGTTAGTGCAACCACCACAAGGCTTTCAACAGCAATTTCCACCGCTACCAGAAATTAAGTCAGAATTCGACTCTATTTCCCAAGCGATCGCATCTACCACCCAATTACTAGATCGGGACTTCACCAGTAAAAACTTAGAGAGTAAGGTTAATGCTGTGCCCTTTAATGTGTTACATCTGGCAACTCACGGTCAATTTAGTTCCAGTATTGAGAATACTTTTATACTTGCAGGTGATGGGCCGATCAACGTCACGCAATTTGATAGCCTGCTACGCCGTCGAGATCAAACTCGCTCAGAAGCTTTGGAAATGCTAGTGTTAAGTGCTTGTCAAACTGCTACTGGTGACAATCGCGCCACGCTAGGGCTAGCAGGAGCATCCGTGAAAGCTGGCGCCCGTAGTACCTTAGCTTCACTATGGCATATCAGTGATAAATCTACTGCGATCTTAATTGGTGAATTTTATCGTGAGTTAGTTAAAAATGAGGTAACAAAGGCTGAAGCCTTGCGTCGTGCCCAAGTAAAGTTATTAAAAGATTATCCCAATTACAATCGTCCTGGCTACTGGGCACCTTATGTTTTAGTTGGTAACTGGCTTTGACATTTTTTAGGCATCTCATTTTCTGGGGTTATTTTTTCTTGATTATAAGTGGTTTCTAATAACCGGATTTAGTATCATACCATTTAACGAAAAATTTGATGCAGATGTAAACCCTGAAAACCTTGCTGTATCTAAGTTTTTTAATTGCATTAGCAAAGCAGGGCGTTAGCTTTTAGCGTCTCCAAGAGTTGCCCATTATGAATTGGTATCAGGGTGCAACTAAAGTCATTCACTGCGCTGACAATCGCCCAACACCCAATACGGTTCGGATAAGCAGGGGAAGCAGGGGAGGTAAAGAGTTTATGAAAAGCTATTCTTTCCCCCCTGCTGCTCTACTCCCCCTGCTCCCCCTGCCTGCCCAAACGAGTAAATTTCTTAACCGAACGGTATTGCACCCACCCTTGCTGATTAATTACTTATACAAACTTATACAAAAAAGATAAGGGATTGCTCATATTTTCAGCAAAACCAAGAATCCCGCGATCGCGATGTTCGTAAATTAACTGACCTTGGGAATCAAATAGAAAAGTGCCTCCCCGTTGTGTCAAATAAGATGAATCTGGTACATAAATATTCCAGTTTCTCAAAACTTCAGTCATGTTTCGCAGGCGCAGGGTTGCTAATTCAAATGGGCGCTGAAAACCTTTTCCTCCAGCCGCTTTGAAAAACGAACCTTTTATTGGTGGTAAAGGTATATCCTTGATAACTTCCTCATCAGCAATTAATTGAGGTGCTTTTTTATCACCTTTGTAACCCCGAAAAACTTCCTTGAGAGTTCCAGTGCTACCAATTCCTGCACACATTAAGATTAAATTAAGCCAAGCTTTTTGTGAACTTGATAGCAAAGGAAATTGTATAGATAAGCCGCGATAAAGCCGTAAAAGCTCGTGAATTTCAGCCTTTGCATCCACAAATAACCATTCTTGAGGAAAGCCAGTATATTCGCAAAACTTGATCCCAGAATTGCGGTTTCCAATTCCAATAGCCCGAATTGTGATTCCTCTGGCTTCAATCTCTTCAAATTCTTTTCGCAGCCACCAAGCATATTCTAAGTTATCAAAATCTCCTAACTGCGACCAAATAAGCACGAGCAACTTTGAAGTATTAGAGCAACCATCTAAAACGGGTTTAATCTCTGCATCACTAACTCGCAAGCGTTGAGTTCGACTCAAAATTGAGTAAATATCTGGAGAATTGGTGAATGTTTCAGTATTCATGTACATGAAGGCAACAGTCTTTAAATAAAATTTTAGATGGATTCGGACAGCAACCTTGACACTGAGTAAGCTGTGATGTCCATACTCGCTAAGTAGTCTGTCAATCTATGAAAAAAGATTGCAGTTCTAGTAGTGTACCAACCCAAAATTGCTACGTGGAGGTAAGCAAGGGAGCAGGGGAGAAACTTGCAGTAAGTCTTTCCCCCCTGCCCCTCTGCCCCTCTGCTCCTCTGCTGACCACAACGCAAAGTTTCCTTGGCAGACTACTAGGACTGAGAGTAAATATTTTTGTAGAATACCCTATTAATAGGCTGATTTCATTCGCTAATTGCTGTTTTTGTTCCTTTGAATATTCCATATCTCTGAGTATATATTTCACATCACCACAAATGTAGTCCTCAATTTGTCCTTTTATAGAAGTTTCACTGGACTCGTTCACGTTATATATGCGTTTTAATGGTATTTCATCAATTAAATGCTCGACTGAACCTAATTTTAATGTTAGTGACTACCGCAGTTTGAAACTACTGCAAAGCGTCTTAGTAGTTTTTTTGTACTAATATATTATTAATTGTTTGATTTCTAAAAAAGCATTTTTTCCGCTTTAGATTCCGACTCCAAAACCCTCAATACTTTCTCCTCCAAAGCCGTCAAATAAGCCCGCTTCAGCTTTCCCAGCATCTCCAAAAACTTCTGCACCGACTCCTCCAGCCCACTCGAATACACCCGGATGCGTAGGTGTAGTCCGTCGCAGACATTGCAAATCACCTGTATCTGCTCACACTCGGCAGGCAAGTAGTTGAAAGACTTTAAATGTTGCAATCCAACAGTACATTCGCCATCCCATAGCCTCACAGTGCAACTAAAGTCATGAACAGCAACTACTGTGCACCAACACTCTGACAAGTCGCTTAAAAACTGTCCAAAGTATTGTAAAATCGCGCCTGATAAAATAAATGGATGAGCAGTTTCCTGTTCTCCAGTTAAATGATTTTAATTATGCAAAGAATTATAGGCTTCATTGAGTTTATTGGCTGATTCTTCTAATAAGCGTTGTTCATAAGCATTTCTTGATAACAGCAGTTGGCGCTCAATACCTTTTGAGCCAATGATACATGGAAGTCCAAGAACAACTTCACTGCCAACTCCATAGTTAGAATCTGCTCTAGCCGATACTGGAAATATTTGCTTTTCATCTCGCAGGATAGTATCAACTAACTGACAAACTACTGTTGATATACCATAGCTTGTATTTCCTTTGCGTTCAAAAATGTTATAGCCTCGTTTACGAGTTAACTGTGCGTACTCTTGCTGAATTTGTTCTAGCGTTGCTTCTTGTAGTATGGGAAATTCAGTTAATAGAATTCCCCCAATAAATGCACTAGACCAAACGACAAATTCACTGTCTCCATGCTCTCCAATCACATAAGCATGAACGTCTTGTTTTGCAACATTCAGTCGCTTTCCAAGTTGATATCTTAGTCTAGCAGTATCAAGAACGGTTCCCGAACCGAAAATTAGGTTTTCTGCTCTGGTGGAAGTAGCGATCGCAATGCGCGTGAGTACATCCACTGGATTGCTAACGATAAGTACGATTGAATTCGGTGCAACTCGATCCAATTCTTTGATTGTCGAACGTATAATCTCTGCATTGTCGCTCAATGTATCTAATCGGGTCTGTCCTTGTTTTTGCTTCACCCCAACAGTCACAATAATGATATCTGAATCAGCTAAATCTTCATACTGATTTGATGGTATAATTTCCATCTCTTTAAGTAGGGGAATGCTGTCTTCAATGTCCCATACTTGTCCTTCAGCTTTTGATAAGGTTCGGTCAAAAAGGACAACCCTTACACATCTACCGAGTAGAACTAAAGCATTTGCAACGTTTGCACCTACATTACCTGCACCAATAATACCGACTTTAGATGTTTTACTAATCATGCTATGTCTACTTGACCTTCAAGAGTGAAATGTCGTTTATTTGGTAAGTCCTTGAGTCTGCAATTACTGTCTTTTTACAACTTGGAAAACAATATATTTAACCCTTCGGTCATCGTGGGATGAGTCAAAATACCATCGCGCAGAACGGTGTAGGGCATCTGAGCTTGCATCATCATCTGCACAGTTGAAATCACTTCACCTGCTTCATGACACAACAGGGAACACCCTAGAATACGACCTGTATCTGCATCTACGATCGCCTTCAGAAGTCCATCAGTTTGACCGAGTGTTCTTGCTCTCGGAACGGCTGACGCATCCACCTTCGCCACACGGATTGTATATCCTTGTTGCTGTGCTTGGGTTTCAGTCAAGCCCACATGAGCCAGTTCTGGATCGATGAATAGACACGATGGAACCAATCGATCGCCTGTACTCCGGTTGCCCCCATCAATTAAATTGGCTTTGATAATGCGATAATCGTCGAGCGATATATGGGTATATTGCGGCCCGCCATTAATATCGCCTAACGCCCAAATTCCGGGTACATTTGTCTCTAGGCGATCATTGACTTGAATAAACCCGCGTGTATCGGTTGCTATACCAGCAGCAGCTAAATTTAAGCTATCGGTATTGGGCGCACGACCAACGGCGACGAGCAAATGCGACCCTTGAAGGGTGATTTCACGATCGCCAACTTGGATTTGCAGGATGGTTTCATGATCAGTGCGAGCAACCCTTAACACCTTCGCCTTCAGCAAGAATTCAATACCATCTTGTTCTAGCAGTGTTTGAACTGCGATCGCTATATCTGGATCTTGCTGTGACAGGATTTGCTCACTTTGCCCAATGACAGTAACGCGACAGCCAAAGCGCCGAAACATCTGGGCAAACTCTAAACCAATATAGCTACTACCAAGCACGATTAGGTGTTCAGGCAAATATTCTAGCTCCATAATCGACTCACTCGTTAAAAACTCAACTTCTGTGAGTCCGGGAATGGATAGAATTAACGGTCGTGTGCCTGTATTAATAAATAACCGTTCGGCGGTAAGTAAGCGATTGTTCCCCTCAGTGGTCGTTACTGCGATCGTTTTGGGAGCAACAAACCTTGCTTCGCCAATAATCAAGTTGTTATCGAGAGCCATTTCTAAATTGTGCAAGTTCATTTCACGCGCAGATTGCACAACCGCTCGTTTTCGTTGGATCACCTCTGCTAAATTAACGATAGGTGTATTAGCTTTAACACCATAAACGGCACTATTTCGCACTGTGTTTGCCACATTAGCACTCGCCACCATAGTTTTAGTAGGAATGCAAGCAATATTAATGCACCCGCCACCAATCATATTTAAGCTGCGTTCAACCAGAGCGGTTTTACGTCCGTCAGCGACTAGCGCTGGTGCCAGTGTTTTACCCGCTTTGCCGCCGCCGATAATAATGTCGTCATAGTGTTGAGTGTCCACTTCTATATCCTTTGGGTTTAATCGGGTGAATGCGACTTCTAGAAGGTGTTATAAATTTCAGAAAAACTGGCTGACTAAGAAGGTTTTAGCTATAACGTATTTGGCAAGCGTAACACAAGATGCTTGTCCTAGCTGGGTTGACAAAAAGTGCATAACACTCGTGCTATTGATTCAACTTTTTCTACAAGCTTGCTTCATCAAGAGACGGTTGTTTTTATACACCTCTAAAGTTCCAGACTGCGGGTTATCCAACGTGCCATCCCACACCCAATATTCATAAATTCCACTCCGAAACTTATACACTCGAACACCTTCCGTCGCTTGGCTAGTTCCTTTGCCCAAACTTAAATTACCGTTGGGACTGGTCGCGCGATAGAGCAATTCACCGTTCGTATAATTCTGCCAAATATTGATGTTGTACCGACCCTGGCATTTTGTACTCAGGATGATGCCAGCAGTAGAATCAGCAGAAGCTCTTAAGGAAAAATTGGCTAAAATACTGATTGACAGAGCCAAGAGTAACGTGTTTGCATTCATAGCAGTGGATTTCTTGTAAAATAAAAACTGAGTGATATAGTCGTTGGGCTTTTCAAAGATTGAGGTCTGACAATCCTGGATGCTCGTCAGGACGACGACCTAGTATCCAGTGGTATTTGCGTTCGCTTTGGTGAATTGGCAGGTCGTTGATGCTGGCAATACGCCATCGCATGAATCCATGTTCGTCAAACTCCCAATTCTCATTGCCGTAAGAGCGAAACCAGTTGCCGGAATCATCATGCCATTCGTAAGCAAATCGGACAGCAATGCGGTTGTCTTGAAAAGCCCAAAGCTCTTTGATCAGACGGTAGTCCAATTCTTTAAGCCACTTACGTGTTAAAAAGTGGACGATCGCCTCACGACCAGATAGAAATTCTGAGCGGTTGCGCCAAATGCTATCCGACGTGTAAGCGAGTGATACTAATTCAGGGTTACGTGTGTTCCAAGCATCCTCTGCAATTCGGACTTTTTGGATAGCGGATTCATTATCAAAAGGCGGCAAGGGTGGTCGAGGATTTTCGGGGTTGTTCATAGTATGTAAGCACTAGAATCGCGATTCTCGTTCCGAGAGGCTTTGCCAACGTCTCAGCACGGTTGAATTAAATTTACAGCAAATTTTAAGTTGATGAAGTAGACAAACTAAGTCTCAAAGCCAGGTATGAACTTTGTTTTACTTCTGGATTCTGAATTTTGCTGTAAATGCGTGCCGACCGAATTACCTCAAAAGCAGTTTAATACAGATCGATGAATACCACCGCGATGTGCAGCGTTTTTCCAGATGCCCCCGTCACAACTGCAATTTTACCTCTAGTTTTTTCATGATGATTTCTTAGAATCGGGCAGCGTAAACTCCACAGTTTCGCTAGTGATTACTTTGTGCGTGGGGTCAGCTAGTTCGATCAGCACCTTGTGTACCCCAGGTTTCAATCCAACTAAGACGATCGTTTCCCCACTGGCATCGACAAAGTGCCACGGCGCGTCGTCAACGGTGATGTGGATATGACCGATGCGCGGCGATACTTCCAGAGCGCCTTTGCCAAATACTGGCAACACGCGCAGATTCTCCGTCCGGTACTGAATAAAGACGCGTCCTTGTGCTAGCGGTTCGGGAAGCGGTGGATCGACAATCAGCTTGGGTGGTGCTTCGTTTGCGATCGCAATCAACGGTGATGATCCGATAATGTCCCTAGCGCTCGGTGTGTGGCTGTTCATAGCAGATAAGTACCTGAGAGTAGTTTGTATTACGATCAAAATGGCACTAAGATAAGCTGAAAGTCTTGTTGCACGCTGTTCCCAGCCTGTAAGCTGAGAATGTATTTCGAGAGGCTCTGCCAGCGATCAAGCCTTTGGAGGCGGAGGCTCTCAGAATTAGTTCCTAGCCTCCAGGCTAGGAACTAGTCACAGCAATCGCTGTGTATTAACTTAGTGCCATTCCGCTTTCCCCTTTTCCCCTACGCTAACTCGGTAAGCAGCAAAGCAATGGAAGAGCGTCTTTTCCTTTCCCTAAAAACATCGATCGCATCCTATTGCAGATATTTCTTCAATTGGGCAGCAGCTTGAACAAACAAAGAGCGGACTTCTGGCAGCTCGGCTAAACCATTGAGCAGTCCAAAGTCATGAATCATGCCGTTATACTGCACCGTTGTCACTTCTACCCCAGCTTCATCAAGCTTGCGTCCGTAGGCTGTGCCCTCGTCATGCAATATATCGCTCTCTGCAACCACAATTAATGCTGGAGGCAAGCCTTTGAGTTGCTCAACCGTCGCTTGTAAGGGAGATGCGTAAATGTCTTTGCGCTTTTCTGGGTCAGGGATGTACATGTCATACATCCACTTCATCGTTGGTACAGTCAGAAAACGCTGATCGCCAAATTCGTGATAAGAATTCGTTTCAAAATCCGCATCTACAATGGGCCACATCAGGATTTGCAGCTTAATGTGTGGCCCTCCGTTTTCTTTTGCCTTCAAAGCAGTGACTGCTGTCATATTTCCGCCGACACTGTTGCCAACGACTGCCAAATTCTTGCCATCCACGCCAATCTCCTCGCCATGCTCGGCAACCCATTTAGTTGCAGCATAAATCTCATTGATTGCCTGGGGATACTGAGCATCTGGCGTGCGCGTGTAGTTGACAAAGACCCCTGCAAACCCTGAAAGCACAACCAGATCGCGAACCATGCGCTTATGTGTTGGGTAATCACCCAGCACCCAACCACCACCATGAATAAAGATGAAAACAGGCAATGTACCTTTGACCCCTTCAGGTCGTACAATATCAAGGGTAATCGAATAACCATCAGCAGTAATCGTCTTTTGGGACTCTTCAATGCCTGAAAGGTCTACTGAAACCGAAGCCTGTGCATCTACAAGAACTTGACGTGCTTCGAGTGGAGTGAGTTTCTCCAGCGCCACACCCCCTGAATTTAGCAATTTCAAAAATTCCTTCGTTCCTTTGGAAAGACGTGGATCATCCGCAACTTCCAAAATTTTTGCTGCTTGCGAGTTTGCTTGAGCAACCATGACATTCTCCTTTGATAAGTAGTAAACAATCTGTTGAAATGACACTGTTAAGTTAATTGGTTTAACAGTGATGCTCGATCAGTAGTAATTGTAGTAATGACAATCACTTTTTATTGACATCGTTTCCCAGCCAAAACTATTTGTTACTAGTACAGCACAGAGTAAATAAACCACCCATTCCAAATCGATGAAATGCTTATGGCGTATTAATTTTTAATTTTCAATTTTTAATTTTTAATTCCGCCTTACGGTACTAGTGGTTAGCTTGGTGTTCTCTACAACGTGAGTGGTCAGAAAGCGACAAATATGATCTGCGATCGCATCGCCTTCTTCTTCCAGAGCAAAATGTCCGGTATCGAGTAGATGGAACTCAACGTCTTTCAAGTCATGCTGGTAGGGATAAGCACCGTCAGCAGGAAAGATATAGTCGTTCTTGCCCCAAACAATCAGGGTAGGGGGTTGATACTGGCGAAAATACTCCTGCCATTGGGGATAAAGTGGTGGATTCGTACCATAGCTATACAGCAGTGCCAGTTGAATCTCACTGTTGCCGGGGCGATCGAGGAAATGTTGATCGATAGTCCAGGTATCGGGGCTGATCGCTTCTAAATTGCGAACACCGTTGGTATATTGCCACTTCGTTGCTTCTAAACTGACAAGATATTTGAGCTTTTGGGCATTCTCAGGCGATCGCTCTTGCCAGTATGCCTTAATCGGCTCCCAGAATTCGCGCAGACCTTCCTCGTAAGCATTGCCATTTTGAACAATCAGAGATTGCACGCGCTCTGGATATTTAGCGGCAATCCGATAGCCAATCGGTGCGCCATAATCCATCACATAAAGGCTGTAGTTTTTGAGAGCAATTGCAGCAATGAATTTTTCCACAATCTCAGCCAAGCGATCAAACGTGTAGTCAAATTCATTTAAAGTTGGCATCGAACTGTTGCCGTAACCCGGATAGTCAGGCGCAACAAGATGGAATTTATCAGCAAGTGCTGGTATGAGATTACGGAACATGTGAGATGACGTTGGGAAGCCGTGCAATAACAGAATCGTTGGATTATCACGGGAACCAGCTTCACGGTAGAAGATATCTAAACCATCGATCAAAACTGTGCGATATGTCGTCATGGGATTACTCCTTGTATAGTGATAAAAGTGACATGATGGCGTTTTACAACAGGTCGATCTATCTCACATCCTGACGACCGAAGAGGGGGAAAGGGAAAAGGGCGCAAGCCACTGTTTTTAAACATGGAGAAGGAAAAAAGATGTATTTCCAGATACGTAGTACGAGAAATATAGCGCCCTCGTATCAAGCCCTTAACTTTAGTTACGGGGTTCCCTTTCCCCTTTAACCTTTACCCTTTTCCCCGCCCGAAGGGCGTTGACGGATTTGCTCCTGAAAGTAGTCCCGCCAGCTTTCGGGTAACGCTTGGAGTTGAGCTGCACGATGCAGTAACTCTGGATTGTTTCGCTCACGAACATAAAGCTTAGTGATATCAGTAACAGTAATATTGTTGGTATCTCGACTTATCAACTCTAAAGTGTCTCCGACTCCAACTTCGCCCTCTTGCAAAACCCGAAAGTAAAATCCGGTGCGACGACTGGCGAGAAATCGTTTCACCATATCCGAGCGCCCAAAGCGAATCCCTAGTTTGTAGCAAGGTAAGCGCGGTTGAGTCACCATTAGTTCTACATTGCCGATTTTAAAGCGATCGCCAATGTTAATTTCCTCTTCTTTAAATCCTGTAACTGTGAAATTTTCACCAAAAATTCCTGGCGTTAACTCTGTGTCAGGCAATTCGCTTCGCCAGTAGTCGTAATGCTCAAAGGGATAGACATATACGGCTTTGTCCACTCCACCATGAACGGTGAGATCGGCTTGGCGATCGCCATCTAAATTGAGTTCACGCACCATCACTCTCGAATTAACTGGCTCTTTGAAAATTCCAGTGCGGACGGGTTTTCCTTTCCAGGTCACTTCACGCGGCAGGCCAACATTAACAGAGATCAGCTTCATCTTTAACTCCTTTTGGACTTCAAATCTGTGCCATACCGCCATCGACAAACAATTCAATGCCATTCACAAAGCTGCTGTCATCTGAAGCGAGAAAGACAACGGCTTTGGCAATCTCATCGGGTTTGCCGACTCGTCCCAGTGGGATGGTGCTGGCTTGGCTGTCCACAAATTCTTGCAACTGCTGGTCATTCAGCCCCAAATGATCGTAACCAGGAGTCGGAACCACACCAGGGCTAATGGCATTCACTCGGATCTTACGTTCTCTGAGGTCGAGTATCCAATTTCGAGCAAACGATCTCACGGCGGCTTTGGTGGCGCTGTAAACACTGAAAGCTGGCGTACCTTTTATAGAAGTAATCGAAGCATTCAGGATAATAGAAGCGCCCTCTGGTAACAGTGGCAGTGCCTTTTGTACAGTGAACAGCAAACCTTTGACGTTTACGTTGAATGTTTTGTCAAAGTGTTCCTCAGTGATTGCTCCAAGTGGGGCAATTTGTCCACCTCCAGCATTAGCGAAGATAATATCGAGGTGTCCTTGCTCTTGCTTAATAGTGGCAAACAGGCGATCAAGGTCTGCCAGATTAGAAACATCGCTCTGCACAGACGTAACATTTTTACCAATGGCTTCTACAGCAGCATCCAGTTCGACTTGGCGACGACCCGTGATGTATACATAGGCACCTTCAGCAACAAACTGTTTAGCTGTGGCAAGACCAATACCACTATTGCCACCCGTCACAAGAGCGATTTTTCCTTCTAGTTTACTCATTATGCTAATCCTTTTATTGTTGGGTTTAAAGCGGTCAGTTACTAATGGAGAGTGGAGCCAGGAGGAAAAATAGTTAGCCCGTATTGGGGAGCGAGGGCGATCATCTTTTGTATCTTAACAAGCGTACCATTCCTTACATCTCCTTTGATTGATCTGCTTGATGAGGCTGCTTGAGACTTGAAACGAGGTCGGTCACTTGACGTTGAGCCTCTGCGCTTAGTGAGTCAAAGTCGTCTAAGAAAAATTGACGTTCTAGCGTTAACTTCCGGGTATTGAGCAACCCTTCGATCTGCCAACCTTTGTCGCCTTTGGTTACAAAATATAGCGATTCCGGTTCCCAGTAGTAGCCATAATGTCAGCCGCGACTTGCGCTCCAGCATCGGTATTACGCACAGCTAGTGTGACGATCGCTCCAGTTTGAGCCAGTGCCCGCGCCGTTTCTAAGCCGATGCCCGATGCGGCTCCCGTAACGATCGCCCGCTTGCCGGAAAGATCAATTCCTTCTACGACCTCGGCGGCGGTGGAATGTCGTCCGAATGGTGTTGTAATCAGTGCCATTGTGTATTCCTTTACAGAGATCGAGTGTTCTATTTACCTAACATCGACCAATAAACGCTCAACAGGTATGATAATCTGAGATTGCTCAAAGACAATCGCCCGTTTCTAAATAGATGAATACGCCGGATTTTCGACGTTAGATTTGCTGAGAACCGTTCGTGCTGTGCGACCTGCTTTAATTAAATCAGCTGCTTTTTCACCAATCATGATGGTCGGTGCATTCGTATTTCCTGTGGTGATTGTTGGCATGATGGAGGCATCAACAACTCGCAATCCCTCAACCCCATGTACCCGCAACTCAGGATCGACCACTGCCATTGGGTCAATGCCCATTTTGCAAGTGCCAACGGGATGCCACACTGTGTTGCAATTGTTGCGGATATAAGCAATGAGTGCTTCATCACTCTAGGCAAAACATGCTGGTAATTCCAACCGGGATTTCCCAACTCCTGCCAGTGGTCATAATCATGATGATTACCTCGGACATACATCATGAAATTAATCGAACTGCTGCCTCCCAAGACTTTGCCACGGGAACAAAAGATTTTGCGATTATTCAAGAAGGGTTCTGGTTCAGAGAAATAGCTCCAGTCCACCTCTAAGCCTAGTAGATTGACGCACTGCGCTGGGATGAAAATCTCTGGTTTTGTATCTGGATTACCCGCTTCGAGTAGTAACATTTAAAAAGCGATCGCTGAAATACTGTTAGTCATTCATTTACAACACCCAATCTGCTGACTTTAACTGCGTACCAATGGTGTATCCACCAAATGTTCTGCCAGAAACCAAACTTGCGTCTCATTGGTTCGCAGAACTTGGCTCACTAACAAATCGTTAGTGCCACTATCTTGATTTGCTGCTGTTTTATTGATCGCCACTCTCAATTCCCCAATTATTAACTCGTGGGCTTCTAGTAACCGCGACAACATCACAGGTACTTCCTCAACGCCGTTGGGCGGACGCTTAATCTTAGTGACTTCTGCTACATGACGCGGGTCTGCGATTGCCACGCCTCCCAGTGTTTGTACCCGTTCACCTAGTACATCAATTAACTCAATTTGTTCGCTAGCGTGTTTGTTGAGTAACAGATGCAGTTGATAAAACGTATGTCCGCGCATCAACCAGTGATGTTTCTTGTAAAGGTGATAGAGAATAATCGTATCTGCCAAAATTTGATTGACTAAAACACAACTTTCGCTACGGGCACTGGGGTTGAGAACAATTGGCAAATCACGAAGAGTACCATACTGCTGAATTTCATATCCATGTTGATGCAGTAAGGGTTGACTGCGATCGACTTCAGTGATACCTGTATTTTGAGTCGGCACGAGCGGATCTCCTAGAGTCAATAATTAGGTCTGTTCTATTTGTATGTACCGAGAAACTGCTTCTCTTAGGATTGGGCTTCACAGGAGTGCTGGCTGCTTCAATCACTTTGGCAACCTCTTTTGGATGAGAGATAAAAGGAACATGACTGGAGTTAACTTCGGTTGTCTTAGCTCCAATCCGTTTAGCCATAAATCGTTGAAGTTCAGGGTTGATGGCGCGATCGCTTTGAGTCACGATAAACCAAGAAGGAATCGTTTTCCAAGCAATTTAATTCACTGATTGCTCAAACGCGGCGCTAGCGATCGGCTTTTGGGTTGCTGCCATCACTCGCGCCTCAGCCTTCGATACGTCCTGGGCAAAAAATTCGTGAAACTTCCCGCGATCGATATAGAGAAAGTTTGCGGCATCAGACACAATCGCCGTACTAATCGGAGGGGCTGCGTACTTTTTATTCAAATCACTCGTCTTTTCACCAACATCTGGTGCGAAAGCATTAACATAAACCAGAGCTTTCACCTGTGGATTGCCAGCCGCCGCACCCGTAATTACATTTTCACCATAGGAATGTCCAACTACAACAACAGAACCTCGCCTCTGTATTCTTGCTAAATTGCTGAAATCTCTGGTTCTTGTCATCGGTATAGAAGTTATGAAATACTCCTCTCTGAAATACTTGTTGGGATAAGCATCAAAAACCTTAATCATTTGCAGTAACAATGGCTGCCATTATTTGCTCAACAGTCCAGCGATGCCTGCGGCGGGCTACGCCTACGAGATAGCAAATTCCATTAATAAACAAAACGGGTGCAGCCTCCACTCCACTTCGCAGTCCACCTTCGATATCTGCATTGATATGATTGACATGCACACCTCTGGATAAATCCTGCAAAAATTGGGAAATATCAAGTCCTAGATTATTGGCATACTCCACGAGATAGCCATTTCCCAACTCTTGTTCATGGCTGAAGAGCATTTCATGTATTTGCCAAAATTGACCTTGGATAGCAGCCACTTCAGCCGCACGTTGAGCATGAGAATGAATCTCTATCTGTGGAAAATGACGGAAGATGAAGCATAAATAATTCTCCCCCAAAGAAACACTAAGCTGTCGCCCAATGACTTTAATCAGCCTGTAAACGTCTGCACTTTGAGAACATTCATAGTCCCCATACATCACCAGCACTACTGTGGCATTCAGCACACCTTTTATGTGATCTTGTGTTGAAGGTGGGACGAATAACAAACCGCGATCGCGGTCAAAACTCACTGAAACCTCCGAAGAAGAAAATGCTCATTGTCAGTGATCTCTTCTGAAATCCTTGTACTACCTGAGCTAAAATCTAGTTTTTAGAAAGGCAGCCCTTTCAAGGTGTCTGTTTTTAGGTATTATTTTTGGGATAGAATTTTAGCTGTAGAAACATGCGGTCGTCTGGAAGGACGAGTACGTTTTAGTGCCCTTCTTGTCTTTTTTGGTGCGCGAGGGTGGGACGCAAAAACAACTAAATTAACGCGCGCTGCCAAATCTCGAAGTATGTTGGTCAATTCAATTAGATTCATTTTTGCAAAAATCTTCCATTCCTTTGGGGGAATTGCAATCATCATGCCACGGTAAGTCCCGCGAATTTCATCAGCGAGATAATAGCTTGACACTTCTTGCTCGATTTTTTTAATGCCATGAATACTTCTCAGAGCAGCTAGGACGACAGAAAGGATATTATAAGAAACCAAGGCAACGCAAAAAGCAAACATAGCAGCTTTAGGATAACCGAGGGTTTTAATTTCGCAATTAAATATTTCAGTTAAAATCTGGAATAAAGTTTCTATAGTCCAACGTTTACGGTAGATTTGAGCTACAACTAAAGCATTAGCAACCTTTGTGGGGAGATTAGTCAGGATAAAGATTTCTGAGTCTCCATCACGGGTAGTTTCATCTAAAATTATTTTTACACGCCGAATATTCGATAAATAGCCCTCATCATCGCTGACTTTAACTGTTTGTTCAAAAACTGTTCCTCCTTCTACTGAACCAATATGGCGAAATTCTGAGGCATCATACCAAGGAAAACATTGATGCTCTCGGATGATGAAATAGCCCTTTTTCGCTGCGATACCACTCAAAAAGTTACAAAGTGCAGAAATTTCGGTCAGCTATCCACACATCATCATCTTCGATTGTTGTCAAAACTTTATGTAATAGGGAACGCTCTTGAGCATGAGCATCTTCACAAGGAAAAACATCAATCGCCAACATTAGAGATGGGTCAAGTACCACCAATGATTGCCCTGGTAAAGGCGCAC
>NZ_JAVRBU020000041.1:0-13105 GCF_034531135.2 Nostoc sp. CmiVER01
ACCAGAATAAAAACTCCTTAGATTCCTTTGAAGTGAGTATCAGCCCAGCCTCATCAGTTATTGGTGACGGCATAACGTTAATCGAAGTGGAGCAAAACCGCCCAAAAATCGGTTTTTCGTTTGGCGAAGCCGTTGCCATAGCGTAGGCTGGACTGATTTTTCTATGTATCTTCTTTGCAGCGAAAATAATGCTTGTCTTGCTGTGATGAAGTGAAAATTTCTTATGCATCTGCCGTATCTTTGGAAGTTTCTTGAATTATTAGTGACAGGATTCTGACTAATTTTTGGTACTCTTGTTGTATCTCGCATCCCACTAATATTTACTGCCATATTTGTAAAACGCTGGTTAACTTCTAGCAAGTAACTGCAATATTTATAGTGCTGGATAGACGGCTGATGTCCACTATCTAACAGCATCAATGCAGTCACAAACTATGTAGTAAACATTTTCAAGAATTAAAATTCCAATTTGATTCAATACTCTGCTTGATTACACCATAATCTTGGAGCCGAATTAATAAGTCTGCGCCATTACCGAGGTTTTTATGCGGAAAATCGCTATTTATGGAAGAGGGGGAGTTGGCAAGTCCACAACGACTCAAAACGTAGTGGCTGGACTGACTGATATAGGTCGTAAGGTGATGGTTGTAGGGTGTGACTCGAAAGCAGACTCCACCCGGCTCCTTTTGGGGGGATTCCACCAGAAGATTGTACTTGATACGTTGCGTAAAGAAGAAGAAGATGTGAATTTAAAAGACTTCCGCCAAGAGGGATGGGGGAAGACATTGTGTGTGGAATCGGGTGGGCCGGAACCTGGTGTGGGATGTACAGGTCGAGGCATTCTGACATCAATTGGGTTGCTAGAACAATTAGGTGCTTATGATGATGCAGTTAGACTAGATTATACATTTTATGATGGCCTGGGTGATGTCGTATGCGGTGGATTTGTCATGCCCATTCGTGAGCGCAAAGCTCAAGAAATTTACATTGTCACTTCTGGGGAAATGATGGCGATGTATACCGCTAATAACATCTGCCAAAGCATTCAAAAATACGCTCCTATAGGCGGTATACGTTTGGGAGGATTGATCTGTAATTCTCGCAAAGTCGATCAGGAAAACGATCTAATTAAGGCTCTGGCAGAGAAACTAGGGACTCAAATGATTTACTCCATACCCAGAGACAACATAGTGCAACGGGCAGAGTTCCACCGCAAGACGGTAATTGAGTATGCTCCTGAGTGTGAACAGGCGCAGCACTATCGTAACCTGGCAATGGCAATTGACCAAAATACAGATTTTGTCACTCCGAAATCTATGTCTAACGATCAGCTAGAGGAACTGCTGGTAAAGTTTGGGTTGTTTGACTAGGACGATGCAGTAGGGGTTATCCCTCATACAAAGTTTCTGGAGCAATTGGCAATCTCTGACTCGAAAAAGCAGAAAAAACTGCGTAAACTTCTTACCACCATTTGAGAAATCAGCGTTCTGAACTACGCCAAAATTCGTCTACCTCATTGAAGGAGGAGAACTCATTATGTTGACCGAAGAGGTTTTAGTCCAAAAATTTACTACCGTAGTCAAGGAACGCTGTGCCAAAGTCGGCGAGTTGCTCCAGTACTGCCATGTCGAACTCGTAAACTCTTACTGGGGTTGTCCTCCAAAACTTATACAACATTTTGTTGTTTATTATCCTAATATGCTGTTTGCCTCGATTAATGCCAACAAAGACGTTTTTAGAGACGTTGCCCAAAACTTGGGGATATGTCAGGCTGTTTGCATAAATGCCACACGCATTATCCGCGATCCCGCCTCAAGATTGAAGGAAAAGAATCCGATCTTATGGTTGGAACTCCAGTGGGTGGCAGTCCCAACTAAAAAAGGCAATTGGCATTTAGATCAGGATTTACCGCACTCGGACTAAGTACAGTTTTGCGTCAAACCGTGGCGAATTGAGGGTTGAAATTTAAACGCAAAGGGCGCAGAGTACAACGCAAAGTCTGTTTGAGTCTATTCGCTACGAATTAATGCAAAGCTGTACTAAGTTTTGTGTTGGTGATATAGCTTGCCGACTGCGATTGCTAAATCACTAAAATCGTATCCAAAAGTGCAAGTATTTTAGCGATATGGATGCTATACTTGCAAAAAATAAGCAAAATTGTCAAAACATCAAGATGTCTGACAACAAAAATAGCGACACTAAAAAACCTTGCTATTGACCCAACAAATTTAAGTTTATCTGCTGCGGCTTTTTCTAACGGAGAGATACAGCCTCATGAAACTGGATGTGAATCTTTGCAATAACCTGAAGTCAATTAGAACTCGCTTGGGCATGAGTCAACAAGAATTAGCTAATATAGCTGGCGTAACTCGTCAGAGTATTGGTGGTGTGGAATTAGGACAATATGCTCCTTCTGTTGCTATGTCACTACGTTTAGCTAAAGCGCTTGGTTGCCAAGTCGAGGACTTATTCTGGTTTGAGGAAGATTTACCAGAAGTTGAGGCAATTCTTGCGGGATCAGTCCCTAAGCAACAGCGATCGCGAGTTAGTCTAGCGCGGGTTGGGGATCAATGGATAGCTTATCCTCTCGTTGGGAACGATGCTTTTCGGATCGAAATGATTCCAGCTGATGGTGAGACAGTTGCGGTAAGTCAAGAGACTGCGGAATCCGTAAGAGTAAAAGAATTCCCTTGCATCAGCAAATTGCCATTAGCGTCAGCACTTCGGCTACCCTCAGTGACCGAGGTAGCTAGTAACAAGGCTCACTCTGAGGATGAAGCACAGAACCAGATCGGTACAAATAAAGTCCAGGTTCGGCTTCTAGATGATATGGATAAACTGCACAATACAGTTGTGATTGCTGGTTGTACACCTGTGCTTTCCCTCTTAGCAAGAGCAACTGAACGTTGGCATCCAAAACTACGAATTCATTATCGTTTCGCCCATAGCGGGGCTGCATTGCGTAGTTTGTGCCGAGGTGAAGTTCACATTGCAGGTATGCACTTATACGATGCTGACACTGGGGAACATAATATCCCCTTTGTACGGAAAGCATTAACAGATAAAAGTGCAATTTTGATTACCCTTGGAGTTTGGGAAGAAGGTTTGTTAGTCCCACCAGGAAACCCAATGGGAGTTAAAAAAGTTTCCGACTTAGTCGAATTTGGAGCAACTATTGTCACCCATGAAGTAGGTTCTGGCAGTCGGATGCTTTTAGAACGGAAACTCCAAGAGGAAGGAGTGCCATTGCACAAAGTTAAAGGATCTGACCATATCGTTCATAGCCATCAAGATGTTGCCTTGTCTGTAGTCTCAGGAATCGCTGATGCAGGTATCAGTACGGCATCTATAGCTACTGCCTTTGGTTTGGGATTTATCCCCCTTCATCGGGCGCGATATGACTTGGTGATTATTAAAGAATACCTGGAAGAAGAACCAGTAAAGCAGTTTCTCAGTATCTTGGGACATCAGCTAGTGCGATCGCAATTAGAGATTCTCGGCGGCTATGACACTAGCAATATTGGAGAAGTGGTAGCAAATATTTCGTAATTCGTAATTGTTACACTCCAGTTAAGAAATATGTCTTTTAGTTTCCATAACTCAAGTTAGCTGCTTTGTCTTTCAATTACTAATTACTCAAGCAAATTAAAATTACCCAACAAGTTAGCTACAAAATGAATCATCACTTCACTATGAATAAACATCCAGTTCAAATTAATGATACAACCTTGCGAGATGGTGAACAAGCGGCGGGTGTAGCCTTTAATGTTGAAGAAAAAATTGCGATCGCTACTTTTCTTGATGCCATTGGTGTTCCAGAACTAGAAATTGGCGTTCCGGCAATGGGACAAGAAGAAGCAGAGTCGATCCGAGCGATCGCTAATCTGGGATTAAATGCCCAGTTACTTGGCTGGAACCGTGCTAAATTGTCTGATATCCAGGCATCTATAGATTGTGGTTTGGAACGGGTGCATATTTCCGTTCCTGTCTCAGAAATTCAGATTGCCGCCAAGTTTGGGGGTAAGCAGCAGGTAATGCTGGATCTTCTGCGGGATGCGATTAATTTTGCTTGCGATCGCGGTTTAGCTGTATCTGTTGGCGGAGAAGATTCTTCCAGAGCCGATCCATCTTTTCTACTGGATGTGGCGTATTATGCTCAAGAGTTGGGAGCTTTCCGGTTTCGCTTTTGTGACACTGTAGGAATTCTCGACCCTCTGAACACTTACAGTAAAGTTCGCTCCCTTGTGCATCATCTATTCATTCCCATAGAAATGCACACGCATAATGATTTTGGACTGGCAATGGCGAACTCGCTAGCTGGTATTGAAGCAGGGGCGCGATCGGTCAACACTACCGTAAATGGGATTGGGGAACGCGCAGGTAATGCGGCATTGGAAGAAATTGTGATGGCATTGAAACACCTCTACGGCATTCCAACAGGTATTAATACAAAACGATTGCTGGAACTATCACGGTTAGTTGCAAAAGCTGCTAATTGGTCGGTTCCTCCCTGGAAAGCGATCGTGGGTGAAAATACTTTTGCACACGAGTCGGGGATTCATGCTCATGGTGTGTTGCAAAATCCTGGTACTTACGAACCGTTTGCACCGGAAGATGTTGGTTGGGAACGTCGCCTTGTTGTAGGCAAACATTCCGGTCGGCATCTGATATTTAGTGTGCTGCAAGAACATGGAATCACGCTCAGTCAACTAGAAATTCAATCAGTGCTAGATGCTGTAAAGCATCAGTCAGTAAAAGTTAAACGCAGTCTCACTGTTGAAGAACTCCTGAGTTTGGTTCCCCAAGGATGAACGCACACATCTACAAGGCGAGTTGTCTTGTACCTAAACAAATTTGCAATGGGGTTGGTAATCGCTCTGAAATCGTAAAAAAGCGTTCAAGTTCAAAAGTTGATTATGACAAATCCAACACAACTACTGCGATGCGTGCGACGAGACAAACTATTGCGATCGCGTGAAATTCCTTTCAATCACGAAATTGATTGGAATGACTCCTAAGTGTTCCGGCGATGAAACAACTGCTTCTTGAGCAAAGCTTCTTGATGCAGAGGTAAATCGGTTGTTGATGCTCCAATACCACTTGATGTCCAGGGTAATCATGATTGGTTAATTTTACTAAAGCGTTTTTTCTACCATGCTTAACTTTGATTCCATTCGTACCACAGCAATGCAAAAAGTTCCATACAATTGGGCTTTGATCAAAAACCTGCTTTCATCAGAAGCAAGCTTAGAACTAGCTGCCACTTTTCCTCACGAAGAGTTTCATTTGTCGGAAGGGGAGGGATACGGATATCTGTGGAGAAAAATGTTTGTCACTAGTGAGGATATTTCCTTAATGCTCAGATTTGGCGATAGTCGCTGGCAGCAGCGCATTGCAGAAGGGAAATTTACTAGTGATTTGGGACACCTTAGTAATACCTGGCGCCAGTTGATAGAAGAACTGTGGACAGATTCTTACCGCAAAGCTTTAGCCGAAATGTCTGGGTTAGAGTTAAAAAACTGTGCAATGGGTATTGGGTTTCGTCGGTATAATTTTGGACACTCCCATCGTCCTCATACAGACGAGCCGAACAAAGTTTTAACTCATCTGCTATTTTTCAATCAACAATGGTCTGTAGACTGGGGAGGCTGTTTGCGAATTCTCAAAGACTCCCAGCCAGAATCTGCCTTCCAAGACATTCTACCCGTCAGCGATTCCTCAGTTGCAATCGTACGTTCTGACAATTCTTGGCATACGGTTACTCCGCTTACTTGCCCTGCATCTGAGTCTCGGCTAGCTTTACGAGTTGCTTTTTTTCGGAATGATCTAACTTCAGATTTTGGAGAAACCCAGCTAGCTGCGTAGCAATTAAGTATTTTCTCTCTACTTTTGTCAGAAAATCAGGAGGCTGATTTTTTAGATATTTCTTGTTTCTTTCCCGTTGTTGGTAATCCCTTTAACTATGACCAATCCTACAGAACTACTGCGATCGCGCTACGGTGAGATTCCCTTCAATTATGAAATTGACTGGAACGAATCTCTAGAAACACTACTAGCTCACCGTTCAGTCCGGTCTTATCTATCCGATCCTTTACCACCAGGAACCCTAGAATGGCTAGTTGCTGCTGCTCAATCTGCTCCTAGTTCAGCTAATATGCAAACCTGGAGTGTAGTAGCAGTTGAAGATCAAGAACGCAAAGCAGAATTATGCAGGCTGGCTAATAACCAAGTATGGATTAACCAAGCTCCCGTATTCTTCGTTTGGTTAGCAGATTTAGGTCGTCTGGCTCATGTTGCCCTAAGTCGCGGACTAACTCCCGTAGCCCTGGATTACGTAGAACTCTTGGTTAAAGCCATAGTCGATGCTTCAGTCGCAGCGCAAAATGCGATCATAGCTGCTGAATCTGTTGGTTTAGGAACGGTATATATCGGTGCAATCCGCAAAAGTACTCAAGAGGTAGCCACATTATTGAATTTGCCACCTTTTGTATTCCCTGTGTTTGGATTGTGTGTGGGTTATCCCAATCCTGAAGCACAACCTGTTGTTAAGCCACGTCTACCTCAGCCAGCTGTATTCCACCGGGAAACCTATAAATTGGCAGAGCAAGATGAAGCGATCGCTCACTACAACGACATCATGAAAGAATTCTATACTGAACAAAAGATGAATGTCGCTGGTGATTGGTCGCAACACTCAGCCGAGCGGATTGCCACTTTAGACTATTTAAAAGGGTGTAAGTACTTACGTGATACTCTGAATAACTTCGGCTTCAAATTGCTATAAAAGGAGTCAACAGCCGAAAGACACAAAGAACTCTAAGCATTCACCATACCCTTAATCTTAAGTAAGCTAGCAAGAGCGGCGACTAAAGGAGAACTTCTGATATCTGCACCAAAGCTTTTGATGCTTAAAGGCTTAAAACCTTACACTCAGTCTCAAAAGATGATTTTGGTGCGTAAGTCTCAGGAATAAATATAGAACTTACGCGCCGTAACATAATTATGTCATTGCGAGTGCAGCATCTCTAATAGAAGCAATCTCAAATCCTAGTAGTCTGTCCCAAAAGTTTTGATAGGTGAATCAGTTTTAAATTTTTCTTCTTTACCTCTTCTACTTTGCGCTCTTTGCGTCCTTTGCGGTTCGTTCTCTTAATTCTCAGAATTAATGGGACAGACCAATAGTAATCTATCAAGCGAAGTTTAAAAGGTAAAGGGACGATCCACAAAGACACGAAGTACACGAAGCAAGGAAAAAGAAAGGAAGAGAAATTGAAGAATTTATCTACTTGTCAAAATTGACTTGACAGACCAGTAGTTTTACGTTTTCAGTGCGTAAGTCCTAAAATAGACTCGCTAACTTGTCAGATACAGCAATTCTCCTGCTTGAAACCTTTGTAATAATTTGAGGAATCTGAAGGTATTTAAGCAGTCAACAGGCTGACCAAAAATGTAGAACTAACCCGCAAAACCAAAGGAACTTCAAACAATGAATAATCTATCTACCAAAGACCTCAACAGACTACGCTCTCAAAGCAAAATAATTGTTAGTCGAGTGGAGATTTTTATCGAAACTTACTTATCAGAAACCTCTCTTGATGAGAATCTGGTTAACGAAACTTTAGAAGAGATCGTCAAAGCTGCGAATAACTTAACAACCGCAGCATCAAAGATGAAAACTGCCGAAACCGCCCATAAACTAAACGGTTCCAAATAGTTTAATAGGGCTGAGTTAAACCCTATAGCTAAATGGGAATTGAATACAGTTCCAAGTGCTGAGTAATCGATGCTAGATACTCAGCACTATTTCAGTTATGGAGATAAATGAATCTAATCTATTAGGAAACACCATGCTAAAGGGGATAACTTCAAGTTCCAATAACTGGTTACAAGTTCATTTTGATTTTAGTAGAGTTGTTCCGCAATTTCAGAAGAATCATATCATCCCTCACACGAGCATACCCATGATGAAGAAGGCAGTAAGATGTTCGGCTTCATTGTCTTCTTGCTGTCAGAGACTTTCATTTTCCTCGGTTTTTTACAGCATATATTGTCTATAAAACAGCAAATACTGACTGGCTACCAGCTGGTGTTTCTGGACTGGAAGTCAGAGATCCGGCAATTAATACGGTAATTCTTGTTTCTAGTAGCTTTGTCAATCATTGTTCAATTTCTGGAATAAATATACTAAGAAGTTGAATGCGATCTCTCGTTGTTTTCTTGCTTCTCCTTCTGAACAGATTGTACGACTTTGTAATATTTAGAATCCTTCTAATACCAATTTAATGTGAAGCTGCACAAAATGATTAACCCTCTCTTCTTGGCGCTCTTGGCGTTCTTGGCGGTTCGTTTTTAATTCTATGCATCTTCATAAAGAATTGGTATAACCATCATAATTGTCTGGAAAACAACATAAATGGTTGATTTCCTAGTCAATCTTGCTTATACTTTCCAATGTAAGCTTTACTTGCGTGAGTAAAATATATTGGCATAAAGATTGGTAGGAGAGCGCAATGATCAATCATCGGGCTGTGCGCGATGGGTGTTTGGTAAGTTTCCTAGCGATTCTTTGCATCGGCTTTGCTAATAATCTAGTCAACCAAAAGCCAATTCTTGGACAGTCCCCAGCGAAGAAAGATGTGATCGTAGCGATGACAACGAGTATTGAGGATAGCGGGCTGCTAGATGATTTAGTTCCGGCGATTGAAAAGAAAACAGGATATAAGCTCAAAAAGGTTGCAGTCGGCACTGGACAGGCTTTGGCTATGGCTGAAAAAGGTGAAGTTGACGCACTATTCGTCAATTCACCTAAAGCCGAACGCAAAGTTTTGTCAGGTGGTGCGGTAATTAATCGCCACTTGGTAATGCATAATGACTTTGTAATTGTCGGCCCAGATGCAGACAAGGCAAAGATCCAAGGTAAAAAGAATGCTGTGGAAGCGTTCAGTCTGATTGCTAAAAACAAAGCATTGTTTGTATCGCGGGGTGATGACTCAGGTACTAACAAACTAGAAAAAGATTTATGGAAACAAGCAAACATCACACCATCTGGTACTTGGTATCAGCAAACAGGTTCAGGAATGGCGCAAACTTTGCAAGTCGCTAATCAAAAATTAGGATATACCTTAGCAGATCGAGCAACCTATATATTTCAGAAGAAAAACCTGTCTTTGCCCATACTAGTGCAAGGAGACAAGAAACTGTTAAATCTATACCATGTCATGGAAGTAAATTCTCAGAAATTTCCTAGAGTGAATAGTGCTGGAGCTAAAGCGTTTATTGATTTTGTTTTATCTGCTGAAGGACAGACACTGATTGCAGCCCACGGTAAAAAAGAGTTCGGACAACCGCTATTTTATGTTGATGCTGGTAAAACGGAAAAAGATTACGGCTTTTAGAAAAACTTGAGCATCAGCTAATTAAGGGTTGCTTTTCTGCATATTTGAGTATTCTTTCCCAATTTTTTAAGAGAGTTGTATTTGTGAATACAATCATCGAAGGAGCTTTCAAAGCTTTTGAGCTATTAACCAGTGGCGATCGCGACGTTATCCAAGTCATGACAATGACATTGTTCGTATCTGGAACAGCTACAGCCATTAGCGTTTTACTGGGACTACCATTAGGACTATGGCTAGCATTGGTGGATTTCATCGGCAAGCAGACTCTAACTAGTTTGATTAACTTCGGTATGGGATTACCACCTGTGGTAGTCGGTTTATTCGTCAGTCTATTTTTGTGGCGATCTGGCCCGTTAGGAAATCTGGATTTGATGTACACGCCCACAGCGATGATCGTAGCCGAAGCTATCATTGCTTTTCCAATTGTTGCTGGCTTCAGTTTTGCGGCAATTATCAGTATTAATCCGAAACTACGCTGGCGATTGTTATCAATGGGGGCGACACAGTGGCAAGTCAACTGGTTGCTAATCAAGGAAGCACGGTTAGGGTTAATGGCTGCAATCATGGCTGGTTTTGGTCGCGTCATCTCGGAAGTTGGTGCATCCATGATGGTGGGCGGCAATATTAAGGGGCAGACTAGAGTCCTGACTACAGCGATCGTTACGGAGGTAGGGAAAGGAAATTACGATGTTGCAATAGCGATCGCATACATTCTCCTGATCATCACATACACCGTTATTGTGTTGCTGACTATCTTACAGCATGACAAGAAAATTTTATGAGTACTAACGAGTATGCCCTGAATATGCGACAGGTTAGCGTTGATAGCAAAACACGTAAAAATATCCTGTCAATTAAAAATTTTGCAGTCCGTCCAGGAGAATTGGTTGCAGTGCTTGGCCCCAATGGCGCTGGTAAAAGCACTTTGCTAAGAACAATCAATCTCTTGCAACCTTACCGTGGTGAGATGCAATTATTTGGACAGGATGTCCGCAATACCAATAAAACATTGTTGCGTCGTCGTTCGGCTTTGGTATTTCAAGAAACCTTACTACTGGATGACACTGTTTTTAATAATGTTGCCAAGGTATTAAAGTTTCGCGGAACACCAACACACAAGATTAAGCAAACGGTACATACCGCACTTGCAACTTTTGGCTGTGAACACCTGGCAAATCAGTCAGCTCGTTCTCTGTCCGGTGGTGAAGCCAAACGAGTTTGTATTGCCTGCGGTTTAGTTGCTGATTCCGAATTGCTGCTTTTGGATGAGCCTTCTGCCTCTTTAGATGTGGGAATACGTCCCCAGATGATCGACAAAATTAGACAATGGGCGCAAGCGAGGGGATCAGCAGTCATATTAGTCAGTCATAATTTTACAGATATACTGCATTTTGCCGATCGAGCGATCGCTTTATTTGACGGCTGTATTATCCAGGATGATAACTTGGAAACTATCATCCGCCGACCAGCTAACGAGCAGCTTGCCAGACTGGTAGGGATAGATAATATTATTCCGTGCCATGTAGAACGGAGTAGCCGTGGAAATTTTATCAAACTTGCAAACGGGATAGAGTTTTTATATCCTGGGGAAATCACAAAACCAATTACTACATGTTGTTTATCTGGCGATACTTTCAATCTTTATGATGCAAGTTCTTCAATGCGGCATAAACTATGTTCGGTAATTATTGAAGGGCTAGTAGAACGGGTTTTAAATGGTATTGGTATTTGTAGTATTTGGGTGAAGGTGGGAGAACAAACTTTAATTGCCAGAGTGCCTCGGAATCATATATTTGGCAATGTATATCCCCATGAGATAATTAAACTAGCATTCAATCCTAAAGATGCACATTTTGTTTAGAACAATAGACGGTTTTATACTAGAAATAGCGGTATAAATAAGAATTTAGTCAGTCAAAGTAGCAAAATACTCTAAAATTTTACACATGGCAGTATTTATATTACTAAAATCATCATCCCGTGCAAGCATTTCTTTGGGTTCCTGAATATATTTACCTGTAACTAATTCCGAGGCGCAATTGTCAATAATTTGCCGAACGCTGTCTTGAGTTGATTCTAGGTGAAATTGTAAACCTAATACTCTATCTCCATAAATGAAAGCTTGATTTGCACATACTTCACTAGAGGCTAGTCGTACAGCACCCGGTGGTAAGTTAAAAGTATCACCATGCCAATGAAACACAGTGAAATTTGCAGGTAATGAGGCAAAAACAGGATAACTTTGTGCTTCTATTGTCATTTGAATCGGATACCAACCTATTTCTTTTTCCTGACCTTTGTAAACCTTGGAACCTAAAACATCAGCGATTAGCTGTGAACCAAGACAAATGCCAATAACTATTTTATTCTTTTTGATTGCTTCTTCAATAAAATATTTTTCCAAAGTCAACCAAGGATACTTATCATCCTCATAGACATTCATCGGCCCGCCCATCACTATCAACCAATCTAGGTCATCAACAGATGGCAAACTGTCATCGTTATAAAACTTAGTTGCGGAGAGAATATGATCTTTCTTTGTCAACCAGTGTTCAATACTAGCAAGTCCTTCAAATGGCACATGTTGTAAGTAATGAATTCTCATCCCTGATTGCTCCGAACTTAGTTGCAGTGTGATTTTTTACATTAAATCATATAATAAACTTCATTTCAGGAGTGCTATACATGGATAGCGGGGCGTTTAGCCTGTGCGATTATTGCTTTTTTACTCAGCACTCAGCACTGTTTCAGTAACGCCGGATTTTGATGCAGTCTGGATTAACGTTGCTGCTACTTTTTTCGCCTGTGAAGCAGTTGACCAACTTCCTTCCATCATCGCAACTACGATCGCACCTTGCACTAAAAGAAGTAGTTGCCTGGCTAACTGTTCCGGTGATGAAACAACTGCTTCTTGAGCTAGGCTCTTAATGTAGTGGTAAATCGATTGTTGATGCTCTAATGCCACTCTATGTCCAGGATGGTCAGCATTGGCTAGTTCCACTGAAGCATTAATGAATGCACAACCTCGAAAATCTGGGCCCTCAAACCATTCCCGTAGGGCATCAAATATTGCCAGTAGTTGTTGGGGTGGGTTAGAAGCTCGTTGCTCAATTGTGGTTTTAAGCCATTCACACCATTGTTCATCTTGTTGTCGCAGCCATGCTTCAATCAATGCATCCTTTGACTTGAAATGATTGTAGAGCGACATTTTAGCAACACCAGATTCCGCAACGATTCTATCAATACCGACATTGCGAATTCCCTCTCGATAAAACAAGCCTGATGCTGTATTTAGGATGCGATCGCGAACAGATTTACGGGTTGTTTTCGGTTTAATCATTTTAAACACCAGGTTATTTAATTAATCTGGAAGTTCAATTAAGTTTGCTTTACCCAATTGGTTAAATAGCAAATAATATTATTTATCGATTGCTTATTCTATTTTTCATTCGCCAAAGCTTTGATTTTTTCTGGGGATTTAAGAAAAAACTATCTGTAAATAATAAAAGATTTATCCCAAAAGTGATTGATGAACTGCAAGCAGACCAAAGTCCCCCCGAACTTCAGAACTGCTACCGATCAAGTACTTCCACAATCCTCCAGAAACTTGTGGAGCAAGACCATCAGTTCATCAAACAATTGGTTAACTTATGGGATTTGGCTTCATCACTACAGCGCAAGTGCTTGGAGATCCTTTGTGCGTGAAGTGG
>NZ_JAVRBU020000042.1:0-13072 GCF_034531135.2 Nostoc sp. CmiVER01
ATTGCACCGGGAATATTATAGAAGGGATTGCCTGGTTCTAACTGAGCCAGGAACCATAGCCGTTGTTGAGCAAAAGATAAGGGTAATTCTTCCGACCGAGCAACGCAAGTTATGGGCGGGGCTTTTAATTCTAACCCTGCTTTGGTAACTCTCTCTATATCTTTGGCTAAATCTGCTATGGTAGGGGACTCGAATAATTGACGCACGGGCAATTCTACCTTAAAGACTTGCCGCAATTTAGAAGTAACACGAGTAGCTAAAAGGGAATGTCCTCCTAACTCAAAGAAGTTGTCGTGAATGCCTACTTTGGCAATATTCAGAACTTCTGCCCAGATACCAGCCAACATTTCCTCGATGGGAGTAGAAGGAGCTGCAAAACTGCTTCTAAAAACAAGTTGTTCCAAATCAGGAATTGGCAGCGTCCGACGGTTGACTTTACCGTTAGGTGTCAAGGGTAATGCGTCTAGTATCATAAAAGCCGTTGGCACCATATAATTCGGTAACTTCAACTCTAAGAAGTGGCGTAGCTCAGTAATTGTCAGTTGTTGTTCTGGATGGAGGACTATGTAAGCTGTCAAATACTTGGAACTTGGTTCATCTTCTCTAACCACAACTACACATTCTCGTACCTGTGGGTGTTGGTTGATAACGGCTTCAATTTCTCCTAGTTCGATACGGAAACCCCGGATTTTTACTTGGTAGTCAATACGACCAATGTATTCAATTTCTCCATTGGGCAGATAGCGGGCTAAATCCCCAGTTTTATATAGATGCTCAAAATTAGAGGATTGGTCTTCTTTCCCCCTGCCTCTTCCAAAGGGAATGAATTTTTCTTGAGTTAACTCTGGGCGGTTGAGGTAGCCTCGTGCTAAAGAAACACCACCAATATGCAATTCACCAGGTACGCCTACCGGAACTGGTTGAAGATGGCTGTCTAGGATGTAAATTTGTGTATTATTAATAGGTTGTCCGATGGGAGGCAGCACTGGCCAAGTATCTACCGAACCTTTGAGGGTAAAGGCAGTGACGACATGACTCTCTGACGGGCCGTAATGATTGTGCAAAGTACAATCAGTTAAGTTGCTAAATAGGTTGGCAATGGCAGGAGTAATTTGCAATTGTTCGCCAGCAGTAATGATTTCTTGAAGAGTATTAGGAATTAATTGGCGATCGCCAGCTACCTCTGCTAATTGCTGTAAGGCAACAAAGGGGAGAAATAATCTTTCAATAGCTTTTTGGTTGATAAAATCTAATAAGGCTTTGGGATCTCGGCGTAATTCTTCTGTGATGAAATATAGCGTTCCACCAGAACACCAGGTGGAGAACATTTCCTGGAATGAAACATCAAAACTCACAGGAGCAAATTGCAGAGTTTTTGCACCACTTGCAACTTTCATATTTTCCAGTTGCCACATGATGAGATTGCAAAGAGGAAGCTGATTCATTGCTACCCCTTTTGGTGTGCCTGTGGAACCAGATGTATAAATTACATAAGCTAAGTTACTAGGTTGGACATCGCTGTAAAGATTTTCTTCTGTTGACTCAGATATAACCTGCCAGTCACTATCCAAACACACTACAACTGTTTGATGCTCTGTTAGTCTGGTAACTAAATGCTGTTGTGTCAGCAGCACCTTAACCTGTGAATCATTTAACATGAAACTCAGGCGTTCCTGTGGTAATTGTGGGTCTAGCGGCACATAGGCTCCCCCAGCTTTGAGGATACCTAAAATTCCAACTGCCATTTCCAGCGAACGCTCTATGCAAATTCCCACTAATATTTCTGATTTAACATCAAGTGTTTGTAAGTAGTGCGCTAGCTGATTTGCTCTAGCATTGAGTTGCCGATAAGTTAATTGTTGCTCTTCAAAAATTGCGGCGATCGCGTCGGGTGTCCGTTCTACTTGCGCTTCAAATAGCTGATGGATAATTTGGATTTGGGAATACTCAACTTGAGTGTCATTCCATTCCAACAGTTGCTGTTGCTCTGTTTGTGACAACAGTGGTAACTGCCAAAGCTGCTGCTCTGGGTTAGCAACAATTTCAGACAATAGCGTCTGTAAATTTCCTGCCATCCTGCTAATAGTATCAGCCTCAAACAAGTCAGTGCTGTACTCAAAAGTTGCACTTAGTCCCTCAGCAGTCTCTAGTATCGAGAAGATTAAATCAAACTTAGCTGTCCCAAAACTTTGATCGATTAAAGTCGAAGTTAAACCAACCAACTCTAAATCTGATTTAGGCGCATTCTGAAGCACAAACATGACTTGAAATAGTGGTGTATGGCTCAAAGAACGCTCTGGTTGCAGAACTTCTACTAGTTGTTCAAAAGGTAAATCTTGATGAGCATACGCCCCTAAAGAAACTTCTCGTACCTGAGTTAATAATTCTTGAAAGGTAAAGTCGCCTCTAAGCTTAGTTCGTAGGACTAATGTGTTGAGAAAAGGCCCAATTAAACCTTCGATTTCTGCACGGTTGCGGTTAGCTATGGGCGAACCAACCACAATATCCTCACTACCACTGTAGCGATACAGCAGAGCCTTAAAAGCAGCCAGCACAGTCATAAACAAGGTACATCCCTCTTGCTGGCTTAAGGTTTTAAGTGCAAGTGATAGTTCTGGAGAAATTTCAAATTTGTAGGTACTACCTCGAAAAGTCTGAATTGCAGGTCTTGGATGATCTGTGGGTAAATCTAATACTGTTGGCGCTCCAGCTAGCTGTTTTTGCCAGTAAGCTAGTTGAGATTCTAGAATGTCTCCTGCCATCCACTGTTGTTGCCAAGCTGCAAAGTCTGGGTATTGAATCGGTAATTCCCCTAAAGGTGAGGATTGCCCTTGACAGAAAGCATTGTACAGTGAGGATAGCTCATGCACTAGTATGGCGGCTGACCATGCGTCAGAAGCTATGTAGTTGGAGGTGAGTAACATTACATACTCATGTTGATTAAGGCGCAGTAGTTTTAACCGGACTAATGAGTCAGTCTCAAAGTTAAAAGGTGTTTTTGCCTCTATTTGCGTTAGTTGTTTAACTTTAGCTTCTTGTTCTGCAACAGATAATTCACTCAAGTCGAGTATTGACAACTGCTGTGGTGTTGGTGGCGCGATCGCAACTACAAGCCGCCCTTGTGGTATTTTGAAATTACTACGCAATGCTTCGTGGCGACGCAAAATTTCATTCAAGCTTTGCTCAAGTGCAGTTATATTCAAATCTCCCTGTAACCTAACTACGCCAGGGATATTGTAAATCGGGTTGTCTGGTTCCAACTGTGCCAAGAACCATAACCTCTGTTGAGCAAAAGATGGCAATAACTCTCCTTCTCTGGAGACGCGTGTAATTGGTGGCATCTCCAGTTTATTACCAACTTTGATAATGCGTTCAATCTCTTGAGCTAATTGGCCTACTGTGGGGTTTTCAAACAAACTACGTAGGGGCAACTCTACTTGAAAGACTTGTCGCAACTTAGAAATGACACGAGTCGCCAACAGGGAATGTCCTCCCAACTCAAAGAAGTTGTCGTGAATACTTATTTTCTCAACACCAAGAACTTCAGCCCAAATTCCCGCGAGCATTTCCTGAATGGGAGTAGAAGGAGCAACAAAATCACCTTCGTTCTGAAGCTGGGTGAGGTCAGGTGCGGGTAATGCTCGACGGTCTACTTTGCCACTGGGAGCTAATGGGAAACTCTCTAGTAGAACAAAAGCTGATGGTATCATGTGCTGTGGCAATCTTTGTTTGAGAAGATTGCGTAAATCTGACACCAAGTCTTCTGGCAAATACTGGTCAGGTTGAGTCACTACATAGGCTACCAAACGCTTGTCACCAGTATCTTCTCTAACTATAACTACAGTTTCCCGCACAGCTGGGTGCTGACGCAGTAAGGCTTCGATTTCTTCAAGTTCAACGCGAAAACCGCGAATCTTTACTTGATTATCTATGCGTCCTAAAAATTCAATATTTCCATTAGGTAGCCATCGACCTAAGTCTCCGGTTTTGTAAATTAAATCTTGATTACTTTCTGGTAATTTTTTTCTAGAGTCAGGAAAGGGATTAGGAACAAAGCTTAATTTAGTTTTATTTTCATTTTTCCAATAGCCATCTCCCACCCCAATTCCTGATACACAAATTTCTCCGGGAAATCCTATCGGTAATAATTGCATTTCCCGGTCGAGAATATACAGATTTAAGTTATTTAAAGGTTTACCAATAGAAACAGTTCGTTGGTTTTCTGGTAAAGGTTTATCAATTATAAATTGCGTGATATCGTCCGCAGCTTCGGTTGGCCCGTAAGCATCAGCTACTCTAATTGCAGGATACAAACTGAACCACTGGTTTACCCGCTTCACCGAAACAGGTTCTCCAACTACCATCATCCACTTTAAATCTGGTAACAATCTTTGGTCGGCTGGTAATTGGGAAATATAGTCTAATAATCCTCCGAATACTGCTGGTACTAATTCCACAACAGTGATTCTTTTTTCTTTAAGAAATTTAAATAGTTTGTCAGGAACAAAACCCGATTCAGTATCTACTATAACTGTCTGACCACCAATAAGCAGTGGAGCTAAAAATTGCCAGACAGAAATATCTGTAGAAGAAGGAGCGCTTTGTAGAAAACGAAAGTCTTCTGTTAACTCTAGTTCATCGAACTGAGCATATATATGGTTAACAGCACCGTCATGCCTAACAATTGCACCTTTTGGCGATCCCGTCGAACCAGAGGTATATAACATATAAGCTATATCGGTTCCCACATGACTGCCTTCTAAATTTTTCTTAGGTAAATGATTAAAATCAAATTGATTGTATATATTGATATCAATTATTTTCGGAAATTCTTTGTCTGGTAACGAAGAATCTAAACAAATTAAACATTTTAAGTGCGAGCAGCTTTCGATAAAGTTTGACAAGGAGTCTAAGCAAGAATTATCTGTTAATATAATTCTGACTTCGCTGTTAGAAACCATGTATTCAACTCTATCTGGTGGGTATTGACTATCAATTGGGACATAAGCTCCACCAGCTTTATGTATGGCAAGTATACCTATTAAGAAATTTACATCTCGCTCTTTGTAAATACCAACAAATTCACCTTTATTTAATCCTAAATTCTGTAAAAATCTTGCAAGTTGATTCGCTTTTTCATTTAGCTGTTGATATGTTAGTTGAGTATTTTCATAATCAACTGCAATTCTTAAAGGTGTCTTTTCTACTTGCTTTTCAAATAATCGATCGATTGTCCGCTCGATCGGATATTGTTTTGCTTTATTGTTAAAATATAATAATTCCTGTTTGTCTTCTGGTTTTAATAAGGGAATGTCTGCAATTTTAACTTGGCAGTCGTAAATAACGAATTCAAGTATATTAATATAATATCTAATAATATATTTAATAACATCTTCTCGAAAGATATCTCCGTTATAATCTATTCTCCCTAGTATTAAATTATCAGTAGCTTTGAATGAAAAGGTCAAGTCATTACTGATATCAGCTATACTTTCCGGTTGATGAATATTTTCTAAAAGAATGACAATATCACAAAATGGACAGCGATTGTGTTTATTAGGTAAATTCAATGTTTTAACTAATTCATCAACTAGATAATTTTGATGGCTATATGCATCTATTGTTGTATTTTTAGCTCGAAAAATCAAATCTTTAAATGTCAGTTTTGCTTCTACATTAATACGCAAAGGTAGAATTGTATTTAAATTGCGACCGCTATTTTCTAATTGATAAATAGGAGAACCAAAAATAGTATCATTGCTACCAGTATATTTCTGCATTAATATACTTAATGCAGATAGCAAAACTAAATAAATCGATAAATTAGAATTGTTTGTTAGTTGAGCGATCGCAAATGATAAATCTTTCGATAGCTCGAAAGCAATCGATTTATTATTCTCAGAATAAATTGTAGGTCTAATATAATCTGTAATAAGATTTGTCTCTGGCAATTCACCAGACAATTGATTTAGCCAATAAAATTTTTGAAAGAATAACTCTTCAGTAGTCAATGTATCTCTAGTTTGATTGGCAATCATTATCAGTCACCTTGCAATAAAATAATTTCTGAGAAAATTAGTGAAAATTTTGTTTAACTTATCTTACTGTGCTAAACACTCATCAAAAGCTTGTTTGATAATGAAACACCCCTTTTCTAAAATCGGAATTTCAATAGTTAAAGGAGGCAGTATCTTGATTACAGTATTATTTCTGCCAGTTCTTTCAATTATTAATCCTAGTTCAAAACAACGGGAAATAATTTGTTTTGTTAAATTATTATCGCCAAATCCGGCAATATCTATACCCCAAATCAAACCTATTCCTCGTATTTTGACTTTATCACTAATTGATGCAATTTTGTCAATCAAAAAGTTATATATGAAAGATTCTTTAGCTTTAATTTCCTGTTCAATATTTGTAATTTCTCTATACTCCAGTGCAGCTGCTGCACCTATAAATGCTAGTTGATTACCTCTAAAAGTTCCATTGTGTTCGCCAGGCTCCCAAATATCTAACTCTGGCTTAAACAATAATAATGACATGGGAAAACCGTAACCACTAATCGATTTTGAAAGTATTACCATATCCGGAACAATATTCGCTCTTTCAAAAGAAAAGAATGAACCTGTTCGACCACAGCCAACTTGAATATCATCACAAATTAATAAAATATCATGCTTATCGCATAACTGTCTTAATTTTTGCATCCATTCGATTGGTGCTATAATCACTCCTCCTTCAGCTTGCACTGTTTCAAATATTATTGCTGCTGGCTTTTCAATTCCGGAGTTGACATCATTGAGTACTGCTTCTATAAACTCTATTGTGTCAATATTTTCCATAAATCCATGAGGATAAGGCATAAAATTGACATGGTTCGATGTGCCAAATGCCCCAGCTTTGATTTCTAGATTACCACTCACTGACAAGCTACCCAATGTCATGCCATGATAGCCTCCCATGAACGAAAATATTCCTGGTCTTTTTTTAATTTTCCTGGCCAATTTTAATGCCGCCTCAACAGCATTTGTTCCGGTAGGGCCACAAAATTGTACCCGATAATCTAAACCTCTAGGATGTAGTAATGATTCAAAAAACTTAGATAAAAATTTTTCTTTTGCAGATGTATAAAAATCTAATCCATGAGTAATTGCATCAGCTTCTAAATAAGATATTACCTTCTGTTTTATATAATCGTTGTTATGTCCATAGTTTAAAGCGCCTGCACCTGCAAGAAAATCAATATACGCTTCTCCTGATTCTGAGTAAATTAAAGAACCTTTAGCTCTATGGAATAGAGCTGGGAAATTTCGGCAATAACTTCTGACATTTGACTCTCGCTGCTCAAAGATATTCATTGAAAACTTCCTGCTTTTAGATATAAGAGATAATTAGCATTATGAAATGGCACGAGCGTATGTCTGGTCAATTAAGAAATATAATTTAAATAAGATTTGTAAAAATGGAATATAACTTGAGGTGGAACTCTCAATACCAAACCTAATGCTAGTAAAAAATTGTAATACATGTTTTTTGGTGGCATACCCTTTAAACCAGCTACTAGACCGTTCAATACGCTCTTCTGTGTATGCCAATCAATATTAAAAGAAATTGACATATCTCGACTTCTCACATGATGTAGTGTACCAGGAGGCATATATAAAATTTCTCCGGGATTTACAATTACTTTTATGGATTTTGCATTTTTAAATAGAGGGTATTGCTCTAAATCAGGCTTTTCTGGATCGACCTTAAACCATCGCCAATTATATCGATAACAATATTGAGATTCTTCACTCAATAGGAGAGTAAATTGTTTACGCCCAACAATTTGAAAGAAAAGATTGTTGGTCAGAAGGCAATCAAAATGTAAAGGAGTTAGACTATTAGATGAACCGATAAAGAATTGACAGTAACGCCACCATTTATAAGCATACCATTTTGGTAAGTAATCTAGCGGAAATGTTTGAACATCTTTGACGAGTGCAGGAATTAAGCTAAACAAGGGCGTATCGTGAGAATATGGAGGTAGAATATCCATTTCTGTTTGATTTTTTGTTTTTTCATATTCCTCTAGAATGTTTGCGTATTCATGAATAGGAAAATTTTCTACTTTGATTTGACCATTTTGAAAATGTTTGGCATATATATTTAGATTGGGAGCGATAGACTGGAAATATTGTAAAGACCATTTACTAAAACAATCCCACTTGGGAATGATCCCTGAAATAATAACTGGTTTAGATTTATTCACATATTTCGCTATAAAATCTTCACTTGTAATTTGATGAACACGTTCAATTTCTGAAGATACTGTTAGCATGATTTCCTCTTGTGGTGATGAACTTGAAGTATTGTTCACCAGATGTGTACTACTTTATTTACAGTCGCTACTTAATTAGACAAAGCTAAGTCAAAGTTAAATGTCACTTGCTTTTCTAACATTGCTTTCAACTGCTGCTCTTGCTCTGTCAGCAAAGATAAATCTTTGAGGCGCACTTCAGGATTAGTTGCTATATTTTGAAGTAATATCTTGAAATGCTTGAGTATGCCAATAATTGTTGCAGTGTCAAAACGGCGGAAATCGTAACTGATGCCAATTCGTAATTCTGAACCTGGATACCCAACTAAGTTAAGAGGATAGTTTGTTTTGTAGAGATTAAGTGGACGCGAGAAGTTTATAGCTTTGTTTTGCTCTTGTGATTCTCGTAATATTCTTTCAATTGGTTGGTTCTCGAATACAAATATGCTCTCGAACAAGGGTGTACCTTGTGGTATTTCACTCCATTGTTGAATATCTACTAACGAGGTGTACTCATATTGACGAATCTCTACAAGTTGTTCCTGAAGCTGCTGGAGCCAAGGCATGAGATACTGCTCACCATCAATCTTGACTCTGACTGGTAAAGTGTTGACCATCTCACCTACCATAGACTCGGAACCTTCTAAGTCTACAGGACGACCAGAAACAGTACACCCATAAATCACTTCGTTGCGGCAACTATAGCGACCCAGGAGCAAAGCCCAGGCTCCTTGAACAAGCACGTTAATTGTGAGACGATGCTGTCTAGCTAGAGATTGTAAATCTGCGGTGATTGCTTTTGAGATTTCGATTTGGACTTCATCGTATCTTTCTTGGGGATTAGATAAATTGCCAACATCTAGATTGCTTAGTGGAGTGGGTGTTTTTACTCCTTTAAGCATTTGCCTCCAGAAGTTCTCTGATGTAGATGAATCTTGTTGTCGCAGCCAGGTTATGTAGTTACGGAAAGTACTGCCAGGTCTGAAAGGTACATCTTCACCTTGACAAAACGCTACGTAGAAATCAATAACTTCTTTAAGCACTAACGGATATGACCACCCATCCAACATGAGCATATGTGTACTCCAGATGAATTGGTAAGAGTGGTCTTCTAGGCGAATGAGAATCAAGCGCATCAGAGGAACTTGGGAAAAATCAAAACCTTGTTCGCGATCGCGTTTCAAAAAAGAACTCAAACGCGTTTGTATCTCATCTGGCTCTATTAAGCGCCAATCTTGTTGTTCTAAGCATACTTTGACATTTTTGTACACAACTTGTAAGGGTTTTTCCATGTCTTCCCAATAAAAGCTGGTACGTAAGATAGTGTGCCGATCTACGACTCGCTGCCAAGCACGTTCAAAAGCGACAACGTTTAAATCGCCATGAAAAGTAAAGCCCAATTGTACAAAGTAGAGGCTTAATTCAGAAGTACATAAACTATGGAAGAGAATACCATGCTGTATAGGTGAGACTTCGTAGATATCTTCTATATTTTCTGTTTTCATCGTTCTACTTGCTTTTTCGGGTGAGCTTCGCTAAAAATTGGTCGAGGTCTTTTTGATTTAAGTTTGCTTCTGGGAAGTCAGAAGGTGTGTAACCTTTGACTTCTGGTGATTGACAGTGAGTGGCGATCGCTTGTAATGCTTTGACAAATTCTTGAGCTAATCTTTCAATGGAAGAGCGTTGATGTATTTTTTCGCTATAAGTCAGATCAAATTGCAACTGCCCGTTAATCACAAAACTATTGATTTCCAAAAGTACGCTCCTTTGATTTTGCGGACTACTCGCTAGTCCACTTAACTCTGGGATGAATTTGAATAGCGATGACTTCGAGAAAGTTTGATCTAATTGACCAAGATAGTTGAAAAGAACTTCTGGTTGTGGGAGTGTTGACCATAACTCACCGTTTTCTGTCTTGTCGCTAAGATAGCGTAGGACACCATAACCAATGCCTCGATTGGGGATACTCCGCAGTTGTTCTTTAATTGCTTTCAAAGCTTCCCCTGGATGAGAGGCTTTTTCCAAATTTAAGAGGATGGGAAATAAAGACGTAAACCAGCCTACTGTCCGCGACAATTCCACATTGGGAAAAATATCCTCCCGTCCATAACTTTCTAAAGCGACTAACAAAGAGCGATCGCCCGTCCATTGAGAAAAAGCTTGCGCCAGGGCTGTTAGTAAAACATCATTTATTTGAGTGTTGTAAGCTTGGGATACTTTCTTTAGTAAAGTTTGGCTTTCTTCTACATTGAGAGCGATCGCTACATTGCGGGCTGAAGCGACGGTATTTTCACCATCTGGAAAATCTACTGGCAAACGAGACACTTGCTTATGAGATGCATTAAACCAGTAATTCCACTGTTGTCTTATAATATCAGAATGTGCGTAATTTTGCAAGCGTTCAGACCAGTACAAGCAAGAAGTTGTTTTTGTTGGTAGTTGCACTTTTCTTCCTTGCCTGAGTTGTTGGTAACAAGTTTGCAAGTCCTCAAGTAAAATTCTCCAAGAGAAAATATCTACAACTAAATGATGGATAGTCAACAGCAAGCGGCTTGGCTGCTGCACTCCAAAGTTGAACAAAGCAGCTCGCACTAGTGGGGCTACAAATAAATTAAAACTACGTTGCAATTTATCAACAGTTTTCTCAAAAGCTTGCTCTTGTTCTTGCAATGCTTGGGCTGAAAGGTCTAAATATGTGAATGGCATCACATTGCGATCGGCTAAAACTTGTTTCCAGTCAGAGGCTGTGCATTCAAACTGCAAGCGCAAAGCATCGTGGTGTAAAATCAACTCCTGTAACGCCTGCTCTAAAATCTCAGGGTCGAGTACTTCTTGCAGTTCCAAGACAAATGTTTGATTAAAATAGTGTGGATCTTGTAGATTCTGCTCGAAGAACCAATGCTGAATAGGTGTCAAAGATGCCGAATCTTTAATAATTTCTGGCTCGACTTGCAGATTTTGTTCGGCGATTGTGGACTTAGGAACTGCGCGCGCGGCTAATTCGGCAATGGTTTGATGCTGAAATAATTGTTTATTTGTCAGTTTTAGACCAGCTTGGTTAGCTCTAGTGATGATTTGGATAGCGATGATGGAATCACCACCCAACTCAAAGAAGTTGTCATCGATGCCTACTTGCTCCACATTGAGAAATTCCGCCCAAATTTCAGCAAGCTTAACTTCAGCAGGAGTGCGAGGTGCTGCAAAAGCTTTTTCTAATTCAGGTCTACTTGTATCGGGTGCTGGCAATGCTTTCCTGTTTACCTTACCGTTAGGTGTCAAGGGTAATGCCTCTAGCATCACAAAAGCTGCTGGCACCATGTAATTTGGTAGCTTCGACTCTAAAAACTGGCGCAGTTGAGCAATTGTTGGTGTCTGATCTTTCTGTGGAACAAGATAAGCAAGCAAACGCTTAGAACCACCCACATCCTCACTAGCAACCACCACAACTTCCCGCACCCCTTGGTATTGACCTAAAACCGCCTCAACTTCTCCCAATTCAATGCGGAAACCACGAATCTTCACCTGAGAGTCAATGCGCCCCAAATACTCAATCGTCCCATCAGTCGCATAGCGAGCTTTATCCCCTGTTTTATACAGGCGAGGACTACTAGCAGCCATCTCATCCTCAAATGGATTGGCAATAAACTTCTCAAGAGTCAAATCTGCTCTATGCAAATAACCCTTTGCCAATCCCACCCCACCAATATGCAATTCACCTGGTACACCCACAGGCACCGGTTGGAGATATTTATCTAATATATGAATTTGCGTATTGGCTATTGGTCTGCCAATCGGCACCACCCTCTGCTGGCTATTTCGCTGACAATGCCACCAAGTGACATCAATCGCTGCTTCCGTCGGGCCGTAAAGGTTGTATAACTGTGCCTCAACACGCTCAAAAAATCTTTCCTGAAGTTCTAACGATAAAGCCTCACCACTACAAATCACCCGTTTGAGGCTGTGACATTTGCCTAATTCTGGCTCACTCAGAAATACTTGCAGCATTGAAGGGACAAAGTGAACTGTGGTAATCTCCTCTGTGGCAATGAGTTCTACTAAGTAAGCACTATCTCTATGACCGTCGGGTTTGGCAAAAACTAAACTTGCTCCTGTGATCAGCGACCAGAAGAATTCCCACACTGAAACATCAAAGCTAAAGGGTGTTTTTTGCAAAACTCGCTCTGATGATGTTAGTTGCAAAGCATCTTGCATCCACAACAAGCGATTGCATAGGGCTTGATGAATGTTGATTGCTCCTTTGGGTTTACCTGTGGAGCCGGAGGTGTAAATTACATAAACTACATCATCTGGGCTGACATTGGTGTTGAGGTTTTGGGAATTTTGTTGAGCGATTTGCTGCCAGTCGCTGTCTAAGCAAATGATTTGTGTTTGATGTTGGCTGAGTTTTTCGACTAAATGCTGTTGTGTTAATAAGACTGGGGAATTGATTTCTTCTATGATCAAAGCCAGTCGTTGTTGGGGATAGTTTGGGTCTAGTGGTACGTAAGCGCAGCCTGCTTTGAGGATGCCCAATATTCCGACTATCATTAACAGTGAGCGTTCTGCACAGATGCCTACTAGTGTTTGTGGTTTGATTCCTTGTTTTTGCAAGTGGTGGGCTAGTTGATTAGCTCTGATGTTTAATTGTCGATATGTGAGTTTTTCCTTGCCATACTCTACTGCTACTGCATCGGGTGTACGCTCTACTTGCGCTTCAAATAACTCATGTAGGCAACTGTTTGGGTATTCTACTTTTGTGTTGTTCCATTC
>NZ_JAVRBU020000043.1:0-9070 GCF_034531135.2 Nostoc sp. CmiVER01
GGCTGGTCCTAGCCTTTACCCATAAGCTCAATTCCTCGTTGATTGACATAGTAAGGGCGACCCGTTGCGTCAATAATGCCAATTCCCACTGGAATCGCTTCTAGAAATTGAGTCATCTGACTTTCACTCGCGCGGAGCTTTGCATAGAGTTTGGCATTTTCGATCGCAATGGCTGCCTGGGTGGATAGCAGATTTAAGACTTGCGATCGCGTAGCGTCTCCTAATACCTCCGGCACGCTTGCGCGAACGGAGAATCGCTCTGGTGTAAATGCCCCAGACGCTAGTTTATTTTCTAGATACAACACGCCCACGAGCTTACCTTGATGGAGCATAGGTAAACATAAGATTGATTGAGTTTGATTGTGTTGAATATATTGATCGTTAATAAAATTACCTTCACGAGTAGCATCATTTAAAATGACACATTCATGAGTACGAATTACATAATTAATAATTGATTCAGGTAAATGATTTGCAGTTGGGATAGATTGTAGCACTTGTGTAGCATAGACATTTCACCTTCATTGAATTCACTAGACGCTTCAATCACCCATTTTCCTGAGTTTTCCAAAATCAAAAATCCTGTTTGTGCGCCAGCATTTTCGATTAATATCTTCATCAAGGAACTGAGTAGCTTATCCAGTTCAATTTCACTAGAAATCGTAAGGGAAGCTTTCATCACCGCCGCTAAATCGAAAGCGATGGGTGAGTGATTAAAGGTAATGACAGAAGTTTTGTGGATTGGCACGGAAGCCATGCCTGAAGATTGAGAAAATAGCTGGGGATAGCGAGTTTCTAAATCTTTGACTTTCGCAGTTGCTCCCCATCGTTCATAGCAGCAATGTGCTTCCTTCATGTAAGTTTGGGCGATTTTTTCTCTACCTCTTGCCAGATAATGTTTAGCAGCTAATTCATAAGCTAATACTTCTTCTTGCAAATACTCATTGTCTCTAGCTCCTTGAATTGCTTGTTCGTAGAACTCTTCTGCCTCAAGTAACTGACCCGAAACGTCTTGAAGCGCCAGTTGAATGCTAGAGATTTGACCGATTTCTTCTAATTGTTCAGCACAGATTTCTAAATCCGCTTTGATGCCCCAGGCACTTCGATAGCGATTTTCAGCATTTTTCGCCATCAGTTTGAGAATGATATCTGAAACTGGCTTGGGAATCTTTGTATTTATTTCATTAGACGCAATTGGATGTTTGGCAATATGACAATGGACTAGCTCCAGCACGTCTGTGGTGGGAAATGGTAGTTGTCCGGTGAGCAGTTCGTAAAATGTCACACCAAGGGAGTAAAAATCAGTGCGATAGTCGAGCATTCGGTTCATCCGCCCGGTTTGCTCTGGCGACAGATAGGCAAGCGTGCCTTCTAACACATGGGGACTTTTGAACGTCGGATTGGTGCGGTTAAATTGGGTCGCAATCCCAAAATCAATAATTTTGACAACGCCAGTATCCAGATTAAAGACTATGTTTCCAGGGTTAATATCTTTATGAATTATATTGGCTGCATGGATTCTGCCTAGAATCTCGCAAACAGCGATCGCATCTGAAAGTCCCTTAATTTTCAATGCGATAACGTATTAACTGCTTAATTGCTGTTATAGATAATCCTAAAGCTTGAGCGCTTGCGGCATCAATTTGAGCAAATTCAGTCACGGTAAACTCAAATTCCATCTGCTTTAACACTGAATCAGCAGTGTAAACTTTGACTTCAGTCAACTTTTCTTGACGTTGAATTATCGCTTCAATAGACATAACAGGGAGTGAAACAGAAAACTGAATGTGATGTTTTGAGTCGGCGTGGATTTGGGCGATTGTGTCATAGGTGTAGCTTAAGACTTGATGTGTCAGCAAACCCGTACTTACCCAAAAAAACATTCCGATCAAGGGTATTGACAGCCAAAACTCTAGCCCTAAGTTAATTAGAAATTGTAGCCAACGAGGTCGAGCCATAACCCTGTTTTGTCACTTTTGGTAAACAATAATTGAAGCAAAATTCTCAACCTTTGATTAAATAAAGCTTTGAGCCATTATTTAATCACAGACATTAAATTTTCTAGCCAAAACTCAGAAAATAAAGGTTAACTGGCTCGAAATATTAGTAGAGGAATACACCCACTCAGCAAAGGCAAAAAACTTAGAATTAACCAGCGAATTTCCTGAACAATTAGTAATGTTGAGAATCAATCCAGATTTAATGCGGCAAGCAGTAAAAAATCTTCTCAGTAATGCCTGCCGCTACACGCCGTCTGGAGGTAGAGTTAGCTTACGAGTTTTCTTTGGGTCTGGTTGGGTGGTAATTGAAGTCCAGGATAGCGGTATTGGGATTCCAGAGGCAGATTTACCCTATATCTTTGAGCGGTTTTATCGAGTATATAGTGTACGCTCGCGCCATACAGGAGGTTTCGGGTTAGGATTAGCGATTGCTGGAATTTTACCCCCTTTTTCTACTGGTAAAGCCCTGATTTGACGAATGAAGCTGTAGCCATCCGACTCTGGCATACCAAGATCCGAAATCAGTATGTGTGGTATTCCCAACTCTAACGCTGACAATGCTTGGGCTACTGATGCTGCTTCACTCACCAAAGCACCATGTTGCTTCAAGATAAAAGCAACAAGCTCACGTCCATCAGCTTCATCATCAACAACTAATACTTGTAAACCGTTGAGTGAAATTTGACTATCATCGTTTCCAGAGATTGATTCTGCACCCTCAGAAATATAAGAGATGCTCATCAGAGGTAAGCGCACATCAAAGGTTGCTCCTAGCCCAAGCCCTGGACTATTGGCCTCTACTGTTCCCCCATGCATTTCCACTAAATGCCAGACGATTGCTAGCCCTAAGCCTAGTCCCCCATAGCTTCGGGTTGTACTTGCATCTGCTTGACGGAAACGCTCAAAAATGTAGGGCAAGAAGTCAGCTTTTATACCATTTCCCGTATCTTTGACCTGGAGGAGCGCCTCTGTACCCAAAGCTTGCAGGCAAATCTCTACCTGTCCCCCAGAAGGCGTAAATTTAATTGCATTACTCAGTAAATTCCACACTACTTGTTGTAAACGACTAGCATCTCCACAAACAGAACTAGCACACGGATCAAGCATACAGTTAATCGTAATATCTTTAGCTGAAGCTTCTGGTTTTACAGTTTCGATAGCTTCAGTAATCACTGAGATTAAAGAAACTGAAAGCTTTTCTAGGCGCAGTTGCCCTCGGATAATACATGATACATCCAGTAAATCGTCTACTAGTTTCGCTTGAGCATTGGCACTGCGCTCAATAGTTTCTAGCGCCCGAATAGTTTCAGATGAATTTAATTTACCTTGGCGAAGCATTTTAACCCAGCCAAGCATTCCATTGAGTGGTGTACGAATCTCATGGGAAAGTACTTGCAAAAATTCATCTTTCATGCGACTGGCGGTCTCCGCCTCAACTCGCGCTGCCTGCTCCCGAATTCGTTCGGCTTGTTGAGCTAAAGCATCTTTACGCAGTCGGGACAACTCTAAGTTTGTTCGTACCCGTGCCAGCAGTTCTCGCGCCGAGAAAGGTTTGATCAGGTAATCATCCGCACCCATCTCTAAGCCTTCAACGCGAGATTCTTCACCAGCGCGGGCAGATAGCAGGATAATAGGTACTTCCCGAGCGGATGATTCAGAGCGCAATTCGCGCAACAATTGCAACCCGTCCATTCCCGGCATCATAATATCGCTCAGTACTAAATCCGGTATCTGCCTGCGGGCTGCTGCTAAGGCAGCTACTCCATCTGTAACTGCCTCTATTTCGTAATCTCCTTGGAGTAAGTGCTTTAAATAATCGCGCATATCTGCGTTGTCATCAGCCAGTAAAATACGGGCAGAGGAGCAAAGGGGCAGAGGGGCAGAGGAGAAGAAAGTGTTTTGCTCCCCTGCTCCCCTGCTCCCCTGCTTCTTCAGGTAGCCAACGCCGTGCTTCCTCAACAAAAGCAGCCGTTACTGAAGCAGTGTTCGGCAAATCATGCTCAGATACAATGCGTTCAGTGGGCAGATGAGCAGTACCAGTAGGAAGTGAAACAATGAAAGAACTTCCCTGATTTAATTTGCTGATCACACGAACCGAGCCACCATGAAGTCGAATCAGATCCTGCACTAGCGATAATCCAATCCCAGAGCCTTCATAAGTGCGACCCCGTGACCCTTGTACACGGTAAAAACGCTCAAACAAATAGGGCAATTCTGCTGCTGGAATTCCTGTACCTGTATCCTGGACTTCCAGTTCCACATATTCCGTGTACCAACGTAAGGTTACACTGATTTGTCCAATAAACGTGAATTTGAAAGCATTACTGAGCAAATTCAAAACAATCTTTTCCCACATTTCGCGGTCTACATACACCGCTTCTGGTAAAGGTGGGCAATCTACTATTAGACGTAAACCGGCGCGTTCGATAGTTGAGCGGAAGACACTGGCCAGTTCAGTTGTAAATACAGCAAGGTCAACAGGTTCATAAACTGCTTCAATCCGATTTGCTTCGATGCGCGAAAAGTCCAATAGTGTGTTGACTAACTTGAGCAAACGCAGACTGTTTCGGTGAACTAATTGCAATTGCTCACGTTCCTCAGTTGTCACCTTTGACCCATTTTTGCTACTTAGGACATCCTCTAACGGACCCAGTATTAACGTCAAAGGTGTGCGGAACTCATGGGAGACATTATTAAAAAACACTGTTTTCGCCCGATCTAGTTCTGCCAATGCTTCAGCGCGTCGGCGTTCTTCTTCGTATGCCTGAGCATTGCGGACTAAAACCGATATCTGACCTGCGAATAATTCGTAGAATGAGCGATATCCCTCATCTAGCTCACGGCTAGGGCTAATTCCGGCTACCAGTACACCCAATGTCGCTGTCTGCCCAAATGAGGCGATCGGCAGTGCGATCGCAGATTTTACTGGTTCACTAAATGCACCGCCTAAAATTGTGATATGTTCATCGATGCCTTCAATTAGAATCGTTTCTCCATTTGCCGCCTTCGCCAATGACCAAACATCTGTGCCATTGGTTTCTAGCTCAATTCTTCTCGGACTGACGACTTCCCCTGCTTGAATCCCCACAGATCCTTGTAAGATCAACCTTTTAGTATCGGAGTCACGTAGATATAGCAGTGCAAACGGTACATCCATTGGAGAGGATGCGATAACACAAAGCGCATCATGGCAGGTTGCTTCAACGCTTTGGGTTGCGCCTGCTTTAGACGATAAATCGCGTAGCAGCCGCAATCGCCGATCCCCCAATACTTGCTGTGTTACTTCACTACACACCGCAAGCATCCCAACAATCTGCCCAGAATCGTCTTCTGCCGGAGCATGGGAAACACTAAAGTAGGATTCTTCCCGATAGCCGGAGCGTTCCAACAACAGGAGCAGTGCTGGTGTCAGATTTGCCACTCCCGTTGACATCACCGTTTCGATCATTGGCCCTAGCGTGTCCCATGCCTCGGCGAGTGTAATCCGAATATCACTCCCAAGCGCTGCGGGATGTTTCTCGCCAATCAATTGCGAATAGGCATCGTTGTAAATTTGGATGAAATCTGTGCCCCAAGTTAGAATCATCGGATAGCTCGAAGCAAGCAGCGTCTTGACCACTGACTTGAGACTTTGTGACCATGCATCGAGCTTGCCTAATGACGTTTGCGACCAGTCCAAGCGATTGATCCGGGTTGCCATTTCCCCACCTCGAAAATGGTCAGCAATGGAGTCAGAAATTCTTGCTTTCATCTACTTGTTTAAATGTTTTTCTCCTCGACTAGGGACAGCCGCCTATGTTCTCCCCTACTCAAAACTTTCAAAATTAGAACAAGTCTATTCTTATCGGAATATTACTTAATATTAGCGCGATGTTCTATATTCTTCCGGTAGACATCGGGTTAAAATTCTCCGTAATCGTGAGATACGCCTATCTACCACACGACTATCTGTATGAACCTCTGGTACAAAACGCCACAATTGCTGTAACACCATCAGTCAGCTATGTATGGATTTGCATAACTCGGCATTACAAAGGCGAGCGCTAAGATTGATTGAGAATGACTAAAAAAGGCACAAAAAAACTATGACTCGTGACTTAATCGGTAAATTTTTTGGAGATAGAAGATATATCTCGCAAAAATTATTTGAAGAGTTATACAAACGAGGTTTAGAACTGAACCTCCCGCCTTCTTCAATTGCTAGTCATTGCTTTGGTTGCTAGAGGTGAGGTGTCATAATGTGCTAACAAGTCAGCAGGATCATTGTAAATTGCGATCGCATCTTTTAATTGACTATCATCAAAACCACCGCAACGAAACGCAATCACGCCAACACCAGCTTTATTTGCAGACTCAATATCGTAGGGAGTATCGCCCAGCATTACTACCTCAGATGCCTGCATCTTCAACTGACTCAAAGCCGCTTCCACAATATCTGGAGCAGGTTTTGAAGCTTCGGCATCGCTAGATGTTGCCGCCTCATCCTGACTGAGTAAATCATCAACTTGTGCAGCTTTGAGCAACACTGACAGTTCTTGGCTCGTTGCTGAACTAGCAATGATTAGACGTAACTCTTCATCCTGCATCTTCAATATTAGTTGCCGCGCCCCACTGGCAGGAGTCAGATTTGCTCCAAACTTGTTGATGACCAGTTCTTTACGTTTGTTGGCAATTTCCTTACCTTTTCCTTCTTGATCAGAAAGTCCTGGCGCAAACTTAGGAATAATCTGGTCGCCTCCCATGCCAATCAGTGGTCGAACTTGCTTGAACTCTACCTCATAGCCAAATGCTGCAAATGCCTCTACCCAGGCTTGAGCATGAGCATCATTACTGATAACAAGTGTTCCATCTATATCCAAAATTACGCCCTGATATGCCATTAAGAAATTTCTAGCTTACTTTAAGCCTCTACACTACTGGAAAGTTGTTGCCATAACCTCTACCTCTGTTATTACTTCCAATGGCAGAGTCAGCCCCTTTGGGTAAGTCAAAAATCAAAAGTCAAAAGTCAAAAATTTTATTTCTGGTAACTCAAAATGTGACTAACTTCGTTCTTCCATGCCGAAGAGACGCCGAAAAGCTGACTGCATCAAATTAGGAGACAAGTGATAAATTGCTTTCCAAAGGTTTGTTGTGCCTACCATGACATCAGAACGCTGATGCTTTACTGCTTCCCAAATTGATTTTGCTACATCTTCAGGCTTTTCTAGTACAGGAATTTGAATTGCTTTATCTACCAACTCAGAACGCGCTTCGGCAGTTTCCTCGTCTTTACCGCGAAAGATTGCCCGTTCCATCACTTGAGTACTAATAAAACTGGGATAAATTCCGCTAACGTGAATCCCTTTTGGTGATAACTCTGCGTGTAGCGATTTTGTCAATCCAGTTACGGCGTATTTAGTGGTTGTGTAAGGAACTTGGTAAGGAATCGGTTCTATACCACCAATAGAACTAACATTAACAATGGTTCCTTTGCGACGTTCTAAGAAATGGGGCAGGATGGCATTAATAGTATGGATGTAGCCCCACAAATTGGTATCAATTATCTGATGCCAATCATCTAAGCTAAAATCCTCGACGGGCCCTAAGCAAAAGATACCTGCATTATTAATTAATACATCTATGTTACCAAAATGATTTATTCCCTTCTCGATCAGGTCGTTTACTTGTAAAGGATCTTTGACATCGCAAGAAATAGCGATCGCATCTCGTCCCAGTTCCCGTATCTGTGCAGCAGTAGCTTCTAAACGGTCAAGTTGACGAGCTGCCAACACAACATTATAGTTGTGACATAGTTGTGACGGGCAAACAATAATGCTGTAGCTTTGCCAATTCCTTGAGATGCGCCTGTAATAATTACTGTATTTGTCATAATGTCAGTTGCTTTTTCTTGTGCGTCTTAGAGGTTGTTTTAAAAATGGTACATAAGGTATCCAAAACTTTAAATCCTCCTTTTTAAGGAGGATTTTGAGAAGCTTATATTGGTATTGAGCCGAGTACGAATAAAATTTATATCTGGCGGACACTACTAACTCGCCACAGTGATCGCAATTAGCGCGTAGTTGTGTCCCGCAAAGATAATAATAAGCTTTTGTGCTTACAAGTTGCACAACTAAAAATTTAGGTAAAAACTTCAAGTCCTCTCCCTTGCTCCTCTGCACCCCTGCCCCCTTGCGGTCTCAACATGCAGATTAAATGATTATTAGCTTACTTAGCTTTAACAGTAAAATAAATTGTTAAGGCCCTGCTGCATCTCCTTCACCATAGCTCTTATGTCAGATCAACCTGCACCAGAAATCGAACTGCTTCGTGCGGCTTACGCGGCCTTCAACGCACGAGACATTGACGCTGCCCTTGCCCTCATGACTCCAGACGTGCTTTGGCCGAGAGCGTTCAAAGGCGGTTTTGTCCGTGGGCCTGAAGAAGTTCGCGCTTACTGGACGGAGCAATGGAGCGAGATCAATCCGCACGTCGAGCCGATTTCCTTTTACTCGGAAGAGGCCGGACGCATTTTGGTCGATGTGCATCAGGTCGTGCGTGACTTGGTTGGGGCAGTTCTTGTCGATGAGCATGTGGGTCATCGATTCACCCTTGAACACGGCTTGATTCAAGTCATGGAAGTCTGTCCACTTCCATCGTCCACCCCAAAAGCCTAACCACGCGCTCCAGCGAACAGGGCATTGAGCCGATTAATCACCAACGCCAATTATTGCTGCGCTCTAATTTCCTTGAGTAACGCCTCATCAGAGTATTCTTCTTCCCATTTACCCTGTAGCTTTAGCCGTACAGACTGTGCGCCGCCACTAGGAGTACAGACAACCCAGTAGGTATCTGGTTCTCCTTCGACTTCAGCTGCATCTTCAGCTTTTGAGATATCTGAAAGACCTGAAAATGCTTGAATACAAATCCATGTAATTCCATCTGAATCTTTAATCTCTCTTTCCATGTCTATCCTTAGTACAGCATTTAATTAATTCGTAGCGAATTCAATTTGGCAATACCCTGCATTGTGAATGCGTCGGCTTGCATTGCGAATGCGTTGGCTTGCATTAACAATGCTAGGACCAGCT
>NZ_JAVRBU020000044.1:0-5330 GCF_034531135.2 Nostoc sp. CmiVER01
AATTTGCGTTTTGCAGCTCCTTTTAATTGAGATGCTGTTTGTTTCAATAGTTGTTTCAGTGAAGAAGTTAATACTATCGACACTCGGATTACAGTGATCGACAAAGTTCCGGCTGATAATCCCGGCAACATCCCCTGTATTCCCGAAACCTTGGACTTGCCCGAACTGCTGGCGTTGATTCAGCATTTGCCACAGCGATCTTCGTGGGAACGCTCAGATATCAAAGCTACTGCAATGGCGTACCCGCCCGCCGTAGGCATCGCAAAAGTCGTTCAATTGCCAAAGCGTATTACAGTTGCACAACCAGAAACAATTTCCTTTCTTCCAGACGACATAGTAGTGCTGGAATACGAAGTCGTCGAGTGGTCTGCTACTGAAGGACTCAAAGATACTTTATATGAAACTTATCGCCCACAAAGAATCCGGATCAAGGACGCTTTACCTCATCCCTCACTGCTTTGTGAGAGTGCAGCCCTCGCACTTGTCTCACCACCAGCACCAACTTACAAACCGCATCTTCCTAGCAACATTATCACACAAAGCTTGTTATCAGAGGCACAACTTGAAAGCGTGATTTACGCAGGTCAAACGCACTCAGAATTTTTGTCTGGGTCTTATATTGTCGATGATTCTTGGGATAATGTGACTGTTGCGGCTCAGGGCGAAGAAAATGCGGTAAAATTCCGTCGTGGCTGGTTCTTGGGCGATTCCACGGGTTCTGGTAAGGGGCGACAGGTAGCTGGCATTATCCTCGATAATTGGTGTCAGGAACGAAGAAAAGCAATCTGGGTATCAAGGAGTTCTGCACTGATTGAGGATGCAAGACGTGATTGGTGTGCGTTAGACGGTAGCGAAAAGGACATTATTGATCTGGGCAACATCAAGCTAGGCGATCCAATCCCTTTCACCCAAGGCATCCTATTCTGCACCTACTCAACTCTACGATCCCAAAAGAACGGTAAAAGTCGGCTCAAGCAAATTGTTGAATGGGCAGGCAAGGACTTTGAGGGAGCGATCGCATTTGATGAGTGTCACGCGATGGGCAATGCAATGGCTCAAGAGGGTAAACTCGGTATAGTTGCAGCATCCCAGCAAGGCATTGTTGGGCTGAGGTTGCAAAACGCATTACCGCAGGCACGGGTTGTCTACGTTTCTGCTAGTGGAGCGACGAAGGTTTCTAACCTATCTTATGCAAATCGTCTGGGGCTTTGGCAGACTGGAGATTTTCCGTTTACCTCCCGTGAGGATTTTGTGGAATCCATTGAGGGCGGTGGTATCGCCGCGATGGAAGTCGTAGCCAGGGATCTCAAGGCTTTGGGACTCTATCTGGCGCGGAGTCTCTCGTTTGAGGGGGTGGAGTATCAAACGCTCTACATTGATTTAACGCCCACGCAAGAACGGATTTACAATAGCTATTCTGATGCTTTTGGTATTATTCATAATAATTTAGATAAAGCCCTGGAAGCTTGTAATATCTCTGGTGACAAGACTTACAACTGTGCTGCAAAGATGAGCGCGGTGTCTCAGTTCGAGTCGCACAAGCAAAGATTCTTCAAGCATCTGTTGACTGGCATGAAATGTCCGCAGTTAATTAAAGCGATTGAAGAGGATTTAGCATTGCGCCAATTCCTCAATCGCCTGTTGGCTTTACGCATCGATATGCTAAACACCATTTTTGAGCGTTTTGAGTTGTTGCTAAGTCAACAGATTGAAGCAGCGATCGCGGCGGGGGTCTATGAAATGGGTGTAGAGACACTCCGGGCTGAGAAATTCACCATCGAAGGCCAAGAACCAGTATATACTCACCCTGGTACTGGTAGTATAACGAATTACCTCAAGGTAGAGCGACTCTAGAAAAACAACATCAAAACTGCTGACGAGATGATTGAGCTTGTCAGTATGCACCAGGGAAAACTCATGATAAATGAGAAGTCTAGAAATGCGGCAGTGGCAATCCCAACTCACAGCACGTTCGACTCTGACGGTGGCGTTATTTCGAGGATATTGCTCATTCGCCCACAGAAAGAAACCCGTGTGCCAGTCAAAGATTTTGAATCGTCCACTTGGCGGCAGGTTTCGGCTGATACCTTTGTTGCGGCATGGTCTACTGAAGTAGACACACTGCCCAAGTTCACCACCGATTACCTGCATTTAGTGACTGGTATTCTATTGCCTATCTGGAAAATACTACCACAGCAGAATAGTCGAGTATTCCGACTACAAACCAGCGATGGACAAAAGATTCTCGGTCGTGTGGTCAATGCTCAGGATATCCAGTCGGTGGCTGAACAACTCGGACTCAAGAACAAGCTGTTAAGCACACAGGAATTAGTCTCTTTAGTACTAAACGAAGGCTATTCCCAGCAGTTACCGGGTGGCGTAACTTTACGGCGTTCTTACATTGCCGCAGAACCTCGCATAGAACTGGTCAATGCTATCTCACTGGCAGAGCGACTGGTGGCTGTTGGATGTTTCACCGAGATCATCGACTGGCAAAAGCGCTAAAAGAACAGATGGGTATGGCATCTTCCAACTTCTCATTCCCCCGCAACTTATAGATGCGATCGCAAAGGGTAAGAAACTGCATGAAAATACTTGTTGAGAGTTTATCGAGCAAAATCAACACCATACATCTGTGCTGCCCGTGGATAAGGAGCGTTCTTATCCACGGTGAGTTCTTCAAAGCGCAGCGATACACCCGTGGAGTTCGGGCGTGTTGAGCGCTCAAGACTTTAGCGGGTCTGTTCAGCGTCAACGTCGAAGCGATCAAGCATCATCACCTTGTTCCAGGCTGCAACGAAGTCCTTGACCATCCGCTCGTGACCATCATCAGCGCCATAGACTTCAGCAATCTGACGCAGTTGGGCGTTCGAGCCGAAGATGAGATCGCAGCGGGTTGCGGTGAACTTCGCTGCATCGGTTTCGCGATCGCAGATGTCAAAAAGCATCTCGCGATTGTCAACAGGCTTCCACTCGTAGTCCATACTGGTCAGGACACGGAAAAAGTCATTGGTCAAGACACCCGGTCGGTCAGTGAAGCTACCGTGCTTTGAATAGTCCCAGTTCTGATCGAGCGCCCGAAGTCCGCCAACTAGAACCGTCCATTCGGGTGCGGTCAGCGTGAGGAGCTGCGCTCGATCCAGGAAGATACGCTCTGGCTTCACCTTATAGCCAACCGCCTCATTGTGATAATTTCTGAAACCATCCGAAACTGGCTTCAGCCAATTAAACATTTCAGCATCTGTCAGCTCCTGAGTCGTATCCATCCGCCCCGGAGTAAACGGGACGGCAACGGAAAGTCCAGCCTCTTGTGCAGCCTTCTCGACCGCAGCACAACCACCGAGGACGATTAGGTCTGCGATCGAGATTTTTTTGTTGCCCGACTGAGCGCCGTTAAAGTCCGCCTGAATTTGCTCAAGGGTCGATAGCACCTCACCGAGTTCCTGCGGGCGATTCATTTCCCAGTCCTTCTGAGGATTGAGGCGAACGCGCGCCCCATTTGCGCCGCCGCGCTTGTCGGAATGGCGGTGACTCGATGCCGCCGCCCAAGCGGCTGACACGAGCGCCGAAACCGAGAGTCCACTCGCTAAAATCCGATCCTTGAGAGACTTGATATCGGCGGCATCAACGACATCATGATCCAGTGGCGGAATTGGATCTTGCCAGATCAAATCTTCCTCTGGGACTTCCGGACCAAGATAGCGCGTTTTCGGACCCATATCCCGATGGATCAGCTTATACCAGGCGCGTGCGAACGCATCGCTGAAGTAATCAAAATCACCCAAGAAGCGCTGACAAATCTCGTGATAGACCGGATCGACCTTTAACGCAATGTCCGAAGTCATCATCATTAACGGGTGCTCAACACCCAGCAGATGAGCGTCCGGTGTCTTCGGCGCATTAGGATTGCTCGGCTTCCACTGAATCGCACCTACTGGACTCTTTGTTTGTTCCCATTCGTACTTAAAAAGATTCGTTAGGTAACTATTGTCCCACTGGGTTGGGTTTGGAGTCCACGATCCTTCGATCCCGTTCGTCATCGTATATTCGGCAAACCCAGTGCCTTCAGCGTTCTGCCACCCTAAGCCCATCGCCTGAATCGGCGCAGCTTCCGGCGCTGGACCAATCTTGTCCGGCGAGACCATGCCGTGACTTTTGCCAAAGGCATGACCGCCTGCAATCAGCGCGACAGTTTCTTCGTCATTCATGCCCATCCGCGCAAAAGTCTCGCGAATGTCTCGCGCCGAGCCAGATGGGTCGCCTTCAGCGTTTGGACCCTCTGGATTGACGTAAATTAGCGCTTGGTGCGAAGCCGCTAGTGGGTTTTCGAGGTCGTAGTATTGCTCATCCGGTTTTCCAACCCACCGAATCGTGCGAGTGACCATCTCGTCAGGATGACCAGGGTGTTCCTTAACATCGTCAACTGGATCGCCGTTCCAGAATTCGGGTCCCCAGTATGTCGCGCGATCCGCCTCCCAGGCATCGATGCGACCGCCACCAAAACCGAAGGTCTTAAACCCCATGATTTCGAGCGCGCAGTTGCCCGTCAGAACCATCAGATCGGCCCAGCTTAGTGCCGCACCATATTTCTGCTTGATAGGCCAGAGCAGCCGTCGTGATTTATCTGTGTTTCCATTATCCCACCACGAATTGATAGGTGCGAAGCGTTGCAGACCCTGACTCGCTCCACCTCGACCGTCCGCGATCCGGTAGGTGCCTGCTGAGTGCCACGCCATGCGAATCATCTGAGGTCCATAATTCCCATAGTCGGCGGGCCACCAGTCCTTTGAATCGGTCAGCAGCGCTTTGATATCGCTCTTCAACTGTTCAAAGTCAATTTTCGCGAAGGCTCCTTTGTAATCGAAATCTCGCAGTGGGTTAGCTTGGGGCAAATTTTGGTGAAGCAGTTCGACCTGAAGTCGGTTCGGCCACCAATCATCGACTTGCGGCTTGGAGCCGAGCGCGCCGCCAATGCGGGTTCCCCGGAAGGGACATTGTGCAGCAGGGGTGGCAGGGTTGTTGTTCATGGAGCTATTATTCATTCAGTTCAATCCTTCTTCTCTCTCTAACAGTTTATGTTAGTCAAGCTGTGTTGAGCGCCGCCACAAGTGGCGGTTTGAACGGCAAGTGCCTTCATCGCTAAAGTTCTTGCAATTGCTGAATGAGCTACCCTTTGCTAACCCCACCCCCCCTGCTACGATTTTAGATTGCTCAATGGCAATCATTTCCTGTACCTGTCTACCATAAACAATTTCAGTAGACCGAAAAGTTCTGCGATGCCTTCGGCGGGCGTAGCCATCGCTAAAGAAAAGAATAGTAGTCTCTGATAC
>NZ_JAVRBU020000045.1:0-3641 GCF_034531135.2 Nostoc sp. CmiVER01
ACGATAATCTGTCAGTAGATAAAAATGCGACAGCGTGACTAGAGCCATGTCTAAATCATACCCAAGTGACTTGACTTTGGAACAATGGGAATTGCTATCGAGCTTCTATTCCACCAGAAAATTCAGCGTGTCGTCCTCGCTGTGTTGATTACAGTTCGGGGACACACTGTTATTTACATGCCCATCCTATAATCAGTAATGCCTTTGCCAAAACCTACCCTTTAAATTTACATCTAGCAGTATAGCGATCGCCTCTTCGACAGACAGTTAATAATCTAATGATGAAAGTGTGTTAGTGTACCTTAGTGTAAGTATCGCTTATTTCAATTGGTACGGAAATTTCTCTTACGTTGTTTGTGCCTTGCAACTTCTTTACGTTTGTGTTTTTCTAAAGGCGTTTCAAAGTGACGATGCTTTCTCATGTCTGGAAAAATACCTGCTTTAGAAACTTCTCTCTTAAATCGACGTAAGGCTGACTCAATTCCTTCATTTTCACCCACAAATACTCGGGTCATTTTCATCTCCTACTTAATTGGTACTGGGCATTTTAAGCTATCCCATAGACCGAAGCGCAAAAAGGGCAGATAATGAATCTGCCCTTAAGACGTTAAAACTTAGTTTTTAATCTTAAAGCTTAGTAGCGTCCTCGGTTGTATCCACCACCGCCGCCGCCGCGACGATCCCCACCACCAAAGGAACCACTTCTGTCTTCCTTGGGTTTAGCCTTGTTCACTTTGAGATCGCGTCCCATCCATTCAGCACCATCAAGAGCTTCAATAGCAGCTGTTTCTTCAGCTTCTGTACCCATCTCTACAAAAGCAAAGCCGCGTGGACGGCCTGTTTCACGGTCAGTAGGCAACTGAACCCGTTTTACAGAACCATGTTCAGCAAAAACAGATGTGAGGTCTTCTTGTGTGACCTCGTAGGATAGATTACCTACATAAATTGACATGCGTTATCTCCAAAATCATAGGTGTGTAGAGATTTAGATTTCGGAGACAAGCTTGTTAAGACCAAAAGGGAAAAGCCTGTCAATACTAAAAACAAACGCTGTAACCGAATTTTATTCTCACCTAATTACCTTAGCACATCATTGAGTTCTTACCCACCGTAACTTAGAAGTACTAAAGATTAGGTATGGGGCATTGGTTCTTCTCCTTGTCTCTCTGATCTTCTCTTACCCCTTAATGAGCAACTCCTAATATTGAGTAGCAGAGATTCCCCAATTAATTGCAAAATAAATGCAGTTAGTCATTGTTACTAATTGAAAATGCCGACTACACTTGCTGACGCACAAAATTTACTTTCTGACCTGATCGCCCGCTACTCTGAGCGTGTAGATTATCTGATGATTCGCCTTGAAGAAGCAGAAGGGACTGATATCTTGTTGCGTGGCGACAAGGTAGAAACCCTAAGCGAAGGCATCTCCATTGGTGGACATATTCGCGCTTGTTATAAAGGTGGATGGGGTTTGAGCTGCTTTAACCAACTGGCGACAATCGAAGATCGCATAGAAGAAGCGATCGCTGCGGCGCGGATGGTTGGTGATGAAGAAACTTTACTTGCACCTATTGACCCGGTGCAAGCAGTATGCATTCTACCCCTAAAAGGCACTGATCCCCGACAAATCCCACTCTCGAAGAAAAAACAATTATGCGATCACTATACTGAATTGCTCAAAAGTGTTGATCCCCGGATTACCACTACCTCGGTGCGTTACGGTGACAGCGCCCAAAAAGTGATCATAGCGACCTCAGAAGGCACTTTGATCGAGCAATCTTGGGTGGATATGGAAATGCGCTTTGCTGCTACTGCCAGAAATGGCGAAACCGTACAAACTGGACGGGAAACTACTGGCTCTCGCAAAGCTTATGAAGATTTAACTGATTTGGATGAACAGGTAAAAAGTTCGGCTCAAAGAGCGATCGCAGCTTTATCTCTGCCATCGGTAAAAGGCAACACTTACACCGTAGTCATTGATCCTATTCTTACGGGTTTGTTTGTTCACGAAGCTTTTGGACATCTTTCTGAGGCCGATATGGCTTACGAAAACCCCGATCTGTTGGAAGTCATGACCATCGGACGGCGGTTTGGCCCAGAAGAACTCCAAATTTTTGATGGTGCTGCCCCAGAGGGACATCGTGGTAGCTATTTTTATGATGATGAAGGCACGCCTGCTACTACTACTCAACTAATTAAAGATGGAGTTTTAGTTGGACGTTTACATTCTCGTGAAACCGCAGGCAAATTGGAGGAAGCGCCTACGGGGAACGCACGCTGTCTCAACTATCACTTTACTCCAATTGTGCGGATGACAAATACCTGGATTGAACGGGGTAACACATCAGTCAAAGACTTATTCACCGATATCAAAGAAGGAGTGTATGCCCGGAATTGGTTGGGTGGGATGACGAATGGAGAAATGTTCACCTTCAGTGCTGGGGAAGCGTGGATGATTAGGAACGGCAAAATTGCTGAAGCAGTGCGGGATGTAACGCTTTCAGGAAATGTATTCCAAACTTTAACGGGTATTGAGGCAATTGGTAATGATTTTTACTGGGATGAATCTGGCGGTTGCGGTAAGGGAGGGCAAAATGGTTTGTCAGTAGGTTGTGGTGGCCCTAGTCTGCGAATTCGAGATGTAGTGGTTGGTGGGGAAACGTAAACCTTACCCAACCGTTGTAGCATTAGGTCTGTATTATACAAGTTTGTAGTAAGCACTAAAGAACTAGGACTTACGCAACTGGCACAATGCGATGTTTAAGGATAAGCTATTGCACATTTAGGCATCAGCAAATGGGGGAAGGCTATGATTACCGGCGTTGCATAAATGCGGGATGAATCAGCTAAATACGGGTATTTGTCCATACTTCAGGTAGTGTAGTAACAATTTAATTGATAGCTTAAGCATATCTACAGATTTGGAGTAACATAATGTTTTGCGATGTAGACGTGCCAGATAATGGCGTAAACGTGTATTTTCTCCTTCAACTCTTGTCATATATGTTTTGCTAATAATATGGTCTCCTGGGTTAATGAAACTAGCGTAAACAGGCCATCCATCTGTGACGTAAAAATAGCATCCCCAGAAGCTAACAATATTCCATAAAGGTTTAAAGGTTTCTGCACTATGGTCTCCTACAACCCAAGCCAAAATTCCTCTATTAAAGTGATCTAACGCTGTCCATATCCAAATTTTGTTTTTTTTGACCGCACAAAAGTTTCCAGTTCATCTAATTCCCCAACGGATGGTGTTTTATCTGTTGGCGGTGCCTCGGGTAACTTTTCGCCGATTTGTTTTACCCAGTTGATTATCGTCGTGTGATAGCGAAGCGTTAGCGAGTCCGCGAGCGTCTGAACTCCTGTTTGACGTTCAATTGCTCTAAAACCTGCACCATTAACGTATGCTTTTAAGCATTCTATTTTTTTCTCATCTGAGTATCCTTTTGGTGGGCTGTAGACATCAATGAATTGGCGATCACAATTAGTACAGATGTGATTTTGTTTACCTCGCCGCCACCCATTTTTCCTAATTTCAGTAGAGCCGCAGTATGGACAATTCACAGTCAGTAGACCGAAAAGTTCTGCGATGCCTTCGGCGGGCGTAGCCATCGCTAAAGAAAAGAATAGTAGTCTCTGAT
>NZ_JAVRBU020000046.1:0-1522 GCF_034531135.2 Nostoc sp. CmiVER01
GCGTTATTGTTATTAGTTTTACTATTATCAATTAAAAAGATTGATAGGATTTTGAAATCAAGGAACTCCAACAAGTTTCTGACAAAACTTACATATTAGAAGAGTCTGTCTTCTTAACAATTGCAACTGGAGCAATCAGCCATGCCAATGAAGTTGTTTAAGTGCGACGAAACGATTCCCGAACGGGAGAAGCACATATATATTAAAGAGAAAGGAGAAGATACAACCCAGTTTCTCCCTAGCGCCCACGTCGAAACCATTCCCGGCTCATTATCTGAGCGTGGATGCAGCTATTGTGGTGCAAAGCTAGTAATTGGTGGTGTTCTCAAGGATACTATCCAGTTGATACATGGGCCTGTAGGCTGTGCTTATGACACATGGCACACCAAACGCTATCCCAGCGACAATGGCAACTTCCAACTCAAATATGTCTGGTCATCGGACATGAAGGAACAGCACGTTGTCTTCGGTGGTGAAAAGCTGCTGAAAAAAGCGATGCTGGAAGCCTTTGCGGAATTTCCTGACATCAAACGGATGATGGTCTACACCACCTGCTCTACTGCTTTAATTGGCGATGATATTAAGCCTGTAGTTAAAGAAGTAGAAAAAGAACTCGGTGATGTCGATATCTTCACTGTGGAGTGTCCCGGTTTTGCTGGGGTGAGTCAGTCCAAAGGACACCACGTATTCAATATGGGGTGGATGACAGATAAGGTAGGAACTTATGAGCCAGAAATTACCAGCCCATACACGATTAATGTGATTGGTGACTACAACATTCAAGGAGATACCTTTGTCCTTGAAAAGTATATGGAAAAAATGGGTGTGCAAATTATTGCCCATTTTACTGGGAATGGGACTTATGACTCATTGCGTGGAATGCACAGAGCGCAGTTGAATGTGACTAACTGTGCCCGTTCTGCTGGATATATTGCCAATGAGTTAAAGAAAAAATATGGTATTCCCCGTATCGATGTGGATACCTGGGGCTTTGACTATGCTAAGGAAGGGTTACGCAAAATCGGTGCTTTCTTTGGGATTGAGGATAGAGCCGAAGCTGTGATTGCAGAAGAGGTGGCAAAATATGAGTCGAAGTTAGCTTGGTATAAGGAGCGCTTGACTGGGAAAAAGGTCTGTATTTGGACTGGTGGCCCTCGTTTGTGGCACTGGACTAAAGCGCTAGAAGACGATTTAGGGATGAAAGTGGTGGCGATGTCGTCCAAGTTTGGACACCAAGAAGACTTTGAAAAGGTAATTGCCAGAGGTGAAGAAGGGACTATCTATATTGATGATGGCAATGAACTTGAGTTCTTCGAGGTGCTGGAGATGGTTAAGCCTGATTTGGTGTTGACTGGCCCTCGGGTGGGTGCTTTGGTGAAGAAGTTGCATTTGCCTTATGTGAATGGTCATGGCTACCATAATGGCCCTTATATGGGTTTTGAAGGTGCGGTGAATATGGCACGCGATATGTACAATGCCATTTACTCCCCTTTGATGAAGTTGGCTAAGGATGATATCCGTG
>NZ_JAVRBU020000047.1:0-1200 GCF_034531135.2 Nostoc sp. CmiVER01
TCTTTTGCTCAACAACGGCTATGGTTCCTGGCTCAGTTAGAACCAGGCAATCCCTTCTATAATATTCCCGGTGCAATTCGCTTGCAGGGTCAACTCAACCAACAGGCACTACACGATAGCCTCAACGAAATACTGCGCCGTCACGAAGTCTTACGAACAAATTTTCAGACAGTCGCAGGGCAAGTAATACAAGTTATTTCATCAGTCACACTTATATCATTTCCCATCATTGACCTCAGTGAATTAACTGGTGAAGAACAAGAAGCTCTTGTTAAACAACTAGCACAAACAGAAGCACAGCAACCTTTTAATCTGGAAACTGACCGGATGATTCGGGCAAAGTTGCTACGCCTCGACCAACACGAACATGTGCTGCTGTTGACATTCCACCACATCGCCTCCGATGGTTGGTCAATCGGTGTATTTGTATCTGAACTGTCTGCACTTTATTGTGCCTTTTGCAATGGACAAATTTCACCTTTGGCTGAATTACCAATTCAATACGCAGACTTTGCAGCTTGGCAGACCCAGTGGCTGACAGCAGATGTACTCGATTCCCAGCTTGCTTACTGGCAAAACCAACTGCAAGACGCACCAGCAGTCCTAGAATTACCCACTGACTACCCAAGACCGGCTATCCAAACCTTCCGGGGTGCTAACTATACTTTCCAGATATCTCCACAACTGACAGTTGCACTGCAAAACTTCAGTCAGCAACAAGGCTGTACCTTGTTTATGACAATGCTGGCAGCATTTAATACCTTGCTTTCCCGCTACAGTGGCAGTGAAGATATTGTTGTAGGTTCGCCAATTGCCAACCGCAACCATGCCCAGATAGAAGAGTTAATTGGCTTTTTTGTCAATACCCTAGTACTGCGAACCAAACTGGAAAGCAATTTGACTTTTGAGCAGTTATTAACTCAAGTGCGTGAGGTTGCTTTAGAAGCTTATGCACACCAGGATTTACCCTTTGAGTTGCTGGTGGAAAAATTGCAGCCACAACGCTCTTTAAGCCACACACCTCTATTTCAAGTGATGTTTGTGCTGCAAAATGCACCAATGTCAGAGTTTGAGTTGCCTGGTTTAAACTTGAGTGTTGCTGTCAGTGACAGCAGTACAGCGAAGTTTGATTTGACTTTGTTTGTAGAAGAGGTAAATTCAGGACTAAAAGCGACTTTTGAGTACAATACCGACTTGTTT
>NZ_JAVRBU020000048.1:0-1075 GCF_034531135.2 Nostoc sp. CmiVER01
AATGTTTGTTCATATTGTTCAATCCAGGCATTTTCAGCTAAAAGATTCATGGCAATGCTAAAAAACTTTTTGGCTGGATCACCTCCTTTTTAGGGAGACCTACACCCCTTACATATCGAAAAGCATACAGCTATATAGGTAGTAAGTTGGTCTATACCTAGGTCGGTCGCAGATATTTGCAATATTGTTGAACGCTTTCAAACTATGATGAAGGTTCGTTTACGGGCTATTAGCTCAGGTGGTTAGAGCGCACCCCTGATAAGGGTGAGGTCCCTGGTTCGAGTCCAGGATGGCCCACCTGAAGCAAGTCAAAAGTTAAAAGTCAAAAGTCAAAAGTAAGAAGTTAATTATTTTTGAATTTTGAATTTTGAATTTTGAATTGTATTCTGGGGGTTTAGCTCAGTTGGTAGAGCGCCTGCTTTGCAAGCAGGATGTCAGCGGTTCGAGTCCGCTAACCTCCACCTGAGGAGAAAAGCCATTGATACAGTAGATATATATATAGAGAGTTCAGCAACATGACTTTGGAGTCAGACTGCTGAGTTATATCTCAGCCAGAACCTTGAAAACTGCATAGTAACGCGAAAAAAGCAGGCAGACACAGAGAATCTTTAGAGATGTTTTTGTGGATGCAATTATGTGAAAGACCAAATGAATTGAGTGGTCAAGCTAATAAGGGCTAACGGTGGATACCTAGGCACACAGAGGCGACGAAGGACGTGGTTACCGACGATATGCTCCGGGGAGTTGGAAGCAAACATTGAGCCGGAGATTTCCGAATGGGGCAACCCTAAATACTACCTGCTGAATATATAGGCAGGAGAGAGCCAACCTGGCGAATTGAAACATCTTAGTAGCCAGAGGAAGAGAAATCAAAACAGAGATTCCCTAAGTAGTGGTGAGCGAAAGGGGAAGAGCCTAAACCAAAAGATTTATCTTTTGGGGTAGTGGGACAGCAATATCGAATCTGGCGGTTAAACGAAGCAGCTAAATACTGCACCAAAGAAGGTGAAAGTCCTGTAGTTGAAAACTCAAGGATAGTAGCTGAATCCCGAGTAGCATGGGGCACGAGGAATCC
>NZ_JAVRBU020000049.1:0-988 GCF_034531135.2 Nostoc sp. CmiVER01
GAGATCGCCTCCATGATCGTCGGCGACGAGCTGGGCATCGGCCACGATCCGGGCCAGCACGCCGCCTATGTGGGTTCCTGGATCAAGGCGCTGCAAGACGAGCCGCTGGAGGTGTTCCGCGCGGCCGCCGACGCCGAGAAGATTCACGACTACGTGCTGGCCTTCGAGCAGAAGCAGGTTCAGGAGCAAGACCAGCAGCAGGGCCAGGCCCAGGACGAAGCCGTGGCCCAGGCGCTGGCCGTGGACATTGCCGAAGTCCTGGACAACCCGGACGTGACTTTCAGCCACTACCAGGCATTCCAGGGCGACACCCTGGAAGACGCCTTGCGCAGCCGTGGCCTCGAAACCGTGGGCAGCATCACCGGCACCGACCCGGAGCAGTTCTACGCCGTCGCGCATGATCGGCTGTCGCCAGTGTTCGGCATCGACCCGAGCCACACCGACACCGATAACGCCTACCTGGAGCGCAAGGGCCTGGCGCAAGAGTTCGCCAACATGGCCGAACAGCTCCACCTCGCGCAGCAGCTCCAGCAGCACGGCGAACAGATCGTGTCGCGCATGGACGCCGAAGCCCGATGGAGCGACGGCCAGCGCATCTTTGCGTTCCACGACCAGGACGGCGAACCCCACCAGGTTCGCACCCTGGACGAGCTGAACAACTACGCGCCCGACCAGTTGATGTCCCTGCCGGCGCTGACCCAGCAGCAAGCGGCCGTCGCAGACCAGGAGGCGAACATGACCCCACCGACCAACGACCAGGTGGCCGCCCTGCTGGCCGCCCACCCTGCCGACGCGGTGCAGGGCATCGAGCAGGCCGCCGCCGCGCGCCGGCAGCTCGCCGCCGGCAAAATCGACGGCCAGGCGTTCGCCGACGCGACCCGTCAACACCTTGGCGTTGAGCTGCCGCCGGACTGGAGCGGCGAGCTGCGCATCGTCGGCGTGGCCGAGCAGGACGGCCAGACCGTGGATGCCGCCCAGGCCGGCATCG
>NZ_JAVRBU020000050.1:0-933 GCF_034531135.2 Nostoc sp. CmiVER01
GCTATTAGTAGATTGGAATAATACTAACACAAATTTTCCTCATGATAAGTGTATCCATAGGGCAGGCGTCAGCCCCCATACTGCGTCTTTATGACTTTGCGGAGACCTGTGTTTTTGGTAAACAGTCGCCTGGATCTCTTCACTGCGACCCACGTCTGAGGTGGGTACCCCTTCTTCCGAAGTTACGGGGCCATTTTGCCGAGTTCCTTAGAGAGAGTTATCTCGCGCCCCTTGGTATTCTCAACCTCCCTACCTGTGTCGGTTTCGGGTACAGGTAACTGTAAGTTAACGTGTTTAGAGCTTTTCTTGGAAGCTAGACTATGCCACTTCCCCACCGTAGTGGGTCGTACTCACGCCTCAACTCGAAACGTTTTCGCCGTCTCTCAACATCTCGACGCTTGAACCGGTAACCAACATCCGGCTGACATTCATCTTCTCCGTCCCTCTGCACAACCTACAATCAGTACGGGAATTTTAACCCGTTGTCCATCGACTACGCCGTTCGGCCTCGCCTTAGGTCCTGACTAACCCTCCGGGGACGAACCTGGCGGAGGAAACCTTAGGGTTTCGGGGCATTGGATTCTCACCAATGTTTGCGCTACTCAAGCCGACATTCTCACTTCCGTTTCGTCCACAGCTGCTTGCCGCTACTGCTTCTACCTACGACGGAACGCTCCCCTACCGATTAATCGTTTCTTATTAATCCCACAGCTTCGGTACATCGCTTAGCCCCGTTCATTTTCGGCGCGAGAGCGCTTGACTAGTGAGCTATTACGCACTCTTTCAAGGGTGGCTGCTTCTAGGCAAACCTCCTAGTTGTCTGTGCACTCTCACCTCCTTTATCACTTAGCGATGATTTGGGGGCGATCGCAAGATTTTTTCGCAAGACAGGACATAATTAAATTATTTAGTTTCTGAGGTATTTTAAGAGTA
>NZ_JAVRBU020000051.1:0-921 GCF_034531135.2 Nostoc sp. CmiVER01
GGTCCCACTGCGCTTAGGCGCTGGGTGGCTGCCGAGCGCGAGCGTCGGAGCCATCCGCCTGGCAAGGCCGAGCAGGACAAGGAAATGGCCGCGCTTCGCAAACGCGTTGCCCAGTTGGAGGGCGAGGTCGAATTCCTAAAAAAATTCGATGCCCTTCTCCAAAATCCGCCGCCTGGCTGGTCACGCAAGCGGTAGATGCGGCGAGGGGCACGATCCCGGTAAGGCGAGCTTGCGCGGTGGCGGGCGTGTCCCGCAGCAGCTACTACGCCGGGCGGCGCGAGCGCCGCGAGCGGACGATCGAGCCGGTGCTAGCCAAGGCTGCGCGGACGTTGCACGAGCAGGGGCGATGCAGTCTGGGGTCGCGCCGGCTTTCGGCGAGCTTGCGTAATCAGGGCCATGACGTTGGTCGCTACAGGGCCCGGACCTTGATCAAACAACTGGGCCTGAAGCGTCGCCGCCGCCCGTACGCCCATTATCGACGAGCGACCAAGCCAGCCATCGTGGCCGACAACGACCTCAATCGCGAGTTTGATCCTGCCGCGCCGGATGTGGCCTGGGCCGGTGACATCACGCAGGTTCGGGTGGGGCGGCGATGGTTGTATATCGCCATCGTGATGGACCTGTTTTCCCGGCGCATCGTGGGCTGGGCGACCGGCTCGATGGCCGATGCCTACCTGGCCGAACAGGCTCTGGAGCTGGCACTGGCGCACCGGCAACCGCAGGAGCCACTGCTGTTCCACTCCGACCAGGGCTGCCAGTACAGCGCGCAACGATTCGTCGACTTCCTTGCCCGGCGATCCATCCGGCAGAGCATGAGTCGCCGCGGAAACTGCTGGGACAACGCTGTCGTCGAACGCTTTTTCCACACCCTGAAACACGAATGGATGATGCACAAGGCACAAGAGAACATTTTCCTGTTCT
>NZ_JAVRBU020000052.1:0-862 GCF_034531135.2 Nostoc sp. CmiVER01
TGCTGGCCAGCGATGCGGACGCAGCGAATAACCGGCTCGATACCGGCAAGCTCGTCACCGAGACCCTGCACAACACAGCGGACTACACCGCACACAGCGAGGGCATCGCCGGCGGCACCCGCGGCCAGGTCAGCGGTGGCCTGACCAGCATCCCGCAGCACGACAGCAGCCACAGCGACACCCGGGCGGGCATCGCCGAGGGCACCGTCGTCGTGCGCGATGGGAAGGCCGACCTCAGCGACGTCGACCGGCATCCGGATATCGATGCGAAGGGCCTCAAACCCATCTTCAACGCCGACAAGGTCGCCGAGAAGCAGGAACTCGGTGCCGTCGCCGGTGACGTGGGCTTCCGGGCGGCGGGTACCGTGGCCAACCGCATGGCCGATGCGGCCGCCGCGCGGGGGGATAAGGCCAACGCCCAGGCGTGGTCCGAGGGCGGATCGAAGAAGATCCTCCTGCATGGACTGGTCGGTGCTGGCATGGCGGTGCTGGGCGGCGGCAACGGCGCGCTGGGAGCGACCGGTGCCGGGGCCAGCCAGGCGGCCAGTGGCGCAATGGTGAACTACCTGCGCGCCCATGGCATCGACCCGAACAGCCCCGACGGCAAGCTGTACATGCAGCTGGCCAGCCAGGCCATCGGCGGAGCCGCGGGTGGGAGTGCCGGAGCGGCGGCCGCGCAGGCGGGCGAGCTCAACAACCGTCAGTTGCACACCCGGGAAATCGACTGGATCAAGTCGCACGCCTTGGAATACGCCCAGGCCCACGGGCTGAGCGAGGCCCAGGCCACCATTTAATGCATTGCAAAATTAGTCATATTATACTATTAAAAATTGTTTTTATATTAATAGGACTTACGCAATAA
>NZ_JAVRBU020000053.1:0-849 GCF_034531135.2 Nostoc sp. CmiVER01
GGGGATGACTTTGCATCAATCGGTGAAGCCAATTCTCTGGAGATTATGTGTAGGTCAATTGCTCAATCTAGCCGCGCATCCGAGCACAAAACGACGGGGATCATGGGCCAGGGCATCGGCATCCTGATCGGCAGCGCGAGCGATACGCGCAAGGACACGCTCACCCAGACGACCCATGCGGGCAGCCTGATCGGCAGCACCGATGGCGCGGTGAAGCTGTCGGCCGGCAACGACGTGCATGTGACCGGCAGCGAGGTGCTGAGTCAGACGGGCACCACCGTGGTGGGCCGCAACGTCACCATTGATGCAGCGGCGGATACCACCGATACCTCGGCCCGCGCGGCGCGACATACCGGCGGCATCAACGTCGGCCTGGGGGGCGCGGTGGCCGACCTGGCCAACGGCGCCTTAAGCAGCGCGCGCCGGGCCAACGAGGTAACCGACGATCGCCTGAAGGCCCTGCACGGCGCGCAGGCGGCGTGGCAGGCGCATGACGCCTACCAGGCCGCCCAGAACGGCGCCGGGCAGCTCAGCCGGAACGGCACTGACGGCGGGATCAATCTGCAGGTGGGCATCGGCGGCAGCGCGGCGAGCACGACCACCACCACGCACGACGAACAGGCCCAGGGCAGCACCCTGCGCAGCGGCGGTGCCACCACGATCGTGGCCACCGACGGCGATGTGAATGTCATCGGCAGCCACGTGCAGGCCCGTGATGTCACCCTGGCGGCGACGCGCGATGTGAACGTACGCAGTCAGGCGGAAGACCATCGCCTGAAGAACGAGAACGACAACCGCAGCGCCGGCGTGGGCCTGCAGATCGGCACCGATGGCGTCGGGATCTATGCG
>NZ_JAVRBU020000054.1:0-842 GCF_034531135.2 Nostoc sp. CmiVER01
GGGGCGGCGAGCGCTTTGCCCGTCATTGGCACGACGTCACGCGCTTGGGCGCCGCCGGCTTCGCAGACGCGGCGATTGCCGACCGGGCGCTCGCGGAGGCAGTGGCCGATCACAAGAGCATCTTCTTCGCGGAAAAAAGCCCGGATGGCGCATCGATTGACTACCATACTGCCGTCTCGGGTAAGCTGTGCTTGGTGCCCAACGACGAGGCTCTGGCCAAGTTGGCCGCTGACTACCAGCACATGGTCGACGACGGGCTATTCCTCGATGAGGTCGAATCGTTCGAGGCTCTCCTCCGGCAATGCCAGGCCATCCAAGAGAAGGCGAATGCGATTCGAGACCCCGCCGATGTAATGACCCACTGAAATCCTGCTCAGGTGTTCCTTTCCCAAGGGAGCCCCCCATGAGCATCGTGATGGAAGAAGAAATCAAACGCTGGACCGCCCGTCGGAAGTCGGCATTGGTCCTTGAAGTGATTCAAGGTAAGACGTCGATATCGGAAGCCAGTCGTCAGTTTGACCTAACGCCCTCAGAGATCGAAGGCTGGGTCGAGGATGCGAAGCGCGGCATGGAGAATGCCCTGCGTGCTAATCCCGAAGACGTCCGCGAGCAGTACGAGCGGCAGCTGAAGGACCTTCAGGAAGCCTATGGCGAGGCCATGCTGGAGCTGCGCGCACGAAAAAAATGAGCTCCCTGCTGGCAAGGACGAGACCTGATGGTTTCCCTTCAGCCGGGATTGCTCGCCGATGGCTTCGATGTCTCGATGGTCAAGCTATGCCGTAAGCGTCCGGCCTGACCACGTTGACGGTGATGCACGGTGGCGGCAGGCCGTCAGTGCCCGC
>NZ_JAVRBU020000055.1:0-835 GCF_034531135.2 Nostoc sp. CmiVER01
GTAGGAATGAAATAATTGGGATCGCGCTCCGCGCTCAGGGGGGAATAGAGTTACTGATATATTGTCGTATATACAAGATATACTCAGGGGTTTTCGTATTTTCCCCTAAATCTCCCAAAACTACCTATTAACAATGCTTTCAGGATTAATAACTATCCATTTTTACAAAAAAGGGTATAATCTTAAATATATACAAAGCTTTTTATATAGATTAAATGTTGATATATATATACAAATACGGAAAATTAATATATACTAAAGAATGAATATATATACAATTAATCTATATGGCTGATTCTAAAACTCGCTTGGGGACATTTCGTATCCCTGAAAATACTTGGAAAGACTTTGTTGCTAAAGCCCGCAGCAATGGCGATAATGCTTCTTCTATCCTTCTCAATACTGTCCACGCTTATTTAAATAACGAAGTCAATTCTACTGCGATCGCTATTTCATCAATACCAACTAAGCTTTCCTCTAATCCTGCCTCCACTCCCGCTTCCACGATCGCTCCATCAGTTAACTCATCCCCTAATTCATCTATATCTCTCTTACTTGCCATCGCTACTGATAATCAAATACTCTACATCGACCGTGGTATCCCCCAAAACTGGAATCCTCCCTACCACCTTCGCAATGCTTATGCTAATGCTGATTATCGCCTCGAATTCCTGACTGCCTCCGATTCCTCCATCCTCTCACCTGTTGAAAACGCATTAGTTAAAACTTTTAAACCTCCTTTTAACTTTAAAACCAAAACTAATCTAGACGCGCATATAGATGTAGATGAACCGTTCCAGTCCACTGCTCCTCATTCTGCTTCTATTCCTTTACA
>NZ_JAVRBU020000056.1:0-835 GCF_034531135.2 Nostoc sp. CmiVER01
GGAATTCAACCGCAAGGAGCGGAGTTTCGCCGAATGGAAGCTTTTCTAAACTGGCTTCACTTTCAAACATATTGAGTGATAAGCCATGACTACTTCATCTTTCCCCACGTTCAAATACAACTTCCGCGCCCCCGGAAGCCAGGTGGAGGGTCCCATTCAATATGCCATCGGGAAGACCGTGCTTGGTCGTGTTCTCATCGGGCGAAGCCGGCACGGTGTCTGCGCCATTTTTTTGGGCGACGACGAGCACGCATTGCAAAAACAGGTTACAGATGCGTTTCCGGGAATTGAGATGATTGAATCTCAATCGGAACTGCATCGCGAATTGAGCCAAGTGGTCTCCTTTGTCGACAAGGATGCGGCCGACGGAATCATTGATCTCGACATCGGAGGCAGTCCGTTCCAACAGAAGGTCTGGCAGATGTTGTGCGGAATCCCGGCTGGTCAGACGCGCAGCTACCGCGAAGTCGCGGAACATCTTGGCGTACCGGAAGCAGTTCGGGCAGTCGCCGGCGCGTGTGCCGCAAACGTGCTTGCCATCGCCATTCCCTGCCACCGTGTTGTCCGCAGTGACGGTTCGATTTCCGGCTATCGCTGGGGCGTCGAACGCAAACGGGCTTTGCTCGCCGAAGAGGCCGAGCAATGAACGGCCGAGCAAAAACGAGAAGTCATTCGGTAGTGGCTTCTTTCGATTGGAACAACGTCGTAAGCACGCTCGACACGAACGGCAATGCGGTGTTACCCAACTTACTGACAGCGCGACAATGTGATGAACTCGCCGCGCTCTATCCGCAGGAAACGGGCTATCGAACACGTGTCGTGATGGCTCGCCATG
>NZ_JAVRBU020000057.1:0-827 GCF_034531135.2 Nostoc sp. CmiVER01
ATTGCACCGGGAATATTATAGAAGGGATTGCCTGGTTCTAACTGAGCCAGGAACCATAGCCGTTGTTGAGCAAAAGAGAGTTGACAGGTATCTACTTTTCTTTTGGGAATGATTTGGGTTTTTTGAGAGTTTATACCCTTTTTCTGGAGTAGTAGTTTAAAAAACTCTTGTTTCTTGGATGAGAAATTACCTGTGTCTGTAGACATATTCATGGTTGGAAATTGCTAACAATTCTTGGGTTGGGGTGAGTGTAATTTTTGTACTTAGTTGACTTCTGTTGAAAGCATTGTTTGTACTTCCTCCAAGGAGATTTTTTCCACTTCCTGCCAAGTTTGTGCAATCTCTTCAACCACTTGACGATCGCCCCAGATTTTTGCGATCGCATCAATCAAACCTACTACTGTGGGTGATTCAAATAAATTACGTATAGGTAACTCTACTTGGAAGACTTGTCGCAATCGGGAAGTTACTTGAGTAACCATCAGGGAATGACCACCTAACTCAAAGAAGTTATCGTGGATACCTATCTCATTTAAACCCAGAACTTGTCCCCAAATTCCTGCTATTACTTCCTCTGCCGCAGTCTGAGGTGCTACAAAGGTTCCTTTTAATTTGGATGGTTCCAGATTCGGTGCTGGTAATGCCCGGCGGTCTACCTTACCGTTAGGTGTCAAGGGTAATGCCTCTAGCATCACAAAAGCTGCTGGCACCATGTAATTTGGTAGCTGTGTTTTTAAGAAATCCAGCAGTTCATTTGTAAAATTCGTTTGATCTTTCTTAGGAACAAGATAAGCAAGCAAACGCTTAGAACCACCCACATCCTCACT
>NZ_JAVRBU020000058.1:0-812 GCF_034531135.2 Nostoc sp. CmiVER01
GCGAGGATGGCCATTACAGCAAGCATTTCCTGATGGCATTCTCGAACGAGCTTGAGTTTATTGCCGACACCATCATCATCGGGAAGGACGACGTACTGTGTATCCCGACGGTAAAGCGAACGCCTGCACAAGGAACGTCTGCAGAAGACCGCTGGGACTCCCAGCTCTGGACCCTGGATAAGGACGGGAAGCACCTGTGGCACTACAGCGTCGAAGGGTATATACCCGCAACGCCCGTTCTAACGGAAGAGGGCACGCTTTATTTCAGTTGCTTGCGCAACCCCAGCCAGGACGAATGGAAGCGCTGGATGACCACGGCGGAGGTCCACGCCTTAAACATGAAGACGGGTGGATTTCGATGGGTCACGCGCGTTCACAACGTGGAGGTGCTTACTGGCCGATTGCCCATCGCGCGCCATTCTTTCACGGCGCCGGTGCTAGGGCTGGATGGTACGGTTTACGTGGGGGCGGCAATTACCGAGAAGGTTGTTCATCCTGCATCAACGACTCCGCCAGTGCATTCCTGCCTGATCGCGCTTCGTGCCCATGAGCCCCTCGCCACCTCGGCGGCTTGGCCGATTGAGGATGGCAATGTGTGCTGTTCTGGAATTAGCCCCTTGCGACCGCAGTAAGCCATGGGTTGGAATAGTGCGGTTGGCGGATCAGGTGCCGCCAAACGTGTCATGAGGAAGCCTCGGCGTGACGATCCGACCTGGTGAATGGTGCTGCGCGACGTTCGCCTCCTTCGTTATGCCGTTCCTAAGCACTGCTGCGAGTGGCTTTTTAACCGGAGGGTGTTGAGCCTCCTCCAA
>NZ_JAVRBU020000059.1:0-784 GCF_034531135.2 Nostoc sp. CmiVER01
CCCAAAGCTGGTATCGACACTCCCATCACTTTGCAGCCGCGCCGCGACCAGACCGCTGTCATCGGCGCCATAGAGCACCACCTTTCCATCATCCTGCAACGCAAGACTGCGGGCTTCATCGCCACTCCCCGTATCCACGGTAACGAAGCCGTTGCTGCCAAAGCTGGCATCCATGCTGCCATTGGCATTGAGTCGCAGCGCCTTGAAGTCCACCGCACCGGCGCTAGAGTTGGCACTATTGTAGCCAACGGACGCCACGATCTTGCCATCCGGCTGCAAGACCAGGCCCGTCACCTTGTCATTGGTGCCTGGGCCAAAATTGGTCGCCAGAACCACTTTACCGCCGTTACCAAACGTGCTGTCGAGCGTACCGTCACTGTTATAGCGAACGAGCCCCACCTTGCCGGTGATAGCGTACCGCCCGACGACGCCACCGACGACGATCTTGCCATCGCGCTGAACCACGACCGCGTTAGCGTCATCGGCGTCGCCCAGGTCGGTGGTAAGAATACCGTTGGTACCAAAGCTGCCATCAAGGCTGCCGTCGGCGTTGTAGCGAACCGTCAGGAAGTCCGGGGACGCCGTGGTAATCGTGCGCCCCACCACCACGATCTTTTGGTCCGGCTGCATAGCCAGGCCCGCGGGTATCGTGGCGCCACCGGGATTATGGGTGACCTTGCCGCCCGTGCCGAAGCTGGGATCAAGGCTTCCTACCTGGGCGAACGCCGGCTTCCATTTCTAAAGAACCGATCGCCCAATTTCGAGTAGTATTTAATACAAATGG
>NZ_JAVRBU020000060.1:0-739 GCF_034531135.2 Nostoc sp. CmiVER01
GAAAAGCTGTGCTTTATAATACAGTTTTTGGAAAAAGCGTTGACGAATATTACATAAATAAAACTAATGATTTGGATACAAAGGTAAGGACAACTCTCGCACCAGAAGATTGTTCTGGTGCTGGTCTTGGAATTTTTGTAAAGTATTGGGGTGAAGAAGCAAAATTTTCGACTTAGAGGATTAATTAATTTGGCTATGACTGCAACTACCCCAGTTCTAACTGATATTAAAACTTTGAACGAAGTAGTGAACTGTTTAACCGAAAATATTCCAATTCCGACTCAAGGCAAGTGTGAACAAAAAAATATCTTTGAAATTTTAATTAGGGCAGCCGCTCAAAGAGATAGCATAGAAAACACAAGTAAAGTATTAAAAAATGTTCCCACAAGTAACGATATTCGTTATCATTTGGAGAAATATTCCGACCTGAACTCTCTGGAATCAGATTTAAATACTGCACTTCAAAGTCGCTTACCAGATGGTATTCAAAAAGGACAATACAAAATTGCTATCGATTTTAACTTAATTCCATATTATGGTGAACCATCATCATCAGAAGCACCATACATTTATAGAAGTCAAGCTAAAAGTGGCACTTGTTCTTTTTATGCCTACGCTACTGTCTATGTAATTAAAAAGAAGCTCTAAGCAAGTTTTTTCTCATCTATTTACCCTCAAACAGATGCTTGAATTTCTACGTCAAACCGTAGACCGCAACTATGGGGTAGCCTGCGAAGTT
>NZ_JAVRBU020000061.1:0-730 GCF_034531135.2 Nostoc sp. CmiVER01
GGGCGGATAGGCGTTCTGCACGTGGCAGTTCGACGTGATGCTTTCGTCGTGGCCGTAGCCCGTCTCGCGGCTCTTGAGCTGGTTAATGTCCTGGCAGATGAGGTAGCACTTGATGCCGTAGCCGGCCACGAAGGCCAGCGACTCTTGCATGATCTCCAGCTTCCCGAGGCTCGGGAACTCGTCCAGCATCATCAAGAGCCGGTGCTTGTAGTGCGCCACCGGGCGGCCGCCCTCGAAGTCCATCTTGTCGGCCAGGAGGCGCACGATCATGTTCACCATGACGCGCACCAGCGGCCGCAGGCGGGCCTTGTCGTTGGGCTGGGTGACGATGTAGAGGCTTACCGGGTCGTCCTCGTGCATCAACTGCTTGATGCGGAAGTCCGACCGGCTGACGTTGCGGGCCACCACGGGGTCGCGGTAGAGGGCCAAGTAGGACTTGGCCGTGGAAAGCACCGAGCCGGCCTCTTCCTCGGGCCGATCCATCATGTCACGGGCCGCCGAGCCGATGGCGTGATGGTTCTGGCCGTCTACGTGCCCGTAGGTCGCCATTTCCATCCAAAGCTCGCCAATGTCGCGGTTGGGGTCGGCCAGCATCGCATCGACGGACGGCAGCGTGGCGGTGCCGCCCTCGTCCTTGGCCTTGTACAGCGCGTGCAGGATCACCCCGACCAGCAGCGCAAAGGCGGTCTTCTGCCAGTGCGAGTCCAGGCCCTTGCCGTCCGGGTCAACG
>NZ_JAVRBU020000062.1:0-696 GCF_034531135.2 Nostoc sp. CmiVER01
CCGCCGGCGACCACGATGCCGATGATCGACAGCGCGAAGGCCACCGGGCCGGTGACGGAGTTGCGGAGGTTGGTCAGCCAGCTCTCATACGGCAGAGAGCCGCCGGTGCCTTCGGAGGCGAATGCGTGCTGGGGGGCCAGCAGGAAGAACGCCAAGAGGGCGAAGAGGCCCATGTAGAACAGGGCGTTGCGGTTGAGGCGGAATTCCGGGAGGGTTGCTTGCATTGGTCGTAACTCCTAGTCAGAGGGTTTTGGTGATGTACTGGCCGTTGACGTACCCGGAAACCTCCAAGATTTCCTGGATGCGCCGCGAGCCTTCGACGCGGGCGATGTGAACAACCACGTGAACCGCCTCGCCGATAAGCGGTTCAATGGGTTTCGGGGAATCGGGGTGCATGCTGATGAGCATGGCGAGCCGATCCAATCCAGCTTTGGCGTTGTTTGCGTGCAGGGTTGCAGCACCTCCTTCGTGCCCGGTGTTCCAGGCCATCAACAGATCAAGGGCTTCGGGGCCGCGCACCTCGCCGACCAGGATTCGGTCGGGGCGCATGCGGAGGGTGGTTTTCAGCAGCGCCGTCATGTTCACGTCGATGCTGGTGTGGTACTGGACGTAGTTCTCGGCGGCGCACTGGATTTCGCCGGTGTCCTCGATGATGAAAACCCGCTCGGTCGGGTCTTGAATCACCATCTCGTTGAT
>NZ_JAVRBU020000063.1:0-676 GCF_034531135.2 Nostoc sp. CmiVER01
CGCTATGTCGTCGCATGATGCGACGCTGCCTGAAGGCAGGCGACATTGATGCCGTGAGGCATTGGCATTTCGGCTCTGCGAAAGAGCCCGCATGGCAAACATTGGAGGTTACACATGCAACATGATGATCAAGTGCCGGGTTCGGGCTTTGATGGCCCCACTCAAGGATCGACGTTGGTGGCAGAGGTGCTTGCGCGCGAGGCCGCCTGGCGCGACGCGTGGCTGTCATCGGACGTGAGCGCGTTGGAAGGGCTGCATCACGCTGACTACTATGCGATCAACAATATCGGGCACGTCACCACGCGCGCGCAGATTCTGGCGGATGTGCGCGCCGGCTTGTTTCGCTACCAGAGCATGCGGCATGAGGGTCGGCAGGTCCGCGTCTACGGCTCGATGGCGTTGGTTACGGGAACGACGATCAACAAGGGGCAGCGAGGTACGCGCGATGTCAGTGGGACGTTCGCCTATACGCGCGCTTATCTTAACGATGCAGGGATCTGGCGCGCTGTACTCGCACAATACACGCGTGTCAGCTGACTCGTGATGGCGCGCGGCGCGTTGCCCTGTGGACGTCAGTGCGATGATGTATACGAGTGGTGTGTTAGCGCCTTGCTGAGCGTGGATCGATGGCGACCTGACACGCTATAGGGATGTTCGGTGAGGCGTGGTGGCTGTC
>NZ_JAVRBU020000064.1:0-667 GCF_034531135.2 Nostoc sp. CmiVER01
CCGACCTCGCTCAAACCGACGTGTCGAATCAGCCCTTCCTTCTGCATTTCCGCGATCACGCCGAACTGTTCATCCTGCGGAACTTTCGGGTCGATGCGGTGCAATTGCCACAGATCAATGCGCTCGACGTTCAACCTGCGGAGGCTCAACAGCACCGCGTGTCGCAAATATTCAGGACGTCCCACCGGCGCCCATTTGTTCTCGCCGTGACGCACGAACCCCCCTTTTGTCGCGATCAGCAGACCATCATAGGGATACAACGCCTCACGGATGAGTTCTTCGCTGACATCGGGGCCGTAGCTATCGGCGGTGTCAATGAAATTGACACCGATCTCAGGCAACCGACGCAGCGTACGTATCGCCTCGGCCTTATCCTGAGGCTGTCCCCAAATGCCGTTGCCGACAATCCGCATGGCACCATAGCCAAGACGGTTGACTGGGATATCGCCGATTGAGAATTGCCCTGATGCTGATGCGTTGGGTGTATTTGTATGCATAACTCATGTCATTGTTGATAGATGTCCATGCATTATTGATATCGCTTCGTGTTGGCGTCACTCCGTTTTTTGCGGTCGATTTTCCCCAAGGCTATTTCGCGTCGTGAAAGATGATGCCCAATGTGTGTCGCCGGCCACTATGCAGCTTGCTGACCCCATGACGCAGATTT
>NZ_JAVRBU020000065.1:0-658 GCF_034531135.2 Nostoc sp. CmiVER01
TTCGATAGGCACGTGACGTTAGGCGTTAGATTGCCGCCCCCCCCTAAGGGCGTCCGGCGATCGATCGTCGTGGATGGGGCGTGCCGGGCGAATGTGATCCTGACGGTGGCGCAGCCCGCACATGGGTGCAGTAAGTCGACAAAGGCGAACCGGACATCATCTCGATGTCCGGTCAACCCGCTGGCGTTACTCACGAGCTGTGAACTTCGACATGGGAAGGAGCTGCTTTACGGTTGGCGTCAGGTTGCTGTCGATCAAGTCAGTGTCAGGTAGATAGTGCCCACTTTGATTTGACCATTGGGTGAGGGTGCCACGGTCGAAGCTGATATCACCAGCATAGAGAACATCGTCTGCATGGCCTGGCGTGGTTTGCGTCATGGAGGTGTGGCCCATCCCGAATCCTCGACCACCTGTACGAGTAGGCATCAGCGCGATGCGATCAGGATGACGAAAAGGGATGACATAGTCGTATTTGCCATCAGGTATCCTGATGGTATCAAGGTCAACGTTCCTCATTCGATAGCCACTGGCGTTTTTAGGATCGAGCTCAAGCATCCAAACATCACCGCGTTTTGCAGGCGTTTGTATAGGCCGATTATTCATGGCTATCGGCGTGGCGTGGCTATAAAAGTCCTCAATCTCGCCCATAGCAAGACCA
>NZ_JAVRBU020000066.1:0-645 GCF_034531135.2 Nostoc sp. CmiVER01
TGTTCGTTTTCTTTGAGTCTGGATATCAAATATTGCGTAGTTCCGAGTTTTGAGGCTGAACGTTGACCAGCAGGATGTCGGTCAGGTCCACCGGTGCGCAGTGCTTGCCGTACGGGGCGATGACCAACGGCGTGGCGCTGCCGGCTGGCCACAGCACCGCGGTGCTATGACCGCCCCCGTCCAAGCTCAGGTCGATGACGGCACCGGCCTGGTTATGGGGGGTGCCGTTACTGTCGAGATCGGGCAACAGGTTCAGCGCACTCAGGATGGGCCGCGGGGCTAATGCTTGGGGCTGCTGGTGGCTGAGACCCAGTGTACCGGCCGTTCGCGGCTGTCCGCGTTAACGCAACTGCCCAACAACACGCCATTGACGGTGATGCCGGCGACATCGCGGCCCTGCCCGTTGACCAGGGCGGGCAACACGGTGGGTGTGCACCCGCCGACGGCCTGCGTGCTGTTGTCGATGGCGCAGGCGGCGCAGTGGGCCTTGCCGGCCGGACCAGGGTAAAGGATCTCCTGCGCGTGCAGTCGCGGGGCAAGGCTGCCCAACTTGCTGACAGGGTACCACAGGCCCCCGAGCCGGACGGGACGTAAGGGAGGGATCAAGGACATGGCGTGGCGCTCCATGCGTAAGGGAAGGGGCGG
>NZ_JAVRBU020000067.1:0-641 GCF_034531135.2 Nostoc sp. CmiVER01
CCTGCGCTGAGCCATATACCAACGGCAAAGCCCGATACAACGTGCGATGTCCGCAAGGACACACGTGGTCGTCTCTTGGCCACCAGATCGTCAAGGGCGGCGGTTGCCCCACATGCGGACGGGCCGCGCGTGCCCAAGCCTCACGACGGATGCGTCACTGGGACCACTTACGGGCCCTCGCCGTCGTGCGTGGCGGACGTTGCCTGAGTGACGCGTATCTGGGCATTGCGCGGCGCTACACGTGGCAGTGCGCCCGCGGTCACGTCTGGCAGGCTTCGGGTACCAACGTCCTGCATGGCACATGGTGCCGCCGCTGCGCGGATGCGGCACGGGGGCTGGCTCGACGCAGTCCCGATACGCTGAAGCGCCTACGCGCCCTGGCACGGGCCAAAGGGGGCGCCTGCCTGAGTAACGAGGACCTGGGCTCCGACGCCCGCTACACGTTTCGCTGTGCGCAAGGCCATCGATGGACCACCTTGGGACGCCATATCCTCCATGGACGCTGGTGCGGACGTTGCGCCTCCGATCGCCAACGCCGACTCAGCGTGGCGGACTTGCAACGCATAGCCGCCGGCCACGGCGGCCGATGCCTGAGCAACACCTATGAGAACCTGCGTACGAAAGTCACCTGGCAATGCCAC
>NZ_JAVRBU020000068.1:0-639 GCF_034531135.2 Nostoc sp. CmiVER01
GCATTTCAACCCACGGACGGGGATTTTTGCGTTGTACACCTCAACGACATAATCGCCTGTATCCACGAGCATCGGAGGGGGCCCTGCCTGCCTGAAGCCCAGCGGTCCGTCGACAAGACTCAGTCGCGCAATATCCTGCGCATACATATCCGCCATCGGTACAGACCTGTCAGGCCGACGATGCAGCCACACTTCGATGCTTGCCATACTCAGCCGCCTCGCACGCGCACAGACACCACCTTGTCCAATTTGTTAACCGTCAGGAACTCTTTGGCTGCTTGTGCAGCCTTCTCGTTCGGAAACTCGTACATCACCTTGTATCCCGGGTTTTGTTCAACGGCAGTCTTCACGCGATCCAGAGAGTCCAATAGGTCTCGCTTCGCGCCTTCACTCCACAGCGGCAGCTGCTTCTTGGCATCGATCAGCAGGGTCGACGACCCGTCGGCGCCCTTTTCTATCCCATCGAAACGGATGTAGTTACGGCCCTTCGGATTGCCATTATCGTAGCGCAGTGCGGGGACCACACCCTTACGCGTCGCGATATCGCTCATGGCACCGGAGGTCCTCTAATTATTGCCTCAACGGCTGTAGTATCAATAGCAGCGCCACAAAAAATTGCCCAAGTAAATCCTCAAGATA
>NZ_JAVRBU020000069.1:0-619 GCF_034531135.2 Nostoc sp. CmiVER01
TCAGTACAATGTGTTGCGCGGCACGCAGAATGGTCGTCAGATCGGCGAGGGGCACACAAGTCTCCTGAGAGGGTTAGTGGGGACGTCGGATGTGTTTTATCAGGCAGGCGCCGGATGGGGCGTTACGAAAGAGGGGGCGGGTCGGCGGTGGTCTGCGTTCCTGTTGCATGGGGGTCAACGTTCCAGCCGATACGCTGCGCTGGCCTGATTGAACGAAGTCGCATTCTGGGCCTGTACGGTCCAGTGGGCGCTCAGCAGATAGCGCAGCGTAATGACCTGGCCAGGATCGAACAGGCCGACGCCGTAGCTTAAGTACAGGCGTGGGGAAAGGTATTTGCCGACGGTAAAGGCGGAGTTGCCGCCGAGCGCGTCATTGCTGGCGACGCCGATATCGTCGACACCGATCTTGGCGCCGACGCTCTTGGCCAGCAGGTCACCGGCGGCCGAGCCCAGCGCATGGGCGGCGGCAGTCACCATGTTGCCGTCACCGCCTTTGGCCTGTGACAGCGGCTTGCCGGTCACCAGATACGAGAGGGCATCGGATTGCTCCATGACGGGGTTTGAGAAGACGGTGATGATCGGGTGTTGCGCGGTGCCGACGATCTCGAGGCCGACCTTC
>NZ_JAVRBU020000070.1:0-615 GCF_034531135.2 Nostoc sp. CmiVER01
CCTGACCTTGGAACAATCGCTTCTGGTGGCAATCTTGCGTCAACAGTTTGTCACTCACGAGATCGAAGCGGGCCTTGGCGCGGCCGACGCCCGGGTGGCCCTCGAAGACTTGCAGCCCCATCTTCAGCCATTTTTGGGCGATCCGGGCAGCGACGCCCAGGAACGAAAGCGCTTGTTGGGGCTGCTCGAGCAGCTCAAAGGCCACGGCCTGGTATCGGATGTCGACCAATACGAACGGGTCACGATTCGCCCGATCATAGTGCACGTGGCCAACCCTGAGAACCTGTCTCAATTGATCCACGCCCTAAGCACGGTCGCTGACGCACAAGCCGAACCGCCTGTCCCCGAGTCCGAGTCCGACGCTAACCCATGACTACACCGCCTGCCCCGCTAATCGAGAGCCTCGTGCTCACGCATCTGGATTTCTATGACTGGGGCGCCTTCGGCGGGCGCCATAGTGTGCCCATCGATGTCGCCGGGACCGCCATCATTGGCCCCACGGGGAGTGGAAAAACCACCCTGGTCGATGCCTTGATGACGCTGCTGGTGGCCATCCCCCGCTACAATCTGGCCTCCACCGGCGGCCACGACAGCGACCGCGACTTGGTCTCGTAC
>NZ_JAVRBU020000071.1:0-613 GCF_034531135.2 Nostoc sp. CmiVER01
CACTCATCCGCGCGGCAGGCACCCTGGGAATGATGACCGTGATCTACGCCTGCCTGAACGCCTCGTCTCGAACCATTTTTGCCCTCGCTCGCGATGGTCACCTGCCCGGATCACTAACCACAGTAAACCCGCGCACCCACTCACCTGACGCGTGCGTGTGGCTCATCGCAGGCTTCGCAGCACTCGCGGCCACACTGACACCCGTGATGCAACTCGCCCAACTGATCAATGTCGGGACATTGGGCGCCTTTTCGTGCGTTGCCTTGGCCGCCCTGCGACCCGGACCGTCTGGTCAGCGCCCCTTCGCCATGCGGATCGTGGCCATCACCAGCCTCCTGTGTACCAGCGCACTCCTGACGCTACTGCTCTATCACGTCTGGCGAGGGGCTCTGATCTTCATCGGCGCAGCTAGCCTCATCTTCGGGCTACGCTGGATCAGGCGCACGGCGGCAGTCACGCCGTAGACACCCAGGATCTCATCCGACCTAAGGGCCAAGATCCGCACCCGCACCGTGCGACAGTCCGAGCACGTCGCTGACCGCGACCGCGATGCGCTCGTACATCTGCTCGCGGCTTCGCACTGCCGCACGCTTGCGACTGGGAACCAACGCCA
>NZ_JAVRBU020000072.1:0-612 GCF_034531135.2 Nostoc sp. CmiVER01
TTCACAAGGAAAAACATCAATCGCCAACATTAGAGATGGGTCAAGTACCACCAATGATTGCCCTGGTAAAGGCGCACTGTTACAATCACGAAGAGGTTTTAGACGATGTTCGCTTGCACCTATTGCATTGCCATCTAAAATTTTGAGCCGATAACCAGGTAGCCAATCTGGTAAGCTTCCGTTTAAATGCCGAATAATCGCTTCCATTGAAGTTCCTGTCTCCCTTACTAATTCATCAGCACTTACATCAGTCTCCATTGCATTTAGCTTGTTATATACAGAAGTAACAGAAACATTCATTTGTGATGTTTTAGCTTGATATGCAGCATGAATTGAAGGCCTAATTCCACAAGCTACTGTATTCATCATCTCTACTACCGTAGAGAACAGTAATTCCTTTGTATACTGAGTTTTTGCACTTTTCTCAAATAACTCGTCAAGTTTCTGAGGACATAAAATTGCTTCGAGAAGTCCGCGAACCATGACCGAAACCGGACTTTCTTCTACAAAACGCTCAAACACTTGACCTATAATCATTCTAGCTATTCCCCATTTACCAACTTTATTTTTTCAACTAACTATAATTTGGGGAAAATTACAAGACCTTGAAAG
>NZ_JAVRBU020000073.1:0-610 GCF_034531135.2 Nostoc sp. CmiVER01
TTGCCAGTGCTCTTCGGACCCCGTATCAGTCCGGCAAATGGCTTCGCTTCCGCCACATCGATTTCGGGATGCTCTCAAGATGGCCATGAAGGCGGTGGCCAGCCAGGGGCTATCGATTCGGTTGGCATGTGAGGCGTTTGGGATCAGCCAGGCTTGCAATCGGTATGTTGGCCGACGCAAGGTCGAGAACGATGACATAGCGAACTGGCTGCTGCGTCTGACCGACCACCACCGGAATTGGGGTTTCGGGCTGTGCTTCTTGTACCTGCGCAACGTGAAGGGCTTCGGCTGGAATCCTAAGCGTGTGTATGGGATCTATCGCGAGCTGGAGTTGAACCTGCGGATCAAGCCGCGTAAGCGGTTGGTCAGACGGGCTCCGGAGCCGCTGGCCGTGCCATCGAGCGTCAACCAGGTCTGGTCGATGGACTTTATGCACGATCAGCTGGCCGACGGGCGCAGCATCCGGCTATTCAACGTCATCGACGACTTCAACCACGAAGTGCCTGGCATCGAGATCGACTTCTCGTTGCCATCTGAGCGGGGGTTCCGTGCGTTGCGGCAGATCATCGGTTGGCGTCATAATCTTCTTCTTTCTCCTCTGGAAATGGAG
>NZ_JAVRBU020000074.1:0-608 GCF_034531135.2 Nostoc sp. CmiVER01
GCTGCCATCCGGCCTGAACCAGTCCGTGCAAGAACGGCGCACCGGTTGCGTCCTCGCGATCGCTCACCGCCAGGTGTGCCTGCATGTCGGGTTGCCCCGGCAATTGACCGCGCCAGTACCTCAGACCCTCTGCCGAGGTCATCTTATAGTGAACATCAAACGTGAAATCTCGATCGGCAAAGAGTTGGAGCCTCAATCGGCCACGTGATGCGTCACCGGCCAGTTGTTCGGCCAGGGCGAAAACGTCGATGCGAGCGATACGGCGCCGGGGCGCTTCGATACGCGATGTCGCCTCGTCAATGCGGGGAGCATCCGGTTCCGGTGCCGAGACAATGGATGGCAAACAGGTCGTGGTCATCATGAAACCTCGAAGAAGAGTTAATACGTCGCTTCTCTGCAGCCGCGCGTCCAAAGACCCTCTATCAACCAGAGACCTGCGCAAGCCCATGGTGGCGTGGAATCGCGGGAGCGGTGGGCAGCATTAGGGGCACCGCGGTTGGCTTGCGGCATCGCCGTTGATGCTCCAGAACGTCGCATCGATGGTCGTCCATTGGTGACGACGGATGGTGAGACGACAAGGCGGGCATTGCTGCTGTACGCGTGGGAAA
>NZ_JAVRBU020000075.1:0-593 GCF_034531135.2 Nostoc sp. CmiVER01
CACCGCTTTCTGCGCAGGTCAGCCGGTTGCTGTGCGGCATAAGCATTCGTCGTGCATCATCATCTTCAAAGCCTGATGCATCCGCTTCGAGCTCTATACACCGATCCAATCGTCGATCACACGCAAAACGTAGACCTGGTTCTCGAATCGCTGTCGGTGGACCCACTGTTCCTTCAACGTTTGGATCACCCGCTCCACCACGCCGTTCTGCTGCAGGAGTTTTCGGCTCCTGCTTCAAGCCTTAACTATGCAAGTGTACGCTTGTTCCAGGGTGGCGACTGCGCTACGGGTCTTGCCACGCCCGGCAGTTGTCAGTCCAGCAGCTGCCGGGTGTGGCCGTCGATGACCAGGGCCAGGCTCAGCCCCTCTCCCCTGGCCATCCCAGATTCAGCACAAATTCGTAGCTCAGCGTTAGTTCGGAGCGGCGGCGGCCGGAAGGAAGCGTCTCTATCCGGAGGCGGTTGCCTACCGGCCGCTCGTGTACGTACCTGCCAACCTTTGAGCTGGAAGATCCGCCGCACCGAGTCCTTGTTGATTCTCATCAACCCGGCCACGGTGCGGTAGCCGAACGAAGGCTCATCCGCAACGCCTGC
>NZ_JAVRBU020000076.1:0-587 GCF_034531135.2 Nostoc sp. CmiVER01
GGGAGATATAGAGCGCAATCGCGGCAACTGGGATGCAGCCGAAACCCTCTATCGACAATCTTTGACACTGAGAACAGAATTAGGCGATCGCTCTGGCATGGCTTCTATTTGGGGACAGTGGGGAGATATAGAGCGCAATCGCGGCAACTGGGATGCAGCCGAAACCCTCTATCGACAATCTTTGACACTGAGAACAGAATTAGGTGATCGCTCTGGAATGGCTTCTAGTTGGGGAGTGTTGGGAGATATAGAGCGCAATCGCGGCAACTGGGATGCAGCCGAAACCCTCTATCGGCAATGTTTAGAAGTTGAGACACAATTAGGCGATCGCTCTGGTATGGCTTCTAGTTGGGCATCGTTGGGAAATATAGAGCGCAATCGCGGCAACTGGGATGCAGCCGAAACCCTGTATAGGCAATGTTTAGAAGTTGAGACACAATTAGGCGATCGCTCTGGCATGGCTTCTAGTTGGGCATCGTTGGGTTCTATAGAGCGCAATCGCGGCAACTGGGATGCAGCCGAAACCCTCTATCGACAATCTTTGACACTGAGAACAGAATTAGGCGATCGCTCTGGAATGGCTTCTA
>NZ_JAVRBU020000077.1:0-579 GCF_034531135.2 Nostoc sp. CmiVER01
CGGGGGCGAGAGCAAACACCTCAGCCGCAGAGCGGGCCCTAGGGTCCTCTCCGCCCCCCCCAAGGCCGCGGGACTTAGGAGAGGCGTCGCCCCGTAAAGCCAGAATGCGCGCGCCCAGCCACCGGGGTCGGTCGCGGAATCTAAACCGGGGATTTCTGAAAGTATCGCGAGGAGCTGAGAGAGCTCGGGACGGACGCCACGCGCATCGAACTGGAATGAAGGAAACCGGTATGTACCATCGCGACTGGACCAGACGGCCAGGATTTGTCCCGTCGCGCGGAGATCAGCAACCCATTCTTCGGCTTTACCAACCGGCTGAGGGAATCGGGCCGCAAGCTCCGAAGCAGTGGGCCAGCCGAGATCAAGCAATTCATCACGCAGCTCAACGGCCGCCATCGCCGCTTCATGCATCAAGTCCCTCTGCGGCAGAGTCGGCATACCTGTGCATCCAGGGATTAGGGACGAGTTAAGGATAATCCCATTCGCCCACGAGCGACGACAGAACTCCAAGAACACGGATTCGCACCACGACGATCGTCCAACGAACTGTTGGACAAATAGACAGGCTGGCCGGTGCCT
>NZ_JAVRBU020000078.1:0-576 GCF_034531135.2 Nostoc sp. CmiVER01
TCACCGCCTCCGTCGATGGTGACGAAAGGTCCAGCACTAAGACCTGTCTTACAAGCACAAGGAGCCCAGAACGCCATCATGGGGTGCCGATTTGATAAGGAAGGAAGTCATGTCGCATGGGATGCGATCAGCGTGCGGAAGAGCCGACCGAGCCGCGTGTTGTCTTCGCGCAATGCGCCCCTTACGTTCGTGTACAGAACGACGTCCCCGAAGCATTTTTTACGTCATCGCCAGATGACCAACGCATGGATGGGCTGATCTGAATGCGCGCCACAGTGCCAGCCTTACTGTCATGCGGCACCGTCATAGCCCGCTGAAGCAGACGACCTTTCCCGCGCACTTAGTCCTGGGGAACGCTCGTGGCAACCCTCACTGTGCGCGTGGCCGATGGGCCACGAAGCCCTCGTCCAGGGCGTGGCACGCGGGGTGCCACGATGTCGACGGCAAGCAACGCGCCCCGCGGCGCAGGCCCGCGCTAGGTAGTTCTGCGCTTTTCACGACAGGTCGTCGGGTCAGGGTGGCCAAGGCCCTTCCGGCCCGCGCGCCCGTTACAACCATAACGCACGTATCAACTCC
>NZ_JAVRBU020000079.1:0-562 GCF_034531135.2 Nostoc sp. CmiVER01
TCCGCACCTTGAAGGAGCAGTGCGTGCACCGGCATCGCTTCGAAAACCTGACCCATGCGATGCGTACGATTGGCGACTGGATCCACTTCTACAACCATCAGCGACCCCATCAGGCGCTGAAGATGAAAACACCCGCTGAGGCGTATGCTTTAGCGGCCTGACCTGTGCAGGAAGTGGTGGGTCATTACAGTCGATTGGATACTCAATTCCATCTTCTATGACGTCAGCGCGAGCGGTTGTAGCTCCTCGCTTCAGCAGGGATTGGAGCATCTGCTTCGCCAATGGCTTCAGGCGACCATTGCTGTCATCTCTACGACCGTCGATGCCTATAGAGAAATGCATCGTGTCACCTCCTAAATTCGTAAGCAGTGCCATCGCTTCATCGGAGAAGTTGTCATCCGCTACAAGGTCTGCGTTGGTAGGACGAGCGACAGTCGCGGTGATCCGTTTGACCTCCACGCCTCCCTTGAGCAGGCGATCGAAAGCGCCCGCAACCGGAATCGGCGCCGCAACCACCTTTGACCCGATCGCTTGCGAGACGAAATTTGCTAGCTGCTTCGGG
>NZ_JAVRBU020000080.1:0-531 GCF_034531135.2 Nostoc sp. CmiVER01
TCAGGCACGAACACGCATCAACGCCAGCCGGGCGACAGCGTCATCAATCCTGCCGGTGTCCACACCAACAACGTGCCATGCCACCCACGTCACAATAGCCTTTGCTCACCTGATGCAGGATGGCCGACCCAGGGGAAGGGGAAGGGGACGCTCACTGCGAGCAAATCAGGCACAACTATCCGTTTCGGATAGACCGCAACCATACGATACGGATGAGCGCCGCGCAAGCGGTGGACCTACGCTTTAGACGGCCATCTCAGTCAAGGAAGTCATCGCTTTATGAGGTCTTTCCAGGAAACCATCGACGCACGCCGCCGCGACCTCGGCCTCACAGTCGAAGACGTGTTCGAGCGGCTCGACAGGTACGCATGGCCACCGGACGCCAAACCCCCTGCGCTTGCCACGCTCGGGCATTGGTTCAACGGAACCCGAAGAAGACCGCGCGCCATGATTCACATCAAAGCCTTATGCGATGTTCTGGAGCTGGAAATGGGATGTGCCTTCGGCGCCCCCTCCCTCCAAACCGAAACG
>NZ_JAVRBU020000081.1:0-521 GCF_034531135.2 Nostoc sp. CmiVER01
CGATCCCAATGCCATGCAAAGCCTTCGGGGGACCTACAACGGCCCGGTCGATCCGATTGAGACGTTCTTCTACATCGGCGCGATCGCGTCACTGCTTCTGCTGGTGGGTCTGTGCGGCGCATGGCGAAATCGCTCGCAGCGGCGGCACCTTCTGTTTTTTGGTGTCACCGCATGCGTTGGCATTGCGTACCTGCTTGGCGGCCATACGCCATTCTACGAAGCCTTGTACCGGTGGGTACCCGGGGTCAACCTGTTCCGCCGGCCTTCCGATTCGGCTTATCTGCTGAATCTTGGGCTCGCCATGGCGGTGGGTTTCGCTGCAAGCCACGTGGACATGGCAAATCGGCGAAAGATCATTCCGATCTTGATGGGAGCGACGGCTTGGCTGGCCATCTCCTGTATTACGATGCGTGGCGAGGACAAAAACTGGCAGGTCGCCACCGTCATCGCGCCCCTATCTGCCGCGGCCGTCGCGTTCTGGGGGTTCTCCCCTCTAAAGCTGCTTTAATTCCTCCGCAATC
>NZ_JAVRBU020000082.1:0-518 GCF_034531135.2 Nostoc sp. CmiVER01
CATCATGGAACGGAGCAACTTCTCTGCGTGCCGCTGTCGTCGTCCTCGTCCTTCTCGGTTTCCTCGTCGGCCTGGCTGTACACGTCACGCCAGCCGTTGCGCGTGACTACCTTGCCGCTCGCGGCGAAGTTCTCGCCCGCGATCTCGACGCCCACGGTGGTCTGCATGTACTCGTGCAGCGGGTAGAACTGCGCCAGGTACGCGCGCACGATCAGGTCGTAGATGTTGCGCTCGCGCTCGCTGAGGGCGGCCTTGCTGCCCTTCTGCATGGTCGGCACGATGCCGTGGTGCGCGGTGATCTTCGAGTCGTCCCACGTCTTGGACTTGATGCGCGGGTCGGCACCATCGACCAGGCCGGCCAGCTCGGGGTTGACGTGCTTGATCGCTTCCAGCACGCGCGGGGCGTCGGCGTGCTGCGACTCCGGCAGGTAGGCGCAGTCGGTGCGAGGGTACGAGGTCAGCTTGTGCGTCTCATAGAGCGCCTGGCAGGTGTTCAGCACGTCCTCGGCGCTGTAGCC
>NZ_JAVRBU020000083.1:0-511 GCF_034531135.2 Nostoc sp. CmiVER01
AAAACCGCGATCTCCCGCAATAAATGCTTCTAGCATGTAGGGAATCAATGCGGCGGCGTCGGTCGCGTCGCCGTAGGTTTGCGCATGCAACGAAGCATAGCGATCAAGATCGGCTTTCAATTTGGCCGGACATACAAAGGTAACCTTTATATTCTAAATTTTTGGTAGTGGCCCCAGCCGCAGCTTAAATGGCCGCTCCGTGGATCTCATCGCCAGAAATGGCGATGCGAGATCCAGGGTAGGGCGGCCGCCATCGTCAGACCTGGCGATGGTCGACGCCGGCGCGCATCGCCGGATGTGGCGATGCCAGCTCGAGGTCGGTGGTCACCGCCGGCGACCTTGTGCCATCGTCGGCAATGGCGATGCTGCAGCTCGACGTGCGCGGCCTGGTCGGCGCGGCATCGTCAGACCTGGCGATGCTCGAGCGGGCGAAAAAAACCGCCTCAGGGTGTCCGAAGCGGCAAGTCTGCATGCGGTTCAGGGAGGAAGAAACCGCGCCGGCGATCAGATA
>NZ_JAVRBU020000084.1:0-506 GCF_034531135.2 Nostoc sp. CmiVER01
TATCTACGCCGATGCCTTTGCCATCGGTGACGCTGCCCTGGCTGAGGATTTTGTCGAAGCTCGGTTTCGTACCAGGCTGGTGATCGCAGGGGCTAAAGAGCTTGGGATGATGGCTCTCTTTCACGCGGCCAAGGTCGTCGAAGCGACATTGGGTGATTGCGGCCCCCCCCTTCCGGGCTACGGGGCAGCCATCCTCGGGCTCGCTAAGCACCTGCGGCCTCTCAGCCGACGCCCCTGACCGAATCCATCAGACCTGAGGCAGTGGATGATCGCGACCCGTGAGAATCAATGGTCAGAAAATGACCACATGAACTCCTTCCGATCCTCCTAGCGCGCCGGGCGCAATGGCACCGCCGGCAACACCAGCTCTGGCGACCTTGGCTACCCCTTCTGCGAACGGCACCGCGAGCGTTACCGCAACGACCACCGCTGCCTGGTATGCGATCCCACCTTCCGCCCGGTCCGGCCCGTGAGGCGCCGCGCAGGAACCCGTAGAGCCCGGGGGG